>OZ240666.1:3403411-4071822 GCA_965198675.1 Prochloron sp. | reverse complement strand
TCTGAGTCAGTTTTTTTTTCCATTAGATGTTTTTCCTAATTCCTCTTTGTTGCTGGGATTCCATGATTTGATTGCTGCTATCAATAAATTGAAACCTTTTTCTCTTTCTGGCTAATCTGGCTTATTTCTTGCTAATTGAACTCGGAGAGTGACAGAAGAGGGTAAAACAGTGACCTTGTACCATGACAGTTACCAGGCGTATGGTGCGGGCTTTGGTCCCGCACCAACGCCTTCCACCAATAAGTGGCTTGCCACCACTTATTTGGTGGGGGCCTCAAACCCAAGGTTGAGCTGCTACCATGGTACGTGATTACTGGTCACTGGTAACTGAAAAGTTAGGTTCTCCCGAGGAGTACGGGAGTACTTTTAAGTCAGAACCAACCTTACGAGACCATCCTGCTTGTGTGGACTGCTGTCACTATCATGGTGAAGTCTATGGGGACAATTTCTTGGTCTGCGCTATGCACCCCTATGGTTGGGATGACGAAAATTGTCCCGACTGAGAACAGGAGGCAAAAAAACCTGGATGGGATGAACCTCTTGACCATTAGACCAACGCCCCATATCAAAGGAAAGTTCATCTGCCTGTTCTCCATTCCGAATAACCCGATCCAAAGCATACCAAATATACCGCCAATTGAGATTATCTTCCGTTCCTATGCCATCCAGAACTGTGAGGGAGAGTAAAGGAGGGAAAAAGCTGGTGTCTACCGTTGCTTGCTCGTGGTTGGCATACATCTCCGGATAACCGGTGCTATCGGTAAAGGACAAGTACATCTTCTTGTTCTCTGTTTTGATATAAGGAAAAACCTCTTTCCACACATCCTTTGGTACAATGGCGTCTTCATTGCCATGGAGAATAGCAACTGGCATGGTCAAATCTACTCCTGTTTTTTTTACATCCACCACATTGGTGAATTGGGCAATGATTTCCCCGAGAGGATCGGAAAAGTTCATCCCTGTACTGGGTACTGGGTCGGCGACCACAATTTGCTGGGGTAACATATTATGAGGGAGTGGGGGGATTTCTCTCTTGGCAAAATAAGTCCAACTGAGGGCAAACAGTCCTCCCAAAGAATGACCAAACAGGTAAGTGTCAACAGGAGTTGTGCTGGTAAAGCCTACCTGTTGGTAAGCTCCTTTGGTACTTTCCAGGGCAGCTTTGAGCCAGTCATTCTGGGGGTTCATATCCAGTTCCAAGGTAGCTTCTACTAACTTTTCAAAGGTTTCCCAGGGGGAATCAATAATTTGGTAGAACCGGTCCTGAAAGTTGGGATAAAAGACATAGTAGCCTTGTTTAACTAGATGGTGGAGATGAGTGCCGTAAATTTGCGATGGCCCCAAATAGAAACCATGGAGGTAAATAACCGCCTTGGGTTTGCCGTTCTCCCCATAATAGGGGTTCTGGGGAATGTAGATTTCAATATAGGTACCCTGGTCGCACTCACCACACTTCTTCACTTCATAGTTGGGTGAGCTATAAATGCTGCTGTAGTCTGGTTTGCTAGGGGGTTGAGGACGGAACCAGAAAGTGAGAGGACACCCAAAAGAATTGAAAAGATAGGAGAGGGCTGACATAATACTTGACATGGGTTTTTGGCAATTGGGTCATATTGTAACTATATCAGTGATATCGTAGGTTGGATAGAGCGCAAGCGTTACCCAACATGGGTTTGCGCTGTTGGGTTTCGTTCCTCAACAGGCAACTGTCGGCCCAACCTACAGTTGCTGCTATAATATTGAAACCCGGTCGGGGTTTTATAAAGTAATTCGCAATTCAGGTTAAGGGCGCTAAAAATCAGTAATGCTCAGTTGTTCTACATTCCAGAAAGGGCCACCGAGAGGAGAATATTGAATTCCCTGAATGCGATCGCGCACTGCACTGAGGGATAATTGATTCACCAAATAGATAAAGGGTAAATATTCCTTCGTCAAACGTTGAGTTTCGGCATAAATCTCTTTCCGCTTCTCCTCATCTAATTCCCGGGCGGCGTCGATATAGAGCTGACCGATTTTCTCTTCCCATTCTGCTACCTGACGACCTTCTATGGGTGTGCTTCCCGGTTGAGGTTTCTGATTGAACATATGCAAATTACCATCGGGAAACCAAATATTAGCCCCACCATTTGGTTCGTTTCCCCCAGTTAAACCAATGAGATGACATTCCCAGTCTAAGGAGTTACTCAGCTTATCTACAAGGGTGTTAAAAGCAATGGGCTGGAAATCTACTTTGATTCCTATTTTAGCTAAATCTTGCTGAATCTGAGAACCCATTGCTTCCCGGATTTTATTCCCTGCGTTGGTAATTAAGCTAAAGCGTACTTCATTGCCTTCTGGATCCAGCAATTGATTTTCCTCGTTGTAGGTAAAACCCTCTTCTAGCAATAATTGTTTCGCTTTTTCTGTATTGTAATCATAGCCTTTTAATCCCTGATAATAATAGGGAGACTGAACAGAAATGGAGGAGTTTTGGGGTGCTCCCAGTCCCCGATAGATATTATTGATCATCCGTTGTCTGTCAATGCCATAAGCAACTGCTTGTCTGAATTTGACATTATTGAACCAGCGAGATTTAATCGGGTCTACTAAAGGTTTCCCCTCTCTTATCCCTGTGTTGAGATTGAAGGAAATAAAAGTGGTTCCGTAAGCAGGACCACCATTATAAATAGTGAATTTACCCCGTTTTTCCTCCCGTTTCAGGAGGGAAAAATACTCCGGCCTGACACCGATAGAGTCCAAACTCCCGGAACGAAATTGCAAGAATGCGGTATCGGTGGATTCCACAATTTCCCAGACGATTCGCTGGATATGGGGTAGTTGCTCCCCTGTAACGCTTTTTTTCCAGTAATAAGGGTTCCGACGAAAGATAATCCGCTGACTGGTGCTATAACTTTCTACTTCATAAGGACCGTTGACGATAATTTCTTCTGGGGGGGTATCTATTCCCCATTTGGAGAGAAAGAGGGGGTCTCCGTCAGGGTCTTCTTTCTGTACCGACTCCCGCAAAACATGAGCTGGTAAGATAGGTAGTCCTGTACTACTGAGAAAAGGAGCGAAGGGTTCGGGAATGGTAAACTCCACTTGTAAGTCCCCCAGTTTGCGGACTGTGGGGAGAGAACGACTTTGTCCTACTCTCAGACTATCTCTCTGGTTGGAGGGGATATCTTCATTGAGATACAGTTCATTATAGCTGAAGATGACATCCTCTGCGGTTAAGGGATGACCGTTTGACCATTGCAGACCGGGTCGCAGGTTAAAGACAATCTTCAGTTTATCTGGGGATACTTCCCAAGATTCTGCTAGAGCTGGTTCTTTTTTCCCTGTGATAGGATTCTCCGTAATTAAACCTTCGTAAGTGAGACCGAAAATATTGGGGGACTCTTGGGAGAGGACAGCGTTAAAGGTTTTCGGGTCGCTGAGAATCGCTTGTACTATTTGGGGTACTTGATTCTCTGAGGAGACGAAGTTGCTTGGGTTGCAGCCCCAAAGACAGATAGCCAGTAAGATGGCTGTTAAGGAACACAGTATATTGGTCATTACAGTCTGAGTAGGTCTAACTGTTTCTATTGTGACCTATTGGGGTAGGGTTTGGGGTTTTAATTGGTAAAGAACAGAATTTTAGCCATACCACCGACAAAACCGATGAATATAGCTGTGACGCTAGCTTTACTAAAAAACTCTGAATTTTTTCGTTCATGAGTTTTATCTCTCCTTTGACCTCCGCAAAACGCGCAAAATCAACATCAACTTTCTTGTCTAAATCCTTAATGTCATTCTTTATATTGCCAATATCATCTACACAATTTTCCTTGGCGATCGCTGGGATGATTTAATGCTGGCGGTATGGCAAGATAGCAAGTGAATTATTTTGCCTTGAGACTCTTCCTGGCTCTAATCCCCTACTCTCAATCAGTGACTAGTGACCAGGCAACCCACCCCCTACCCCCTCCCGGGAGGGGGAAACAATTAACAATCAGTTGACAGTTTTTAGTATTCAGTTATCGTTAATTTGGTGGGGGGCTCAGACCCTTTGAAGAACATTTAACTCGACCGAATCTTAAATCAGGATCCAGATACCTAAAAGACTTACAATCAAAGGGATTTGGCTGTTTTTAATCCTTGTTTTTGGGGTCGCTTTGGGGAGCCACTAATAATAAGGCATGGCAATGTTACTGGGAAGGTGGGCAATGCCCACCCTACGGACTACGGACTGGTAACTGGTAACTGCTGAAAAAAGGCATTCCCCTATCCCCTGTAAAAGCATCGTCCCAACCGTGTCCGGAACCAGTTATATAAACTACTCCAGAATTCTTTGTTGCTGAAGCGACATACCAACAGCGGGCTAATTTATCTTGATAGTAAGAGAGAGTAAAACCCTGAGCTTTGCGGTAGTTAAAAGGTAGTTTGGTGGTTTCCTCAACACTACCAAACTGATTTCAATCGTGCGATTACGAGTCTGAGTCATTAGTATTGTTAATGAACTGCTTAAAACGACCTTTTTCTGCTTCCTCTATAAGTGTCTCTATGACGTACTGTTGGGACTCAATTAAAAGCTGTCCCAGGGGAGACAGAGCTTCTACTTCGGCGATCGCCCTTTCTTTGTCGATAACTCCCGATCCTTTTGAGGCGCTCTGCTGTAATCTTTGCCTGCTGGGAAAGCTCTAAGCTTGATAGGGATAAATGAGACTTTTTGTCTTTGTCTCTCACAAAGTCCCGTAAGCTTACCAGCTCACCTGTGTGAGTACAAGTAACTGGTAATTCTAATTCTTTAGCTAGAGCTTTAGGTATGGGCATTTTTCTGGACTCCTTTACTACGTCATGCACTTCAGCCCTTATTAAAAGCTGTAAAGATTCATATTTAGTTGCTAAAAATAAATTTAGCAATACCACCGAAGACAGCAAGAAGTAGAGCTGTCAAGGTAGTGTAACTTATCTTCTCTGCATTTTCAAGTCTTTTGTCTCGACCATCTATTTTTTCGTCAATGCGCTTTATCTCTCCTTCTACCTTGGCAAAACCTACCTCAACTTTCTTGTCTAAGTCCTTAATGTCATTCTGTATATTGCCAATGTCATTGGTTAGGTTGAGAATTAATTGTTCTAATCTTTCAAAGTTAGAATCTATCATGGTTTTCTCTTTCTCTTTTGTTTGGGGTAAGTCAGGGGGAGACTGAGTCTCTACTTGGGTGATAGCCTTTGGGGCAGCTTCGCTGGTAGCCATTTCTGTATTTTCCTATTTTACTATACACTATCATATTATATATCTTAGTGTGTGATATAATTAAAAGGCAAAGTATTATTAAGACAGAGTTTGCATTTTAGGAGGAGAAGGACGCTCCTCTTGAGCTGACACGGAGTTGGTTTAATTGTTAAAGAACAGAAATTTAGCAAGACCACCTAAAAAACTGACACTCAGAGTTGTCACGATAATCAAACTTATTTTCTCTGGAAGTTCAAGTCGTTTTTGCAAACCTTCTACTTCCTTAAAACCCACATCAACTTTTTTGTCTAAATCTACAACTTTTTTGTCTAAATCTACAACTTTCTTGTCTAAATCTACAACTTTCTTGTTTAGTTCTTTAATTTCCTTTCCTAGGTTATCTTCTAGCTTGTCTATTTTGCTTTCTAGCTCCTCCTTTAGCTTGACAATTAATTGTTCCAATCTTTCAAAGTTAGAGTCCGTCATGGTTTTTTCCTTCTCTTTATTACCGGGTAAGTCAGAAGGAGACTGGGGTTCTACTTGGGCGATACCCTTTCGGGCAGCTTCGAGGGTAGCATTTTTTTGTTCGATTATTTTATTTGTTACCATTTCTTAGAGACTTTATACACTCCTTTCCTGTTATCGTTACAACACCAAGGTAAATTGAGGGGTGTCTCTAAAAGCAAATAGGGTTGTGGAGCGCCTGGAAGTATAGTAAAATAAGGGATAGCAGTTTACAGGAAAGGGGACCAAGTTTTGGTATACTTTGGGTATCCTCAAACTTGTTTCCTGAAATTGGGGGTTAGAAGTAAAGCTATGGGGCAAATTTCCTACGGGGAGAAGATTCAAGGGCGGATGAGGCGGTTATTAGCAGCGTTGCTGGATTATGTTAACCATGACATTGAGGACGCGGAGCACCTGGACATAGACTATAATTGGCAAGGGGATAACCAGCTGGTAGTTCGCACGAAACTGAGGATTCTGGAAGAACTTACTGCCAAAGACTCACAACCTGGAAAGTTAACTACACCGCAAATTCGAGAAGCAATCAAGCGTCTGGAGGATTTTGCGGGTATTTTGACAGATAACCGCGCTAAGACCCAGGGTACTCACGACTGGCACTTTACCCTTAAGCTACGGTCAAGGGATAAATGGGACAATCTGAGCTATTTCGATGAGGAGTGGAGACGACGGAAAGCTGAGAAAGAATCCTCCACAGACCAAGTAGATGAATATAACCGCAACTCCCTCAGAAACCTTCCCAACCAAAACTTACCCAGTCAAATTAATGAGTTTATCGGTCGAGAAGAAGAACTAAAAGAACTGCTGGGATATATAGACTTGAGTTATCGTCCTCCTTATATTAACGTTTGTGGTATTGGGGGAGTGGGGAAAACAGCATTGGTGGTGGAAGCTGCATATCGCTGTTGGGAGTTCAAACATGGTGTCTCAACTGAGGAAACCCCCGTTTTTGACGCTATTATCTTCACGGAGGCCAAGAAAAGTCAACTCTTACCCCTGGGAAGAGTCACCGCAAATCAGCGAGAGGTTGACCTGGAGGAGATTTTCCGGGAAATTGCTAACACCCTTGACGACCAATCCATTATCCGAACAAAGCCAGAGAATCGACAGAAACTAGTACAGAAGAAGCTGGGGGAACGAAATACCCTCCTCATTGTGGATAATTTCGAGACGATTCAGAATAAAGACGAGGTTCTCAGTTTTCTGAACGACCTACCCCCTAAAGCTAAAGGGGTGATTACGAGTCGGGAGAAAGAAGCAGGATTTCGGTCTATTAAATTGGATTCTTTGCCGGAAAAAGAAGGTATTCAGTTGATTCAGCAACAAGCTGAGGAAAAAGGAGTCTCACTGACTGAAGAAGAATATCAGCAGATTTACCATCATTTTAGCGGTGTTCCCGTTGCTTTAATTTATGTCGTGGGTCAGTTGACCACTGGCTACCAACTAGATGACTTGTTACACGAGAAAATACTGGTTCACAAGAATGTAACGAAATTTTGCTTTGAAAGTTCGGTGCAACCCCTCAGGGGAACACCCCCACACCAACTCCTCATGTCTTTGGCAATTTTCCCTTATCCTTCTGTGAGAGAAGCTATAGCTGAAGTGGCTGGTTTGCCGCCAAATCACTCCAAAGTGGCTGACGGTTTAGCTCAACTACAGCAACTTTCCCTTATCAGTCTCGATAAAAAACGGTATACCATGCTATCTTTGACCCGGGAGTACGTGTTAGATGAACTTGCTGATAACCCTGATTTTGCGGAAGAAGCACGGGACCGTTGGGTGACATGGTATCTCAAATTTGCCCAGAAATATGGTGGGGAAGATTGGCACAATGGTCGGAATTACCACAAACTAAAGGAAGAAGAGGAAAACTTGCGGAAGGTACTCAGGTGGTGTTTCGACAAAGAACGCTATGAGGAGGTGAGAGATTTATGGGAAAACTTATACCACTACACCAGTTTATATGGTTATTGGCACGATCGTCTTGATTGGCTGAACTGGGTAAGAGAGAAATCGAAAAACCGTCGAGAATGGTCCAATTTCGTGCAGTTCACTATTTACCAAAGCTGGACTCTCATTCGATTCAAGTCACCGAATGACCTCAAAGAAGCCGAAGAAATATTAGCTGAAGTTGAGCCTTGGGAAAACGATGTAAACCTCCTTCTCAAAGCTGACTTGGCTGAAACTAGGGCAAAATTACACATTCGCTATGGGGAATATGACGAAGTACGTAAATGGCTGGATCAAGAATTAAAGCTTGTCCAAGAAGCTAATCTAGAAGAAAAAGAACACCTTCGTTATTCTATCCCTGTATCTTACCATCGGGCGGAAATATACTTTCTGGAGAATAACTATGAGAAGTCGAAAGAAATATTTCACCAAACCTTGGAACATGCTAAAATAATTCAATGGGAAAGAGTGATTAGCTCAAGCAAAAATTGGTTGGCGGATATTGCAATTAAGTTAGGAGATTTAGAGAAAGCGGAAAATCTATTAACTGAGGGAATTAAAGTAGCTCATGATACAAAAAATAAACGACGGGAAGCTCGCTATCACCGCTCTTTTGCTCGTTTAGAGAGAGCGCGGGGTAATTTTGAGAACGCGCTGAAATCGGCTAAGAAAGCACTAGAGCTATTCAGAGCCTTAGCCATGGATAATAAAGGAGCAGGAATAAAAAATGAAGCTAAAGAAATGAAAGAGTTAATCCAAGAATTAAACGAGGAGCTAACGAAGGGTGGGCATTGCCCACCGCACAGTCTAGCTAACGTAGGGTGGGCATTGCCCACCGCACAGTATAATATAGAGATAAACATGAGCTTTGAATCGCCCTAAAGAAATGGAAGAGTTAATCAAGGAATTAAAAGAGGAGCTAACGTAGGGTGGGCATTGCCCATCGCACAGTCTAGGTATAAACATGAGCTTTGCGGTAGTTTAAGACTAGTTCAGTGTTTTCATCATAACCAACATCACGTATAGCTATTAATAAAGATAACAATCATACAAAAGTTATTTATTAAATAACAGAAGTTTAGCCATACCCCCAATAAAACCGATGAATATAGCCGTCACACTAGCCTTACTAACAAACTCTGAAGTTTCTAGTCGTTTTTCCCAACCATCGATTTTTAGGTCTATTTTCTGCTCAAGACGTTTTATCTCTCCTTTTACTTCCGTAAAACCCACATCAACTTTCTTATCTATTTCCCGTACTTCCTCTTTTAATTCTCCAATTTCCTCTTTTAATCCTCCAACTTCATCGTTCAGCTTGTCAATTTTGTTGTCTAGCTGGGTAATTAATGTTTCCAATCTTTCAAAGTTTGATTCCGTCATGATTTTAGCCTCCTCTTTGTTTAATTAATGTTTCGCGCAAAGGCGCAAAGGCGCAAAGGGGAGAAGAAGAGTGTAAAAATTACCCCACCACTCGCACCCTATAACCTACCCTAAACCCTAGCAATAGGCATGCGCCAACCAGTACCGAAAGCGCGATCCGTAATTTTCAATCCCGGTGGAGCTTGACGACGCTTAAATTCAGCCCTGGTAACTAACTTCATCACCTTATTTACTACTTCTGGTTCATAACCTGCGGCAATAATTTCACTGGGGGATTGAAATTGGTGAATAATGCGATGAATAATGTCGTCTAACACCTCATAAGGAGGTAAAGAATCTCGATCCATTTGACCTGGTTTCAATTCTGCACTGGGAGGTTTAGCTATAATGTTAGCAGGAATAATCTCCCCATGGCGATTTAACCAACGACAAAGGTCAAATACTTTGGTTTTCGGTAAATCAGCAATTACTCCCAACCCTCCATTCATATCCCCATACAGAGTGCAGTAACCCACTGCCATTTCGGATTTGTTCCCGGTGGAGAGGAGGAGGTAGCCGAATTTGTTGGCGATCGCCATTAACAAGTTCCCCCGAATGCGAGATTGGATATTCTCTTCTGCTACTCCAAAGGTGGTGCCAGTAAATAGAGGTTCCAATACCTTATCATACACTGTCATAGCCTCCCCAATGGCAAGTTTCTCACTCCTAATACCCACATTTTCCACTAAAGCCATGGCGTCTGTGATAGAATGGTCAGAACTATAAGGAGAAGGCATTAATACCCCTAAGACATTGACCGCACCCATAGCTTCTGCTGCTATTGCTGCAACTAAAGCTGAATCAATTCCCCCACTCAAACCCAATACTACCTGAGAAAAGCCGCATTTTTGACCATAGTCTCTCACCCCCAATACTAAGGCTGACCAAATTTCTTCCTCTTCCCTTGCTAGTATAGGGGTAATTGTCTTGGAATGTAAAGTGCTTTGGTTGGGGTTAAATTTCAGAATCACTAAATCTGTCTGAAAACTCTGGGCGCGACAAGCTACTTCTCCGGTAGGATTAAAAGCAACACTGCCCCCGTCAAAAATCAAATCATCGTTCCCCCCCACTTGGTTAGTATAGATAATGGGTATTTGGTAGCGAGTAGCACCATGACGCAACATTGCTTCCCGCAACTTTTGCTTACCCAGACTATAGGGGGAAGCAGATAAATTGACGATGATATCTACTTCCAATTTAGCTAAATCGGCGATGGGATTAATTTGATAACTGCGTTTTCCCCAAAATTCCTCATCATTCCAAAGGTCTTCACAAATTGTCACGCCAATTTTTACCCCTGCCAGGGAAAAACAATTATTTTCTTTCCCCGGTGCAAAATAGCGGTGTTCGTCGAAAACATCATAGGTAGGTAAGAGACGTTTGTGAAAGATTTGTGCTATTTTCCCCCCATTTAAGAGAGCAATACTATTATATAATGGCTTTTCCCCCTGGTGGTCAGCTTGGGGATTTTTTTCAACGGTTCCCACTAATACTGCTAGGTCACTGGGTAACTGTTGGGCTAATTCTTGTAATTGTGCAGCAGCAGATTGAACAAATTCCGGAATCAGGAGTAGGTCTCGGGGTGGATAACCCCAGAGAGAAAGTTCTGGTGTAAGTAGTAAGCGAACCCCTTCTTTTGCTGCTTGTTCTGCTGTTGCTAGGATTTCTTGGCTATTGGTGCTAAGATTACCAATAGTAGGATTGAGTTGAGCAATGGCGATTTTCATAAGTATAAATGATTACTCTGAATATATTCTCGAACTGAGGGAGCAATAACCCCTTCTAGTCTACCTTCCCGATAAGTTGTGGAAGAAACAGCAGGAGTCTGGAGGTGAGGGATTGCCCATTTTACTCCCTTATGACTCAATATCTTTAAATCCTCCTGGGCAAGAATATATCCCTGACGGGGTATAATTAACAATTGTACCAGTTGGAGCAATATTTCGCTCTCATACCAATGAGAGATTTGCTGCACTAAATCAGCACCAAGTACTAAGGTATAATCTGACTCAATTCCCCAAATAGACATTGCTTTTTGAACAGTTATGAGAGTGCGGCGATCGCTCAACTCTTCAGACAACTGAAGATTGGATTTTCCTAAATCAGCCATAGCTAACTGCAACATTGCTGTACGATGTTCTAAGGCAGTTTGTTCACCTTTTAAGGGATTATCCGCCGCCCACACTGCTACAATCTGGTAATGAGAGCATAACCAGTTCAAAATTCCTTGATGTGCGGTAGTTGGGGGATCGGCACTGGTACCAAATAGAGCAATTTTCATCTCCTATGTATTTTTACTTATAATCTTCATTACATGGTACCATTATTCCAGCCCCAGTAAGGATTTCTTAATATTTATTTAACATTTGTCCCAGTTGCGAGGAAAAGATGACATATAAGTTAATCAAATTATAAAGGATTGCAACAATCAGTGAACATTTGTTGCCAATTGAGCTACTGGCTCATTCTTCTCTCTCATAATGGATGGTGTACAATTGAGGAACATATTATCATGGCTTTAACCAAACTTGTAGCTGACATGACCCAGTATATTTTACTTGCAGCCGCCCGCATTTTTGGTCCTGACGATGACAATTATCCAGCTATTGGGCTGCAACCATTTGAGGGGGAACCTTGCGAGCAATGGTTGTCTTTGGACTGGTAAGATATAACAGTTACCAGTTACCGGTTACCAGTTACCAGTTATAGCAATCGCCTTGGCGATTGCTATATATAGTAGTTACCAAATCCATAGCACTTCCGCCCTGGGAACCTATAGCAGTTAGCACGTACATACCAGTTACCAGCTTTGTACCACGGTCATTGAGTAAATTTAGTGCCGGGTATATCCAGGTAAAATCTGTAAATACCTCAGCGCGCACTGCTATAACGTTTCTTTAATTTTGCTAGGGCGTTCTCAGCAGCTCGCTTTTCTGCCTCTTTCTTAGTTTTGCCTCTACTTTCCCCCAGGAATTTATTATTTACAGAAACTCTAGACGTAAACTCTGGCTTATTATCTGTTCTATCTATTTGCATCGTTGAATATCTGGGTGGCTCCTTTGCATTGGCAATATGAGCTTGAACAAATTCCTGCAATAGATTTTTTGAGTTTAAACGAACTCCAACAATGTCTTGAAGCACAGAGTCAAACAATTCTTCTACCAAGGGGCGAAGTATTTCCATATCCCGATCATGATCTAAATAGTAAGCTCCCACAACTGCTTCAAAAGTACTGCTCAACAAATTTTTATTCTGGCAGCCACCTTGTTGAATTGCACCTTGTCCTAAGCGCATTTTGGAGGGCAATCCGACTTGAATTGCGAATTGAGCCAGCTGTTTTTCAGCAACCAGGGCTGCTCGTCGCCGTGTCATTTCACCTTCGTCCATTTCAGGCTCGAATTGATATAAATAATCACCACTGATGAAATTGAGAATTGCATCGCCAAGAAACTCTAATCGTTCGTTATCTCCCCTTTCGCGAGGATTTTCATTGACATAAGATCGGTGAGTTAAAGCACGACGCAATAATTGTGTGTCGTTGAAAATTAAAAGTTGATGCATTTTAGTCTTTACTTCTTCAATTTCGCCCCTAGAAATTATATCGTAGCAAGTGATCTACCGTGGTGAAACCCACCCCGACAGTAGGCCTTAGGCCCAACCTACAGTATTGGTTTAGCAGGGTACTGTTCCATCTTGCTGCATTTCTCACTAATTCAAACCCAGGTTTGCTCTGATATCCTGTTGTAAGGGATAATTGGTGGCTCCGGATGTGATTAAATATCCCCCAGTGGTAATGATAGGAAAATCTTGTTGCTTGCGACGCTGGTACAAATAGATTGCTTCCATCCATGCTAACTTCGCTTGGCGAAATTTCGACGGTTCCTCTTTGAGGGTTGCCCCGATCGCTCCACCAAAATCCAGGTTTAAACTGCTATCCTCTGCCAAAGTTTGCTTTATGACTTCAATTACCTGTAAGCGGTTCTGACGATAAATCTGAGCAAAAGCTGGGGTACCCTTTTCTGCTTCATTGGGCAATTCCCACACCAACTTGTTTACCATATTCTTGAGTACTTTTCTCGTTCCCTTAAAGTTGGCGATCGCCAAGTTCAGTTTATCTGCTGGTAAGATGGTAGAAGCATAATTAGCCGCATTTTCAATTTCTAACTGCTGCTGGATACTACTCTTCAGTTTCTCATAAGTCTGACCGTTGGGTTCTATAACTCCGTCTGGTGTAAAGGCAAAGTTTTGCTGTTGATACCCTAAGATTGCGATCGCCCATTTTTCTCTAGCTTTGCGCAATTGCTCCTCATTGCTTTCTTTACCCAGAATAGCACTACTATACTGCAAATTCCAAAGATTATCTGGATCCAAATTTTCTCGAATAGTTTGTACTATCTTCAAACTGTCGCCAACATGGCGATTCAAGGACCATACCAACTCTTTAATAACCTCACTGGTAACGTCAAAACTGTTGACAGCAGCATCTAATTTTGCTGGAGTCACTGAGTTGAGCAGTTGTTCTCGCTTTTCTTTCTCGGTTGCTTGAGTTTCCTGCTGGGTTCCTGTTTTTCCTATCTCCTCCCTATTCCACCAAAAATAACCCCCAGCACCAGCTAAGATAATTAATACTAAGAAAAAAGTCGTGCAACCTTTCATGATACCAGTTCCAGATATTGACTTTCCATTAAGAAAGCACCCCGAGCAAAACGAACACCCCAATAACCACCAGGACGGCGATCTACTACAACTCCTTCTTCTCCTACTGGGATAATATCAGCAGGACGTAGCATGGGCATTGGTTCCGCTGTCTTCAAATACTTAGACAATGCCACCACTTTCACTTTATCCCCAACAGCTAATTTTTGCTCACTCATGGTACTTGCCAGATTTTGTTATGATACTGTTCTATATTACTATAAGAGTCATTGGTATGGTGATGATGATGGTGATGTCCGTGACCATTCGAGGCGACCGTCACCATCCGAAATTTACACATTTCGCAGTTCATTTGTACTTGTCCCAACTGGATTTCCATTTCTCGTTCCCGCAAAACATGCAGTAGTTGAGGCTGAATCCCCATTTCTGGTAGACATTTTATGGTTACATGGGGATATTTTTGCTGCATATCATTGCATGTTGCAATTGTTTTATGTATTAATACACCTCTAAACAAAAAGTATGGCAAAACAATAATGCGTTGGGGTTGGTAAAAGTTCGCCCGACGGAACCCCTCCTCTATTCTGGGATGAGTAATGCCGATAAAGCAAGTTTCCACGGTTTGATAGCCGCTCCCTTCCCAAAGAACCCGAGCCATTTTCGCCACATCCCCATTAGCATCCGGATCGCTGGAACCCCTACCAACAAAAAGTAACACTGTTTTGTCACGAGTAATGCCTTGTGGGTTATGTTCAGGTAGGTCCAGTTGATTCAGGCGATGGTGCCACAGTTGGAGAATGCCGGGAGTAATGCCGAAATGACGACCGTAGTAGAATTTTACTTCGGGGTGGCGTTGTCTCGCGGCGTCCAATTCATTGGTGACGTCAAACTTATTGTGCCGCGCCGCAAACAAAAGTATAGGCAGTACTGATAGTTCCCTATATCCGGACTCCACGCAATGGTCAACTGCATCTTGAATAGTAGGGGTGGTCAGTTCCAGAAAGCCACTCACTACGGGTCGGGAAGTGTCCAACTCCCCATAAGCAGCGATAAAATCCAGGAAAGTTTGTCGCCCCTGGCTATCTCTCGTCCCGTGACCGATAGCCAACAAAGGGCGCGGTTGAGGTAAAGGAGGCCATTGCAATTTACCCCCCTTAGGAAGGGGTGCTCTAGGGGGGATCTTTCTTTCTCTTATCTTTTCTGAATCCAGAATCGGCATTTCTTAGTTTACGAGGAACAATCGTGCTTTCCTATGTTATAGCAGTTCGCGCTGGCATAGTTACAGATTTAACTAGTATACAACGAGAATAGATATTTACAGCATACCAGTGGCAATCAGCAGATTGAGCATTGGTATAACTATTAACCACTAACTGGACAGAAACTTAAAGGTCGCTATAGGTGGCTCAAGTAACCGCAAGCTTTGGGATGTAGCAGTTATATTACTTTATTTTTGGGGACCAACAACATCAGCCTTCGGTCACTGCTAACTGCTATAGCTCATCTCGCCGTCATGTTATATTATTCCTGCAAGGAGGTGTATTTATGAGTGACGAGCGACCTATTGCTACCGGGAAAAACCCAGCTACCAGGATACCTCCCTGGGGGAAAGTAACAGTCTTAGAAGAGGGGGAGCGTTACCGGATCAATCGCATTGAGGTGAAACCGGGACATCATATCAGTACCCAAATGCACTACCATCGCAGCGAACATTGGATCGTTGTTTCCGGTACAGCGAAAGTAATTTGCCATGGGAAACCCACCCTTTTGACTCCCAAACAATCCACCTACGTTCCTATGAACACCCCCCACAGCGTAGAAAATCCCGGAGTAATTCCTTTGGTGATGATTGAAGTGCAGAATGGGGAATATCTGGGCGATGAGGATATTATCCGCTTTCCAGAAGAAGATTAATCATTGCAATTTGCGCACTCTTTAGTTACAGATTAAACTTGGATATACATCCCCGCGTAGTTACCTCAAATTGCTATAACTAGTCAATAGTACTGGTAACTGCTCACTGCTCACTGCTCACTGCTATAGTCTGGGTATTTTCCCCAATCCAATTCAGATAGGACCTGGTTCCGGCGACAATAGGCAAGGCGATAATTTCCGGTACTTCATAGGAATGGATGGCTTGAATTTTCGCGGATATGTCGGGTAAGGTTCAAGAGTCGCCTCTATCCCCTCCCCTAAGAACCCCTGCTCCTGCGCTGCCGCGCCTGAGCAGGCGCGACTGTCTCCAATCATCCGGCTCAAGCCTTACTTCAAGCCCTGCTTGGATTTCTTACTATGTACTTGCTTGTGACATACACTATGTAAATGCTGAAGGTTATCGATATCATCTGAACCTCCATTCCTCACAGGTACTATGTGATGGGTTTCTACTTCCTCACCATTGAATAGGTGTTCGTGACATACCGGGCACTTCCAGCCTTGTGCATTTGCGACAGATTCATATTTTGAGCCTTCGGACCACCGCACTTTACCAGATTTCGTTTGCCTGTTTTGCCAATATTCCACCAACTCTGGGTCGTCTAAGGAGTTAGTTCCTTTTACCTTGATATGTCTTATAATGGATACAGACTGTATATCGAAAAGGTCGCGAGTCTCCCTTCGACCTCTTCTGTCCATATCCTTATAAAACAATATCCAATTTTTGACCTCCTTCTTACCCTTCTTGTAGGTAGTTTTGGTGCGGAAGTATTTCTCTTTAACCCACTTTTTACTTTTGTTGAGGTGTCGTCTTCTTGCCCAACGCCAGAGGTACCACCAAATTCGGTGGCTTATTTTTGAGAAGGTTTCTTTGCTACATACTCCTCTGTAGTAATTAACAAAACCTCTGAGAAGTGGATTAATCTTTCGGATGACTTGCTCCGGGGTTTTCGTTTTCATGCTGTCGATGGTTTCACCGACTTTCTTGCAGAAGCCTAATACCTTTGACTTTTGTGGCTTGATGATTAATTTGTCCCTTAGGACGCCGTCATCTCCTTTTACCTCGTATTGTCGCAGGTTAAACCCCAGGAAATCAAACCCGTCTTTAATGTGGACTATCCGTGTCTTCTCCTCGCTGATTTCAAGACCCCGTCCTGACAACCACTGATTTATCTGGATTTTCAATCTCTCCAAGGATTCCTTATCCTTAGCGGTAACTACAAAGTCATCCGCGTACCGGATGACGCCTACCTTTGGGTTACATTTTGTTATATATTCTTCTAACCCGTGGAGTCCTATATTAGCTAATATCGGACTGATTACGCCACCTTGTGGAGTTCCTCTTTCGGTTGGGCTGTAGCCCTTCTTACTTTCGACAAACCCAGCTTTTAACCATCCATCAATCAGGGAGTCTTCTCTGATTGCCGACTGGATGGATTTATGGTCAATGTTGTCAAAAAAGCCCTTAATATCAGCGTCCAGAACCCATTTATCATTCTTTCGCCATTTTCCCGTACTTGTTCTACTATCACCTTTTAGCCTTAAAAAACATTGTGCTATGGCGTCGTGGCAACTTCTTCCGGGTCTAAAACCATAGGAGTTGGCTTCAAACATAGCTTCCCATTCGGGTTCCAGTGCATTCTTTACTATTGACTGAGCGACTCTATCCCTCACGGTGGGGATTTCGAGAGGACGTTTCTTACCATTCGCTTTTGGTATATATACCCTTTTTGCGGGCTTAGCCTTAGGCATAACCCACGAGTTTGCAAGTTTCACACGCTGTGCTGGAGTTTCTACAACCTCCTTATCTACTCCCGCTGTTCGCTTTCCGGTGTTAACCTGTGTGATTTGTCTGATGCTCAACAATAGGTTCGACCGACATCTTTTCATTAATTTCTGTAGACGCAATAATTGCCTCCACAGTCCAAGCTTTCGGGCACGAAATATCCGACCGCGTAAATTCCTAACAATCTTCTTAGTGCGGCGCCAGTTTATGTCACCCCACTTTTCCAACTGTCCTTTAGGTCCATTTTCCAGAACTGCTTCTGTCATCTAACTTTTCCTTCAGTTTGGTCTCTAGTTGCCTTTCTATTTCGTATAAGACCCAAGTGAAGTCTGCTATTCCTTTCGGTCAGGGACAAATCTTGAATCCCTATCTTCTCCATTACAGAAGAGCATTTGCTTTCTCACTCATCCAATCGACCAGCTCTCAGACCCTGTAGGGCTTATCCTGTTGTTTCACTTAGTTTTATCTAGTTGGTTAGGTTGGTTCCTATCCCCCGGTAGAGCTTCGTTCCCTCTATTCACCAAAACACAAGTGGTGAACTCTGCCTACTTACCGTTTTGGTCAAGGCGTGTCAGGTATAATTTCGCCTATCTCTTTTGACGAGGTTTAAACGGAGGAGTTCGGTTCTTTTTCGGTAGTTACCACCTCGATGCCTCCTAATTTCTTCGGCTGGCTTTCGCCTTCCCTCCGATTTCGGTCGGGTCATCCAAAACCGCTACTCTTTTACTTCACTTTCGTTCAGCCTTCCAACTATTTCCCTCTCGCTCCGCGTGCCTAATACCTGGCATTTTGGCTACTTTCGGGGTCTGCATTCCAGCGGTTTTATTACTGACTCCCGCCGTGACCGGACTCTTAGAGTCTTTTCCGTGAGGGCTAGGGGAGGAAATCCCTAGGAGGCTAGGAGCCTCTCACTAAGCGACCAGTTCAGGTCGCGCTGCCTCAAATAGACTTAAATTAGTTTTAATTGTCAGTTGCCATTCCCTGTCACAGTTCATTTTGCCTTGCCAAACATAGAAAGACTGCACGGGAGTTAGAGCTACACAAGCAGCTAACTTAGCTTCCAGTAAAGCAGAAGCGATGGCCTCTGCCTCTTCTTGGGAAGCAGCAGTTACTAATACTATACCATAATCAGCGTCAGTCATCATTTAAAATCCTATGCAAGCGATTTGGGAACTAGACTTTTACTCCCGCCCCCTCCGAGACGAAAACGAGAAGAAAGTGTGGGAAGTGTTAATCTGCGAAAGCCCCTTGAGGGTAGACCAAGATCCAGATAGTCTCTTTAAATACTCTCAGTTTTGCTCTCACAATACCGTCAACTCTCTCTTTTTGCGAGAAGCGTTGGAAAAAGCCATGGCCACTGCACCCCCAGGGCCGCAAAAAATTCGCTTCTCCCGCCGTCAGATGAACAATATGATAACCAAAGCCTGCAAGGAGCTGGGTATCCTCCCGGTGCCCAGTCGCCGCACCTATGCTCTGGAGCGCTGGCTAGCACAAAGGCGATCGCATTTCTATCCCAGCCTACCGGGATACGACCCTACTGCTGCTCATTCCCCTTCCGTTCAATATCCGGGGCTGGGCAATGCCATTCCCTTACCAGACGCTGTTAGGGGGGATAAGGGAGATAAATGGGCATTTGTCACCCTGGAAGGAGCAGCTTTTACGGAAATGAATCAGTGGGATATTGCTTTTGGGGAAGCATTTCCCCTCTCTCTGGTGGGTTTAACCCCCGATGCCAAAATTCCCGGGTTCCTTGTCTTCTCCAACAGAGCTCTTCCTTTAGCTGGTTGGCTCTCTGGCTTAGAAATGGCTTCCTTGGAATTTGAAGGAGGTAAACAACCTAAAGTCCGTTTGGAAACAGGAGTCAGTGATAGCTGGATTTTAGCTAATCTGACGGATTCCGCAACCCTGAAGGAGGGCAAAGGATTCCAGGAAGCTAAGGAAAGAGCAAACCAAGTCCATTTCCTCGCCATCCAGTCTACCCCAGAATCCACATCCTTCGCCGGATTTTGGTTATTAAAAGGTTGAATAAAGGTTTTGATAGTTATTTTTCTTACAAAGGTAATCTAATGGCAGATAAATCTCCTATTCCAGTAGTAGTAAACGGTGCTGCTGGTAAAATGGGTCGAGAGGTAATCAAAGTAGGGGCACGGCAATTTTGCCATTAATTAATTTTGAAGTTCGTAGTAACGCACCGTCCACTACCGTGCTAGAGAGCTAGAAAGGGGCGGGGTCTTCCCGCCCATCGTAGGGGAGAAATTATCCATCCTTCCTTTACCATGGTCAAATATATATATACGAAATTTATGTATGTATATATTGATAGACTCACGCTACTACCAGATCTAAGAGTCATTAACCCCGCGCTCTTGCTATCTCTGCAAGGTTGACTGCCTTCAGGTCAAATCCAGGTTCAGCCTTAACTACTTCTGATTGGCTGGTATCTTCTGGAGCTTTAAATTTTTGACCCTCAAATACACAACCCCAAATGGGGATGTCTTTGAGCGCAGGTGCAGAGTCAGATTCCACTTTCTCCGAGTCAGGCAAGGGGTCGGCCTCCAGAATAGTGAAGTTGGCCTTCTTATTAGGTTTGATACTGCCGATCTCATCTTCTAACCCCAGACAGTAAGCAGATTCGATGGTTACAGCACTGAGGGCTCGTTCTACACTTATACACTGTTCAGGGGCTGCGATCCGCCCATCTTCACTGGTGGTAATGCGTTTGGCAGCACACCAAGCCAGGAAAAGAGGATCTGCTGGAGCCATGGACATATCGGAATGAAGTCCGATAACCATGCCTTCTTCAGCAACAGAGCCTAAACGCACCATATTGTCTGCTCGCGCTGGATCCAGTCCTGATTCGGAATATTTATCAGCCAGAGCGTGGACGTAGTAAGGGTTCGCTGTGATAATGGCTCCCATTTTTCCCAGGGCTTTTACCTGCTCCTTAGTGGAGACGGCAAAGTGAACAACAGTGAATTTGTGGTCTTGACGAAGATAGGTCTCCATATTTTCCGCTAATGTTTCCACAACGACCCATAAACCCTCATCCCCGTTGACGTGGGTGTTGATTTGATAGCCCCCTTCCCAATAGAGGCGAAAAGCAGCTTTATAGTCCTCTGGCTCAGCGATCCACTCTCCCTCGTGTCCATCCAGATAGGGATCCTGCAACTGCATCAGTTGGGAGAAAATGGCTCCATCGGCAAACAGCTTGATCTGATTGGGCAACTACTGAACTTTACCCCGCCCCTTATTCAGCCAGCTTTCCGTGTCTTGGAGCAGCGTTCCTAGATTATTATTCTTCTTATGAGCGTCGTAAAGAGCTCGACCATCGGAAATAAAGTAGGTGCGGAAGGCGGCATCCTCTGTGTTCAATCCGGCGTTCCATACCTCTTGAATGTCCGAATTCATCTGAGTTCCCGGTTCACAGATAGTCGTAACACCTTTTGAGAGCAAATATTTCCTCAAAATGTCCAGCCCCTCCGTTACTCGCTCGTAACTCAACAAGTCTCCGGCAATCTTGCCAAGTATCAATTCCATTCCCTTCTCGAAGAAATGTCCATTTGCCAAATCCGCCTGACTCTGGGTATGCTCGTCCACACCATCCAGAATGGTTTCATCTAGATGAATTTATCTTCAAAGGTATTATCAATGGTGTAGTCATCTATGCCTAATTCCTGCAATGCCTTCTTCACTTGTTCCAGGTTGCCCACAGCAAGGATGGTATCCCCTTGCACTGCCACTGCTGGGCGGATGGTATCGCCTTCTTTCGACGTCACTGGTTTTACTTCCGGTTGGGCAGCTTCCATCGTGATAATTTTCTGAGCCACATAGATCGTCACCGGGGAGACATGGGATTGGGTAGTTCCCTGATTCTCTTCCTTCAGAACTTGAACGCCTTCTGCTTGGGCTTTCCCTGGCTGAGAACTACTTCCTGTTACGACTGCTGCCAAGGGCTTCCCTAGCTGGGAACCACCTGTTATGGCTGCGGTAAAGGCTTTCGTACCCTGTAGAAACTTGCGACGGATGAGTTGGGCGAGAAAATGATTAAAAATGGGATTGCAACAAGTGCATGTGGGATAATTAACGTACATGGTTGTGAATTACCTAAATTTGATAAAATGGTACACTAAAAACCAGCTTACCTCAAACAAGACCACTTCCATAAATAAAATTGTGAAAAACCTACCCCGAGGTGAGCACTCCACACTCCACACTCCACACCCCCCCGCAGCGCTATAGCAGTGAGCAGTTACCACGTACCTTGACAGCAATTCTCCGAAAGCTTTGTACAACGGTCATTGAGGAAATTTAATGCAGATGTTATCCTGGTTTAATCTGTAAATACACCCGCCCGCAGCGCTATATTATCATAATCGTTCAAAGGTAATCTAATGACAGATGAATCTCCTATCCCAGTAGTAGTAAACGGTGCTGCTGGTAAAATGGGTCGAGAGGTAATCAAAGCAGTTTCCCAAGCTGAAGACCTAATATTAGTGGGGGCAGTAGATAACAATCCTAATTACCTGGGTCAAGATATAGGGGAAATAGCAGGATGCGGAGCACTGCAAGTGCCCGTTGTCAACGACCTGCAAAGCATCCTGGTGCTTGCTACCCAGGAGAAAGTCCAGGGAGTGATGGTGGATTTTACCCACCCCGATGGAGTTTATGAGAACGTGAGGAACGCGATCGCCTATGGGGTACGCCCCGTAGTGGGAACCACGGGACTGGATTCGGAACAAATTCAAGACTTAGGAGAATTTGCTGCCAAAGCTAGCACCGGAGCGCTCATAATCCCCAATTTTTCCATTGGTATGGTCTTACTCCAACAAGCAGCAATTACAGCTTCTCAATACTTCCACCACGTGGAAATAATCGAACTGCACCACAACCAAAAAGCGGACGCTCCTTCCGGAACAGCCATTAAAACAGCTGAAATGTTAGCTGGTTTGGGGAAAACCTATAACCAAACGGTAGTTAAAGAAACAGAAAAACTCCCCGGTGCCAGAGGAAGCCTTGCTGAGGATAATATCCGGATCCACAGTGTGCGCCTACCAGGTTTAATCGCTCATCAAGAAGTAATCTTCGGCGCTCCCGGACAAATTTATACCCTCCGCCACGATACCAGCGATCGCTCCTGTTATATGCCCGGAGTTCTGCTGGCTATTCGCAAAGTTACCCAACTCCAATCCCTCGTTTATGGGTTAGAAAAGATACTATAGCGTGGGGTGTGGGGTTAGTCTGGTGGGGTGTTCAGTCGAGGTGTTTATTGTGTTACAATGCAGAAAATAGAGTATTGCGAAACTTATTCTTATGTTAGCGACTGATTTGGAGAGAAGATTGGCAGCGGTAGAAGCTGAAGTTCAACAACTCAAGAGTTTAGTCCCTATGGCGGTACAAACACCGTGGTGGGAAAAAATTGTAGGATCATTTGCCAACGATCCTGCTTATGAAGAAGCAATGCAATTAGGTAGCCAATACCGTGAGTCTCAGGAATTGAAATCAGATCGAGTTACTGATTCTTGACTATGTATATTCTTGATACGGATCACATGAGTATTCTCGATCGAGGGAGGGAACCAGCTAGAAAACTGTTAACTAAACTGGCTGGTGTTGCTCCGAGTTTAGTTGCAACGACAATTGTGACTTATGAAGAGCAAACGCGGGGTTGGCTCAGTTATATAGCAAAAGCAAGTTCGCTGTCCGCTCAAATTATCGCATATCGGAAACTGGAAAAACATATTACTAATTATCGGATGATTCCAATTATGGGATTTGATGAGAGAGCTGGTCAG
This sequence comes from Prochloron sp., assembly GCA_965198675.1. Classification (GTDB taxonomy): domain Bacteria; phylum Cyanobacteriota; class Cyanobacteriia; order Cyanobacteriales; family Prochloraceae; genus Prochloron. Next base: position 4,048,565 of record OZ240666.1, on the reverse strand, counting down.
ATGTTTCAGGAACTGCGAAAAAATTATCCTCGTTTAGGTTCAATGGATTTAAAGATTGCTGCAATTACAGTTACAAATAATGCTGTGTTGCTTACACGAAATTTATTGGATTTTGGACAGATTGAGCAAATTCTTTTAAAGCTTTCGGGAGATTACTGTAACTAATAATTAGTACTGGTAACTGTCAAAGTACGTGGTAACTGCTATATATCATATCATAGGTTTTGAGTTGAGAGACTGTTTAAGCCACGTAAATACCAGGTTGGGAGCCTTCTACTTTATTTACTTTTATTTTGATACTTCGATCTAAAGCTATGATAGCAGCCTTAAGTTCTTCTAGTCAAAGAGGTTAAGTTAAAGATCCCATTGTCAAAATATGACAAACCTCTATGCCATCATCTAAATCTTCCCAATAAATAGCATAGCCTCCTGGTTCAATTGTCCAGTTTTGCTTCTCCTCTGGAGTTGCTTTAGCCAGCCATTGTAACCATTCAATTTGCTCTATTGGTAAGCTAATTTCACGCCCATCACTGAGTGAGACGTACAAAATATTGTTCTCAAATCTAACTTGATTGGCAGATACTTGATTTGTGCTAGTTTTATCGACTGAAATAATCATTCCAAGCCTCCAATAGTCTATCTTGATTTTGACGAGTTAATTTTAATATCCGATTTAGAGTTGGACTGTTGTATCCACGATTATACTCAATAGATATCGGTTGTAACCAAATTTTGGCTTCCTTGTTGTCTTTGATAACATGCATATGAGGAGGTTCATTAATATCTGATGAGTAAAACCTGAATTTATAACCTTCAAGGAAAACTGTTGGCATTATTACCTTACCACTAAAGTTAAGTTGGATGATTCCAATTTTGGACAGATTGCTAACCTCAGAGTAGAAGATTGGATAAGTTATAGCCCAACGCGGGGGGCGTCACGAGCGCTAACTGCTATATGTGGTGGGGATTCTGGAAAACTTCTATCATGTGATGGCAAGGAGCAAATCCCAGTTTCTCCATTGCCAGTTTGAGTGAGAGAGTCCCCATGGGACCAAAGCCGGCACCAATTACTATTTAAGAACCTCCTCTCTGCGCCTCTGCGCCTCTGCGTGAAACAAATCCAAATCACCAGCCACCTTAGCTAATTCATCCAAATCAGTAGAATCCGCCAAATGGGGTATAATTCCTAAAACTGGGACATTAGTTAAAGATTGAATTAGCTGACTGGGTGCCCAATTAGCTAATTCTACTTCTGAAGACTGAGTGATGCAACTAAGAACTATACCTCGCAGCCGAATTTTAGACTGACGGGCTAAAGCTACATTCGCCACAGCTTGGGCGATCGCCCCCAACCGCACCGGAACCACCAAAACAACTGGTAAATGCCAATCCCCTGCTAAATCGGCCACTGTAAGTTCTTCACTCACAGGAGAACCCAGCCCTCCCAAGGCTTCTACCAAGACAAAACTACACTGTTGTTGTAGCTTCATGAAAGCCTGCCAAACCAGCCCTAAATCGATGTATCTTCCCTCAATAGCTGCTGCTAGAGGGGGAGCCACAGGGGTTTGGAAGCACAAGGGAGTCATTATCTCTAGAGATGGATTGTTCTTAAATAGCTGGTGGTATAACTCCCTATCCCCCTTTCCCGTTTGGATCAACTTCATCAGTCCTAAAGTTTTTTCAGAACGATAAACCTGCCAATAAGCAGCCAAAGACGCAGTTAATACTGTTTTACCAGCATCCGTATCAGATCCAGCAATCAGGAGTGCATTCATAAATTAGCTCTTGGGTAATAGATAAGCTTGGCAATTTCCCCCAAATTTCTCTCACAATCTTCATTCCTTGAGATTATAATAAGGCACTGATACGAAGTTTAAGAGTTTGCCGTGAGCCGTTCTGCCACTTTAACGCTTCAGTCAATGGTCCAGCCGCTGTCATACACTAATCGCCTGCGTTTATTTTCTGGTTCGGCGAATGTGGTCCTTGCTCGGGAAGTAGCTCGCTATCTGGGTACAGACCTCGGACCAATGGTTCGCAAGAGTTTTGCCGATGGAGAGCTTTACGTTCAAATCACTGAGTCTATACGGGGGTGCGACGTTTATTTAATTCAACCCTGTTGTCGTCCCGTTAACGCTCACTTGATGGAACTGTTGATTATGATCGATGCTTGTCGCCGAGCATCAGCAAGACAAATTACCGCCGTTATCCCCTATTATTGTTACGGGAGAGCAGATAGGAAAACAGCAGGGAGGGAATCAATCACTGCCAAGCTAGTAGCTAATATTATCACTGAAGCTGGAGCAGATCGAGTTTTAGCTATGGATCTCCATACGGATCAAATCCAGGGCTATTTTGATATTCCCTTCGATCACGTCTACGGTTCCCCCGTACTCCTCAGTTATCTGATGAGTAAAAATTTAGCCAACATAGTGGTAGTTTCTCCCGACGTGGGGGGTGTAGCCAGAGCGAGAGCATTTGCTAAGAAACTCAACGACGCACCGTTGGCAATCATTGATAAACGTCGGCAAGCCCATAATGAGGCTGAAGTAATGAATTTAATTGGGGATGTCCAGGGAAAAACTGCTGTCTTGGTGGATGATATGATTGACACTGCCGGAACTATCCTGGAAGGAGGAAAGTTATTGCGAGAAAAAGGCGCTCAAAGGATTTATGCTTGTTCTACCCACCCGGTTTTCTCCGGAGATGCCGTTTCCCGGCTATCCAGTGGCATCTTTGAAGAAGTAATCGTCACCAATACGATCCCGATTCCAGAAGATAAACAGTTCGAGCAGTTGCGAGTGCTCTCAGTGGCTAACTTGCTGGGAGAAACTATCTGGCGTATTCAAGAAGATAGTTCCGTCAGCAGCATGTTTCACTAGTCTGCTCATTGATTAAACCACGGTCACTGGTCACTGGTCACTGGTCACTGGTCACTGGTCACTGGTCACTGGTCACTGGTCACTGGTCACTGGTCACTGATAAAGGGGTTTTTCATCCAGAGAACCAACTCTATTTAGGGGCCAAAAGCGAACAAAAGCTTTACCAATGAGTTTCTCCCGAGGGACAAAACCCCAAGAATGAGAATCGTAGCTGTTGTTGCGGTTGTCTCCCAATACCAGATAACTATCTTCAGGTACTATAACAGGACCGTAATCGTATTGAGGATCTTCTGCTATATACTTTTCTTGTAAAGGTCGATCGTCCACGTACACCCGACCTCCTTTTACTTCTATTTTGTCCCCTGGAAGACCAATTATCCGCTTGATAAAAGCCGCCCCTTTATAGTTTTCTTGAACTAGGCGCTCTGTGGGCTTAAAAACTACCACATCTCCTCGTTGCGGTTCTTGGAAACGATAACTGACTTTTTCGATAATCAAACGGTCATTAATCTCCAGGGTAGGCACCATGGAAGCTGAAGGAATGTAACGGGCTTCCGCCACAAAAGTACGAATACCAAAAGCTAAAATAACCGCAGTACCTAAGGTTTTGGCTATTTCGAGCCAAGAATTTTCTTCATTTTCAGTTTGAGGTTTTTTCTCTGGTTCTTGATTGACTATCTCTGTCATAGTAAAATAAACTTAAAGAAAAGGTAAATTGAGAGTAATTAAATTTGTGAATATAACTACAATTATATCATGTCAAATCAAAATCGATTGTTAATTCGTTCTAGTCGCATTCTCTTGCCCAACGATGAGTTCCGAGTTGGCGACGTACTCATCTCCTCAGGAAAAATCCTCTCTGTTGGGACCGAGTTAGACGCGGCTGAGGACCATTATATCTTAGACGGAACCGGTTTAACTTTGTTACCCGGGGTTATCGATCCCCAAGTTCATTTTCGAGAACCAGGTTTAGAACATAAGGAAGACCTCTCTACCGCTACTCGCGCTTGTGCTAAGGGTGGAGTTACCTCTTTCTTAGAAATGCCCAATACTCGCCCCTCCACTACCTCCCAAGCTGCTTTAGAAGACAAGCTCCGTCGAGCGGCAGAAAAGTGCTTAGTTAATTATGGCTTTTTTATCGGCGCAACCGCCAATAATATAGAGTCGCTGCTCACAGCTCAACCCGCTTGCGGGATAAAAATTTTCATGGGTTCTGCTCATGGAGAGTTGCTAGTGGGGGAAGAAAAGGTATTAGACAGGATTTTTGCTCAGGGAGATCGTTTGATTGCGGTTCACGCAGAAGATCAGGCTAGAATTAATGCAAGGCGGCGAGAGTTTGCCGGAAATACGGATCCAGCAGTACATTCGGAAATACAGGATGAAGAAGCTGCTCTAAATGCTACTAAGTTAGCTCTGAAATTATCCCAAAAATATCGCCGTCGCTTGCATATACTTCATCTTTCTACTGGTGCAGAAGCAGACTTGCTGCGCCAAACTAAACCCAGTTGGGTGACGGCGGAAGTGACGCCCCAGCATTTACTTTTGAATACTAGCGCTTACGGGAAAATCGGCACTTTGGCCCAAATGAATCCACCTTTGCGATCGCCTGCTAATAATGATATCCTCTGGCAAGCTTTATTAGATGGGGTGATTGACTTCATTGCTACGGACCACGCTCCCCATACATTAACGGAAAAAGGTAAAGGTTATCCCCATAGTCCTTCGGGAATGCCTGGGGTAGAAACCTCTCTCCCTCTCATGCTAACTCAAGCTATGGAAGGGCGTTGTACGGTGAGTCAAGTATCTCGCTGGATGTCAGCAGGTCCGGCACAAGCTTATGGTATTGTGAATAAAGGGGCGATCGCTCCTGGTTGGGATGCTGACTTAGTTCTGGTAGATTTGGACACTTATCGTCCCGTATTGCGACAGGAACTGGAAACTAAGTGTGGTTGGAGTCCTTTTGAAGGCTGGAACCTCACTGGTTGGCCTGTGGTTACTATTGTTGGTGGTAAAGTTGTTTATGAAAGGGGGAAGTTTAGCGATACAGCTATGGGTAATACGTTGAGTTTTAATAATTAAACCGCAGAGACGCAGAGGACGCAGAGAAAGAGAAGAGAGTAGGGGCGCCACCATCCTTGCGCCCACCTTAACATATCGCGATCCGGAACGGATCCGCTACGGGGTGCGCCAAGGAGATTGATACATAGGGAGATAGAGGGATGGTGGTGGGCATTGCTACTCTCTTCTGCGCCTCTGGGGTTTATTCCATATATTTCTACAAAACTGCTATTATAAAAATAATCTATCCTGTCTATGTCATGAGTTCCGAGCCTCCTAAACTACCTTCCCCCGATTTTCTTAAACAAAAAACAGAAGCACTAACTAAATTTGTCCAGTGGGTGGCAGAATTATTTGTTCGCCGCAATTGGGTTTCTTTGCTGGTGCTGGTTGATGTGGTTTTGATATTGTTTTTTACTCCAGGGGGAGTGGTTCCACAAATATTAAAGTCTTGGTTTACTTTAATTTTACCACCATGGTACAATATTGTCTTTTGGTTAGCTGTTGGATTCATTTTGATGGCTGCTCTAATTATAGCAGTAAGGAGTCGCCCTAGGGAGAGACAAACCTCTGAGATGGTAGAGCGGAAGGCTATTAAAGGTTTACGTTCTTTTACTTTAGAGGATGCGGAAATTTTTAGGCATTTGCAACGGGAATCAGATTTAAATCGATGTCTGCAAAATATTACCCATGGGGATTTTCGTTTTGGTATTTTGATGGGTTTGTCGGGGTGTGGGAAGACTTCCTTGTTGCAAGCAGGACTTTTACCTCGCTTAAAGAAACCTCAGTACAATCATCATGGGGTATATGTGCGGTTTTCCGATGAAGAACCTCTCTCTACTATTCAAAAAGCGATCGCCAAAGCATTGGAGATACCTTTGAATTGGTTGGCGGAGAATCCAACAGAAACAGGCGATTTTCTCCAATTGGTTACCAAAGCAGTAGAAGCTGCTGATTCCCCTGTAGTGTTGTTTTTGGATCAGTTTGAGCAGTGGTTTGTTCATTATAAGGGAGTTGAAGAACGAAAACCCCTGTTACAGGGTTTAAAAGAATGGTATGAAAAAGATGGAGGGAGGGTAAAAATTGTCGTCTCTATTCGCTCTGATTTGTACTATCGTCTCAATGAGGTACAACAATTCTTGGACTATAATTTAGGAGCACAAGATGTTTTTGAACTGAAGAAATTGAGCCACCAGCAAGCTACTCGGGTGCTGAAAGCCATCGCGGAAACGGAAAAATTGCGTTTTGATGAGGGTTTTCTGGCTAAGTTAACTAAAGAGGAGTTAGCTGATAAAGAGGATGGACTCATTTCTCCGGTGGATTTACAGATTTTAGCTTGGATGATTACGGCTCAAAATACCTCCGAGTTACGAGCTTTTAATCACAATGCTTTTCAGAAGTTTGAGGGGGTAGAAGAGTTACTGAGTCGCTATTTACAGGAAGTTCTACGGGTTCAAACCATGAAGACGCGACGAGAAGCAGCGGTGAAGGTATTATTAGCTCTCATTGATTTGGAGCAGCAGGTACGTTCCGGGGTGCTGACTTTAGAGGAATTAGTAGAAAAGACCTCTATTCCAAGGAAGGAAATTAAAGCAGCAGTGAAGTGGTTGGAGAGAGGAGATGTGCGGTTGATAACTCCCGTGGAAAAGGATAACTCGGTGGGGTACGAACTTGCTCACGAACGTCTCATTGGAGCAGTAATGAAACAAGCTAACCAGGAATTGACCAATGTGAGTCGAGCGAATCAATTGTTGGAACGTCGAGTAAACGAGTGGTTAGGAAACAATCGCAGTCGTCGTTATTTGCTCCCATGGTGGGAACTTCGGTTTATTGAGAGAAACAAATCTCATTGGGGGAGAAAGAGGGAGGAAAAGCAACGTTTGTTATTTCTCAGTCGTAGGTGGATTTATAGATTTGCTAGTGTTTTCATCGTCTTTGCTCTCATGGTGGTGAGTTTCATCGGGTGGTTACAGTTTACTCCTCAAGGACAGATCCAACGGGTGTTGTGGAGTATTACTAATCCTTGGGATAAGCATTTGGAAAAAATTGACGATGAGAAAGCTGCTGAAGTAGCTGTTGCTATTGCTAAGTACGGGAAGTGGGAAGATGCTTTTAAATTAGTCCGGGAGTAGATTAAGGAGGATGGAGCTAAAGAGTATTTTTTGTGGAAGTTTAGTGAAGTTGTTCCCCGACAACAAAATACTAACCAAAGTGAGGCTCAATTGAAACAAGCTTTAGCTCTCGCTCAAGAGATTAAAAACCCAGAAAGCCGAAGCGAAGCACTGAGTAGTATTGCTGGTGCCTATGGGGAATTGGGGGACTCAAAAGCCGCTCTAAAGACTTTAAAAGACTCCTTAAATGTTGCTCAACAGATTGAGAACTCAGCCTTCCGAAGCGAAGCCCTGAGAGACATTGCTGCTGCTGCTGGAGAACTTACTAACCCAAACATGAGACAATCTATTTTGGAAGATACCTTAGCCGTTGCAGAAGCAGATCACGCAGGAGAAGCCTTAGCAGAAATTTCCTATCAATATGCTCTACATGATGCCTGGGGAAAGGCTTTACATGCTCTGCGCCGTTGTCTCGATGCCGAGAAAGTTCCTGCTTTGGCAAAAATTCTCACCCTGTGGGCGAAAAAGGAAAATCCCCAATGACAGTTAGCAGTGAACAGTTAACCGTTACCAGTTACCAGCACACCTAGGAAGGAAATTGAAAATGGAGACATGAATAAAAAACTCTCTCTTCTCTTATCTCTGCGCCCTCGGCGTCTCTGTGGTTCATTATTAAAGGCGATCGCCCCACAAAATTATCTCTGAGTTGGTGGGCGATGCCCACCCTACGGAGCTCACCCTGTGGGCGGAAAAGGAAAATCCCCAATGACAGTTAGCAGTGAACAGTTAATCGTTACCAGTTACCAGCACACCTAGGAAGGAAATTGAAAATGGAGACATGAATAAAAAACTCTCTCTTCTCTTATCTCTGCGCCCTCTGCGTCTCTGTGGTTCATTATTAGATCGATCGCCCCACAAAATTATCTCTGGGTTGGTGGGCGATGCCCACCCTACGGAGCTCACCCTGTGGGCGGAAAAGGAAAATCCCCAATGACAGTTAGCAGTGAACAGTTAATCGTTACCAGTTACCAGCACACCTAGGAAGGAAATTGAAAATGGAGACATGAATAAAAAACTCTCTCTTCTCTTATCTCTGCGCCCTCTGCGTCTCTGTGGTTCATTATTAAAGGCGATCGCCCCACAAAATTATCTCTGGGTTGGTGGGCGATGCCCACCCTACGGAGCTCACCCTGTGGGCGGAAAAGGAAAATCCCCAATGACAGTTAGCAGTGAACAGTTAATCGTTACCAGTTACCAGCACACCTAGGAAGGAAATTGAAAATGGAGACATGAATAAAAAACTCTCTCTTCTCTTATCTCTGCGCCCTCTGCGTCTCTGTGGTTCATTATTAAAGGCGATCGCCCCACAAAATTATCTCTGAGTTGGTGGGCGATGCCCACCCTACGGAGCTCACCCTGTGGGCGGAAAAGGAAAATCCCCAATGACAGTTAGCAGTGAACAGTTAACCGTTACCAGTTACCAGCACACCTAGGAAGGAAATTGAAAATGGAGACATGAATAAAAAACTCTCTCTTCTCTTATCTCTGCGCCCTCTGCGTCTCTGTGGTTCATTATTAAAGGCGATCGCCCCACAAAATTATCTCTGGGTTGGTGGGCGATGCCCACCCTACGGAGCTCACCCTGTGGGCGGAAAAAGAAAATCCCCAATTAATTGAGCAGTAGTGCTGGAAGTTGAACCAACATTGAAAACTCCCCTAACACTTATACTTTTACCGGAATACCCAATTTTCCTATTATATTACCTTCTCTGACATATCACCTCGAACCAAAATCGGATATTTGTTATGACTACCCAAACCAAAACCAACTTCGAAACCACCTTACTTGAAATCCTCAGCCAACTCCCCAAACCCCTACAATTGAAAGTTTTACACTTTGCTCAATTTCTAGTCTCCCGCCATCATCAAAATGGATTTTCTCCTGAAAGCTTTGAAACATCGATAATGATAACACAGGTTATGAAGCACGTCAAGGGTGGAAAGGCTTCGACTTTACCGAAACTTTGCCTTGAAATCGTTACCCAATCGGAATTGATTTTAAAGGCGATCGCTCCTTGACAATATCCACAAAAAATGTTATCTTAAGAATAAGTTCCCTAGCCGATGCCAGGGATAATAAAATCAAAAAACTCTAAGGGGAGTATAGCACTATGAGCGCAACAGTTGAAATAGAACTCAAGGACATTCTGGAAAAGATAGATAGCAAGATAGATAAGCTAGCTGAGAATGTTGATAACAAGATAGATAAGCTAGCTGAGAATGTTGATAACAAGATAGATAAGCTGGCTGAGAATGTTGATAACAAGATAGATAAGCTGGCTGAGAATGTTGATAACAAGATAGATAAGCTGGCTGAGAATGTTGATAACAAGATAGATAATTTAAGAGAAGAGGTTAATGGCAAGATAGATAAACTAGATGGCAAGGTGAATAAGCTATCTGAAGATGTCAAAGAAGTTAAAGGAGAAATTAAAGCTCTTGAGAAAGAGGTCGGTGGGATGAACAAGCGGATAGATAACCAAGAGTTCATGAGCCGTGCTGCCACCGTAGCTTTAATTAGCGGCTTTTTTGCTGCTGCCTTGAAGCTGTTCTTTTTCAACTTCCCTAATGCTTGAAGTCTTTGTAACTGATTCCCAACGTTTACTTCAATATTATCACGAGATTGCCCCCCATTTGGTGTTGATGGCTTTTCTCCATCGGGTTGTAAATGGGGGTGGTACCCTAGAGCGAGAATATGCTATTGGTACAGGTCCCATGGATCTCTGTCTTCGCTATGGTGAGGTAACCATCGCCATAGAGCTGAAGGTATGGCGAGAGGGAAGACCGGATCCCTTGAAGGTGGGATTGGAACAGATAGATACCTATCTCGCTGGTTTAGGGCGTGTCATCAATTAGAAAAAAAGTACTTTTTCAGGTCTTTTCACGACCTACTGCGTCGAAAAATAACCTATATAGCTCTGCTATAAAGAACATTTTTCTCCTTGTATCTCGCAAAAATACCTTGAAAAATTATCTTTCCCCCTAATTGATGACACACCCTAGGGTTGAAGGAGGGATGGGACGCCAAAGGCGGTTGCTTGCGCTTTGCTTCGCAATGCTGATTTTTGACCGTCGCCCTAACCTACCTCCCATTTCCGAGCGAACCACGACGGAAGAGGCGGTTACAGGGTCGGGACGGGCGATCGTGGTGATTCGCGGCTGATTCTTGACTATAATTTCAACCAACCAAACAAATCCGCCACCGTTATTGACCAATCTCCCAGAACCCCGAGAACTGGTAAAGTATCTTCATCGCACTTCACCGACGGTAACTTTCCCGGTTGAAAAATCATCACCGATCTATCTTCTGGGTCGATAAACCAACCTAACTGAGTACCGTTGTTTAAACAAAGAAGAATTTTCTGGATTGTTCGATATTGTGATTGGTTTGGGGAGAGAATTTCAATGATCCAGTCTGGAGGTATTGTAAATCGATTTGTCACTTCTCCTGACTCATCCACTGGAATGTGATCCCATTCAAATACTGTTATATCTGGAACGATGGAACTCCCTGCAAAAGTACATCGTAACTCTACGATACCATAAGCTAATTGCTGGGATACTCCCACTTGATTAATCGCAGTAGATAAACGGGTTTGAAGAATACTGTGTTTTCCCTGTGGCATTGGTTTTTGGTGAATGTGACCCGAGCTATACTCCCTGGCAGGTTTTGTTTCTGGTAACTGTAAGAACTCTTCTAAAGAAATTGAAGTAGAAACCTGAAGCGATGGGACCATCTAAATTCTCCTTTTACTGTATAATAATAGACCGTAGTATCGTAAAACAGTTACCAGTTACCAGGACGCCAAGGGCGGGACGCCAAAGGCGGTTGCGACGCCAAGGGCGGTTGCTTCGCAAACGCAAAGCTTCGCAATACCAGTTACCAGGTGGGGGCCTCAAACCCAAGGTTGAGCTGCTACCATGGTACGTGATTACTGGTCACTGGTAACTGAAAGGTGACACCTTTTAAATTGTAGGTTGGGTAGAATGAAGTACCCAGAAGCCTTACCAATGTTGGGTTTCGTCCCTCAATCCAATCTACGCTAATAGACCATTTTAGCTGTGTTATTCCACTAAATTCTCCTTTTACTGTATAATAAAGGAAAAATGGTAGTGGTGATTCTCGGCTCATGATACGCTCAATTAGATATTCCCAATGACCTTGCTCTTGCTTGAATCTTTGGGTTATTTGGCTCTCGCAGCAAAGCTTCCATCATGTATTTTCGGCTCAGGTCATCACGGCCTGCATCTTCAGCAGCTTCTGAAAACCACATGGCATAAACCCCTGATTCTGGAAAGTCCTCTAGCAATCTTTGATAATTTTCTTCAACCTCAGCCCAAACCCCAGGGCGCGCGTAGTAAGCAATCCGATCTGGATAACGATGACAGAACTTAGCATGAGCTTGGACTAAGATGAGGGGAATAGCTGTCCCTCTGGGAGCAGTTTTGACTGCCTTTCGCACAAAGGCAAATACTTCTTGTTCACTACCATGCCACCTTGGATCCAGGTATATAGCCTTTTCTTGGTAGGCGTGCAGAAAGAAAGGAACTTGCTCGTTGACACGTTGAAAATAGTCCTCGAAAACATCTCGGGACATGATAAAATTTCGTCCTATGGTAAGCATATTTTGCAAAGCTAGAGGATTAATTGGATCCAGTTCTAAAGCTTTTTCTGTATCCCTAAGACTCAAGGAAATTTGATTTCTATATGCTTCCAGTGCTTCAGGAGGGGTTTTAGAGATATAACGCTCTCCTCTGAATTTCCAACCATAGTAATAGTGGAAATATGCTCGTGCAGTATAAGCCAAAGAACTACTGGGGGACTCCTGTACCCAAGCGTTCAAAGCATTGAGCCAGTTGTCATCTAAATAATCGGAATAAGTGTCAAATGAATAGGCTAAGACAGCATGGGAATAATAGGATCCTCCACGAGTTATGTATGAATTGTCAATTCCTTCAATTAAGGTTTGCTCTATTTCTGAAAATTTACCTTTAGACAGGTTTTCCACCAGGATTCTGGATTGTTCTTCAAATGTAACTTTGCCTCTAACTCCTGGTTGAAACTGAGCTTTTGCTACTAAAGATGAGGGGGGTCCGCTCGTAAAATCACTAAGACTACAACATTGCAATCCAGTGCTGGCTACTATGCTTAATAAAATGATTAAGCTTTTGTTGTACATGGTTATAGAAGTTTTGACACTGTGGTTCTATACAAAACTGTATTTTACTTCAATACTGCTCATTCAGCGGATGAGCTATTGTAGAACCGCAATAGCCCCAAATCCTGTAGATATTGGCTGATTGAGTGAATGCTACTTGACATTTTGTGAGAATTGAAGCAACCTCAACCGAACGATCGATTTCTTTATCCCAGATAAGCCTGCCCCTAAATTGACGTTCTAGTGAGTCTATCTCCAACCATTCAATTTCTCTAAAGGGGAGAGGACCAAGGTTACTGTGTTCAAGATAATCATCCGTGGGAAGGATCCACGTTCCCCAAGATGTCGGCGATTGTGCGAAGATCCACTTGATACGAGAACGGAAAAGCTGCCCATTTAGCCTATTGGTTAGCCTTTTCCATCGCGTGTCATTTGAATAGCTAACAAGTTGCCGCTCTTCGATAACTTTATATAGCTTTTCTATAGTGCTTATGTGGCCTCTCAAGATTCTACCTTAGCTTAACGACGGTCTAGGTGCTCACCTTCGGGCGCTTTGCGAGCACCTTCGCTTGTCGATCGCAGGATAAGCCAGGAAAGTTACTATGGGTGACGGTAGGCAATGCTAGGAGAAAACCTACTACCGGCTGAGGTAATTAATTAAACAGTTCCCATCAAATCAGCCTATAATCTTTATTGTAGCAAGCTAAGTAAAATATGACAACTCTTGAGACCTGCTGCACTATTCATCCTTATTTCAAGATAAAAGAGGGGAAGATGTCAGCTTTTCGTGCTCTATGTGAGCGATTTGTGGAAAAATCTGCGACGGAAGAAAAGTGTCTATACTACGGCTTTAGTTTTCACGATACAGAAGTCCATTGTCGTGAAGGTTATCAAGATGCTGAGGGATTACTGTTTCATCTTGAAAATGTAGGAGACTTGTTAACTGAAGCTCTCACTCTAGCTGAACTGACTCGCCTTGAGGTTCATGGTTCCAGTCAAGAGTTGGATAAATTGCGTCAGCCTTTGGAATCATTGAATCCCCAGTTTTTTACCCTAGAATATGGGTTCCGTAAGAACAATCAATCCTCAAGAACTGATAACTGGTAGGGGCACGGCACTGCCGTGCCTCTCCGATCACTGTCAAGATACATGCTATATATGCTCTCTCAAAGTCCTCCCCAAACAGCTATCATTCAACCTCTACCTAGGGATGTAGTCAAGACCATCGCCGCTGGAGAGGTCATGGATTCTTTACCAGCAGTGGTGCGAGAATTAGGGGAAAATTCCCTAGACGCTGGAGCCACGAGAATCACCATCTCTCTTGAACCGGACTTGTGGCGCATCCAAGTAGCTGATAATGGTACGGGGATGACCTTGACAGATTTGCGAGTTTGTGCTCAGGGACATAGTACGAGCAAAATTCGCAGTCAGGAAGATTTACACAACATCACCACTCTGGGTTTTCGGGGGGAAGCTCTCCATAGTTTAGCTCAAGTGGCAGATTTAGAGATTAAATCTCGTCCTAAGATAGGCAGTAACCCAGGTTGGGGTTTAGTTTATCACCAAGACTCAGTAGTTAGAGAAGAACCAGTGGCCATAGCCCCGGGAACCATTGTAACCGTAGCTAATCTCTTTGGCAATTGGCCAGTACGACGCAAAGGCTTACCCTCAATCTCCCAACAGCTCAAAACCATCCAAACTATCATAGGTAATATGGCTCTCTGCCATCCTCAGGTTACTTGGCTCGTTTTGCTGAAAGAGCGCCCTTGGTTGAAAATTAGTCCCGGTATGGCTGCCATAGATATTATACCCCAAATTCTCAAACAGGTGCGAGTAAGCGATTTGCAACTGCTGCAAGAAGAAATGACTACACCTTCAGGATTATCTCACCTGGAATTAGTGATTGGTTTGCCGGATCGCTGCCATCGACCCAAGGCAGATTGGCTTAAAATAGCAGTAAATGGGAGAGTAGTGCGATCGTCCCAATTGGAGCAAACTGCCATATCAGCATTTTCCAGAACATTACCTCGTCATCGCTATCCTATTTGTTTCCTCCATTTACACCTTCCCCCCAGTAAGATAGACTTTCATCGTCATCCAGCAAAAGTAGAAATCTACTTGCAAGACCTGGAATTATTGCAAGAGCAAGTAGGAAGAGCAATTGAGAAAGCCTTCAAAATAAGTCCTGGGAATTTTTCTGAAGCAGAAAATCCACGTTTAACCCAATTACTCAAAGCTTTCGAAAAGAAAGGAGCTTATCATCTCAATAAGGACTTGCAAACAGCACAGAGAAAAGAACCAGCCCCCAAAACAAATCCAAATATGGATGTTGTCCAATTGCGGGCAGTTGCTCAAGTGAGTAATACTTATATAGTAGCAGAACACAGTGAGGGAATTTGGTTAATAGAGCAGCACATTGCCCATGAACGGGTTTTGTACGAAGAACTACAAGATTCTTGGCAGTTAGTACCTTTACAAACCCCCATAGTTCTGAGTCAGTTAAAAATCACCCAATTGGAACAGTTAGAAAGGTTAGGTTTGGAAGTGGAAGGCTTTGGGGAAGATTTGTGGGCTGTGCGAACAATTCCTGCTATGTTAAAAGAGCGGGATGATGTTGCCCCAGCTTTGATAGAATTGAGTTTAGGTGGGGACTTAGAAGCAGCACAAACGGCGATCGCCTGTCGCAGTGCTATTCGCAACGGTACTCCTTTGAATATAACCCAAATGCAGAGGCTGTTAGATGAGTGGAAGCATACCCGCAACCCTCGAACTTGTCCTCACGGACGACCAATTTATTTATCCTTAGAAGAATCAGCCCTGGCTCGTTTTTTCCGCCGTCATTGGGTCATTGGCAAAAGTCACGGCATTTAACAGTTACCAGTTACCAGTTACCAGTTACCAGTTACCAGTTACCAGTTACCAGTTATTAGTTTTCGTATCTCGACATTAATACAAAATCTCTCTTCTATTCTTCTCTCTGCGTCCTCTGCGTCTCTGCGGTTTTATAAATAAATACTATAACATCTAAAGCCTATGAAAATTGTTTTTTTCGGTACGCCTCAATTTGCGGTTCCTAGCTTAAAACGCTTGTTAACCGAGCCAGAATTTGAAGTAATTGGGGTGGTTACTCAACCAGACAGACCACGAGGTAGGGGCAAAAAACTCATCCCCACACCCGTAAAAACAGTAGCACTAGAACATCAGCTACCAGTTTGGCAACCCCAGAGCATCAAAAAAGACAGAGAAACTTTCCAACTACTTGAACAAAGTATAGCAGATGCCTTTGTTGTGGTTGCTTACGGGCAGATTTTCCCTCCCCAAATTCTTGCTTTACCAAAATTAGGTTGCATAAACCTTCACGGATCTATTCTCCCCCAATATCGGGGTGCCGCCCCAATTCAATGGAGTCTTTATAACGGCGATCCCTCAACCGGAATTACTACCATGGTAATGGATAAGGGAATGGATACGGGAGGAATGCTGCTGAAAGCTAATACTCCCGTAGGGTTGCTAGAAAACGCTCAACAGGTAGGGACAAAACTAGCTACAATGGGAGCAGATTTAATAATAGAAACCCTGCTCAAGCTGAATCAGGGGGCTATTGAACCTATTACTCAAGATTCAGAAAGAGCAACTTACGCCAACCTGATTCAAAAATCAGATTATGCTATAAATTGGTCTCGTACTGCTCTTGAACTTCACAATCAAATAAGAGGATTTTATCCCAATTGTCACGCAACATTGGGCAGCAAAAAACTCAAAATTATCGCCACAGCACCTGTAGGTGACCCTTATTTCTCTCAACTACCCCCAGAATTGAACCTATTAGAACAACAATGGGAGAATTTATCTGCTCTTGATGGAAGTACCGGAGAAATAGTGAGTATCCTCAAAAATATTGGCCCAATTCTCCAAACTGGTGGGGAACTGTTGCTGTTGCGGGAAGTACAATTAGCTGGTAAGCGCCCTCAGTCTGGTTGGGATTTTGTCAATGGAATGCGCCTCAGGGTAGGAGAGATAATCAAAAATGGTTAATACTTATCTCCCTTGAACATAAAAACGACAGCCTTCACAAGGACCTTCTGGATTGACAGCACAGCGCAGTATTTCCGAGCCAGCATTATAACTACAGCTACTATCCCCTATTACCAACCTTCCCTCAAAGTCGCTGGTTTCAATAGGTCTTTCCGTTAGTTGAACAGTTAAGGAAATTTGCTCCAAACAATAGCCACCAACCTTATATTGATAATGGTGGTGACGTTCTAACACTGCGTAGGTTTTCCCTTGGACATCGATATAGTTCCCAGGTTGAGGCGCTTTAATAAAACTCTCTGTGAGCTTGAGTTTATCCCCGACTCCGCCCCGTCCGCCAATTTACAAAGTGAACTCTGATGGTAAAGATGGGGTTGAATTTAAGCCCTATCGCCATCTTCCCTATGCAGAAGTGGTTTCTTTGCACTCTTCCTCGGAGCTTTCCCGCAGTGTTCTCCAGGAGTTGGTGGAAGAAAAAGAGCGGCGTAACACTATCTTTAGCAAAGCAGAAGTTGCCGATCTCACAGCCTATCGTCAAAAAGGACAACCCCTTGGGGTTTTGCCTCGCATTCTCCTGTTAGTGGATGAATATCAGGAACTTTTTGAAGGGGATCGGGATGGTATTGCCTCCGAACAACTCCTGCAACTTACTGCTCAAGGACGGAGCGCTGGCATTCATATGCTCCTAGCCTCTCAACGTTTCGGAGCGGCGGGTATGATGAACCAAACTGCCATTTTCGGGAACATTCATTTGCGCATGGCAATGCAAATGACCGATTCTGATCGACAGGCACTGACTGAATTTGGACGACGAGGGAAACAACTAATTACCACCTGCGACTTACCTGCTCCATGGCGGAAACGGAATGGTGCGAAGCTTTACAAACCGTTGGTACATCTCTTTTAAGTTCTGTAGAGTACGAAACCACCTTTACCCGCAGTAGCAAAGATATTCCCAACCTATTAAACGAAACAGTAGCAGAAGTAGATCGCCGCCTGAAATTGGAAGATGACGAACGCTTGCAACTTCCTGACCTATTCCTTGTCATGACGGAACTGGAGCGGGTGGATGAACTCCGCCGTCAAGATGATGGTTATGGCATGGTGGACTCCCCCGCTGGGCAGCAATTACAGCGACTCTGTAGCAAAGGTTCTAGCGTTGGCGTTCACGTGATTCTCAGCTTGTCGGGAGTGCGTCCCCTAACCAATATTCTTGATGAACGTCGGGGACTAGTTAACTTTCGTCATCGCGTTACCTTACAAATCTCAGAAAACGATTCCTTTACCTTGGTGGGGGTTCGGGAAGCCTCTCGCTTACAAATTGGTGGCACAATTCCTGTTTGTGCTTTATATGCAGATATGGAACGGGATATCACCGTGCGATTTAAACCTTATAATATTGAGTCGGATATTCCAATGTCCAAACAGTTAACAGAAATTAGCGATCGCTTAAACCAATGGAGGTCATAAAGATGAGTTTAGATGATACATTTCAACAAATGAGGCGCTTTCACCAAGTCTTAAAACAATTTAATGTCGAATTGAATAAATCTATGGCAGATTTGCAAGTAAATCACGATGGTGTTTCTCCCCATTGGCAAGATGAAATGCGGCAAGAATACGATGCTCGCTGGAAACAATATCTGGTTCGAGAAGCTCCAGCTTACGAGCAGTTTTTAGATCGCAAATTAGTGGATTTAGCCCGTTATTTACGAGGGAGATAAGGGATAAATGCTACAGATACCAGAGTTTTACTAAAAGGGTTAAAAGAATACTACAACAGCTTAGAAAAACATCTCCAACAACTGCGCTCGGAATACCAACAATTAGAAGTTAGTTGGCGCGGTTTTAATACTGTTGCTGAAGGGGATTATGCCGACCAATTTCGCAGTGGTTGGTTGCGAACGGAAGCCAGATTTCGAGATTACATCCAACAGTCGGAACAAATTAAAGTCCTACTCAAGGAACGTATTCAGGCTTTAGATAGCCTTAACAGTCTGTATAACAAATAATTATAAATAATATATTAAATAACTAAGTTAGCCTTACTTTTTTAATAGCAATGGTACAAGATCCAAAAATTCTCAGTAGCATCTTAGAAGAGTTAATCCATCGCCTCCAACGGTGTACCCAAGCCGGTAGCGATACAGTTCAAGATGCCGAATATACCCAAAAATCTGCTTGGGAGCGCATGAGCAAAGCTAGGCATTCTGCCAAAGCCATCGCCGAGCGCATACAAAAAGATCGCCTCGCGGTTAATGAAGCCCGTGAAGAAGTCGAACAGTTGCTGGCTCGCACTCGCGAAGCCGTCGAGACAGCCCAGCACACCCTAACCTCCGTTCTTGATACCAAGCAAACCTCAGTAACAACTGTGTGTCAACCTTCAACCATTGGAAAAAAGAACTGCAAGCAGCGATCGCTTGGTTGCAGCGCGCGGAGGCACGATTAGAGCGAGCCATCCAAGCCCGCAATGCAGCAGAATGGGATTGCGCTCGGGCAAGCAGTGACTTAGATAATGCTCGCCGGAGCTTAGATATCTGTAGCACTCCCAGGTTCTCGGAGGAAAAAGTTCTTGTACGGGACTGTTCGGCGGAAGAAGCCGCCGTATTGAGAGCAGAAGAATATTACCAGGGTGCTCAAAAAGAGCTGCAAGCCGCAGAAGTCGAGGTTCGTTCGGCACGAGAAGAAATAAACCAAGCCCAAGCCCGCATTGCCTGCTGCAACCAAGGGGTAGGCTATGCTGAAAAAGCGAACGTCAAATTTTAGCAAGCGAACGCAAAGTAAGGGAAGCAGAAGAATTAACCGAACAAATGCTCTCAGAAGTTCATCAAGCAGATACTTTCACCAATGAAGCCCAAATTACCTATCAAAATGCAGAAAAAATGCAGGAAGCTGCTCGGCGTTATGGCACAATGGGAAGTCAAGAAGTTGAATATCGCATTGAACAACTTTATCGTCTCAACCGCCCCGACCTGAATTTATAATAGGTATTCTCCTTCATAGAATAAATTCATCACTGTTAGGAGGTCAAAATAATGGAAGAAGGCCGACAGGCAACTGTCGGGGTATCAAAAACAGCGATTGCAAATGTCAGAAACTCTGTGGGCGATGGCTCAAAAAATGAGAATGCTAGAAGAATATCGACAGGATAATCGGAAGCGTTGGGACGATGAAGCATCAAGGGATCTAAATCGTCGCTATCTTAATCCCCATGAAGAAGATTTACAACAAATGCTGGAGTTTTTATATTCCCAGCATAACGCTCTAACAAAGGCAGATGAGCAACTCGACTCTGCTTATAAACGCTATGCAAGAAATTAACCGCCTTTCTGAAGAACTGAATCACTGTTTGGAATGGGCATGTCAGGATATGCAGTTAAGCTATAGCGATTATCAAATCTACCAAGAAAATAACTCAATAGCCCAGTCGCAATTGCCTGAAATTCAAGGATTGATCTATCGCGTCAACAAGGCTTGCGGATAAACCTATAAATTTTGATAATCAAAAAAAATCAACGATAATGTAACATATTCCTGACATGAGTGATTCTGTCCAAGTTATATAACTAATTAGGTCAATCTCTGTTTGTTTCCACAGAGGTATCATCAACAATATCTCCGTGATTTAAGGGTTCAATAGCATTACCTTTTACTCCATCCCCATTAATCAGAGTAATAGCTTGCTCCAGAGCTTCAAGGCGATTCGTAATCCGATTGCGGGGTGGCAATAAATTCTGAATTTGCAACCGTCGCAACCTCGCCTTCACCTTACCACTGGCACCTACAAGGAAAACTTCGCGACGTTTCTCACAAGCTTCCTTAACCATATTCTCGATGGCTAGAGAAGCAGTAACCCCTAACAGAGGTACGTCACTTAGATCCAAAATAAGAATATCGAAATTTTGGACAATTGTCATTTGCTGAGAAATAGCCTTTGCAGCGCCAAAACTCATTGGTCCTCCGAGACGGAACAGTAAAATCCGACCTCCTGCGGACTTCAGTAGCTGTTTCTCTTCATGGCTCAATTGGGTTTCATCGCTAGGATCGGTAATAGCTTTCACCTTATCCATCTGCAAGTCGCTCAGACTCTTAACCGTCAAAAGATTAGCTACGAAAACCCCAACCGCCACCGCAATAATCAAATCCACAAATGCAGTCAGAAACAGTACCGCATACATCAATGCTGCTGCCTTGACGGATAAGCGGTGGGCCCGTTTCAGGAAGCTCCAGTCAATAATATCAATCCCTACTTTGATTAAAATACCTGCCAATACTGCATTGGGAATCTTGGCGGTCAAACTTCCCGCCCCCAAGACGATAATGAGCAGTATGACTCCATGAATGATACCCGAAAGGGGAGTTTTCCCCCCAGCATTAACATTGACTACAGTGCGCATGGTCGCCCCTGCACCAGATAGTCCGCCAAACAACCCAGCAATCAGGTTGCCGATCCCCTGACCGATTAATTCCCGATCTGAGTCGTGCTGGGTGCGGGTAATGTTATCCGCTACGAGAGAGGTGAGCAATGAGTCGATAGATCCCAAAGTTGCCAGCATCAGGCCATAAACAATAATATCTTTAATTTTATTTAGCTGAAATACAGGAGAATGAAGTTTAGGCAGTCCTGTAGGAATTTCCCCAATCCTTGTCAGCTCGCTATGGGGAAACAAATAAACCGAGATTAAAGTACAGACGATCAGGGCGAGTAAAGGGGATGGTATATAAGAATTAAGCTTGCGGGGCCACAAAAAAACGATCGCCAAGGTCAAGATTCCCAAACCCAATGCAGGAACATTGACATTGGCCAAAAACGTCGGTAAACTTAAGAGAGAGTCTACTACACTTCCTGCCCCCTTCTGCCCTAACAAAGGTCCGATCTGTAAAATAATAATAATCGCGCCGATACCGGACATGAAACCCGATATTACCGTATAAGGCATCAGGGTGATGTATTTACCTAGCCGCAGCACCCCGAAGAGAATCTGAAATAATCCCCCGAGCATGACAACAGTAAAGGCCATTGCAGGTCCGTTTTCCGGGTTGGTTGCTACCATAGCAGTGAAGACCGACGCCATCACCACTGTCATTGGACCCGTTGGACCTGAAATTTGGGATGGGGTGCCACCAAAAAGAGCGGCAAACAAGCCCACAAATATAGCGCCGTAAAGACCTGTGATTGCTCCAGCACCAGAAGATACCCCAAAAGCAAGGGCTAAAGGTAAAGCGACAATGGCAGCAGTCAAGCCACCAAAGAAATCGCCCCGCAGGTTCTGGAATTTCAAACCATTAATAAGTCGCATGACTCGGTTAACTCATTAAATAACAAGGGAATAGATTGAGGAAGTCGCTCTTCCCTATTGCAAGAGTACCTAGATTGCTCCTACTTTAGCAAACAAGTGAGTGTGCGCCGGAACGGATACCTCCTCGCTCCGGGTCGCCCATTGCTGTAGGATGAGTTAGCGATAGCATAAACTATAGCAAGTACCATGACAGTGTAGGGCGCGCCCGATATGAAAGGGCGCGCGGCAGTGCCGTGCCCGTACCAGTTATGAGTTTGACCGGTAGCATGCTTTGAAAATTGCCGACAGGTAAGGGTTCTAACATTTCTCGCCTACCCACCCCCATCCCCTCCCGGGAGGGGAGCAGAGGGGTGGGTCACTTGGGTGTATCAATCGCCCGTTGCTGTGCTATATGTTGGCATTAGGTGTTCCCAAGGAGCGCACTTTGGTAAAATCCCGACGTAATGTTGTTGACACTTGGGCAAAATGGTTTGAGTCTGTTGATTGCGATAACCAAACTTCAGCAGAACCAACCAGCGAGTATCAGCAACTCCTACTCAACAAGTAATGTAATTGAAAAGACAAGCTATTTTAAAAATAAATACTGTTGCTGAAACATTTCATTAAGATGCTTCTATTGTTGGTGTTAAAAAAGAATTACAGTAACTTGTAGAAATTTATAAAATTGCAATATCTGATCTACCGAAGAATTGGATATTGAAGGTGAGGACTGGACAAGTATAGCACTACGCCCTCAGATTAGGACACCAAGCTGATGTAGGTGTCGGGGTTGTGCACCCGACCGGGACATCGTGTCCTAACCAACAAGCGTAGTGCTATACACGCCGAGTCCTGATTATCGTCATGGTGTCGAAGAATAGCTCGTATCTCCTAGGTCATCTTCTACCGCATAAGCTCTTGCTGAAAAGTCATCCAACACCACTTCTTCGTAACTCACTGATTCTTCTGCAACGACAAAATCAGCATAGCCTGGGGTTTCAACCCCAGGAGACGGATTTGGGGGAACGACCGTCAAATCATCACCATCTGCACAAGAGACCGACTCGGACCCACTACCACTATCATCAGAAGCATGAGCATTGAAACCAGTACCAGCAGGAATCAAACGGCCAATAATGACATTCTCCTTAAGACCTCGCAGCCAATCCGACTTACCCTCGATCGCAGCCTCCGTCAGCACCCGAGTTGTCTCTTGGAAAGAAGCCGCCGAAATAAAACTGTCCGTATTCAAACTAGCCTTAGTAATGCCCAACAACACCGGAGTATAAAGAGCAGGCGCCCTACCTGTAATTGCCATGGCCTCATTCACCTGCTCGATTTGGCGCAGCTCCACCAACTCTCCTGGTAGCATGGTGGTATCTCCTCCATCGTCTACTCGCACTTTCGCCGTCATCTGGCGCACGATGGTCTCGATATGTTTATCGGATATATCTATCCCCTGGCTTTGATACACTAACTGTACTTGATTCACAAGGAATTTCTGAGCTTCTTTCATCCCCAGGAGCGACGCTTCATAAACTCCGTGAGTCTCTTTATAGTAACTAAAAAAGGTCTCCAAAATCTCGTGGGGATTCGCCTGACCATCCGTCAGCCTGTCTCCTACTTCCACAGGCTGACCATCAGACACCATAGCATTTTGCCACTGGCTCAAAGGATATTCGCTAATTGTTCCATCAGAAGAAATTACCTTTATCAGTTTGGATTCATCCGTGGTTTCTTCTACGGTACAAACCC
This sequence comes from Prochloron sp., assembly GCA_965198675.1. GTDB lineage: Bacteria > Cyanobacteriota > Cyanobacteriia > Cyanobacteriales > Prochloraceae > Prochloron. Next base: position 4,025,232 of record OZ240666.1, on the reverse strand, counting down.
CAGGTCGGCGATTCAGTACGCAAGCTTCTTTCGGTTTCCTGGCTTCTAATAATTCTTCAATCCGGGGCAAACCTTGGATGATATCTCCAGTTTTCGATCGCTCGAATACTAGCATTACCAAGTTGTCCCCTCGCTGCACTAAATCTTCGTTATCAACGTGCAATATGGCTCCTGCTGATACTCGGTAAGGACGAGCTCGTCTGAAGGTTACCTGGAAACCCCCCCCCTTAGTCCCCCCCAGAGGGGGGGATGACAAGTGGGGTAAGGGGGGATCCTCGGAGTCGATTCCTACCACAAGACCGGACTCGGACGCTGAACAACCGGGGGCTATCTCGCTTCCTGCTACTACCAAATCGCCAACTCCCACCGTAGGGGGCTGGTCAACTTCCTGTATAAACTGATCAGCATCCCGCACAATCAAAATCCGACGGCCGCCTTCACGAATCCCTCGCACCAAACCTGCTTCTTTGCACCTTATCTCTGTTCGAGCTACTACTGCTCCTGGCTCTATTTCCTCTCCATCTTCTACCAAAAGCCGGGTATGAATATTCTCCACCCCTGTGCCGGAATCTCGACGCAATACCAAAGACTCCAAAATTACTAACTGCAAAGAATATAACGGCTCTCCCGACTCTCCTGTCCCCTTGGGGAGCAGTTCCACCTCCACAGTTCGTGTAGAATTGTCCCTATCCTTTGACTGTACCGACGCCTGATCCCCGTCCGCCCCAACTGCGTAATTTGTACGGAGTACATTCAAAATTAATTGGCTAGTCAATAAAGAAACCCCATCAGCGGAACTAACCCGCTCCCCATCTTTGTAAAAAAGTCGCTGCACCGATTGCAACTCAAGTTGAATTGATGTTGGACCTCTGTGATTAATGGAACCTTGTTCTGGTTGGGCTAAACTATCCGCTACTGGATACTCTATAACTGGTCGCAATAAAAAGTGGACACTTCGTAATTTGTACGGAGTACAATCCTGGTCTGTTTCTATTAACTCTCCATACTTAATCTCTGTTAAGGTTGAGCCGTCGGGCAATTCGGTTCCCGGTTGCAACAATTTCCCGGACAATTGACTGAATTTGGACTTTACCTGGTCTGAGGAGATAGAGTACAGTTCCCCTGGCTTAATGATGATAGAACGTAAAATATCATTCTTCTGTACTACTTGGACATATCCTGCACTGGTAGAGTAAATATCCCTGAACACCTCCGTTCCTGCTTCTATATACTCTCCCTGCTCTACTAACAGCAATCCAATATCCTTGTTGATATCATGAGTCTCTTCTGGAATCCAAAGTAAAGTTCCCCCTTTAGTTACCTCGTAAAAAACCTCTTTTGTCGAATTGCGGCGAACTTTTTTGGTTTGTACTCCAGCATATTTAATTATGCCCCCAGTGGAAGTTTGATAGCGCCGTAATTTGTACGGAGTACAATCCCACCCAGGGTCCTTGGCACCGCTGATTAACTCGGCGATTACATCTCCATGGAATACTTTCGCTCCCGGGGTAGTAAGAAGCAAATAGTTATCGCCACCGGGAGTTGTTATGGTATATTGGGAGTGACCACCCGCACCTAAGGTTTGCACGCTTGACCCAACCACCTGTTCTCTGTCGGGAGTGCCCGAAAGCCTACCAAGAGAGCAACGCACCGAAGATGCTAAAGTTACTGAAGCAGTAATAATTTCTATTTCCCGACTGGTACAAAAACGGACTACTCCTCCTGATCCAGTACAAAGCTCTGTGATTGCTAAAATTTTACCGCAGTCAAGGCGATCGCCATTTTTGACAACAGAGTAGGCGGACTGTGGCAAATTATAAACCGATCCTGCTAATACCCACAACATTCCGGCCCGTTGGGCTATAGGAGTACTATTCCCTTGACGGTCAGTTTTAGACTCAGGCATCAGATCCGTTGTCCATACCTCTCCAGCTAAATCAGTGGCAACATCCTTCGCCGCTTTCTCAGTAGAACCTTTTTTTAAGATAGGCATCTCACACAGTAGCTGTCCGGAATCTACAAGCTGTCCATCAGCCACCAATAACATATGCCCTGCCTTCAGAGGATAAACGGACTCTTTACCCGTCTCCTCTTCTCTTAGGACTAAATTACCAGCTACTTCCACTCTTTGGAGTTCATCCCCATGACTAGTTCTTACCCTCTTCGTTCGGAGGGAGCCAGCCAACTGGACAATACCCCTGTTTCCGGCCTTAATTTGCTGTGCTACTTCCCCGGTAAACACCCCTCCCGTATGGAAAGTTCGCATCGTTAACTGAGTACCCGGTTCCCCAATGGACTGAGCAGCAATAATCCCGATCGCCTCTCCTAAATCCACCATTTTGCCATGAGCTAAACTCCAGCCATAGCAACGCTGGCAAACAGAACGAGCTGCTTCACAAGTTAGGGGACTCCTTACCTGCACGCCCGATACCACTCGTCCAATCCTGGCTGCTAGTTCTTCATCAATGATCTGATTACGCCTTGCTATAATCTCAGACGATATGGGGTCCACCACGTCTTCTGCTAGCACTCGTCCCATCAGTCGATCTTTGAGGGGAATCAGCATTCGCGCCGAGTACACACCGGACCCATCGCCTTCAAACATAGACTCTAATTTAATCGAACGCTGCGTCCCGCAGTCGAATTCTCGGACAATCACATCTTGGGATACATCTACCAACCGTCGCGTTAGATAACCGGAATCAGCAGTTCGCAGAGCGGTATCTACCAAACCCTTCCGAGCGCCATAGGACGAAATAATGTACTCCGTCACCGTTAGACCTTCTCGGAAATTAGTCTTAATAGGTAAGTCGATAATTTCTCCTTGGGGATCCGCCATCAAACCACGCATTCCTACTAACTGTCGCACCTGAGACAAATTCCCTCTTGCCCCAGAAAAGGCCATCATATAGACAGAATTCAAAGGATTAGTTTCTTGAAAATTCCGAACTACTTCTTCCTTCAGTGCTTCTGAAGTACTATTCCAAGTATCGATAACCTTTTGGAACCGTTCTACCTCCGTTATCTCTCCAGTAGCATAACGCTTTTCTGTCCGGCGGATTTCAGCTTCTGCACTCTCAATCATCCTCCGTTTTGCCTTCGGGACTTGCAAATCATCAACACTAATACTTACACCTGCTTTTGTAGCATAGTTAAAGCCCAATTCTTTCAACTCATCTGCCACTTGAGCTGCTCGAGCCGATCCATAATTAGCCAAAACAAAAGCTATTAATTTTTTCAGTGTTTTCTTATCTACAATTCGGTTATAATACTTCATTTTTTCCTTCAATAACTATTTGTACGGGCGGGTGAGAACAAGTCACTCTGTTCTTTTTTTTAATTAACCCCAGCAGGAGATTGGCCAATCTCCTGCTGGCATGCATCCTGAATTGCCAAATTCAAGATAATCCGACCCGGGGTAGTCTTGATATACTGAGCGATCGCCTTACCCGTTGCATCTTTGCGCACAAATCTTTCCCGGTAGTATTCAATCTTAGTGCCGTCAAAAAAAGACAAGGTACGTATAATTTCATTATCTTCTAATTCTGTCTCTACTTCCCCTCCATAGCGCACCCATATCTTCTCATGGATATTTAGCAATCCCTGCTCATAAGCCTTTAACCCATCCTCAAGATTGGCAAATAGGTGGCACCCCAAAGTCATCTCCTCAAAATCTTCCAAAGTGAAATCCGGATTTTCCGCAGTTAGGTAATAGCAGCCCAAAACCATATCTTGAGAAGGGGCCACAATAGGTTTACCAGTTGCAGGAGAAAGAATATTGTGACAAGCTAGCATCAATAACCGTGCTTCTGCTTGAGCTTCTAAAGATAAAGGTACGTGAACTGCCATCTGGTCACCGTCAAAATCCGCATTAAAAGCGGGACAGACCAGGGGATGTAATTGGATCGCCCTTCCGGTCACCAGAATGGGTTCAAAAGCTTGTATTCCCAAACGATGCAGAGTAGGTGCTCTGTTCAAAAGCACAGGATGACCTGTAATTACTTCTTTCAGGATTTCCCAAACGCTGCTATCTCCTCGTTGAATCAGCTTCTTAGCAGCTTTAATATTATTGACCAAGCCATTTTTAATTAAGCGGTGAATAACGAAGGGTTTAAATAACTCGATCGCCATCTCCCTAGGGAGACCGCACTGATAGATTTTCAGCTTTGGTCCCACCACAATTACGGACCGCCCCGAATAATCAACCCGTTTTCCTAATAAATTCTGACGAAAGCGACCCTGTTTACCTTCAATAATATCCGACAGTGATTTCAAAGGACGATTATTTGCCCCAACAACTGTCCGTCCCCGACGACCATTATCAATCAGCGCATCTACCGCCTCCTGGAGCATCCGTTTCTCGTTGCGCACAATAATCTCCGGTGCCATAATTTCCTGTAATCGGGCAAGGCGATTATTGCGATTTATGACTCTGCGGTACAAATCATTTAAATCGGAAGTAGCAAACCGACCACCATCCAGTTGAACCATGGGGCGCAATTCCGGGGAAATTACCGGAATCACTGACACCACCATCCAACTAGGGGACGATCCAGTGGCAATGAAATTATCAATTATCCGCAGCCGCTTAATTAACTTTGCTCGTTTCTGACCCTTAGAAGAAGCGATAGATTCCCGCAATTCCTCAGCACAAGATTCTAAATTCACCTCTGAAAGTATTCGCTGTACTGCTTCCGCGCCAATACCTACTTCCACCCCTTCCAAATCAGAATCAACACTCGTGAGTTGCTTCTCTAAATCGAACCATTGCTCTTCCGTCAACAACTGTTTATACTTCAGATTCTCTGCATTCCCTGGATCTAGAACCACATAGGAATTGAAATACACCACTTGTTCCACATCCCGCAGAGGCATATCCAGGATAATGCTCATGTAACTAGGTATACCCTTCAAATACCACACGTGTGTCACGGGGGCCGCCAGCTTGATATACCCCATCCTGTGTCGCCGAACCTTAGACTCCGTTACCTCTACCCCGCATCTTTCGCAGACAATCCCCTTATACCTAACCCGCTTATATTTCCCACAATGGCACTCCCAATCCTTAGCCGGTCCAAAAATTCGCTCGCAAAACAAACCGTCCATTTCCGGTTTTAACGTTCTGTAATTAATAGTTTCCGGCTTAGTTACTTCCCCCACTACAGTTCCATTTGGTAGAGTTCTTTCTCCCCATTGCCTTATTCTTTCTGGAGACGCAATTTCAATTTTTACATAATCAAAACGTTGTTCTGCCTGCCTCATTATTTCTCCTTTTTCCTTCTCAACATTGTTCGAGCGCCCGAGTGACCTTAATCAATACCGCGATCAATTCCGCGTCATTTATACGGAGTACAATCGCCCTTACTCTCATCGAATTCATAGCTAGAGATAAAAGAGTGGGTATGGGATTTTGCATTCCCTGCACTCGTTGATGCCCCCGCACTCGGTAGGGATGAGGCACCAGCCATCAAATCCACCTCCAAATAAGACGTACCGCCATCTTCACTCGTAGACACCTTATGAACGGAAATATCCAGACCCAGAGATTGCAACTCCCGCATCAGCACCTTAAAAGATTCTGGAGTACCGGGTCGGGGAATCGGCTGACCTTTAACAATGGCATTAAGGGCCTCATTCCTTCCCTGCATGTCATCTGACTTCACGGTGAGCAACTCTTGGAGGGTATAAGCAGCCCCGTAAGCTTCCAAAGCCCACACTTCCATCTCACCAAAACGCTGACCTCCCTGCTGAGCTTTGCCCCCTAAAGGCTGTTGAGTCACCAAAGAATAAGGACCAGTAGAACGAGCGTGGATTTTGTCATCCACAAGATGCACCAATTTCAACATATAAGCCATGCCCACGGTCACTGGTTGGTCAAACGGCTCCCCAGTACGACCATCAAACACCTGAACTTTACCTGGATTATTTTCATCAAAAATCCAATCCAAATCCGGGCGATTACTAGCAGACTTTAGCAAGCCGTGAACCGTTTCCCTCGACGCCTCCGCTTCATACATTTCATCAAATGCAGTAATCTTAAATCGCACACCTAATTTCTCTCCAGCCCAACTTAGCATACATTCAAATACTTGACCTACGTTCATCCGGGAGGGTACTCCTAATGGATTTAGCACGATGTCTACCGGGGTTCCATCGGGCAAATAAGGCATATCCTCGATAGGCAAAATCCGGGAGATAATCCCCTTATTCCCGTGCCGACCCGCCATTTTATCCCCTACTTGAATCTTCCGATTAGTGGCCACATATACCCGCACCACCATATTGGCGCCGGGGGGCAACTCATCTCCCTGTTCGCGAGTAAACATCCGCACATCCACTACTCGGCCCTTTTCCCCATTAGTAACTCGCAGAGAATTATCTCGTACATCCCGAGCCTTTTCTCCAAAAATAGCCCGCAGCAATTTCTCTTCTGGTGGTTGCTCTGATTCTCCCTTAGGCGTTACCTTTCCTACCAGAATATCTCCAGCTTCTGCCCAAGCACCGATTCTGATAATGCCCTGCTCATCTAAATTGCGAAGAGAATCTTCCCCCACATTGGGAATTTCGCGAGTAATTTCTTCCGGTCCTAACTTAGTGCTCCGTGCCTCAATCTCATACTTCTCTACATGGATACTAGTATAAACGTCCTCATAGACCAATCTTTCGCTAATCAGGAAAGCATCCTCATAGTTGTATCCCTCCCAAGGCATATAAGCCACCAGAATATTCCGTCCCAAAGCTAGTTCCCCTCCTTCCGTAGAAGAACCATCAGCCAGAACCTGACCCGGAACTACCTGTTCTCCCACACTAACCAGGGTCCGTTGATTCAAACAAGTATCCTGGTTAGAACGCTGATATTTCTGCAAAGAATATTCAACCTCTTCCCCGTCCGCGCACAGCACCCTAATCCTTTTTGCATCCACATAGCTCACAGTCCCTTCGGTGCGGTTGACGACCACCATTCCTGAATCTGTCGCTGCCCGTGCCTCCAAACCCGTCCCCACCAAAGGTCGCTCTGGTTTAAGTAAAGGGACAGCCTGCCGCTGCATATTCGAACCCATCAGCGCTCGGTTAGCATCATCATGTTCCAAAAAAGGAATAAGCGATGTAGCCACAGAAACAATTTGTACCGGAGAAACAGCCACATAGTCCACAGCCGTCCGTACCGTCGTCGAAAACTCTTGACGATAGCGCACTGTTACCATCTCGGACAGAATATTGCCATCAGCGTCCGTACACACATCCCCCGCAGCCACGCGCAAATCGTCTTCTTCATCAGCAGTTAGATAAACCGGCTCCTCTTCCTTCAGCACCCGTCCCTTTTCCACTCGGTAATAAGGCGTGGCGATAAAGCCATATTCATTTACCTTGGCATAAGTTGCCAGAGAGCCAATCAACCCGGCATTTGGTCCCTCAGGAGTTTCCACCGGACAAATACGACCATAATGACTAGGGTGAATATCTCGCACAGCAAAACCGGCCCTTTCCCTAGTTAGTCCTCCCGGACCGAGGGCTGAAATACGGCGCTTATGAGTCAACTCAGCCAGAGGATTGGTTTGGTCCATAAATTGGGAGAGTTGAGAAGAACCAAAGAACTCCTTAATTGCTGCTACTAATGGTTTGGGGTTGACCAGCGACCCTGGAGTAAGATGATCAGCAACACAGACAGTCATCCTTTCCTTAATAATTCTTTCCAGGCGATTCAGTCCTACCCGGACTTGATTTTGTAGCAACTCACCTACAGAGCGAACCCGGCGATTTCCCAAATGGTCAATATCATCCAAGCTACCCACATCGAAAGACAGATTAATCAAATAATCTACCACCGCCAAGATATCCGTCGGTGTCAGCACCCGCACCGTATCTGCCACCCTTAACCCCAGCTTTTTATTCAGCTTATAGCGTCCCACTTGTCCCAAATCGTAACGCTTACTATCAAAGAAACGAGCATCTAACAACTGTTTCCCACCGCTCACCGTGGGAGGTTCACCGGGGCGCAGCTTCCTGTAAAGTTCCAACAAAGCATCCGATTCAGATGGATTGCCCTCCATCGATAACGTTTTCTCGTAATAATCTGGGTGACGGAGAGCATCCATTATCTCACTATCAGTTAGTCCCGCAGCCTTAAGCAGGACTTGAGCCGACAGCTTCCGTGTCTTATCTATCCGCACCCACACTAGGTCATTTTTGTCCGTCTCAAACTTCAGCCATGCCCCTCTGTTGGGGATTAAACTAGCGGAATATGTACGAGAACCATTGTTATCGGTTGTCGCTTTGTAATATACCCCTGGGGAGCGGATGATTTGGTTGACGATTACCCGTTCAGCCCCGTTTATGATAAAGGTGCCTCGGTCCGTCATTAGAGGCAAGTCCCCAATAAATACCTGCTGTTCGGAGATTTCTCCGGTTTCCTTGTTAATGAGGCGAGTGGGGACGTATATTTGTGATTGGTGGGTGCTGTCCCGGCGCTTTGCTTGGATTACGTCGTATTTTGGTTCTTTGAGTTTATAGTCTTGGCCTAAAAGATGCAATTCCAGCTTTCCAGTGTAGTCAGTGATAGGGGAGAAGCTATTTAGTTCTTCGATTAGTCCTTCTTCTAGGAACCAGCGGAAGCTAGCTCGTTGAATTTCGATCAGGTCTGGTAGGAGTAATGTATTGATCATGGGGTTGGTTAAAAATCGGGCGATTTTGGGCTGGAGGGGTTCGGTCCTTCGGGGGAAATGGGTCCAGAGCCAGCGCGTGGTCTGGCGAGCGAAAAATATTGCCCCTAGCACCTCAGTACTTTAGACCCCATCATTGTTTTTCTCGGGCAACCCCGGCTTTGCCGGGAGGAGCGAACAGCCCGCACCCTTGGCTATCTGGAAAAGGAAGCGAGCGTTTGCCGTAGTTTGAGCCGCTAGGGTTGTTAAGGGTACTGAGCGCAACCTACTCAGATGTTGGGCTACATGTAGCACGTAAGCTGGTTCATTCCGTTTTCCTCGCTTTGGTACTGGCGCTAAAAATGGACAATCTGTTTCTATTAGCAGGCGATCGCTTGGTACCATTTTAGCTGATGCTTGTAGGTCGCTAGCATTTTTAAATGTTACTATACCACTAAAACTGATGTAAAAACCAAGATCTAAAAACCATTTCGTTTCTTCTGGGGTTCCCCCCCAACAATGCATCACCCCCCTTACAGGGGGCATTGATGATGCCCTACAGAATTCTGTCAACACCTCACGCATTAATGCTGCTGCACTACGACAGTGGATTATCAAGGGTTTATCCAGAAGGCTGGCGATTTCCAGTTGAGCTAACAAGACTTCTCTTTGAAGTAAGCGATTATCGGCCTTATAAAAATCCAAACCCATTTCGCCAATTGCTACCACTCTTGGATCAATCTTTGCGAGAGTAAGAATTTGATCCCTTGTAGAGTTTGTCCATTTATCTACATCTAGGGGGTGTAAACCAACTGCAAAAGATAGGGTAGGCGAAAAGCGATCTGCTAAATGTCTAATGCTTTCAAATTCATTCGGGTGAACGCAAGAATGAACTAAATGGACTACTCCCGCTTCCCGCCAACGGTTCTCAAGGGAACCTAAATCCTGCTGAAATACCTCAAAATTGAGATGAACGTGGGTATCGATTAATTCCATTTGTTGTTTGTTGTTTGTTGTTTGTTGTTAGTGAAAATCACCAATAACCCACAACCCACAACCAATAACCCATGATCTGGTCTTCATTGGTCATGTCGGCTCAATCAGGTCCGGTCGTGCTGACTCTTAACAGCCGTCAGCCGTCAGCCGTCAGTCCGCTCGCGGAAAGAGTAACTTGTTTGAACGCCTTTGCCAGTTTGGCTTTCTTACGGTTGCCATTATTCTGATGCAGTATTCGCCGCTTTACCGCTTTGTCTATTTTACTGTAAGCGGCTGAGATGGCTTGGTTAACCTCCGATTTTGCATCCTCACTCGGGTTGTCTCCATATACTGCGATGGAAGCATGGCATTTTTTCATCAAGGTTTTCACCGCTGATTTATAGGCTTTGTTCCGGAGTCTGTTCCGCTCCGTTATCTTGACGCGCTTAATTGCAGATTTGATATTGGCCACAGTTTTCGCAGATTTTAAGTGATTTTGATTGATATAAGTTGGAGAAACTGAGAATTTCTATTCTATCATTTCTCACCGCCTTTGACAAATCCTACTCTCTCAATTCTGTCATTCTAGATTAAGCGGTGTATACTGGACATAGGGACTCATGGCGGATACTAGCTACTAGAGGTCATTCAGACTCTATGCTGCGAATTATAACTCAGCAGGCGATCGCTGAAACTGAACTGCGACGAATCGGCAACCAGACCCACGACGACCAGATTCGGCAAAAAGAGGCAACCGTAAGGACTCTGATCGAAACGGTGAAGAGCCAGGGCAATAAAGCACTTCTGGACTATACCAGAAAGTTCGATGGACTTACTCTTAGGGTTGAACAGTTAAGGGTGAGCGGTTCAGAACTGGACGCGGCTTATCAACAGATTTCACCAGAATTACTGGATGCTATTCAGGTAGCTCGGGGCAAAATAGAAGCATTTCACAGGAACCGTGTTCCTCAATCTTGGGTACAGTTTGGGGAAGATGAGGTAGTTTTGGGCAAACGCTACATTCCGGTAGATCGAGCCGGAATATATGTTCCCGGAGGCAGGGCCTGTTATCCCAGTACGGTGCTGATGAATGCTATTCCGGCAAAAGTGGCGAAAGTTCCCCGGATTGTCATGATGACGCCACCAGGGGAGAATCTGACAATAAATGCGGCTGTCTTGGTGGCAGCTCAAGAGGCGGGAGTGGAAGAAATTTACCGGGTTGGTGGAGCTCAGGCGATCGCTGCTTTGGCTTACGGAACCGAAACAATTCCCAAAGTGGATGTGATTGCAGGACCAGGGAATATCTATGTTACTCTGGCGAAGAAAATGGTTTACGGCACTGTGGGAATCGACTCCCTATCAGGTCGTGGCTCAGTTCTAATTATAGCAGATTCGGAGGCAAATCCCGTCTACGTGGCAGCAGATATGCTGGCACAAGCAGAACAAGACTCATCTGCTGCGGCAATTTTGTTGACCACTGATGGCTTATTGGCTCAAAAAGTTCGCGACTTTGTAAGCAAGCAACTGGAAAATCATCCGGGACGTATTTTGACGGAAAAGGCGATCGCTCACTACGGTCTCATTGTAGTGGTAGATTCTTTAGCAGTTGCTGCCGAACTGTCTAATTCGTTCGCACCGCAACACCTGGAGTTAGAAGTGGCTGATCCTTGGGGGATGCTGGAACTGATTCGTCACGCTGGAGCAATATTTTTAGGCAATTCTACCCTCGGGTTTCAACCCGAGGCTACTCCCTTTGCTGTGTTGCTCAATCTGGCAGATCCTAACCATACCTTGCCTGGTTCCGGCGCCCCACGCTATGGTTCGGCTTTGGGGGTGGAAACCTTTATGAAATATTCCAGTTTGATTCAATACTCTCCCCTCGCACTGAAAAAAATGTCCAATGCGATTCAAATTTTGGCAGCAGCGGAAGGTTTGCCTTATCACAGGGACTCTGTTAGACTCAGAACTAAACAGTAACAATTTAGATAAAAATTTTATGATAATCTTTACAGACTTAGATGGAACTCTGCTAAATCAGGATGATTATAGCTATGAAGCAGCAATTCCCATGGTGAGAAAACTGCAAGAACAGCAAATTCCTGTTATTCCCGTGACGAGCAAAACTCGCTGTGAGGTTGAGATATTGCTCGCGAACCTTGCTCTGAATGACCCTTTTGTGGTGGAGAATGGCAGTGGTGCGTTTATACCTCTGGGGGAGGGTTTCAACCCGAGGAGGGGAGAGTACACTAGGTCACTTTTTGGCTGTACTTATGAGGAAGCGAGAGAGGGTAAAATGGCAATTGGGACTATTCTCGGGGAAGATTTGCGGGGTTTTGGGGATTTAACGGCGACGGAAATAGTTGAACTGACGGGATTGAAATTCCATGAAGCGCAACGGGCAAAAACCAGGGAGTTTACCGAACCTTTCGTTACTCCTCGGAATGTGTCGGCGGAAAAATTGCGCACTTGTGTCCAAACTCTAGGGTTTCGGGTGGTAGTAGGGGATCGCTTTTCCCATTTAATTGGGGGCAATGCAGGGAAAGGCAAAGCCGTAAAATGGCTGATTGAACATTATAAGTCCTCAACAGGATCGGCCAAAATTGTAACTGTGGGTTTGGGGAATAGTCCCAATGACCTGGAAATGTTGGAAACTGTCGATTATCCGATTATAATTCCCGGTAAAAATGGACCTCACCCCGGTTTAAGCGGAAGGGGGTGGGAAGTAGCATCCTCTCCCGGTTGTCAAGGTTGGGCCCTCAAGGTTGCTAATTTGTTGGATAAATTCTGACTTTGATATAGCAATCAATAATGAGTTGTGTAAAAAATCTGGTAACAGGGTAGAGTTCGTAGTTCGTAGGATGGGAAATGCGGTGGAAAAGGTAGTAGCTTTCCCAGATAGTATAATGTCAGCATTGCCCACCAAGACTGTCGGTGGGCAATGAGCAGCTCTAGTTTTCCTTCAAAATAAATTAACTATCCATTGCTCACTCTACCACTTTCTTTTGGTTGTCTAATTTAGTACTACTCTGCCGGTAAAATGTAAATTACTCACCATTCCCTATATTATTATTGATATATTCTCCCATCATGCTTGATCCATCCTCCAACATGGATATTTCTAGGATCATTATGAGTCCAGTGTATAAGACCGCCTTGAGGATTCCACACGTATTCACCATCGAACATAACGAAATCTCCCTCTCGGAGGGAATTAATTCTTGGAGCTAAATCGATATTATGTGCAATCAACAAGGTTTGTCCAGAACTTAGTCTAAGGATAAACCGTTGGTGTTTGCTTCCATCAAGGTCATCTGGAAGAACTTTAATTACCTTTCCTTTGCCTTCAACCTGAAAATTAGTTCTTTGGTTCTCAAAGACATTTCTTAAAAGTTGATCACTGTCATTAGTTTGCGAAGATTGAGCCTTAGCTTGTTCTGTAGCAGGTAGCTCAATTGCAACATAGGAACATGATACAGCTGTAACTAAGGTAGCAAGAGCCGTTAAAATACCTAGAACGCTTGACCGAAAAGATTTTTTTGTTTCATCAGACATAAGCCATAATCCAAAACCTACTGTTATTAAGTGCTATAACCCCGCCGCTGGCGCTGGTAACTGTTTCAAGCATGTTCTTAATTTACACCATCGCCCCGTAATGAATCAACTGAGCTAGCTTTTGGCGCAGTATTCCCAACCCTTTGCCCTCACTGGCAGCAATAAACGCCGCTGCGGGAAATTCCTCCTTTGCTGCTGCCAAGGTTTCCACTTCTACCCTATCGATTTTATTAAAAACCATTAACATCGGTCCCGGTGTTAGGGGCATTTGGGTTAAAATTTCTTTGACAGAACTAATGTGACTGCACCATGCGGGGTGAGATAAGTCTACCACGTGCAAGAGGGCATCTGCTTCCGTTACTTCTTCTAAGGTAGCGCGAAATGCATCTACTAAGGGTGGGGGTAATGCTTGGATAAATCCCACTGTATCAACAAGTAAAATTGTCTGATACTCACCGGTGGTGACATTTTCTACTCCTAAACGGCGGGTTGTGGGGTCCAGAGTAGCAAATAATTGGTCCGCAGTATAGACTTCTGCATTAGTTAGAGCGTTGATGAGAGTGGATTTTCCCGCATTGGTATAGCCGATAATGGCAACTGTGGGGACTTCTTGCTTTTGTCGTTGTTGGCGCAAACGGGAACGGTGTTGCTGTAACTGGTTCACTTCTTGCTGCAAGCGGGCGATGCGCCGCTGAATTCCCCGCCGTTCCGTTTCTAGTTTTGTTTCCCCCGGTCCTCTGGTACCGATACCTCCTCCCAAACGGGACATATCTTTACCGGAGCCAACGAGGCGGGGTAGGGTATATTCTAGTTGTGCTAGTTCTACTTGCAATTTTCCTGCACGGGATCGAGCACGTTGAGCAAAAATATCTAAAATTACTTCCGTGCGGTCCACAACCCTGACGCCAATTGAAGATTCCAGGTTTCGCACTTGAGCAGAAGAGAGGTTTTGATTGAAAGCGACTAAGTTAGCGCCGAGGGTTTGAACTCTGAGGGCAATTTCTTCTACTTTACCAACACCGACTACAGTTTGGGGATGGGGACGGGAACGCTTTTGGCTTATAGTTTGCAAGACTTCCCCTCCCGCAGTATCTACTAACCGAACTACCTCCGTCACACTGTCAGAGAATTGTTGTTTGGTGGTCTTGTGGGTCATTAAACCCACTACCAGGACTCTATCCCTCTCCTGATCTACTTTTTGCCCAATGTACTCTCGCCGAAATTCGGTTTCTAATCCTTCTACCCAGTGGAGGAAATCCTGTTTGGTGAGGACGTCTAGACTCATAGGGGGAGAAACTGTCCAATAAGAAAAGTCTTCGGTATTGTCCTCTTGTTGGGGGAGTAGGTGAGCTAGATAAGCTTCTTGGACGTAGCCTGTGGCACCCCCACCCCGGCGTTCAAATCCAATCCCTGTAAGGGTTAGCACTACTAAAGCATCCAGCCTTTGCTGTACCATTGCCGTTAAACTGGCTGATTTCGGCGGTTCTGGTTTGAGGTTAGTGGCGATACAGCGAATGCCACAAAGTCTTTCCGCACCGTAACGGGGGAGGTCTAGGGGAGGTATTTTTGTTTGGCGAGGGGTGCCGACACCGATGCGGATTATTTGTCCCCGACGGTTAAGATAGGCACAGACTGGTTGATTGATTTCGGTGCTGAGCCCTGCAAGTCTTTGGGCGAATTCTGGCGTGACGAAGGTTCCGCCCGGTAGACGTTGACGATACAGCTTTTGGAGTTGCTTTAATTGGTTGGTTTTGAGACCTTTGAGGTCTCCATAAATGGTGTCGATAGTTCTTGTCCTAGTCAGATAATCTAAAACAATAATTAGAGTCGAGGAAGGTGTTGCCACCTCGCCCCTCTCCTACGAACTGTACCGTATCTACGCTCATACAGCTCAGGTGTTTCTATGCCTTTACGGCGCGCTTCCGTAAGCTATCTTTAATACGCTCGCAATGTATTGCTTGCGTTTGGTGACACTCACGGTGGAGAGCAACTAGATTCTTTCCATTCCAGTTGTTATGGTTGCCATCAATGTGGTGCAACTCCACGGCTCCATCAATCTCCATGAACAATCGGTTGCAATGCGTACACTTCCCTTTCTGCCGCTTGATAGCTTCAGCAGTTGGCCCATCATATAGTTTGGAGTTACGACCAACCCAATAGGTTATGTTCCCATCGAAGGGTGAGGCACTACCTTTGACCATTATGTGACTGTTCACTTCTCTAGGTACTGAAGGGAACGCTTTGTCTACCTGCATCTTTGTGAGCTGGCGTTTTGCTGCCCCTTCTTTTACCGCCTTTCCTTTAATGGCCTGACGACGTGCCTTTTCGGCCTCCTTTTGGTCTTTCCTGCGTTTATCCGCCCTTAGTTTGTGCCACAACCATTGGCTCAGTGACCATAGGGTATGTTTGGACATATCGCAGTATTTATGGTAGTTCCTCCAGCCACGGACCTGGTTTTCTATCTTCTTTAGTCGAGTTTCTGTGCTCCACTTTTTCTTCTTCCAGGTCTCTTTAACTTTGGCCTTTATGTTCGCATAGTTCTTTTGACTCGGGGTGGACTTAAATGTTCCTTCTGAGTTAACGCGGAAGCGCCATCCCAGAAAGTCAAATCCTTCCGTTGCCTTCCTCGTCTCAGTCTTATCTTCGTTTATCTTTAGCCCTCTGGAATGCGAGAAATTCGTCAATATCCTGCCTCAGCTTTTCAGTATCAGCTTTTGGTTTACAGATAAAGACCGCGTCATCTGCGTAACGTATTCCCCTTATACCGAATCCTTTACCCCCAAATTGTTTTCGGGAGAATTGGTCTGACCCTAGGTTCTCGAATCCGTCTAGGGCGATATTTGCCAGTAGTGGCGATATTACACCCCAAGGGGGTGTCCCTTTAATGCTGGAGGGGTACTCACCACGGACACCAGCTTTAACTGCTAGTTTTAAACCTCGTTTGGCCTCTACGGGTAACACTACCTCTCTGAGAATGACCTGATGGTCAATTTCATCAAAGCATTTGCTGATATCTGTTTCCATTATCAGCTTATCTTTCCCGTTGTGCCCCTTGTTGAGATTGCAAAAAATGAGCTTTTGTGCGTCCGCAGTACAACGACCGGGTCTGAAGCCATAGCTTCTTTCTCCAGCGGTAGCCTCATAGGCTGGCTCTGCTGCCAATTTGAGCAGTGCTTGCCATGCCCGGTCGGCTACTGTTGGGATGCCTAATCCCCGTATTTTGCCATTAGGCTTGGGGATGTTTACCCTTCTCAGTTGTTGGTGTCTCCAGTGGTGCCAGTGCTTATTCAGCTTTTGACACAACACTAGCCGCTCTCGTGTAGTGAGTGCTGTTTTTCCATCAACTCCGGGGGTCTTCTGTCGTGATAGGTAGATTCTTACGAATTTTCCCCCACGCAGTACCGGACGTGCAAGTTTCCAAGCATCCGGCTCCTGGTGTATCATCCTAATCCCGGCGCGTTTACTTCCCATTATCAGTACCAGCTTTCAGGAAACCATATTAAGGTTTACAGTCTCCTTAGATTCCAGCTTCGACGACCTTAACGATTAAACCTTAACGTTTCAAACTTATAGAGAACATTGGGTTTCAAGTTCCTGTTTCAGATTGTATTACGTTTCACCCTCTCCTACGCCTGCAGAGCGCCGCGCCTGAGCAGGCTCCCCCCGCCATTAATCAATGCCGGGGGTAGACAGCGGACTTCTGCCGGGTTATTTCTTCCCCTGAACTTTCGTTCTAGCAGCATTCGCTTTTTAGGAGAGTCCCATCTCCCCAGGGAGTTGGTACAGATTACTCCTTTCCTACTGGCTACGCCAGACCCTGGGTCGGTATTACTCGTTCCACAATAATTAGATTCGATTGGGTTAGGTTGCTCCATAGAACGGCAGTGTGGTGTCTAACTTTAGAGCAAGGAAATACTCTATTTCACATGTACTGCTTGCCTTTTGGCCAGAGCGTATCATTCTAGTTTTCGCTCCTCCTGATATGACGTCCCTGCAAGCTTCGCTTTATGCTCACCTTACCAATCTTTCCCTAGCCCTCCTCAGTCCTAGACAACTTTTGGATTAGGCATTACCCTCTAGCTGTGAAACTCCAGTATTGCTACCAAAGCTCCTTCGGGTGGGAACGGGAGAGACACTCTCCATTGGGCTCAGACAGCTGAACCACTAACTACTGCGACTTCCAAGCCGCACTCCCTTGATTCAGCTGTGTTACTTGTTTGACGGCCAGAGCTTGGGCTGCACGACTCCTTAACAAGAGCCGTTGTAAGAGTTTGACCTTGACTTTAAAATTGTTATGCAAGCGCTTTGAAGATGCTCCGTTGTAACCGAAAGACCTGCTGCCGGAATCGCTTCCATGGCAAGCCTTTCCAGACATCGTCAGCTTTTAGACCTATTTCTCTACCCCGCAGGAATACTGCAAGGTGAAGTTTTAAGTCTTTCAAACTGCGGTATTCGATTGGGGCTAGTTTAGTGACTTGCACAATTTAAGCTCCTTTTATTCGCTCTGATAATTACATTGGTTATCTTTTCTCTAGAAACCCTCGGGCAGTTACGCCCTCTCTTACCCTCGCTCTTCCGTTAGGCCGTTAATCAAGCGACCCCACCACCCCTGCTCAGGGGCGGCCGCCCCGTAGGATGCGTTAGCACACGTCTTGAGGAGTGTTTAAAGCTGACAGCTATAGCGTAACGCATCCTACGCAGGCATGTTGGGCTTGGAATCCCCTGTTTTGGTGGAAGTTGAGCGAGTTTTTACTCGTTCCGAATGAACTATTGTTTTGAACCTTTGGGACTCCTCTTTTGACCCATCACCAACTCAGGAATGTAAGTATCAAGAATTAGTCTTACGAGTTTCTTACGGTGTCTCTTCTGCTCTCTAGCGATTTGGCAGTGTTATAGCTTAGGTCTTTTTTCAGATGATTCACGTTAAGTTATCCCGGTGTTCTCCCTTTTAGCGGTGTCACCAACGACACCGAAGGTGCCGCCTTTGGCGTCCCGCTCGTCAGTTTCAGTCCCGCCCTGTTCCCAGCTTCAGCCTGGCGATTAACCTCACTGTGGGCAGGTTAGGATTCACGCGATTCCCTCACAGGAGAGACTTGGTTACACGGTTTTTGTCCGTGTCCTCACTCTCATAGTTCATTCAGTTATCAAGGTTCGGTAGTCACTACCTTAGGGTTTCGGAATTCTACTTAAGTCTTCCTAATTTCCCTCGCGATTCCCTTGCGGGTCTCACGTCCATTCAGTGACTCGGGGGTTTGTTTTTTCAGCCCATTTCTAGGCTTAGATTGACAGTCCCGATGTCCCGGAAACCAAGCCCCTGCTTATGTTCGGCTTACGCCGCGCTCTCTGCGAGTCTCCGAGCGGCTACTTTCACAGGGAACGAGCCGCACATCCTTTTCTATTATAAAACACTTTAAGCCACTTCCGACACGGCAAAGATTTAATATTTTTCCTTAGACTGACTCAATAAGCCCACCGCTACTACTAAAGTCTTTTTGTGATTAAATATTTCTCGACCATCAGTTTCTCTGGATTTCTCCCCATAATAACATGACGATAGAGGATGTTGGTATCTAATAGGTATTTTGTCATACTTCATTATCATAAATATTTTCTCTACTCAGGGCTTGATGGTCAAGATTAGCATAGCTTTTGGGTGCCATATCCATCCACTCTTGCCAAAGTAGCAATCTTTCTTGTGAGGTTAAAGTATTCCTGTTGTTTAAATTGAGATGCTTACTGCTCAGTTTGTATTGAAAAAGTGCTTTCTCTTCAGGGGAAAGTTGGGAAATCACTTCTACAAGTGAGTCAACCAGTTGTACATTCATCGGATTGCTCCCAAAATAGCTATATTATAATTCTTTTGCCGCACCCCGCGCAGCGGCTCCGCAAAGCGGCGTGTTGAATGCGGCGGGATCGAGAGCAAAAAGATATTTTTGCTCTGTACTGTTTAACACTTACTCATCATACTGAACAATAATTGATTTACCTTCAACTAGCTGTAACAATGCCTCCTCAGATGCAACTAACATCTGAGAATAGGTGATCTCTGTGCCATCCCGTGGGAAATCATTTTTCTCCTGACAGTCGATAATCTTGCGAACACCTTCAAAAGTTAAAATTGCAGGGTGTCCCTCCCACGTAAAATCATCAGATTGTATTTCATCCTCTTTCCCTCGTTCTTGTGCTTTACTTAAGGCTTCATCATCGGAATTTGCCTCTATCAAAATTACATTTTCCCAAATTGGATATTGGTCTTGCTGGTGTTCTTTCAGCTTTACGCGCATGATTGTATGAGCTGCATACCAAGGCATTTTGCGTTACCTCCTTCTCTTTCTTCTGTTACGACAACCTAAGAACTTCTGAGCCTGCTGGATCTTACGTTTAGTTGCGTTGTCAGTACATGCTTGTAATAACCCATCCAGGATATCACAAGGATCCTTATCGTTTTTCCTCGCTTCTTCTCTAACTGCTCTAGTGATTTCATTTTCCCCTTTTTGTCTAGACTGACTAAGAAAAATTCCAATACCTGTAACAACTCCAATAACTATAATCCCTAGGCCAATAATCTCACCAATTGACAGAGACCCATCAAGCGCCAGCTTGTAGTCCATCTTCTTTTACCCTATCGGTTTATATAGATTTCTCCCCAAAATAATATGACGATCACGGGGTGTTGAGTGCGGCGGGCTCTGAGCAGATCCCTGCGGGATCGAGAGTAAAGACATTTTTGCACTGTTTTGGGTTTGGTGCGTTGCGCCCCGCGAAGCGGCGACCTTGGCACCGCACCCTACAATCTTAGGCGATCGCAATACATTATAGCCAAAATTGTCGGAGAGTCAGCAAGTTTTCATTAGAAGCATCGTTTGATTCCAGTTTTTGCCGACGCACCAACTTTAATTTTTCCGACCCTTTTAGAGGGTCCATCAGGGCCACTTTCACCAGCCTTAAGCGATCCATTAACTTTACCATTCAGATCAACGCTAACACCTGCTCCTAACTGGGCTGGAGTACCAGGTATAGCAATTACTAAGGCCACCACCAACTTTACCCGAAGTTTGAGGGGTAGATGAGCAGCCTGAATCAGGTATTTCAATTCCAAGTTCAGCCCCTACTCCAACAGAAGCTATTCCAGCAGATAAACCGGCTTCTCCAAAAGCAGCAATAGAAGGATTACCAACCTTACTAGTTAGATCGAGATCCAGACCACCTCCTATGCCAACACCAAATTCACCACAAAGTTGTATACCTTTGCGGAGGTTAAATGGGTCGAAAGTAAATGAAAATCCTCCTCCTACACCATAGTAGAAAGATCCTCCAATAGTGAACTCTCCACTTGGATCGCGCAAGTTAACAGGGCTATTAAACGTGTAACGATACTGATTAAAATCACCACTAGCGAATCCGATGGGATCTTCACTTAGGAAACGCCCGATATCTGAGTCGTAGTAACGATTTCTGTAGTAATACAAATCAATTTCATTATCAAATTCTCGTTCCGTAAACAGATAACGGCTATCAATCTCTGGATTAGTTTCAAAGATAACTTTACCTGAAGAATCATAAATAAGATGATTCTCCAGTGTACCATCACTTGCTACTATATCTCGAACGGTACCTAGGTGATCTGCTAAATGCCATAAAGCACCATCAACGTCTTCCTGAGCAAGAATTTGGTCGATTCCAGGACCATGTAAATAGCGTTGTCTGAGGTTGACTACACCTAGCTCATTATCGTTCTTGAACTCTAAATGTATGTCTTGGCCGTTGTAGATAAAAGAAGTTATCTCAACCTGTCCTGAATTAGCAGGTTCCGTGTTTACTAACTTCGATATACGTCGGTCAATGGCATCATAAGTAAACTCAACTCGCTGCGCCTCATTCCCTGCTGCGTCCTTATCAACCACTGCAACCAGACGATTACGATAATCCCACTCAAACTGCCGCACCTCACCGGTAGCAATCTCAGTGCGACTAATTAGGTTACCTACATATCTACATCCCTTGGCTTGCTTGCAGTATTTTATTATACTAAATTTTATAATCGAGAATTTATGTTGTTCTATAGTTGGGTATTCTTGCCTTAACCTCGAATCACCACGATGGATCTGCCTGCTTCAGTCACTGCTTCTTCAGTCATTGTTCGTTCAGACAAAGGAGGCAAGTTAGGACGTCGATCAAATATGACCAACCAACCTGTATCTAACCCTAAACCTGAGAGATAGCGATCTAGTTGTTCCAATCCTACCCTCAAGGGATCTGATTGCCCTTCTCGCCACACCTTTAACTCTATTCCTAATATGACAGAACCATAGCGCAAGCAAAGATCCATTCGACCGGATCCAATTGCATATTCTCGTTCTAAGGTGCCACCCCCATTCACGACCCGATGTAAAAAAGCCATTAAGACTAAATGGGGAGCAATTTCCGGGTAAGGGGTGCTTTTAAATAAGGGTTCCCCATGCTGTCGCCAGAAAATAAGAAAACTGTCTAATAATGCTTGAAGATCCAGTTCACCAGAGGGGGTTAACCAGCTAGGAGTAATAAAGGTTAAAGAAGCTGTGGTTGTAAAGGCTAATACTCTCGGTAAGACTTCTCGATAAATGGGATTGGCAATTCTAATGCCTCCGCGATCGTCTTGACTGCATAATCCTAAATCTAAAAGATGCTGAATATCATCTACAGGAACATTGGGTAACTCCTCACCAGATAAAATGGGTTCAACGATCGCCTGAACCCGTTCATTTCGCAATTTTTCCATCAAGCTATCTAAATGGGTATCCCGGCGTTGAATTAAAATTTCTTTTGCTTCATAAATATGTTTAGTAATAATTTTTATTCCTATATCTGGAATCATATCTTCTGTAATTTCCTTGGCGATCCCGAAGGGATCCGCTACGCGGTGCGCATTCACTAGCCAAGGCTGACCTTGAGTTAATTCAAAGGCTAATTTTATCGCTTCAGGACTAAATTATTGGCCTGTTTCCTGAGTATATTGCTGATATAAATCCTCCACCTCTTTCAAAGTAAAATTACCCATGGTCAAGGATCTTACCTTGATGTTAAACGGACTAGCTGTATGCAGTCGAGTACTTCCTAAGAAGGCGACCTTATAATCCCGCACATCCCTTACTCCTATCAAAGCAAGAGATTTGGGAAAGCCTTGGGGACGGTTGGGAAAGCCCGAGCGCAATTGTCTTAAAACTGAAATGAGAGTTTCATCACTCAGGGCATCAATTTCATCTAAAAAAATAACCAAAGGACGTGAGGCAGTTTTCGCCCAATGGCTTAAAGCTGCACCAATTTTGCGACCGGGTTCTGCAATAGGCCAGGGTGGAGGACAGAGTTCTGGAGGTAAACGAAATGAAGCAGAATCCTGCCATTCGTTTAATATAGCCTTATGAACTACGCCTAGCCGCTACGCACTCGCTAGGCGTTTCTGAGTCGGGTAAGGGACGCTAACGCGGTTGCTTGCGCAATCATGAGTCGCCTCAATCCCCTCCCCTAAGAACCCCTGCTCCTGCGCTGCCGCGCCTGAGCAGGCGTGACTGTCTCCAATCATCCGGCTCAAGCCTTACCTCAGTCCTTACTTGCTTGGATTTTCTAGAATGTACCTGCTTGTGGCACGGCTTATGAAGGTGCCGGTTTGTTGTCCACGTCGTCTGAACCCCCGTTCTTTATAGGTACTATGTGGTGGGTTTCGATTTGTTCGCCATTGAAAAGGTGGTCATGGCATATAGGGCATTTCCAGCCCTGGGCTTCCGCTACATTGAAGTACTTGGACTTATCAGCCCATCTTTGCCGTCCGGTCTTCGTTTTTCGCTTTAGCCAGTATTCCTTTAATTCTGGGTCATCTGGGGAGTTAGTTCCCGCAACTTTGATATGTCTTATGATGAGTACCTTGTCAATATCATAAAGGTCGTGGGTAATCCTGCGACCTCCACGGTCGGTACTCTCATAGAAGAATACCCATTTCCTTTTTCCCACACTTCGGAAATACTTTTTCTTTATCCACTTTTTGCCTTTCTTCGGGTGCCGCCGTTTGGCCCATTTCCATAGGTACCACCAGACCCTGGAGCTTATGTAAGAGAAGGTTTTACTGCTAACCGCGCTTCGGTAGTAGTTAGCGAAACCGCGTAGTTGCGGTTCAATCTTACGGATTATTTGCTCAGGAGTTCCCGTCTTAATGCTGTCCATGGTTTTCCCCAGTTTCTTGCAAAATTCCAGTATCTTAGATTGCTGAGGTTTAATGAGTAGTTTGGTTTTTAGAACCCCTTTTTCTCTAATCTCATATTGTCTAAGATTGAAACCTAAGAAATTAAACCCTTCCTTGATGTGAACGATGCGGGTCTTCTCTTCGCTGATTCGGAGACCCCTTTCTGACAACCATTGATTTATCTGGACTTTCAATAACTCTAGGGATTCCCTGTCCTTTCCTGTGACAATGAAGTCATCAGCGTATCGGACGACGCCTACCTTTGGGTTGAGTTTCCTAATGTATGTTTCTAACCCGTGGAGTCCTATATTGGCTAATAGAGGACTGATTACGCCGCCTTGTGGAGTTCCAATTTCAGTCGGGTTATACCCACCCCTACCCCCTCCCAGGAGGGGGACTAAGGGGGTGGGTTCGACAAATCCAGCTTTTAACCATCCTTCTATCAGTGAGTTGTACCTGGTAGCGGCCAGGATGGATTCATGTTCAATATTGTCAAAGAATCCCTCGACAGGGTCGAAGGAGTTCATTGCTGATTGCGTAAGCAACCGCGTAAGCGTCCCCCATCCCTGTAGGAACCGTGCTTACAGCTTTTACCCCCGCCATTAATCAATGCCGGGGGCTCCTATGAGCTATGGCTGTCTTGGACTTTTGTCCACCCTACCATTGACAACGTCAGTTATCAGATTCGGTTCCATTTCTGGCTTAGATAACTTTGGCCGCCTTCACCTCATTTTTCTCTACTCGGTTGACCGCCCGTCTTCGTCACTTTGCAGTGCGGTACTCTCATGCATCAGGATTCACAAGCGTCTTATTCAATTTCGAGTACTTCTTCGGTTCTCGCTCATTGTGGGCAATCGTTTCCACTATTACTAGCTTTCGTTTCGTTCCCACGTCAAGCACCGTAGTTCCCGTTAGGGCTTGTCAAACCCCCTCTCAGATACCAACCTGAGTGGTTACCTACGTTTTTGCAACGTTGCCAAATCTAAGATTGTTTCGAGTCTTTAGGTGCCATCAACTCGCCCACTGGTCCCCCAGGGATGCCTATCTCGATATCATAAGTAGGCGGGGTTTTGATTACCAATTTGGAAGCCCATTAAGAGGTCGCCCTCAAACTTTACGCTCTACTCCAGACGCTTAGACGCTTTTTACGACGGTTCACTTACCACCCCCGGCATTGATTAATGGCGGGGGCTTCTGTTCACCATAGACTCTCCCTATTAGCGGCAGGGTACGATGCGTTACGCCAACAAAGTTTGTATTGTTGCTAGTACGATGCGTTACGCCAACAAAGTTTGTATTGTTGCTACTACTTACGGCTAGTAACGCATCCTACAGTGGCTAGTAACGCATCCTACAGTGGCTAGTAACGCATCCTACAGTGTCTGATTCCGCCCTGTTCCCTGCCCGCGGCATTGATTAATGGCGCGGGCGCGGCGCTCTGCAGGGGTGCGCTTTCCACCTCGAATGCGATTCGAGAAAACGCACCGCACCGCAGCTTCACGCCCCAACCCAGGTGGGTTGCTTCGCAATTGTCACCTAGAGTGAAGCTGGGAACAGGGCGCGACCGAAGATCTACCTACGGTTAGGTGGTGAAGGCGCTAATGGGGAGGACACCGGAATAACTTAATGTGAATCGTCTGAAAAAAGACCTAATTACAGACACTGCTATAACCGTTTTAACAGCAGAAGAGAGACCGAAAAGATGCTCGTAAGACAAGAGTTGAGTACTTACACTCCTGAGATGGTCATGGGTCAAAAGATGAATTCCAAGGGTCCAAAAACAATAGTTCATTCGGAACGAGTAGAAACTCGCCGGACTTCTAACAACATGGGTATAAACCCTGGTCGATGTTGTTGTGAATAGTGGAGACTGGATGACAACAGTCTTATCGGAAAGGCGAGGGTAGGAAGCGGTGTAATTACCGCCGGGTTTTATTAGAAAGAGAACTAACTGTGAATATCGGAACGAAAATCAATTCAATACCGCTGTTAACAACCGTGTTGGAGGCGCTGCTTGCAGGGCTAAAGGTAAGGAAGAAGGCAGACGAAGTCTGGAAAGATTTGCCATGGAAGAAATTCCGCAGGCATAGATTTCGCTTACAGAAGGCTATCTTTAAAGCTCAAAAGAACGGAAATAAAGCTAAGGTCAAACGCTTGCAAAGGCTATTATTACGTAGCCGAGCAGTCAAAGCGTTAGCTGTACGTCAGGTAACCCAGAGTAACCAAGGAAAGAAGACCCCTGGAGTAGATGGGAAAACGGCACTTTCCACCAAGGAAAGGCTAAATTTATGTCAACTGCTTCACCAGAAATGGGATAGTTGGCAACACCAGACACTAAGAAGGGTAAATATCCCCAAGCCAAACGGGAAAAAAAGGGGATTAGGCATTCCTACAATAGCGGATAGAGCATGGCAATGTTTGTTGAAATACGCAGCAGAACCAGCCTATGAAGCAACCGCTGGGGAAAGAAGCTACGGTTTCAGGCCCGGTCGCTCTGCTCATGATGCCCAAAAGCTAATATTCTGCAACTTGAATAGTGATACCAATGGTAGAGATAAGAGAGTACTGGAGACAGACATCTCTAAATGCTTTGATAAGATATCCCACAAGGCGATATTGAAAGGAGTAGTTCTGCCAAAGGAAGCTAATAAAGGCAATAAAAGGGGGTGTGAAAGGAGAATACCCCTCTAGAGGGGAGGGCACCCCACAAGGTGGTGTTATATCCCCCCTACTAGCAAACATCGCCCTAGATGGATTTGAGAACCTAGGGTCAAATCAATGGACTAGAAAAAGGTCAAGACCAGATGTAAGAGGTATTAGGTATGCTGACGACGCCGTATTTATCTGTAAACCCGGAGCTGATATCCGGCAACTCCAGAGTGACATAGATGAATGGTTAGCGCAGAAAGGCTTAAAAATTAATGAAGCTAAGACGCCTGCTCAGGCGCGGCGCTCTGCAGGGGTGAGAAAAGCTACGGAGGGATTTGACTTCTTAGGATGGCACTTTCGAGTTAATTCCAGAGGAAGATTCAAGTCAGTACCGAGCCAAGAGAAATATAGAAGCATTAAGGAAAAGGTAAAGCAGACGTGGAAGAACACGGGAGTCCCAGACAAATCTGGTAAGAAGATGGATACCGAGTCTCGACTAAAGGCCATAGGGTCGAAGGTTAGAGGTTGGAGAAATTACCACAGGTACTGCGATATGGGCAACCATAAGCTCTGGAGCGTTAATCAATGGTTATGGAAAAAGGTGAGAAGAGATAAGGCTAAAACAAAGAGAAAGGAAATTGCAAAACAGTTGAGTAAGAAAAAGGCCGGAAGTATAGCTCACATAAAAAGTTTGGAAATGAATTCTGAGGAGACCAACTCCGGTAATACACCAAAGACAAAGGTCAAAGGTGCAGGGAAAAGAATTCTAACCAACGCCCAGATAAAAATTGCCTTTTCTAAAGTCGAGTGTAAGGTTAACAAGCATGTAATGGTCAAAGGTGCTGCAAGCCCGTATGACGGGAACTTGACGTATTGGGTAAACCGAAAGTCAAAAGAATATATAGGCAGTTCAACCGGACAGGCCATGACTAGACAGAATATGAAATGCTCTCATTGTAACCATCCGTTCATGCCGGACGACATAGTGGAGTTACACCACATCGATGGGGACCATAGCAATATGAAACCAAAGAACTGTGTCGCCCTGCACCGGGAATGCCACCAACATCAGGAAATACATAAAGTACGGGTGAAGGAAGGAAAGACTCGGAAGAGCAGCTTAACAGCGATAAAACCGGGGAGCCTTGTGAAATGAAAGTTTCACCCACGGTTCTAAGGGCAGGGACGGTTGGATTCAACCCCAACCTCTCTAGTCTAACTGCGAGAAAATGGGCTGTAAGTTAATTGAGTTTTCGGGAGAATCTGACCATGTCCACTTATTGATAAATTTTCACCCCAGAAACTCAATCTCAGCAGTTGCAGGGTCCCTAAAAGCATCTACTAGCCGAATATGGGCGACTCGTTTCCGGTGAAATCGCGGCATAAGCCGAAGTATGAACCGGAGCTTGGGTAAGCAGCCCCCGTGTAATCTAAGTTCAGAAATGAGCTGAAAGGCGGATTTCCTACAAAGGAGCTGATTGCGAAAGCAACCGCGTAAGCGTCCCAAGACAACTAAATCTAGGATGCAGGTGAGAAGAAATTCAAGTCCTGCCTACAGAGGGATTGTAGACTCCTTATCTGACCACACTCGATTGTGAATTCAAGCAATCTTGCCGAATTTGTCCCCGGAGGGTGAAGCTGCGGTGCGGTGCATTTTCTCGAATCGCATTCGAGGTGGAAAGCGCACCCCTGCAGAGCGCCGCGCCCGCGCCATTAATCAATGCCGCGGGCAGGTAACAGGGCGCAATCAGAGCCGAAAGGCACACTGGCGCTAATAGGGAGAGCTGATGGTGAACAGAAGCCCCCGCCATTAATCAATGCCGGGGGTGATAAGTGAACCGTCGTAAAAAGCGTCTAAGTTAGTGGAGTACAGCGATTAGTTTGAGGGTAGCACCTCTTAATGGGCTTGCAAATTGGTAATCAAAACCCCGCCTACTTATGTATTCGAGAGAGGCTTCCCTGGGGGACCAATGGGCGAAATGATGGCACCTAAAGGCTCGGAACAATCTTAGATTTGGCAACGTTGCAAAAACGTAGGTAACCACAACCCTAACGGGAACTACGGTGCTTGACGTGGGAACGAAACGAAAGCTAGTAATAGTGGAAACTATTGCCCACAATGAGCGAGAACGAAAAGTACTCGAAAATGTGCAAATAACCTTGTAACCCAAAAGGGTTTAAATATACCGCATCGAAAGGTGACGAAGAAGGGAAGTACAAAGTAGAGGAAATGAGGGAAGATTACTGAAATTGCCTAACCCTGACGCATGACCACAATTGGTAAATGAAAGTAGTCAATGGCTGAATGACTGGCATGTCACGTGGGGCCTTAGCTCATAGGAGCCGTGTGTGATGAAAGTTACTTGCACGGTTCTGAAGCGGAGCTGGGGTGAAGCAATTCACTCCTTCGACCGTACCTGAAGCGAGAGTTTAAGAGTGAAGTCAAGAAATTTTACTGGTCTGATGTTTCTTTTTGGTCTGGTTCCTACTATGTAGCTTCTAGTGGCGACCCACCCCGCTGCGCGTAGGATGCGTTACGCTAACCCATTTAATTTAGGATGCTGCTACGTACGATGCGTTACGCCAACAAAGTTTGTATTGTTGCTAGTACGATGCGTTACGCCAACAAAGTTTGTATTGTTGCTACTACTTACGGCTAGTAACGCATCCTACAGTGGCTAGTAACGCATCCTACGACTTCTTAGCATCCTACGGGTGGGGACTGCCGCGCATTCGTTCAATTATAGGGTAATGGTGATGTTAGTGAATAAAGATATGAAATAATCAACCACACAGACGCAGAGGACACAGAGGGGAGAGGGTCCAGATGAGAAAGAACCAGATTAAAATTGCTGTAATTGGGGATATTCACGACCAATGGGAAGAAGAAGATGGACTAGCTCTGAAATTTTTAGGAGTTGATTTAGTCTTATTTGTAGGGGACTTTGGCAATGAATCGGTGGAAATAGTCCGCCTCATCGCCTCCCTGGACCTACCAAAAGCAGTCATCATGGGCAACCACGATGCTTGGTATACTGCTTCGGGATGGGGGAGGAAAAAGTCTCCCTATAAACATAGTGAAGAAGATAGAGTCCAGCAACAGTTAGATTTGTTAGGGGATACCCATGTGGGATATGGAAAACTAGACTTTCCCCAGTTTAATCTCTCGGTTGTTGGCAGTCGTCCCTTTAGCTGGGGCGGTGAAGAGTGGAAAAATAAGGAATTCTTACGCGATCGCTTCAATGTTCACAATTTTGCCGAATCCCGTGATTTGATTGTCCGAGCGGCAAATGAAGCAACTTACGATACAATTATCTTTCTCGGTCACAACGGACCGAAGGGGTTAGGCGATTGCCCGGAAGATATTTGCGGTCGAGACTGGGAACCGATGCAAGGAGACCACGGCGATCTGGATTTTATGGAGGCGATCGCCAGAGTCCGGGCGGACGGCAAAAACATTCCCTTGGTGACTTTCGGTCACATGCATCATAACCTGCGCCACACTAAATTTCGTTTGAGAACTATGGTAAATTGTGGGGGACAAGGTACCATCTACCTAAATGCTGCCAGGGTACCGCGAATTAGGGAAATAAATGGGGAAATCTGTCGCAATTTCTCCCTCGTAGTTCTCGCTGATGATATAGTTGAGGCAATTTCCCTCCTTTGGGTGGGAGAAGATTTCCGGGTAGTTGAGGAGGAAACTCTCTACAATAAAATCTTGTTATAAATCCCACTGTTGGATATAATCAAAGAAATGGAGAGGTGGCAGAGTGGTCGATTGCGTCCGACTTGAAATCGGATGAGGCGCGAGTCTCCGGGAGTTCGAATCTCCCCCTCTCCGTCAAACAGTTACCAAATTGGTTGTTGACATCCTCCCCTCCCCGCTGACGCGTAGGATGCGTTACGCTAACCCATTTAATTTAGGATGCTGCTACGTACGATGCGTTACGCCAACAAAGTTTGTATTGTTGCTAGTACGATGCGTTACGCCAACAAAGTTTGTATTGTTGCTAGTACTTACGGCTAGTAACGCATCCTACAGTGGCTAGTAACGCATCCTACGACTTCTTAGCATCCTACGGGAGGGGATTCCCAACCCACCCCCAAGGTCCCCCTCCTGGGAGGGGGTAGGGGTGGGTGGGTTTCTGTTTCTTTCCCTTTCGGGTGCAATCGCCAACTGCCCTTTGGAGCATTGTCCATCAGGTCTTATGTTCGCTCCACAGACTGACACGGCTCGCAAGGCCGCCAAAATATTCTTAGCTGCGTTGATATCTCGATCGTGAGTAGTCCCGCACTGCGTACATTTCCACTCTCTGATACTTAACGGTAATTTATCTATTACGAAACCGCAGTTTCCACACCGCTTGCTAGAGGGAAAAAAGCGGTCAATCTTAATCAACTCACGACCATACCAATCGCTTTTATACTCAAGTTGTCTGACCAGTTCATTCCACCCTGCATCACTGATACTACGGGCAAGCGAACGGTTCTTGAATCGCGCCCACCGAGTAGGCGCAAAGAAACGCAATTACACTCTTCCTGCGGTATAGCACCGTCTCTTCCCCATCCTTCGCGTACTTTGCGTCTTTGCGTGACCATGTTTCGTACTGCTAAGTCTTCTACCACTATCGTTTGGTTTTCACGGATAATATTGGTAGTTAGCTTGTGTAGATAATCTTTTCTGGTGTCTGCTATTTTTGCATGAATCTTTGCTACTTTAGTCCTAGCTTTCGCCCTATTATTAGACTTTAACTGTTTTCGAGAAAGCGCTTTGCTTGCTGCTCTTAGCCTCTGGTACTTCTTTTTAAACTGCCTTGGGTTCCCTATTTTGTCCCCATCGCTAGTCGTCACCAAGGTGGTTAATCCTACATCCAGCCCCACCTTCTTATCAACTGGGGGTAAAGGTTTAACTGTGGGGTCGTCAACTAGTATTGATATAATTGCGAAGCTTTGCGTAAGCTTTGCGAAGCAACCGCCCTTGGCGTCCCGCCTTTGGCGTCCCGCCCTTGGCGTCCCATCGTCCAGATGGTTCTAATCTTACGGTAACTGTCGATGGGACACATTCGTCTGGAAAGTGACGACTCCAGACTATATTGAGAGGTTGTTTGCATTTAGCTAATTTAAGTTGTTTATTCTTCCATTTGAAAGCCGAACGGGTAAATTCTGCACGACCGACCTTTCTTTTTTTCTTAAAGTTTGGATACTTAGCGTGCTTTGACCAGAAGTTAGTAAACGCAGTTTGCAAATGGCGCAGAGCTTGTTGAAGAGGAACAGAGCTAACATCATTTAGAAAAGTCAACTCTTCTTGTTTTTTCCAACCAGTAAGCATTGAGGATGTTTGTTTGTATCCGATTCTCTCCTGCCTCTCATACCACCCTTCTGTTCTCGCCGCCAGCGCTTTATTGAAAACCAAGCGAACGCATCCCATCGTTCGACGCAAAAGCAGCTCTTGGTCCGAATCAGGGTAAAACCTATATTTGAAGGCGCGTTGAACCATTTTTCGACTAACGTTCTTGCTGGTTTTTATATTCTAACTCACAAAATGTGAGTGTGGGTTATTTGACTGGTTAATTTTGGGTTAAGGTTTTGGGCGCGCTATCCCTCTCCACCCCGCTATGCGTAGGATGCGTTACGCTAACCCATTTAATTTAGGATGCTGCTACGTACGATGCGTTACGCCAACAAAGTTTGTATTGTTGCTACTACTTACGGCTAGTAACGCATCCTACGACTTCTTAGCATCCTACGGGTGGAGTCTCCCGCGCGTTTGATGAATTTTACCCTTTACGTCAGTTCGTAGGGTGGGCAATTGGGACAACGTTTGGTAGCCTATAATGAGAGTAAATTCTTTATTGCCCACCAAACCAGAGCAGCTCTGTCGTGTTTCCCGCACGTAGGGGCGCAAGTTGTGCGCCCACAAAGACGCAAAGGGGGTAGATAACCATTTATTGTTGGGGAAATACTATAGTTTTTGACCATGACCCAAAGTAGAGGGCAAGAGCAAGCGATTTACCGCATCTTAGATGCTAATTTAGATCGAGCCAGAGAAGGACTGCGCATTATTGAAGAATGGTGCCGATTCGG
The DNA here is from genome assembly GCA_965198675.1 of Prochloron sp. Lineage (GTDB taxonomy): Bacteria > Cyanobacteriota > Cyanobacteriia > Cyanobacteriales > Prochloraceae > Prochloron. Next base: position 3,993,120 of record OZ240666.1, on the reverse strand, counting down.
GCTTAATAATAGCCAATTGGCCAACCAGTGTAAGCAATGGCGACAAGAGTTAGCCAGGTGGCATACCCCACCATTGCGGCAAGCAAGAGATACTCCGGGGGATCCAGGTACCACACTCTCCCATCCTCAAGAAAAGGAACGGAGCAGCATCGAAGCATTATTGCAGGCTAATTTATGCCGCGTTCAAGAAGCGCTGCGGGTATTAGAAGAATATGGCAAACTATGTCAACCTGAGATGGGTTCTGCTTTTAAGCAGATGCGCTATGAAGTCTATACTCTCGAAAGCAATTTATTGAGCAATCACCGTCATCAGCAACTTGAGCAGTGTCGTCTTTATTTGGTAACCTCTCCTTCGCCACAATTATTACCTACAGTGGAAGCAGCACTGCAAGGAGGATTGAAACTGGTTCAATATCGAGATAAGGATACCGACGATGCACAGCGTCTCGTTAACGGGCAGGAACTATGTCAGTTGTGCCATCATTACGAAGCATTGTTTATTATGAACGATCGGGTAGATTTAGCTCTGGCAGTCAATGCAGATGGAGTTCATTTAGGGCAGCAAGATATACCCATTTCCCTAGCAAGGCAGTTATTGGGTGGGCAAAAAATAATTGGTCGTTCCACTACAAACCCGGAAGAGATGGAACGGGCGATCGCCCAAGGAGCCGATTATATTGGCGTCGGTCCGGTGTACGAAACCCCCACCAAGCAATCCAAACCTGCCGCTGGTTTGGAGTACGTCACCCTTGCCCAAAATTGCCCCATTCCCTGGTTTGCCATTGGGGGGATCGATCCGAATAATTTTCATGAAGTTCTTGGGGCGGGAGCGGAACGAATAGCTGTAGTTCGCGCTATCATGCAGGCAGAGCAACCGACTCTCGTCACTCAATATTTTATCTCCCAGCTAACCAGAAAGCACACTCTCCGGCGTCTGGAAGCAAGCCAAGTTTCTCAAGCTTATGTCTAATATTAGTATTCAAGTGAATGGGGAACAGTTTACCTGTTCTGCTAACACTACATTGCCCCAACTTCTAACACAACTCCAATTAAATCCCCGTTTAGTGGCTGTAGAATACAATGGAGAAATCCTTCATCGACAATATTGGTCCCATACTCAGGTGGAAAAGGGCGATCGCCTGGAAATAGTTACAATTGTTGGCGGAGGATAAAATAACATGCTTAAGCTCAAAATAATAAAAAAATAATAACAAAGTTAGTTAACCATGCAGATCGTACAAACCAAAAGCACTAGGAGAAAAACTACCGGCGATGGTAGTCCAGATCTATCCCAGCTTCGCACAAATGGCTATGTTTATCTTCGGGATATTTCTAGGGAAAATTTGAGAAGTTTATTAGAGTCATTGGGCAACATAATACAAGTAACAGATGTAAAGATAAACACCAATAGCAAAGCCTTGGTTACCTCGTCAAAAGAATTGGATTTTCACACTGACCACCACAAAGTCGATATTATCGCTTGACATTGCATAAAACAGTCTAGCGAAGGCGGATATAGTGTCTTTCTAGATATTGAAGATGTGCTTGAAAAATTCACAGAGCAAGAGAAAGAGCAATTGGCATCAATCCATTTGTATGAACACAAAATATTTGACGATGACAAAGACAGCCATCCTTTGTTAAATAAAGTTAAAGGAAAGTACAGATGTTATTATTCTTTTTGGCTGGTAAAGGAGAATCTGGAAAAAGCAGACCAAGAACTTTTAGCAAGATTCCGTTCCACCATAGCAAATATAAAAACGCAAAAGATTTTACTTCAGCCCAAAGATGTATTATTAATTGATAATGGTAAAATATTGCATGGAAGGACTGAAATAAAAGGCAACAAAGATAGATTTTTGAAGCGTTTTTGGATTTCCAATCCAAATTTTTTCACCTAAAAGGAGGGATTTATGCAAACAATTACAGAAAATAGAACCAAAATCGGAGAAACGGCATTGACAATGCCCAATCCAATTAGCCAAGAGCGCATTGATTTTTTGATCAGCAAAGGCATCTACCGCAAAGTGGCCGCCATTGATCTTGAAATGGTCAAAATGAAAATGAATGACCCTAAAGAGAGCATTGGGTGGAGCAACGAACAATGTGAAGACGCAGAAATAGAGTATAAGAGGTACTTAACCCTTTGCTTTAATTATCCGCATCCGCATTATTCAATTTTCCATAACAAGATTATGGACACCATGTGGCACTACCACATTTTGGATACACGCGCTTATTGCAAGGACAGCGAAAACATATTTGGCGGTTATTTTCATCACTATCCTTATTTTGGGCTTAGAGGGGCTGATGACGAAAAAGCTTTAATTGATTCTTTTGAGAAAACAAAAGAATATTATCAGTATCTTTTTAATGAGCCGATGGTAAGAGGTGGGCAAAGCGGATGCTGGCATGATTGTGAAGACAGATGTTGGCATGCTTGTAGCAATTAAATTGTCAATAATTCAGTCGGTGGCAAAGCCGCCGACTGAATTCTGCGTTAACAAAAACTCACATAAAAAAATCTGAAGCTGCAATGACCATCATAAATAGCAGTTAGCAGTTATCTTGACAGTTACCAGTACTAATGTTAGTTATAGCAATGTCCTGAAAGCTTTGCATCACGGTTATTAATGCCCTAGGCCCTAGCCTAGGGCTATTATAGAAATTTTTGTCTGTAATACCAAGTTGCGATCAAAAAGAAAATTTATAAATGACTCTATATGGCGGGCTGGCGCGGGGGCGCGCCGGATCCGGGCAAAGCCAGGGTCACGCAAGCTATGCGGGCGGGAAAACCCCGCCCCTACAAATAAAACTGCGCCACACCTTCTCTGAATGACCAGCAACTCGGTATAAAGCTTGACTCTATTTCACCAAGACTTTTTCTGTCGTAATCATTGGTGCCGCAGACTCTACCAGCTTACTCTGGATAGCGGCAACGTTTTGCTTGGCATCCCCAAAGAGCATTTGGGTATTTTCCTTGTAGAAGAGGGGATTGTCTACTCCAGCATAGCCACTGGCAAGACTGCGCTTCATGACTACTACATTGACAGCGTTCCAAACTTCCAGCACTGGCATACCGGCGATTTGACTGGTAGGATCTTCCAAGGCGCTGGGATTAACAGTATCGTTGGCGCCAATGACTAACACTACATCAGTTTCGGAGAAGTCTTCATTGATCTCTTCCATTTCCAAAACGATGTCGTAGGGCACATTTGCCTCAGCCAGGAGGACATTCATGTGTCCGGGCATGCGACCTGCTACCGGATGGATGCCAAAACGAACATTTTTCTTGCGCTCCCGGAGAAATTTGGTGATTTCTGACACTGGGTGTTGGGCTTGAGCTGCTGCCATACCGTAGCCAGGTACGATAATAACGCTCTTGGCATCCAGCAACAATTGAGCTACTTCCTCTACATTTGTTGCTGTGGCTTCCCCCGCAGGTTTTGCTCCAACGGAAGGGGTTCCTGCTCCTTCACCGAAACCACCTAAAATCACGCTGATGAAAGAGCGGTTCATGGCTCGACACATAATGTAGCTCAGAATTGCTCCGCTGCTACCCACCAGCGCTCCAGTGATAATCAGCAGGTCGTTGGAGAGCATAAAACCAGCCGCTGCGGCAGCCCAACCGGAATAGCTGTTGAGCATGGAGATGACTACGGGCATATCCGCTCCACCAATAGCTGCCACCAAATGCATTCCCAATACAAAGGCTATGGCGGTCATAATTAATAGGGGTTGCAGTCCTTCCTGGGTTAGGAAAGGAACAGAGTTTTGGGAGATTTGGAAGTCTTCCCAAAAGGTTGCCCCCTCCATGAACTGAACTCCTAACCAAACACAAGCCACCACCATGGCAATATTGAGTAAGTGGCGGGCTGGCAGGACTAAGGGTTTGCTGCCGATTATGCCTCGCAGCTTCCCAAAGGCGATGACGGAACCAGTAAAGGTAATGGCACCGATAAATATGCCGACAAAGATTTCAATTTCGTGAATTGTTGCCTCAGATCCCACTAACTCAGGATCGGGAGAGAGGTAATTGGCAAAACCTACCAAAACCGCAGCAAGACCGACAAAACTGTGCAAAATTGCTACTAATTCCGGCATGGAAGTCATGGCTACCCGAGCTGCAAGGATAGCTCCTACTATGGCTCCGGGTAAGATAACGGTTAAGAGCAACCCATATCCAGTTACCTGGGAACTTAGGGCTGTAGCGATAAAGGCGATCGCCATACCGATAATACCAAAGATATTGCCTTGACGAGCAGTTTCTTGATTAGATAATCCCCCAAGGCTGAGAATAAATAAAGCGCTAGCCGCAATATAAGCGACTGTCAGCAGGTTGTTGGACATATTTTTGTTGTTGGTTTTTTGTTTGATTGCGAAACTTTGCGAAGCAACCGCCCTTGGCGTCCCGCCCTTGGCGTCCCGCAGATGATTGCGAAGCAAAGCGCAAGCAAAGCGCAAGCAACCGCCTTTGGCGGGAGCAGATGAATACAGATATCAACCTTATGTCTGCTTAACATAAAAAAGTCATTTGCGGAACATTTTGAGCATTCTTTGAGTAACGAGGAAGCCGCCAGAAATGTTAATTGTCCCCACCAAAACAGCGATCGCTCCTAGGATAGTGGTGGGTGAAGTGGATGCTCCTGAAATCTGAACCATACCACCTATTATTATGATGCCACTGATGGCATTGGTGACACTCATTAATGGTGTATGAAGGGCTGGGGAGACGTTCCAGATTACTTGCCAGCCCACAAAGCAGGCCAGGACAAACACGGTGAAGTGAGATAGGAAGGAACTGGGCGCTCCCACTCCTAGAGCAAACAGAGCACTTCCTGCCAAAAGTATCCATAACAAACCTGTGTTGGCTTTGGATTTTGTGGTGGCTGACTCTTCCTTCGGTGTAGGAACCTTGGGTTGGGAGGAGGCTGCTGGTTGCGGTGCTGGCTGAGAAAGCTGGGGTGGTGGCCAGGTGATTTTCCCTTCGTGGAGTACTAAAGCGCCCCGAATCACCTCATCTTCCAGGTCAATTTTGTAATTCTCTGAACCCCCCATATCTGTGAGCAAATGGCAAAGATTGCTGCCGTAAAGTTGGCTCGCTTGAGTGGCCATTCGGGAAGGTAAATCAGTCAAACCAATGATGGTCACTCCTTTGTAGCGGTAGATATCATTGGGCTTGGTAACAGCACAATTGCCTCCCTGTTCTGCGGCTAGATCTACAACCACCGAACCTTCTTTCATGCTCTTAACCATTTCTTCGGTAATGAGCAGGGGCGCTTTTTTACCGGGAATGAGGGCTGTGGTGATGATGATATCCACTTCTTTGGCTTGTTGAGCAAACAAAGCGATTTCCGCTGCGATAAATTCCTTGCTCATCACCTTGGCATAGCCCCCCTGTCCGCTGCCGTCTTCTTGGAAATTCAATTCCAAGAATTCTGCTCCGAGACTTTCCACCTGCTCCTTCACCACGGGACGGGTATCGAAAGCACGGACAATGGCTCCTAGACTTCTAGCAGCGCCGATGGCAGCCAGTCCCGCAACACCAGCACCGATGACCATCACTTTAGCCGGGGGCACTTTCCCCGCAGCAGTAATTTGTCCAGTGAAGAAGCGACCGAAGTTATTAGCAGCTTCAATTACAGCCCGATAGCCAGCAATATTGGCCATGGAACTGAGAGCATCCAGCTTTTGGGCGCGGCTGATTCGCGGCACCGCGTCCATAGCTAGAACTGAGGCATTGGTGGCAGCCAGTTTGTCGAGCAATTCTTGATTTTGACCTGGCCAGATAAAACTGATTAGGGTGTGGTTGCTCTTCAGCAATTCTGCTTCGTGCTTCCCTAGAGTTGGGTGCATTTGGGGAGCACGGACTTTCAGCAGGATATCAGCTTCTTGCCAGAGAGTTTCCGTGTTGGTAATGATTTCACAGCCTGCTTCGGAGTAGGCACGATTCTGAAAATTAGCTGCCTCCCCTGCACCGGATTCAATGAGCACTTCAAACCCCAGCTTCTGTAGCTTTTTCACTGTGTCTGGGGTGGCGGCTACCCGCCGTTCATCGGGGTAGATTTCTTTCGGGATGCCGATTTTTTTCGCTTTTTTGGGTTCCATTTTAGGTTCTTGACCTGTTTGGACCTCTTTAGCTACGGCTATTGTCATGGATTTTCCTCTGGTTTGATAGCTTGAAACAATAATCCTCGGTATTGTTTCGATATTATGTTGATCCCCGACTAAGCGGTCTTATCTTTAACTTCTCTTAGGAATTTGTCCCTCTCAGCCTCCCGATATTTTGGATCCCCCCTTGATCCCCCCGATCCCCCCTTGATAAGGGGGGTGACGGAGGGTGCCCGCAGGGCGGGGGAATCAGAGTTTGTAGGCATCGCCCATCTTCCCAATAAACCATCCTCTCCCCCGGGAATGAATTGCGAGCTAAGTTGTAAAACCCCTTCAGCTCGTAGGGTGGGCATCGCCCACCAACGCCGCAAATTATCCTATCGCCCTTAACCTGAATTGCGGACTAAGTTGTAAAACCCCTGATTTGGTTTGAAGTTTCGCGCTCTACGCCCCGCAAAGGAGTACTGGTAACTCGACAAACCATCTTAAATTGGGTGCTAAATGACTAAAAAACTTACAGGGCAAGGGGTACAGGTTGTTTGAAATCCTAAGCGAGAGGCGATCGGGCAGGGATCTGCTTTGCGGCGCGCGCCTAGATACCCTTGTTGGTGGGCAATGCCCACCCTACTAATTCTCACTACAAAGCTGATAACTGCAATAAAATACCCCCGATCGCCCAGAACATCTCTAAGCAACCAGAGGAATGTATTTTTTTCACTTCATTCAACTTTTGAGCGAGTCAAAAGCTGGAAGTTTCTCCTTTGTTAGCGTTAGGGATAACAATGTTTCCATTAATTCAACTTTTGAGCGAGTCAAAAGAGTCTGGTGCCGAAACCCCCGTTATGAGTGCATTATAGAGCACCAAATATGAGGGGGGTCATTTCAGCGATTGTTGGACCCCTCCATATTACATTTCTTTACAAATGGCGTTGCAGGTAATTGAACAAATCATCAGATCCATTGAAATCAAAAATTACCTCGCCGAGAAGTTCTAAGTTTTCTGGGGATAATTTTTCTATCAAGGTGATTGCCTCCTCTTCAAGTTTACCAAAACGTCGCTGTAGCTGACGGAAGATTATTTTCCTTTCCCCCAGAAGTTGTCCTTCTTTTCGTCCTTCTTTTCGTCCTTCTTTTCGTCCTTCTTTTCGTCCTTCTTCTAGTCCTTCCCGTCGTGCTTTTATTCCCACCCCCTTTTGGTCTTGAAAAAATACCTCTTGTTTGTGGAGTCTTTCCGATTCTTTAGGGCTTAACTGTGCCCGTTGTGCTATTTCCAGTGCTTTCTTTAGTTCCGGTATGTTTTCCATGGTTTCCGGTATTACTTCTAAACTGGGAGCTTGTTTGAGAAAATAGATCCACTTATCGGTTATAGTTTCTAACTCTTCCAGTTTTTTGTTAAATTTAGGCAGTTCCACGAACACCATTTCCAGCTCGTCATCTCGATAAATAAACCCTTTTTCTTGTTCTATAAAAGAGAAACGGGTGATAACTTTTTCGGTTTCGGCAAACATCTTAAAATCCGTTATGGTTAAAGCAATGACCGGGCTGAGTTGCAAATATCCCACTCCTGACTCTAGCTGGTTGGTGTAGGTTTTGCTTAAATTATAGATGACTCGTTTGTGGAAAGCTTCCACGTTGGAAACCTGCATTTCAATAATAACCGTAGTGTTATCATTCAGTACTGCCTTTACGTCTAAGTAGCTATCCTTTAAGTCTACCACACTGGCAGCATTATAGGGATCGATTATCTCCAAATCCTGGATTTTATCTTCCTCCGAGTATATCATAGCATTGAGGAAGCTAATGAGGATATCTTTACTTTGTTCGGAGCCAAAGATTTTTTTGAAAGCAAAGTCGGTTTTGGGACTAATGAATCTCATCTTTATTTCTACCTACCATGGTGATTACTTATAATATAGCTAACTTTTCCCTTGGCGTCTTTGCGGCTTTGCGCGAAACTACCCATTAAGATAAAATAAAACAATGGACAATTTAACCTCAATGTACGAATATACAAATAAGCCAACGAGACGAAGCTTGCCTAAAGTTCCCTATTCTAGGAGAATAGGTGCTTTTGCCATCGATTTTACTACCGTTTCCCTATTTTCTGCCCTAGGTTTTGCCCCCTTCTGGTTGCTGTTTATCCTCGGTTGGCTGCTGTTACGGGTGGTGGTGGTGGAAAGAAATAAAGGTCAGAGTCTGGGGCGTTGGGCGTTAGATATGAAGGCGATTGACTCTCGGTTTAATCGGGTTCCTGGATTGGTATCTTTAGCTAAACGGGAGGGGATAGTGGGTTTTGCTGCTTTATTAGGGGCGATGGGTTTGAGTATCAATTTTCATAATGGTATGACGATGCTACTTTTGATTTCTCCTTTATTAGCTGACTGTGGCGTTGCTTTTACCGACGAGGAGCTGAACCAAGCTTTACACGATCGCATTGGGGAAACCATTGTAGTCCAAACTCGTCGCGGTTTTTCCCTGGATTTGCGTCTGAAACGGTTGTGGGGACAGTTTCAGGATAGGGTGAGAAGGTAAGTTTCACGCAGAGGCGCAGAGGCGCGGAGAGGGGGAGGAGGTAGACTTATTATGAACAAGTGACTAATGGTGGATATGGGTGAAGCATTATCTCAGTGGGAAAATCTGCAAAATTGGGTGAATAATTTGCTGGAGCTGCTGGATCAAGAACCATCTTTGAGAATGCAGCAGGATACTACTGCTATAGAAACGGCACTCCGTAAGGTGGTTTCTCCTAAATTTGAAATTGTCTTCGGGGGTGCTTTTAGTGCTGGGAAGTCTATGCTTATCAATGGGCTACTGGAGCGAGAACTGCTTTATAGTGCGGAGGGTCATGCTACGGGAACGGAATGTTATATTGAATATGCTTCCCAGGAAGAAGAGGAAAGGGTGGTGCTGACTTTCTTGAGTGAAAAGGAAGTTTCTGCACAAGGGATCGCCCTCTGTCAGCGGTTAGAATTGACAATACCAGATAGGATCACCAGTGAGGAAGCTAGGGAGCTGCTCCAGGAAGCTTGTGATACCATTATTGAGATTCAAGGTGGTGAGAGCAAGTCGGAGCAAGCTAAACAAGCTAAAGCTCTCCAGCTACTTTTGACAGGATATGACCAGAACCGGGATCGCCTCCATCCTACCATGAATAAAACCTACTCAATGGAGCAGTTGAATTTCTCCAACCTGTCTGAAGCAGCAAGTTACGCTCGTCGGGGGAGCAATAGTGCTGTTCTCAAGCGGTTGCAATATTACTGTCATCACCCTTTATTAGAGGATGGCAATGTTTTGGTGGATATGCCAGGAATCGATGCTCCCGTGGAGAAGGATGCAGAACTAACCTACAGCAAAATCGAAGCTCCTGAAACTTCCGCAGTTATTTGTGTGCTCAAACCAGCTGCTGCGGGGGATATGACTCGGGAAGAAACCGAGTTGCTAGAAAAAATGCGCTCTAATGTGGGTATTGGGGAGCGAGTCTTTTATGTCTTTAACCGCATTGACGAAACTTGGTACAATGCTCAACTGCGTCAAAGACTGGAGCATCTGATTAAAACTGAGTTTCGGGATACTCCTCGGGTTTATCAAACTAGCGGTTTGCTGGGTTTCTATGGCAGTCAGCTTAAATATACCAGCCCTGGAGATAGATTTGGTTTGGACTCTATTTTTGCTGAGAGTGTGAAAGGTTTAGGGGGAGAAGAAGAAACCCCCCAATTTGTGAGCGAGTTTAACAATTACTGTGCTAACTCCGGGAAACTGACTCGCACTAACTTTAAAGTTTCCGTCAATGGTTACCAAACCCCCAACGAGAACTATGTCAGAATTCTCCAAGAGTGGGGTGTTCCCCTCCAGGAACAGTTAATTGCAGACAGTGGCATTCAGGAATTTCGCCGCGCTATCAGCCGCTATCTGACGGAAGAAAAACGTCCCCAGCTATTTGCCAGTTTAGCCGATGAACTCCAACCCCTCTGCATAGCTCTACGGCAATATTATCTCGCTCAATACCGGGAATTAGATAGCCAACCTCGGGAAATAGAGCAAATGAAGGCTCAGGAATTAGCCCTCCTCAACCAGGAGTTACAAGGAGTGGGGGCAGCATTTCGCCAGCATATTGAGGCTGAAGTGAATTCTGTAGTAGCGGGGGAGGATACTGCATTTGAAGCCGATTTTCAGCAATTAAAAGGGCAGTTAGTCAATCGTCTGGATAAGTTAATTCAATCCTTCTCCGTTGCTCATGCTTATAGTCGCGCCACCAGCAGTCATCCTCGCAATGCTACCGCTCCTTTACTGGCTGTCTTAGTAGAGGCATTCTATTATCTCGCCAATGACTTAGAAGAAGTGTTGGTGGAGAGTGTGCAGGTTCTAGTTTCCAGCTTCTTTCAACGGTTAATGCACCGAGTGCGTCAGGAGGAATATTGCAGCAAATTATATCGCCTCTTGGGAAATGAGGGGGGAATTGAAAAACAATTGGAACGGTTGGAAGAGCAAGTGAAATTGGCTTTAATGAGCGAAGCGCGAACAGAGTGCGACAGATACGTGAGGGAAAGTCCTCGGTTTTACGATGAAGGAACTTTTTCCATTTATCAATTACGGCAAACTTTACAACAGACATCTCAAGGTTACGATTGCGAAACCATGATAGAAGCGGAACCCGCCATTCGTCAATTATTAAAGCTGGATTTTGAACCCAAGATATCCGCTACTATTCGTCGCCATTTCCGCCAAACCATTAATCAAACCTTGAAAACTCACTTATTACCTATAGCGGAGGAACAAAGGGATGCTATCTTACAACAATATAGTCATGCTCGTGCTTACTTAGAGTCTACTTTGGAGGAGGAAGCAGAGGAAAAGATTCGGCGCAATGAACAGTTGCAGGCTGATTTAAAAGATAAAGTAGCCGCCTATAATGGTGCGGTGGAGGGAATTAATCAGTCTTTACAAGCTCTGGAATTGTACCAACATCAATTACCAGCCTTGGAGCTGTAGGGCAACATCTGTTATAATAACCAAAGGTAGGGACGGGAAAACACCGCCCTACCTGTAAATCAAGGAGATAAGCATGAGTGAAAACAAGAATAAGAAACCAACTCAAACCTTTGATTTGTTTGACTGTGATGAAGACGACGTCATTTGTTTTGGAGAAGAAAATATCTACAAAATTGCTAAATTGAGGGCAGCAGTATATAACATAAATTTTTGTCGGCAGATTTTTGACATGTTGTCAAAGCAAGGAATTGAAATAGATCCCAAAATCATCGGTATTACAAATAGCAGTGAATATTATCTTAATTTATTGCGCGGTTTCGATTTTGAAATCCTCCAGCAAAGTGGTGGAGGTTGGAAAAAATGCAAATTTAAAATGAAAATTACCCTGGAAACATGGGATGATGAGGAAAAACCAGAAAAGTCAGAATCCCCTTTAGATGATATTCGTCGCTCCTTAGAGTGAAAATGGTAGCTAAAACCCATTTGTAGGGTGCGTTCGTAACGCACCGAATTTCGATCCCCCCCAGCCCCCCTTAACAAGGGGGGAGAAGCTGTAGGGTGGGCATTGCCTACCAAAACGAGCTGTAGGGTGGGCATTGCCCACCAAATTGCCCACCAAAACGAGTCTGATATGTTATCATAACCAAACATAGGAACGGGAAAACACCGCCCTACTATAATAAATGTAAATTAAGGAGATAAGCATGAGCGAAAACAAGGATAAGAAACCAACTCAAACCTTTGATTTGTTAGAATGTGATGAAGGCGACGTCATTTGTTTTGGAGAAGATACCTACAAAATTATTAAATTGAGGAACGCAGTACATGACAAAGAATTATGCAAGAAAATTAGTGAAATGTTGTCAAATAGAGGAATTAAAATAGAGCGACAAATCATCGGAGATACAGGGAAATATGAAGATTATCTTAATTTATTGCGGGGAATAGATTGTTCTATCCTCCAGCAAAGTGATGGAGGTTGGAAAAAAGGTAAATTTAAGATAAAATTTATCCTGGAAACATGGGATGATGAGGAAAAACCAGAAGAGTTAGAATCCCCTTTAGATGATATTCGTCGTTCCTTGTAATGACAATCGCCTGCGAATGAATTGCGGGCTACAGCTACATTATTAAACCCCTACAGGGTTTCCATCTTCATTCCTCGTTTTGTAGAGCGATCGCACCCTCAAACCAATCAATATGTTAGAATTGCCAACCTCAACCTCATAAGGAGAAAAATATGAGTGAAAACAAGGATAAGAAACCAACTCAAAACTTTGATGTGTTAAAATGTAATGAAAAAGACGTCCAAACTTGATAAATTACAAAAAGCAGTATCTTATCTGTTATTGATACATTGTCAAATAGAGGAATCAAAATAGAGCGAGAAATCATCGGTAATACAGATAACGATGACACATGGTCTTGATTGTGAAATACTCCATCAAAGTGGTGGAGGTTAGAAAAAAGGTACATTGAAAATGAAATTTACCATTGAATACTCCTGTGATGAGGAAGAGTCGGAACCTCTAGATGATATTCGTCGTTCCTGGAGTGACAAGGGTATGTAGCGGTTTGACCTATGAATCAGCAATTTATTCGCGGAGGGTGCTAGCGATCGCCCTTCAAAACCAACCGTTATGTTATCATTACCAACTATAGTAAATAAAAGAGTGAAATATGAGCGATACCCAGGATAATAACAAAGCGCAGCGCGTTGAAACATTCATCTTAAAAGATGAGGAGGTCATCTCTTTGGGAGAATATACCTACAAAGTTAGTCAATTAAGGCAAGCTTTCAACAAACTATATAACCACTACCTTTGGGAATCTGTTCGTCAATACTTTGAGAGCACATGTGTTCCAATGCATTCTCATACTAATTTGTTTGGTGAGCCAGACTGTGAAGGACTTCAGCAAAGTGGTGGAGGTTGGAGAAAAGGAAAATTGAAAATTCAATTTGCCATTGAAACATGCTATGATGAAGAAGAACCGGAAGAACAGGAATCCTCCTTAGATGATATACGTCGCTTCCTGAATGAAAATGGTAGCTAAAACCGAATTTTTTTCAAAGAGATTTTATCTCACCAAGTGGCGCTGCGCGCGCGCGGTAATACTGTATCTTGAAATAAGAACCCGATTGGGGTTTTACCTACTAGCTCGCAATTTATTCGCGGGCGATCGCCTAAGGCGGGTTGAAACATTCATCTGAGAATATAATGAAAATGGTAACTAAAACCCCCAGAATACCCATACCATCAGCGGTGAGAGAATATGTGTTTGAGCGCAATAAATATCAATGTCGAAGCTGCGGTAAAACCAACAGACAAACAACCCTAAATATAGACCATATTATCCCCTTAGCCAAAGGAGGAAGTAACGACATGAGCAACTTACAAACCCTTTGTGAAGACTGCAACAGGCGGAAAAAAGACTACTGGGATCCTCGCTTTAAGCGTTATTATAGCTGAGGTGGGCATTGCCCACCCTACCTCTGCGCCTCTGCGCCTCTGCGTGAAACATTACTCAAAATAATGACTAAACCAAACCCCTTCCCCAACCAACTAGCTTCCTCAGCCGAGAGATTATTTCAACTTATCCATCGCTTCTCCTCAGCTAAAATCTTAGTTATCGGCGATCTAACCTTAGATGAATTTCTCACAGGGGAAGTAGAGCGGATTTCCCGGGAAGCCCCCGTCTTAATTCTACGTCACGAACAGACAGAACAAATCCCCGGTGGTGGAGCAAATGCAGTTTATAATCTAGCTAAATTGGGAGGACAGGTCAAAGTAGCTGGTATAATTGGGAAAGATATCCAAGGAGAGGCATTACTGAATATTTTTGCAGCAGCTGGAATTGATACAAAGGGAATCGTCATCAATCCAAATCAACCAACAGTAACGAAAACGAGAATAGCAGGTCATGCTCGCCAGTCTGTAACTCAACAAATCGTCAGAGTAGACAGAAAATCAGACGAAGTACCAGATTTAGATATCCAAAAATCCTTAGAATCCTATATTAGGAGTGAATTAGCAACAGTAAATGCCGTGGTTTGCTCCGATTATGGAGATGGGGTGTTGACGGAACCAACGATTCGGGCAGGATTATCTCACCACCGAATCCTGGTAGACGCGCAAAAAGATTTGCACCGCTATACTGGAGCTACCATATTTACTCCCAATCTCCCGGAAGCAGAACAAGCAGTAGGATATTCCATTAAAGATAATCAATCCTTGCTCCAAGGGGGACGAGATTTACTCCAATTAACTCAAGCACAGCACATTTTGATTACAAGAGGAGAGGAGGGAATGAGTTTATTTTCTCATGAATCCGGATCAATTCAACACTCCCACATTCCTGCCTTTAACCGCACAAATGTTTTTGATGTGACTGGAGCTGGAGATACTGTAGTAGCAGCCTTAACCTTGAGTTTATGTGCTGGGGCATCTTTTTGGGAAGGAGCTGTCTTGGGCAATTTAGCTGCTAGCATTGTAGTGCGTAAGTTTGGTACAGCCACAACTACCCAAGAAGAAATGAAAGAAGCTTTACAAATTTTACTGAAAGAAATTTAAGTCGTTGCAGTTGGAAGCCTTTTTTATGTTATATGCAATATATTGTTTAACATAATAAATTTATTTAGTATAAATATTTTTTTAGTCCAGGTAGTGGCAAAAAGATTAAAACTTCCTTGATAATTCTTGAGAAAAAGAAAAATAATTTACACCACCTATTGCCAATTCCATCTTTACCTGTAGAATCCAAACTAGATTTGTTAACTGAATGAGCTATGACACCAATAATTAGCCAACTGCCATTAATCTTAGCCCAAGCACAAACAGAGAGCAAGCCTGAATTTCTGTCCGAAATGCTCTCAGCATTGGGTGGAAATCTCGGTGACTCCCTACTGGGTTTGGGGAAAGCCCTGCTGATCCTCGTCATAGGTTGGATCGTTGCATGGATCGCCAAAAGTATTGCTATCGGATTGTTGAACCGAACCGATATAGACAACAAAATCGCCGCTTGGATTACGGGTCATGATGGAGATGACTCCATCCCCATTGAGCAATGGATTGGAGAGACAATCTATTGGCTGATCCTTCTCTTTGCGGTGGTAGCCTTTTTAAACGCCTTGGAGCTGGATGCAGTTTCCCAGCCCATCAACTCCCTCCTCAACCAAGTAACCAGCTTCTTACCCCAGATTGGCGGTGCAGCTATTCTGCTGGGAGTAGCTTGGTTGCTAGCAACCGTGACCAAAATGCTCTTGAAACGGGCTATATCCCTGTTGCGAGTGGATGAGCGTTTGAACCAGCAAATGGGAGAAACTGGGGCAGAAAACCAGTTCCTCCTGAGCGAAACCATTGGCAACGCTCTCTACTGGTTCATCTTCCTCCTCTTCCTTCCCTCGATTCTGAGCACCTTACAGTTAGAAGGCACCTTAGAACCGCTCCAGAATCTGGTGGATGATATTCTCTCTATCCTGCCCAATGTTTTAGGAGCAGTGATTATCGGTGCTATTGGTTGGGTTGTGGCTCAAGTAGTAAAGCGCATTGTCACCAACCTCTTAGCGGCTACAGGAGCAGATCAGATTGGGGAAAAATTCGGACTTACTGCCAGTGCTGGGCGTCAATCTCTTTCCCAGATTCTGGGAGCAATTGTCTATGTCTTGATTTTAATTCCCACCTCCATCGCTGCCTTGAATCAATTGCAAATTGAGGCAATTTCAGAACCTGCCATCGAGATGCTCAACCAGGTTTTGAATATCCTACCTAAGATTTTCGCCGCAACGGCAATCTTGATTTTAGCTTATGTAGGGGGAAAATATCTAGGGGAATTAGTCACCAACATCCTCACCAGTATGGGCTTTAACAATATCTACCAATGGCTCGGGTTATCTTTACCTAGTTCTGAAACTAAAGATGAAAGTGCCCTGCCCAGTCGGACACCATCAGAAATGATTGGCGTGTTGGCTGTGACTGCTATTATGTTAGTGGCATCCCTTGCAGCGGTGGATATCCTGGAAATCGATGCCCTGACCATGGTGGTAGGGGTAATTCTCCAAATTTCCGGTCAAGTATTGGTAGGATTAATCGTCTTTGCCATTGGTTTATACTTAGCCAATCGGGCATTCGAGCTGATTAAGAGTTCTGGTACTCGTCAGTCCAACATTCTCGCTCAAACTGCTCGCATCGCCATTATTACCTTCAGTTGTGCCATGGCATTGCAACGAATGGGTATTGCACCGAACATTGTCAATTTAGCCTTTGGCTTGCTTGTGGGAGGCATTGCTGTGGCGATCGCCATTGCCTTTGGCTGGGGAGGCAAAGATATTGCTGCCGAACAGCTCAAAGAATGGCTCGATTCCTTCAAACAAGATTAACAATTAAATTGGTTTTTGCAATTCTCTTTCTAGGGGTTGCTCCCCATTGATTACCAAACCAGCAGTATTGACAGTTGCCAAGAGCTGCTTAAGGTCAAATGCTGCTCTTGGAAACAATACCCAACGACTACCACCGGGTAAAGTATCAGGTTTAGGGAGATTTTGAGTTAACCAAATCAAAGGTAAAGAAGGTAAATTATTTCCCTGACTATCTTCTTCAGGACTTGTAGCTGCTAGAGCTTCTAAAACAACCCGATTGCCATGCAATAAACCAGTAGCTGCCGTCCAAAGTTGGACATTCAGCTGACAGCGAGCAGCATAAACATAGAGAGAGCCAGCAGCAATTACGGCTTGCTCAAAATCTTCTTCTTCCCAGCTTCCCCCACTATCCAAGCAAATAATAATTTCTTGACCCCCCGTAATAACTTCTAGTTCTCGCACTTGCAATGCCCCCAAACGGGCGCTAGTGCGCCAGTGAATCAAACGAGTGGGGTCTCCTTGACGATAGGGACGCAGGGTCTTAGTTATGCCTTCCGTTGCTGCTTGATAGAGGCGATCGCTCTGGAGTCGAGTACTTTCATCTTTGCCCAAAGTATCCACTAAAGGGCAATTAGTGAGGGGCAAAACCCGAGGATAAACCACCGCTTTAGCGTTGACTTGGCGATATCTTCGACACCAAAACAGTCCCAAGGGTCCTCCCGTTCTCAGCTGTACCTCATCCCATCGGTAGACACCTCGCCGTTCTGCGGTAGCAGAGTAAACCCAGGGATGCACGCTTTGGGGTGGAATCACTTCTATAGGGGTTGACTGGGGCGGAGCGAGGACGTAGGGGAGCATATCCCTGACTTGGAGAAGGGTTTGGGGTAAGTTAGTGAGATTTTCCACTTCCAGTTCCACCGTCAACCTATCCCCTACAGATACAGTGGAGATGGGTTGGCGGCGAATTTTTAACTGGCGCAGGGATCGGGGTGGTAAAATAGCTCCTAATCCTAACAAAGCTAAAATAATCCCACTCAGAACGTAAAGCCATCCCGCCATGGTATTCGTCGCAGCGCCAAAAAAACTGAGAGCAATTCCCCCCAATACCCAACCACTATATGCAGGAGTAACCCACCGGGTTTCTAGCCATTCACTTATTTTCCCTGTAATGTTCATCTCTCTCAATAAATACTCAGAAATATTTAATCTAACTTATGTTATAATTGAGCTTTAACCAGGGGCAATTTTATCAATTTCCTTCGGTTTGGCTCATTTGAAATTATATATAAGACCAATCAAATACTCCTCCTGCCCTAATGACTGATAAATCAACCTCTATTTCAAGAAACCGTTTTAGCTGTTTTCTGACTGATGATAAGCGTGCTCTCCCCTCCTCTAACCAGAGCAAATCTCCCACTGTAATATCCTTAGATCAGATACCGCAGGGTGAGCAAGATAAATTTACCCAATTTTATGCTCCCAACCTCCCAACTTTGTCCACCAACAATGATTTAGTGGGCAATGCCAAGGACAAAGATACCAAGAAGGGGGTTTTAGGATAAGTTTCATTGCCCATCCTACTAGCTCTGGTTAGACTGGCGTGAATTGCTTATACGAATCCCATTTAGGTTCTTTTGTGTTGACACTTGTTGCTGTATCCTGGCAATTTCTGCCCTTGGGTTAATGTAGAATATAAACTCCTTCATTTTACCCGTAGTAAGGACTAATGCTTGGAGGCTGGTTGAACTTGTTGCTACCTCACGACATGTGAATTCTCCTTTGGGTCTGGGAGGCTACCCTCATTTGGATTATTAAGGGGTATGGCGAAACCAAGCTTTATCGAAAGCTCAGGATGTGCAAACCATTTCTTGGCAGTTTCATTGTATCTAATAATCAAAGGCGCTTCGTTGTAACTAGCTTCACTGATAGACCACTTCTGTTCAGTGTCTGATAGGGAGACTATGTCTCTGTGATTGTTGGACAAAGGGCACATGGCACTATATCTCTGGTTGACTAATTGGCTTGTTAATTCTGGTACCAGTGATTTACACACCCGGGCTGGTGGGCAATGCCCACCCTACTGAAACTAATGTCAGTACAGTACCATTCACGTACCATGACAGTTGACCAGTGAAGTATCTATCATCCCCTGGTTTGAGGCCCCCACTAAATTAACGACCATTGCGGCTACAAGAATATTACTATCAAATAGCACTTTCATGGTACATCAAATCATTCATTCAAGATCTCGAATCAAAGATACCTAATCAACTTGAGGCAATGGCTCTTGGGTTTTGATGACTTTCCGACCATCAATACAAACCAAGGGACTTTCATCCGTCTCGGTAGCTGGTGCTGACGTCCGATCCTGAGATTGGAGCAGATGCAAAAAGTTGCGTAACTGCTGCGTGCCCTCTATAGACAGTGAAAACTAGAACCTCTAGAAAATATTAAGATTTATGACAAACCGAGAAAAGATGATTTGACAGTGTGATCCCTGGTATCTTATAATAGATGGTGTTGAAACAATAATTCAGCGTAGAGACAGACAATTATGCGCTACTCCACACTGGCGTCCAGATCGATTGCTAACCTGGATTTAAATGTCGTCAATCGTAAATTCGAGAAGGCCGATCAGAGAAAAATTCTGACTTGGTGTGTAAGTAATTTTACTACTGGACTAGTTCAAACTAGTACTTTTAACATCGACGATTTAGTGATAACTGATCTCCTCTACCGGGAGATCCAACCAGATCCACCAGTACCAGTGATATTCGTAGATACGCTGCACCATTTTCCCCAGACTTTAGAACTGGTAGAACGAGCAAAAGCAATCTATAATTTGGACTTGAGAAGTTATCAAATATCCGGTCTTAATTCTCGAAAAGCTTTTGAGGCAAAATATGGTGCAGCTTTGTGGGAAAGAGACAGACAACAGTTCCATTATCTCACCAAAATCGGACCTTTGCAACGAGGACTGACAGAACTGAAGGCTATGGTGACCATTACTGGAAATACTCCCAACTCCACGACGTCAGTGTTTGAACGAGACAGACAAGGACGCTTACAAGTTAATCCTCTCGCTTTTTGGTCCCGAACGGAAAGCTGGGCCTATGCTTACGAGTACGATTTGATTTATAATTCCCTTCATGACGAAGGTTACGGTAATATTGGGGATGAACCCCTAACTCTGAAAATTACTGTGGGAGAAAAGGATAAGTATTGGCAATTGTGGGGTATGCTCAAAACTGGGCAATGCGGCATTTATTCCATCTAATTGGTGCTAGCTGTGAGAAATGATTAAGATTTTGCACCTTTCAGACATTCACCTGGGCAGTGGTTTCTCCCATGGTAGGATTAATCCGGAAACGGGTTGGAATACTAGGCTGGAAGATTTTGTCAGTAGTTTACAGCAATGCATTGACAGAGCGATCGCCCTCCCGGTGGACTTAGTTCTCTTCGGGGGGGACGCTTTTCCTGACAGCACTCCTCCTCCTTATGTCCACCAACATTTTGCCGCCCAGTTCCGTCGCTTAGCCGACGCTAATATTCCTGCTGTTTTGCTGGTTGGGAACCACGACCAGCATTCTCAGGGGCAAGGGGGAGCCAGTCTTTGTATTTATCGTACCCTGGGAGTACCTGGATTTATTGTGGGGGACAAACCGGAAGTACACCCCATTTCTACCAGCAATGGAGAAGTACAGGTCTTGACCCTCCCTTGGTTGAACCATTCTTCTCTCTTCACTCGTTCCCAAACAGAAGGTTTGTCTCTGGGTGAGGTGAATGAGTTATTGCTCAAACGGCTGGAACCGATTTTGGCAGGAGAAATTCGCCGTCTGGACCCCAACATTCCCACAGTTTTCCTGGGTCACCTCATGGCAGATCGTGCTCAACTGGGTGCGGAGCGCTTTTTAGCGGTGGGGAAGGGCTTTACTATTCCCATTTCTTTTCTCCTGCGCCCGGAATTTGATTATGTAGCTTTGGGTCACGTTCACAAGCACCAAAACCTGAATCCAGCTAATAATCCCCCGGTAGTTTACGCTGGTAGTATAGAACGGGTGGATTTTAGCGAGGAGAAGGAAGAAAAGGGGTTTGTGCTGGTGGAGTTGACTAAGGGGAAGGTGTCCTGGGAGTTTTGTCCAATACAGGTGCGTCCTTTCTGTACTATTGAGGTGGACGTTTCTACAAAGGAGCAACCAGAGAAAGCTATTCTGGCAGCTATTGAGAAGCAAAACATTGCAGGGGCGGTGGTGCGGTTAATTTACAAAATTCGTTCTGAGCAGTTAGACTTAGTGAGGGGGGCAGTCCTCAGGGCAGCTCTCAAAAAAGCTCATACCTATACTATTCATCCCGAGTTAGTCAGTCAGTTAGCCCGTCCTCGCTTACCCGAGTTAGGAGTTGGTCAGACTGTGGATCCTCTAACTGCCCTCCAAACCTATCTCCAAAATAGGACAGATTTGGGGGATATTGCCCCTGATATGTTGGCAGCAGCCCAAAAGCTTTTGGAAGGGGTATAGCACGTACCTTGACAGTTACCAGTTACCAGTTACTCGTAATTCACGTACCATGCAAATTAAATTGCAGTCAGAAAGCGGGTTAGAACATTTCTGGTCAAACTAGCTCCAACTTCCAACTCACTTGGGGGTCGATGATCGCCTTGGCGGTTGCTATATAGGGAGGTAGGGGAGCTGGTTGTGCGCGTACAAGACAATACCCAGATTGTGTGTTAATATAATAAGATAAAAGTAAGAACAACAATATACTAGATTATAACATGGTTAAAAAACTAATTGGAATTCTTTTTTTTGCAGGAATAGGAGTGGGGAGCTTTGCTGTTGGCTACTACTCGTCTCAGTTGACTGCTTTACCCACTGGCTATAGGGGCAATAAACCCAACCAGGAAAAGAGAGTTCTTTATTTTAAAGACGCTGAAACAGAAGAGGTTACAGCTAAAATTCAGCATCAAGTAGAACAACAATTAGAAGTGCAGCAAGACTCCGTGGAAGTGCAGTTACAAGAGCAAGAATTGAACGAGTTATTAATTAATAATATCGCCCAGAAGACCAGCAGTACAGAAATTTTAGAGACAGCGAGGATTGTTAAACCGAAAATTAACGCCAATGAAATAGAAATTGGGGCGATCGTGAATACTTCTCAGTTGAGTTTAGATAAGATGAAAACTCATGAAAAGAATTTTATTCAGCGCGCTCTTGCTACTTTTCCTGCGATTCAAGAACGGGACGTTTATATAGGGGTGGAAGGTAAACTGCGGGCGGAAAATGGTCGGTTGCAGTTCGATAATAATACGAAGATTAAACTGGGGAATGTGAAGCTCACTATTCAGGAAATTGCTGATATTTTGGGGGTGCCACCGGAAAAAATTAGACGACGATTGGACTTGGAAATGAATAAGTTGAATATCCATGAGGTAGAATTGGGAGGTGAAGGGGTTACACTGAAAATTTCAGTAGATTAGGGAATCGCCCTCATATGTCAGAATATTTGCACAAATCATTTAGGCTTGCTAAACTATGAAAACTTCAATTCAATCGCCAAAAGAAGTTCCAACTTCATCCCTTACTGATGCAAACTTCCTGCCGACAATGTATGATTTACCTAGCGAAGACGCGGAGGAACCTGGTTTGCCTGACGAATTTCATGACTTTCAACCGAAATTATTACGCCGTACTTTCAAACCACCCCATTACCTATCAGAACAGGTTTTTAGTGGTAGTGATTTGAACTTATATTATGACTTAGCCCATACTCAATGGTATAAGCGCCCTGACTGGTTTGGAGTGGTAGGGGATAGGAGCTTTTATGACAGCGCCGAATTACGATTAAGTTACGTAATGTGGCAAGAGAAAGTGCCCCCCATGGTGGTTGTGGAGTTACTATCCCCAGGAACAGAAGGGGAAGATTTAGGGAGAACTACCCGCCAGGAAGACAAAGCACCTACCAAATGGGAAGTGTATGAGCAGATTTTGCAAGTGCCTTACTACGTGGTGTTTAATCGAGATACAGGTTCATTACGAGCATTTTTTCATGATAACCATCGCTATGAAGAGTTACCTTTAACAGAGCCAAAAATCTGGATGCCAAAACTGGAATTAGGATTAGGATTATGGGAAGGTGTCTATGAAACAGGTTTGCGAAAGATAGAAGGACTTTGGTTGCGGTGGTATGACAGGGAAGATAACTTGATTCTGACAGATACGGAAATAGAGCGCCAACGGGCTGAACAGGAACGGGAACGAGCTTCTCGTGAGCGCCAACGGGCTGAGGAAGAACGCCAAAGGGCTGAACGATTGGCTGAAAAATTACGGGAGTTGAACATTGATCCTGATAGCATTTAGCAAGGTCTCGCGCCAACACCTTAGGGTGGGCATTGCCCACCATCCCCTAGCGCTATATAATAAACCGCAGAGGCGCAGAGGGCGCAGAGACTGTAGGCCAGTTGTAGAGGAAGGAGAAGATGAAAGCTAGTGCTAGAGAAATTTTACAGAGATACGAAGGGGGAACGCGGGATTTTCGTCACTTAAATCTTCGTGAACAGTCTTTCAAGGATGCTCACCTGGAGGAGGCTGATTTTAGGGAGTGTGATATCCGCAGTGCCGATTTTACTGGGGCTAACCTAAGGTTAGCCCACTTTATCGGTGTAAAAGAGGAAGACAAAAATTACGCGCAACAAAAGGTAGGTAATTTAGCAGAAGCATTCCAAACTGGTGATGAAAATGAGAAGAAGGAAAAAGCAGAGGAAGCTATGAAGATATTAGGAGGTGTGCTACCTCCTACTGCTGCATTTCTAACAATTCTAGACAAACTAAGTCAATTTTTTGGACGCGGATCAAAAGACTGTAACCAGGAGTATAAATCAGCTTCCTCTCTAAAGTCTAGCAAAGCTTCACCCAAGTCCTCCAGTTTGTCTAAAGACAGTGTCTGGACTTGGGAGACTAACTCTGGGGGTACTACCCCAAGACGACGGTTGAGCTGCCTTAGAAGGAGCGATCGCTCTCGGGACACTCCCCGCTCGATTCCCTGTTGGATTCCCTGTTGGATCCCTTGTTGGATTCCCCGCTCGATTCCCTGTTGAAAACCTTCTTCCTTAATCGCTTGATACATGCTCGATTCTTTCATAATGTCTTGCCTCAATATCTGGGTAATGACGTTCTTGGAATATAATAAACCAGCCAAAACAGCTGTGGAGGAAGTTATGTTGCTTCTTTCTCTATCTTCAGATATAGTCTCAATTTTGCGAGCAACCGTAGCAAGTGTTTCCTTGGGATTTTCTGTACGACTGAGTACCGCAAAAGGCAATAAACCTGGTAAATCAAGAAATTGTTCCACGTCACACTCCCACAATCTTATCACTTCATAACGATGGCACATTCCATCTATCTCGAACCTATCTTGATACACTAGGGGTGAATTGGATTTTCTCAGATAAACCACTATCTGTCGCACTGACTTATCCGGTAAAATTCGATGAATTCGCAAGCGATAGTCTGCTTCTCTAAAGGGAACATCTGGTTTTGGATCTACCTGGAATTCTATGTGCAAAATTTCTTTTTTGGACTGTAGGAGGATTAAGGAATCCGCTCGAATCGGTTCTACGGATAGCTCTGAGGGTTCTATCTTAGTTAAAGTAACGGGTTTTCCCAGTAACCAGGTAGCTATGTCCCGGGAAAAGTTTTCGGCAATGAATTTACAGGTGCTATCAAAAGCCATGATGCGTTATACTCTACAGTAAGATAGTCCACTTTTAATTATTATAGCAGGATTGAACAATTATTGCTCTACCACTGCTCTTGGTGGGCAATGCCCACCCTACCCCCCGGAACCTCATGAGTGAACTAGAACATCTCCTGCCCCCCGACTGCCAACTGGTAAACTGGGAAAGTCTGGAAACTGAATGGCAAAAACAGATTAATCGGACAATTATTGCTCCTACTCCCCCTGCTTATTTAGTGTATCCCCCGGACGCAGCAGCCCTGGGTACCGTTATGGAAGCAGCAGCAAACCATGGTTGGAAGGTTCTTCCTTGTGGTAGGGGCAGCAAGCTCAGTTGGGGGGGTATAATTGAAAATCAAATCCACCTCCTAGTGAGTACTGCAAAACTGAACCGGGTTGTAGAACACGCTGTTGATGACTTGACGGTGACGGTGGAAGGAGGAGTGAAATTAGCAGACCTCCAGCAGACCCTATCCCAGTATGGTCAATTTCTCCCCCTGGATCCAGCCTATCCCGAATCTGCTACTATCGGGGGTATAGTAGCCACAGGGGATACTGGTAGTTGGCGGGTTGGCTATGATGGGGTTCGAGACCTGGTTTTAGGGCTGTCTTTTGTTCGGGCTGACGGTAAAATAGCTAAAGCTGGGGGACGAGTAGTGAAAAACGTAGCTGGCTACGATTTAATGAAGTTGTTTACTGGTTCCTATGGCACTCTGGGAATCATAACCCAAGTAACTTTTCGCCTTTATCCCCTCCCCACCGCTTCCAGAACTGTTGTTTTAACGGGAGATAAGGAAAAAATAGCCTCTCTTCGACACACTCTCGTCACTTCTGGTTTAACTCCCACTGCTGGGGACATTCTCTCTCCTGGGTTGGTGCAGAAATTATCTTTAGGAGAGGGTATGGGTTTAGTGGTCCGGTTTCAAAGTATCCCAGCTAGTGTTAAAGAACAGGGGGCAAAAGTGGCCTCCTTCGGGCAAGAGTTAGGGCTAGAAGTTAGTTTATATGAGGAAAAGGAGTCAGAGGCAGAATTATGGCAAGACTTAGCTCGTAGTTGTCGGGTTCCCACCTCAGAAACAGCAATTTGTTGTAAAATAGGTATATTACCTTCTGCTGCCGTGACTTTGCTCCAGAAACTAGATACTCGCGGTCTTGGTATAATTGGGATAAATAATGGTTTAGGACAATTTACTATAAAAGGGGAAACCTATGAAGAAGATATTAAAGCAATGCGCTCCCTGTGTGAAGCACATAGGGGTTTCCTGACCATTCTGGAAGCTCCCCCTACTATCAAGCAAGAACTGGAACCCTGGGGCTATACAGGGAACGCTTTAGTCCTTATGGGCCGTATTAAAGAACAGTTTGACCCGGAAAATATCCTGAGTCCTGGTCGTTTTGTCGGCGGAATTTAGCATTTAAAACCAATGAAACAAGAATTAATTGATACCTGCGTTCACTGCGGCTTTTGTCTTGCCACCTGTCCCAGTTACAGGGTAATAGGGAAAGAGACTGATTCTCCCCGAGGTAGAATTTATCTCATGAACGCGATTAATAAAGGTGAAACTTCTTTTGAAACAGCTACTACAGAACATTTCGATTCTTGTTTAGGATGTCTGGCTTGCACCACCATTTGTCCTGCTGGGGTAGAATATGATAAACTAATAGCAGCTACCCGTCCTCAAGTAGAAAAGAAGCAAACTCGCAGTTTGGGTTCTAGATTAATTAGAAGCTTAATATTCAATCTTTTTCCCTATCCCGATCGCCTACGGTTGCTACTTCCTTTCTTCTGGTTCTCTCAAAAATCAGGTCTGCAAAAGTTGGTTAAATTAACTGGTTTACTGCCCAAAATTTCTCCTTCTTTAGCAGCCATGGAGTCTGTTTTGCCCACCATTAACTTCAATTCTATCGAATATGATTTTCCGGAAATTATCCCAGCCCAAGGAACCAAACGCTATCGAGTGGGAGTAATTTTAGGTTGCGTACAGCGTCTCTTTTTCTCCTCAGTAAACGCAGCCACAGTGCGGGTTTTAACTGCTAATGGCTGTGAAGTTGTCATTCCACCAAATCAAGGCTGTTGCTCTGCTTTACCCGCCCACCAGGGACAAGAAGCACAGGCAAAAACATTAGCTAAAAATATGATTGATAGCTTTGCAGAAAAAAATTTAGATGCTATAATTATCAATGCAGCTGGTTGCGGTCATACCTTAAAAGAATATGGGGCTATATTAGCTGATGACCCGCAATATAGGGATAAAGCAGGAGCATTTGCAGCAAAAGTCAAAGATATACAAGAGTTTCTTGTGGAAGTAGGTATGACGACAGAACTTGCTCCTTTAACAGATAGGGAACTGACTATAGTTTATCAAGACGCCTGCCATTTATTGCACGGACAAAAGATTAGTTTGCAACCCAGGCAGTTATTGCAGCAAATTCCTAGGGTTAAGCTGAAAGAACCGAGAGACGCAGCAGTATGTTGCGGGAGTGCGGGAGTATATAATTTGTTGCAACCAGAAGTAGCAGATGAATTAGGTTCACAGAAGGTAGGTAATTTGTTAGCTACGGGGGCAAATTTAATTGCTTCCTCCAACCCCGGTTGTGGATTGCAAATAAAGAAACATTTGGGCTTGCAGGGTAATGTTGCGCCCTTGTTGCACCCCGTGGAGTTGTTGGATTATTCTATTAGAGGTATTAAACTCCCGTAGGGGCACGGCAGTGCCGTGCCCCTACACCCTACACTCTACACCCTACACCCCCACACCGCGCTATATATTGATGAAGCGGGCATGGATAACCTCCCTATTCTCCTGACCTCAACAAAATTGAGCGCTGTTGGTCTTGGGGATCAGCTCGCATTCGCAAGTGCCTTGAACAGTTCAATTCTCTCCATGATGCAATGGAGCATGTTCTCAGTCTTGCGTCCTAATCACCCTGGCCACTGCTATAGTACTGGTAACTGCCTGACTGCCCCGGTTGGCATGAGCAGGACTGGTAACTGCTTACTGCTATAGTATTAGGGAGACCAAAAGGGGATCGTCTCTCCTATAGAACCCATTTGAGATCTTTTTAAGTAGTGGCTAGCCTTTTAAGCATCAGTCGGACAAAACATAGACTAATCTTGGTATTAGCCTGCTCAAGAGTCCTTTCAAAGTTTTTGACCAAACTCTTGCATCTTTCCATCCACGAATTAGTTCTTTCAATCACCCATCGCGCTTTTACTGGCACAAAACCGGTTTTTCCTTCCTTTTTCTTTTGAGCTTTTGATGGTTTACGGGAGACCTTAAATCTAATCTTAGTCATAATCGCCGGATAAATTTTATGTAATTCCTGGGTCAGTTTTTCTGGGTGATATCCATGGTCAAGCAAAATGGTAATCTTGGGGATGTTGACTGGTTTAGACTTGAAATAATCTATGTTTTTCGATAACATTTCAATCAAACCCACATCGTCAGATACCGATGCTTTGGTGCAATGACTAAAAAAAGGAAAGCCCAAAGTATCTACTGCTAGATGTCTTTTAATACCATTGGTAGACTTGTAAAAACAAAACTCTTTCGACTTTACACTGGCGTTACAGGTATTTTTTACCGCTTGGGAGTCAATGATGATTAGGGTTGTCCATTGCCCTTTTTTTTTAACTTGCTGACGGACTCTACTATGCAAGATATCTCTGATTGCTTCGATTACCCCAAGCGATCGCCACTGTTTGTAGTACCAAAATACTGTGAAATAGGGGGGCAAGTCTTTGGGTAAGTCACACCAATTACAACCATTCTTTAATTGGTACAAGATACCATCTAAAATCTGCCTTTTACTCCATTTTGGTGGTCTTGTCTGTTTCTTTTTGGGCAACAGAGGTTCTATTATTTTCCACTCCCCGTCTGTCAAACTACTTGAGTACGGCATTTTTTCCCTATTTTACTCCACAACAGAGATCTCAAATGGGTTCTATAAACAGTGGGAAGAAGACGGAATCGCTCCCCAATCCTTTCACCCAGCAATACGGGCAAAGAAATGACGCAAAAACTGCTCTTTTACGATCGCCAGGTCGTGAGAGAGTACTATATTTACGATCCTCATCGCAATGAGTTACCTCGGGCTGGTTGCGAGGAGAGTACGGCTTAGACTCCATCGAGTCTATGGTAGACTGGATAAGTCCCCTGTTAGGTATTCGCTTCTCCCTATCCAAAGAAGAATTACAGATTTATCGAGATTAGTCAGCAAGCAGAGGAAGCCGAACAACAATTAGAGGAAACCGAACAACAATTAGAGCAGGAGCGAGAACACACTAAAACCATGGAGGACTTGTTAAATCAATACCGTGATCGCTTCGGAGAATTACAGTAAATCCTCTCAAGAATCGCTACCATGGTGAAGTTAGAGTTAAACAGTGCAGTATAACAAAAAGTTATCTAAGAGATAAATGACAACGGAAAACAGCCGTCTAAGAACCGAATTCTTAAACACACAGGTCATCACTCGTGACACCGGTAAGCGGTTAGGAGTGGTGAAAGAACTGTTGGTCGATGTTGACCAGCGGGAAATAGTAGTGTTGGGACTCCGGGACAATCTCCTTTCTTTAACCGGAATGGCGAAATATATGTACCGGGATAGGATCGAAAAAAGTGGTGACGTGGTGCTGGTGGATTCGGAGGATGTGATTGAAGACATCGATGTGGATGTTTACAGCAAACTCATCAATAGTGAGGTTATCACGGAAACCGGGGAACCTTTAGGTCGGATTCGGGACTTTGTCTTCAATATTGACGACGGGAAGGTTTATTCTCTGATTATAGCTTCCCTCGGCATTCCCCAAATTCCGGAACAGTTCATTAGTACCTACGAGCTGCCCATAGAAGAAATAATCAGCAGTGGTCCCAACCGGGTGATTGTTTTTGAGGGTGCGGAAGACAGACTTACCCAGTTAACGGAGGGTATTTTAGAGCGATTCGGAATCGGCAGACCCGTTTGGGAACGGGAGAAAGAAGACGAACTAGATTCTCTGAATACTGTTCGACCGGAAAATCAATTACCTACGGGTATTCCAGTGCGCGCTCCCCAAAAGCGACAGCCCGTAAAGACTCCCGTCAGACAAGATTATTGGGAGGAAGAAGAGTGGGAAGAGGAGGTTCCTGCCCCGCCCCAAAAGCGCAAGGTTCTCTACCGGGATTACGAAGATGATCGTTATGAGAACTACCAGGAT
Organism: Prochloron sp.; assembly: GCA_965198675.1. Lineage (GTDB taxonomy): Bacteria > Cyanobacteriota > Cyanobacteriia > Cyanobacteriales > Prochloraceae > Prochloron. The sequence continues at coordinate 3,963,733 of OZ240666.1, read as the reverse complement.
GATAACGTGGATCAGGATGCGTGGGATGATGAGGTACAATCTGAGCCTTATAAGGGACCACGCATAAGTATTCCGGAGAAGAAACAGGATCCCCAGTATGAGGAGGAAGCTCGTTAAACATTGGTAGGGGCGGGGTTCTCCCGTCCTTCCCCTTCCCTTTTCCCAGTAAGGCGATCGTTAATATCCTAAACAATATTCTCTTAATATTAAGTTTTGTAACTTTCCCAAAGAAAGCCTTGCATTTGTAATTTTTTGATGTTCTAGTTTAAGAGTGGGAAAATGTGGGGCCATATATATAGGGTTTTTATTGAACCACAGAGACACAGAGGACACAGAGGACACAGAGGGGAGAGATTTTAATCTTGATGAGTGCTAAAGGAATGTTAGCAGGTCATTATAAAATCGTTAAAGAGCTGGGTAGTGGTGGTTTTGGGGATACCTATCTTGCTCAAGGTACTCATTTACCCGGTCATCCCTTTTGTGTGGTTAAGCACTTAAAACCACAAGAGGACAGTTGTTTCGATGTTGCGGAACGTCTCTTTGAGAAGGAAGCTGAAACCCTCTATCGTCTGGGAAACCATGACCAAATACCTCGTCTTTTTGCTCACTTTCAGGAGAAGGGTGAGTTTTATTTGGTGCAGGAATTTGTGGAAGGACATGACTTGAGTCAGGAAATCATTCCTAGTGAACCTTGGTCTGAGTCAAAAACAAAGAAATTGGTGGCTGAAATATTGATGATTTTAGCGGTGGTTCATGAAAATAACGTGATTCATAGAGATATTAAACCACCTAATATTATGCGACGGAATCGAGACGGAAAATTTGTCCTCATTGATTTTGGTGCTGTAAAAGAAATCAACGTCATGACTGTTAACCCTGGTGGACACACAAGCCTTAGTGTGCAGTGACATCTACGCTGTAGGTATGATAGGAATATCCGTTTTAACAGATTTGGATGTATCTGAGTTACAAGATGATTCAGAGACAAGAGAGATTTTGTGGAGAGATTTGGTTTCTGTTTCTGACGGTTTCGGAAATGTTTTGACCAAAATGGTGAAGAATTATTTTCCTGCACGTTATAAGAATGCTAAGGAAGCTTTACAAAGTCTCGGTATTTCTCCCTCCACTACCATTATATCATCTCCTTCCTTCTCTCCCTCTTCCCCTTCCCTTTCTCCTTCTTTTTCTCTTTTTCAGACTCTCAAAGGTCATACCGACGCGGTTTATTCTGTAGCAATAAGTCCCGACGGACATACTATAGTAAGCGGTAGTCGTGACGATATTATCAAAGTTTGGGATTTAGCTACTGGAAGGGAGAAAAGAACCCTCAAAGGTCATACTTCCTATGTTTATTCTGTAGCAATAAGTCTCGATGGACGTACTATTGGAAGTGGTAGCTTGGACGATACTATCAAAATATGGGATTTAGCTACTGGGAAGGAGAAAATAATCCTCCAAGGTCATACCTGGGAGGTTTATTCTGTAGCAATAAGTCTCGACGAACGTACTATAGTAAGTGGTAGCGATGACGAAACTATCAAAATATGGAACCGCAGATGAAGATGGATGAAGATAGAACCTGGCGATCACTAAGAGTGGCGCTGCGCGATCGCCTGTGGTGGGCTTGCTGGTTAGGTTTAATGTAATTAACGATTGCCCACCCTACAACTACAACTGCGCGATCGCCCTGTGGTGGGCAATGCCCACCCTACCAATTGTATAAGCGGCAATATCCCGCTCCTGAAACCAATTTAAAGCAGTTTTTTCCTGTGAGGGAGGAATAATTACCACAAAACCAATACCCATATTAAAAGTTTGGCTCATGACTTCATCTCCTACCCCACCAGTTTCCTGGATCCACTTAAAAATTGGCGGAACTTCCCAACTCTGGGGATATATTTCCACTGATTGTGCTATATTGAGACAACGAGGTAAATTCTCAGATAAACCACCCCCGGTAATATGAGCCATGGCGCGAATTTCCAGTCCGGAACTCATAGCTTCCAACACTGGTTTCACATATATTCTTGTGGGAGTGAGGAGAGTTTCTCCTAAACTCTGACCTAACAACTGGGGAACTGCACTCCAGTCTAAACCTTGGGTTGCTACTATTTTCCGCACTAACGAGAAACCGTTGCTGTGAACCCCATTACTAGCTAAACCAATGGCAATATCGCCAATTTTAACCTGAGAACCATCTAATAATTTGCTCTTTTCCACTATTCCCACAGCAAAACCAGCTACGTCATATTCTCCTAAGGTATAAAAACCGGGCATTTCTGCTGTTTCGCCTCCCAAAAGGGAACAATCACTCAATTTACAACCCTGAACTATTCCTTTTACTACTGCTGCTAGTTCTACTTCCTTCAGCTTACCCGTGGCTAAATAATCTAAGAAAAATAAAGGTTCAGCACCGGAAGTGAGAATATCATTGACACACATAGCCACTAAGTCTATACCTATGGTATCATGACGATGGAGTTCCTGGGCTATTTTAAGTTTTGTTCCCACTCCGTCAGTAGCGGAAACTAATATAGGTTCTTGGTAACCAGTTGGAAGTTGAAAATAACCCCCAAAACCTCCCAAACCCCCCAAAACTTCCGGACGATAGGTACTTTCTACTTCTTGGCGGATGGTTTGGACAAAAGAATGCCCTGCTTCTATATCAACTCCTGCTTCTCGATAATCCATAGGAAAATAAAATAACTATTAGATAGATTATAGATGATTTGGGTTTATAGGGCAAGTCACGTAGGATTATCTCGCGCAAAGGCGCAAAGTAGCCGCTCGAAAGACTCGCAGAGAGCGCAAAGGTCTATAATTAGTGCTATATTACAGAGTATTGGTTCATAAGGAGTTTCTGTGGGTCTATTTAAAACAACTATGGGGTTGGGTTCTTATTTAGAGGGTGTGCGTCAAGGAAAAACCATGGGTTTGGTTCCCACTATGGGTGCTTTACACTTTGCTCACCGCAGTCTGATTGAACGTGCTGTGGCAGAAAATGATCTGGTAGTTGTGAGTATTTTTATCAATCCTCTCCAGTTTGCCCCCAATGAAGACTTAAACTGTTATCCTCGTCAGTTAGAGGAAGACTGTCAGTTTTGTGAGGAACTGGGGGTGGACGTAGTTTTTGCCCCTTCTGTAGAGGAACTCTATCCCGAAGACAGGGTAACTCAGGTTATACCTCCACCAGCACTGACTTCTGGGTTGTGTGGTAAGTTTCGACCAGGACATTTTGTTGGGGTAGCCACTATTATAACAAAACTGCTGAATATTGTCCAACCCACCAGAGCTTATTTTGGCCAAAAAGATGCTCAACAGTTGGCTATTATCCGCCGTTTGGTCACAGATTTACATTTACCAGTAGTTATTAGAGCTTGTCCTCTTATGAGGGAAGAGTCTGGTTTAGCTTATAGTTCTCGCAATCAATATCTTATCCCAGAAGAGAAGATACTGGCTTTGGGGTTATCTCGGGGGTTGTTCTTAGCCCAAAAAGCCTTTTACACCAATCCAGAAATTAATGGGGCAGCTTTGGTTAACCTAGTGCGGGGGGAACTAGGTACATTAGAGGTAGAATATGTAGAATTGGTTCATCCTAACACTCTTGAACCTTTAAGTAAAGTTGAAAAGGTGGGATTATTAGCAGCAGCGGTGAAAGTGGGAAGTACTCGACTGATTGATAATGTTATTTTACACCGACCTTCCCCCATTATAGTCATTGACGGTCCTGCTGGGGCAGGAAAATCCACCGTCACCCGTAGGATTGCCCAAGCCTTGGGTATGTTATATTTAGATACAGGAGCTATGTATCGAGCTGTGACCTGGTTAGCTATGGCAAAAGGAATTAAAGTAGAAGATCAAGGAGGGATAGGTGAGTTAGTGAGTAAAGCTAAACTGGAGTTAATTCCTCATGAGGATAAAATTAGGGTTAAAATTAATGGAGAAGATGTAACAGAAGCTATTCGCACTCCAGCAGTTACCGCTAACGTCTCTATCATAGCAGCTCAACCTGCTGTGCGACGTCAGTTATTACAACAACAGCAAGAGTGGGGAGAAAAAGGAGTGGGAGTGGTGGCGGAAGGAAGAGATATGGGTACCCATGTCTTTCCCAACGCTGCTCTGAAGATTTTCCTCACTGCTTCTGTGGAAGAAAGAGCGAGACGCAGGTGGAAACAGTTGCAAGAAACCGGGGATCCAGGGGTTACTATAGAGGAGTTAACACGTCAAATTCAAAAGCGAGATGATTTGGATAGTAATCGTCAAGAAGCTCCTTTAATTAAAGCACAAGATGCTATGGTTATTAATACCGATAACATGACTATTGATGCTGTCACTACTCAGATTATCCAGCTTTATCAGTCTTAGGGTATAGTCTCGCGCAAAGTAGCCGCTCGAAAGACTCGCAGAGAGCGCAAAGGGGGGATTCCAATCTTGTGCTACTATAATTTAATTGTTTTAGGAGAAAATATGGATATGGTCGTATTGGTTAAGAAGATAACTCGGGTGTTAGTACCCTATCTGCCGTTTTTGTTGCAGTTGGGACAGAAGATTCAAAAGAAGGAAGCAGAAACCTTGGTTCATAAGCTATGGGCAAAGCTTAAGCCAGCAGTAGAGGTTAAACCAGCAGCTTTGGCCAAGAGTCCTGAAGATGAAGACGCGATCGCCTCTTTGCGACAACAGTTAAAGAAAATCTTGACAGCTCCAGAAAATGCAGTGTTGAGGGCAGAGGTTGGAGAGATATTGGCGTCCTCCAAAAGCGAATCGGATGTAAACAGTGTAGAGCTGACGATGAGTGGGGTGATTGGAGTTGTGCAGGGTGCTTCAGTGAGCTATCAAGGTGGACTAGTTAACGCGGCAAAGGGTTGGTCAGGGTCAGAACTAGCGGAAGAGTTAGATAAGATTGTGCAAGAACGTCGTTGAGATTGACTAAGGATAGATGACTTATCTTTTTGATACGGATGCAATCTCTGAGGTTTTGAAGAAAAAGCCGGCAAGACTGTATATGAAATGGTTGGAGACCTTAGCGCCACAACAGCAGTATGTGAGCGCGGTAACGGTAGGGGAGCTGTACAAGAGAGCATATCGGAAAGTGGCTACACGTCCTGACATTTTGCAGAATTTGCAAAGCCGGATTCTGCCGGGACTAATTATGCTTCCCTATAGTGGAGAGACAGCTCGACTCTACGGCTATATCTATGCTGAGTTAGAGCGACAGGGAAAACCATTAGCCCATGCAGACTTGCAGATAGCAGCAACAGCCATTGAGCATGGATTAGAGTTAGTTACGAGTAACTTGCGTCATTTTGAGCGTGTGCCAAATTTACCGTTAGAGAGGTTAGAACGGGAGGTGCTAGACTACGAGGAGACCCACGGATTGAAGAATGCCAATCTCACTACTTCAGAACGTACACACCGCATCTTACAACTGAAAGACCTTCTCCAGGAGAAAGATTTAGATAAAAAACAACAGGCAACTCTACTCTACCAACTTGGGCATCTTTACTATACTGCAAATAAGTGGAATGACGCTATAGACTGCTATGAGGAGAGTTTGGAATTCTTTCAGGAGGTGGGATCGCCACGGTGAAGGCAAAACCCTTACCAACCTTGGCATAGTTTACAAAAACCAGGGTCGCTGGAACGATGCTATAGACTGGTATGAGAACAGTTTGAAAGTCTTTCAGGAGGTGGGCGATACCCAAGGAGAAGGCCAAACCCTTGCTAACCTGGGGAGACTCTACGAAGAGCAAGGTAAAATAGAGAAAGCAGTCAAACACTGGCAACATTCCCTGACGAAACTTCACCCAGATTCGCCAGAAACACAAACAGTTCGTGAGTGGGTACGTGGGGCACGTTGATAACGCACCAAATAACCCGATAAACACCACAATCAAATTATTTCATTTCTATGTTAGAATTATTGTATCAACTTGAAAATCATGGACAACGTGGAAACTGAGACTATTCAATATATCTCCAACCAAGAGGGAGAAACCTTAGCTGTAGTGGTCCCTATTGAGCTATGGCGTGATATCAAATCGGAACTAGAAACAAGGCTCTTTGCAGTAGTAAAATCATGCTAGAGCGTCTGCTAGAAGCCAGAAAACGTACAACAGGAATTTCATTAGAAGAAGTTTGTGAAACATTTGGAATTTGACCCAACAGTCGTGGCGATCCCAAGCCTTGGGCGTAATATACTCATACTTGTAAAGTTTTGTAACAACAATTGAACATTTGTGGTGGGCAATTAGAAATTTACTCTTCATATAGGTGACCAAACGTTGTGGTAATTGCCCACCCTACTAACTGGTAACTGCATTAGCCAACAGCATATTCAGTAAATTGGCGTTTAAAAGGAGAATGAAAGCCGAGTACAATATCGTTTTTAGAAACACCCATTTCTACCAATTCCTTAGCAAAATTAACATCAGTCATGTTATACTGAATCCAGATTTTTTCCTTCCTAATTTCCATGTGAACGGTACAGCCATAAATATAGCAATTACCTTGCCAACCAAAATTAACAATCAAATAGCGATCCCTTGCTGTATCGCAAATAATCTCTCGCTCCATGTCTGGATTTAAAGACTTATATCCTGCATATTCACCTAGTAAAGTTTGAAGAATTTCGCGGTAATATTTTAGTTTATCCATTGTATCTTATCCTTTGATGTGGTATCATATACGACTAGTTTGAGACTATACTATTGACAGATTTGCTGGATGGTTTTTTTCTGGAAAAAGGTTGTATATGTTTCTAAGGGAACTGCTAAATAAAGTACACGTTCAGGTTCTACTTGCCTCAATGTGAATCGATAATTAAGAAACTGACCTAAAGCGAGGTGAAACTCTGAAATAGCAGAATCCCCAAGAAAACTTTTAATCTCAACAGCAATTGTTTTATTGTCTCGTTGCGCAGCAATTAAACGCTCTGCACTCAGATCAATATAAACCTCAATATCTACTAAATCGATATGAAAAGGGTCGTGGGTGATAGTTTAGCCATCTTTTTCCAGACTATGACGCACTAATTGGTGAAAGACATCTTTAGCTGGCATAGGTTACGTGCTGACGACTCAAAACGACTGGAAACATGGTATTGACATAGTCTATCATAGAATAGAATTCCCTAATCTCCCAACTCATGTCATCCACCCTAACCACAGGTTTAACCTTAGATAATCGCTATACCATTGTACAGGAATTGGGATGCGGGGGTTTTGGCTGCACCTACTTAGCTACCAATACCCAGCAGCAGTATTGCGTCTTAAAGCAATTTGCTCCCCAAATGCAAGATCCAAAACAGTTGTCCAAAGCAGAACAACTGTTTAAGCGGGAAGCAGGAATGCTAAAAAGACTGCAACACCCTCAAATACCTCGCTTTCACGAACTGCTGCGAGTTAATTTACAAGGCACCAACTGTCTTTTTTTAGTGCAAGACTATATAGAGGGGGACAGTTACTACCAACTCCTAGTTAATCGGAAGCGGTTTGACGAGGGGGAAGTAAGACAACTGCTCTTGGACGTTCTCCCTATTCTCGAATATATCCACAACCAAAACATTATCCACCGAGACATTTCACCAGATAATCTCATTCACCGCAATAGGGACAGCAAACCCATCTTAATCGACTTTGGCTGTGTTAAAGTGGCGCAAACAGCCCTATCTCGCTTCATAGGACAGGGCAACCCTACTCGCATAGGTAAACCAGGATATGCTCCCGAGGAACAATTTCGAGGAGAAATCTTTCCCAATAGCGATTTATATGCTTTAGCAGTGACAGTGTTGGTTTTGCACACTGGTAAAGAACCTCAAGACTTGTACGACGACAATAATGGAACCTGGAAGTGGCAGCGTTGGGGGAGATTAAGCTCCAGTTTAGATGATATATTAACAAAAATGCTGGCGATGGAACCTGGCGATCGCTACCCAACAGCAAGCTCTGTGCGTGGAGCTATTCTTTCCCCCAATATTACTACGACTCAAATACAAACTCGGTTAGTAACTGAACAAAGTAATCTCCCATTTAGTATTAGTAAATACCTAAAGTTTGGATTTGTAGGAGTTCTAGCCATTCTGATACCCGGTATCATTAGTTTTGCTCTCATAAAAAGGAAAGAACCAAACCTCACCCCTGAAGTAGAGGAAGAAATACAGGTTACAATTTATGAGCGGATCAAGGCTTTAAACATTAACCCAGGAAAATTTTACGAGGAAGTGGATAGATTATTTTATCAGAAGTATCCAGAACTAAAAGGGAAGAAATTGAGCGATCGCCCTGAAGAGCAAGAGTTACGCAAAGAATGGTATGATATTGCCGAGGAATTATTAGAGCAATAAAAGGGGAAGTAAAGTTTCACGCCGAGGCGCAGAGGCGCAGAGAGGCTATATAGGGCGCACTCTTTTCCCATTATATAAAGTATAGCTTGTGAAATATTATTTTGTCAACCCCACGCAAGAAAATTTATTTCAATCGAGTAGTATCAATGGCATTATATTGCAACTGAATTTCCTGTTGCCATTGTTTCAATCTCAAACGTCGGGATAAGAAACCCCGTAAAACCAAAGGGAGACCATATATTTGAATCCGACCCAAAGTCACCTTCCATTTATCCTGAAAGCGGAACCATCGTTCCTGTAAAGGATTAATAGTTAAAGGAGGTAAACCACTCAATTCATAGCCTCGCTCTACCAGCATATCCTCAATGCGCCCTTCCAGCAACCTAATCTCAAATTCGGACAACTTGCGACATCATTGCCATTGAGCAGTAAACTTGGGATCCGGTAAACTATAGGTATAGCAGTTACCACGTACCTTGACAGTTACCAGTACTAATTACTAGTTATAGGAATCTCCCGAAAGCTTTGTACCACGGTCATTGAGTGAATTTGGTCTTGAGTATATTTTGCGGAAAATTTGTAAATACTTGACTCGCGCACTGCTATAGTAGTTTCCGAATAACTGAGCATAGCCTCATGGTGTGCGGCTCGTTCCCAGTGAAGTCGCGGCGGGGGGGATTGCACCAAGGGTTGGTATCCTAGGAGGGAGATTAGCAACCTCTAACGCGAACAACGGATAGGACGTGGGAACGAAACGAACGCCAGTAATGGCTGAAACACCTGCCCGCAATGACCGCGACCTAAATAGCAAGGTAAGGGACTATTGCGCTATGCTTATTAAACGCAAATCCGCACACTTCGGTGTTGACGTGAGCGCTTGAGGTTGTAAAGGAGTCGAAAGTGAGAGAGCACCCGCTGCGACATGATTCTTCTCCTCGTGACCGAAACTTGTTTAACGGAAAGACAACTTGAGTCCCCGAACCAGATATTATTGGTACCAGAACTGGTGACAAGAGTGTGTCAATGGAGTTACATCCATAGGTCATAGGAGCCCCCGGCCCGCGGCATTGATTAATGGCGCGGGCCGGGGGTGAAAGTCGCAAGCACGGTTTTGCAAGGGAGCTGGGGTGTAGCAATACATTCCTTCGACCCGTACTTATGCGATGATAGCCAAGTACCACCTGTTGCTAGTCTAAATTTTGGTTAAGCTAGAAGGCACTCATAGTCTCAGATATTGTGGTGCGACCGACCTGGAGTTTGTCAATACCGTTGCGAGCTATGCTAACCTTTAATAAGTGCTCCATGATTGAAGAATATTTTAGCATTCAGCTATCCGGTGACCTTCGCGTAGCGCTACCACTAGCCAATGTGGAAACAGTAATGCGGTTGCAGCGGCAGGTAATTTGTCCCATTCCAGAAGTTGCCCCATTTTGGTTGGGGGTTACTCATGAAAGGGGATCATTACTTTGGGTTTTAAATGGCGATCGCTTTTTTGAGTTAGTTACTGAATCAGACTCCCCCGAGCAAAATCTAGCTGCGGTAGTATTAAGCTGTTGGCTGAGGGAAACTCAACGGCGAGTGGTTTTGGTGGTAAAAAAATGACTAGGGGTAGGCAGTTTATATCCGGGTGAGTTAGAGCAAGTATATTGGGATCTGCCATCTCAATTTGAAAGCCTATTCACCAGTATAGTCATAACTGAGGACAAAAAATATGGTTTATTGGATCCCATGGCGTTTTTCGAGCAACTGAGCCAAAACTCTGATTTTAATTGAGGGATTTGAATTTCTCTGAAATCTGGAACTACAGATAAGCCGATAGATTTTAGTTAACAAATGTTCACACTCGCTCACCAATGCACTACTGGATAATCCAGTAGAGGGGCTATCTCCCAATGCAGTCACTCTCGCGCAGAGGCGGGACGGCACGGAGAATTAATAAACAGGCGCTTCAAGCGCTCATCCATATCATGTTATTCTCTGCGCCTCTGTGTCTCTGTGAGCTTCCATTAGAAAGTAACTGCTCTTTGTTCTATTTTGTCAGCTTGGTTATCGCTGTTACCCCAATATACCTAATTAAAAGCCTTTTGGCAATAGGTATTTACTACTAATTTTCGCAGCAGTTTTTAGGGCATATGGGAGCAAAAGAGAGTTTTTGCGAGCAAATCAGCCACTGTGTGTCAACCCTCTTAAAAAAAGAAAGCAAGCATAATGTCAGAGCAACAGCCTCACTACGAAAGCAATACAGGCTTCCCTACCGAAACCTCCTCCAACGAATGTCTAGACAAGATTATCAAAGCTAGCAACCTAGAGAAGTCCGGCAATTCGCACAGTGCGATGAAACTCTATCGCGAAGTACTGGAACTAGATCGGGAAGGCACTTATGGAGCGATCGCCGCAAAAGCGCTGGAAAATCTGGAAAAATCAGCAGTCTCAACTAGCAACACTCCTATAAGACAAGAAGAGCTATCTCAGGTTGCTGCTGATGTAGCAGAGCCGGTTCCAGAACCCCAAAAGCGCCATCAAAGCCTCATAGGGAAATTTGAAGACTGGCCGCTCTTCAACAAACTGTTGGCTGCTCTATTCACCTCAGAATTAATCGATCTAGTGGGCTTAGTAGGCGTTAGTTCATTGTTGATTATTAGTAGCAGTCGGACTCAGTTAGCCCAGAAAGCAGAATCGGAATTGGCAGTCACTGAGATTAACTATAACATTAAAATCAACCAGATGGGATTTGGCTTTCGCGGTCAATCGGATAACAGCGCTATCATAGAGGCGGCCAAAACCTACGGGTCAGGTCAGTCCTTGAACCCCCAATTCTTCACTTCAGTCAAGGAAATTCTCAAGAATGAAATTCAAGCCAGAAATATTGAATATGCCACTCTAGTAGGGAAAGATAAGAGAATTATTGTCAATGCCAATGCGGACAGACAAGGTCAGGAATTCGACCCCAATGGCTTGGTTTCTAAAGTACTAGCGAAACCAGAGCAAATTAAGAGCAGTGAAATAGTCTCCCGTGCAGAACTGGAGCAAGAACAACTCCCTTTACTGGAAGGATTTGAAGATGAAAATGGCTTAATCCGCTACGTGGTCACTCCTGTTTTCGCCGAAGGGAAAGTTATTGGTGCTCTGGTGGCTGGGGATCTAGTTAATAATAAATTACCTATTGTTGAGCAAACTGTTAACAGCTTAAATGGGGGCTATAGTGCTATCTATCTGTATCAGAACCAATTCTCCCTAGCTACGTCCCTAGGAGAAGACAATAGGGAACAAGCAGATTTATTTTCAACCAATAATGAACTGCTGTTAAAAGCTTTGGAGAAGCCGACAGAAGTAGTAACTGGACGGTTAGATATAGAAGGCAAGTCTTGTCCTTTCTTTCCTTTACCCCGAAAAAATGCTATTATCTAGCAGTAAAATTATTAACAAATACCAGGGAAGAGCAGCCGGTTGCAATTTTTGTCAGGGGAACCCATGAGAGCAATTTAAATGCTTTGCTTTGGAATACCTTTGGATGGCAATTCTTGGCTTTTGCCTTGGTTTTGTGCGCTGATATTGCCATCGCCTGGTTCGTAGGGGGATTCATTGTCAAACCAATCAAGAAGCTGACTGATATGGCTGAAGATTTCTCTGCTGGTAACAGGAAAGTGCGAGCAGAAACAAACAGCTCCGATGAAATCGGTCAATTGAGTGCTACTTTTAACGAGATGGCCGATAATATCGTTGCTTCTGAAACTAATTTAAGGGACTTTGCTCGTCAGCAAGAAGTAGAGGGGCAAAAGCAGCGCCAGGAAAAAGACCGCCTGCGGCAAGAAGTGATTCAGCTGCTGTTGGAAATCGAAGGAGCTCAGGACGGAGATTTAATTGTCAGGGCGAAAGTTACAGGCGGGGTCGTGGGTTCTATCGCCGACGCTTTCAACACCACCATTGGCAAACTGCGCCAACTGCTTTTAGAAGTGGAAAAAGTTTCTGACCAAGTGAGCGACCGAGCGCGCAGTGGGGAAAATTCAGTCCTGGGACTTTCTCATGCAGCGAAGAACCAGTCAGGAGAAATTGATCGCGTTCTGAACAATGTGGGGGAAATGAACTCCTCCATTAGTGAGGTGGCTAATTCCGCTGCATTAGCTGCGTCTATTGCTCGTCAGGCTCTGACTGAAGCCAGGGAAGGGGATACCACCATGGATCGAACCGTTGAGAGTATTGAAAAGATACGGAGAACCGTGGCAGTGGGGGCGAAGAAAGTGAAGCAACTAGCGGAGTCTTCTCTGGAAATTTCGGAAATTGTGGCGATTATTTCCGGTATTTCGGAAAAAACCAACGTTTTGGCTTTTAATGCTTCTATTGAAGCTGCTCGTGCTGGAGAAAATGGTCAGGGCTTTCGGGTGGTAGCCGATGAAGTCCGTCGCTTGGCAGACCGGGTCACAGAAGCAACCAAAGACATTCAACAACTGGTGAGCGGAATTCAAGAGGAAATCGGCGCGGTCTTGCAGACAATGGAAGTGGGTACCACTGAGGTGGTGACTGGTACTACCCTGGTAGGGAAAACGAAGGAAATCTTACAAGATTTGGCCAAGACGAGCCAAGAAATTGACCATTACCTCCAGACCATTTCTCAGAGTACCACAGCCCAAACCAATTCCTCTCAACAAGTTAATGAGACTATAAAAGAGGTGGCAGCCATCGCCCTTACCACTTCTACTGAAGCTGAGGATGTGGTTCAATCTCTGTCCAGTTTAGTGTCGGAGTCGGAAACACTCTCCTCATCAGTTGCCCAATTCCGCTTGAAATCTTGAGGGCAATGGCAGCGAGTATAGTTAATATTTACTATTATGACTTTCCAATTAGACCAAGCAACCCTACAATCAATCACTCAAGAAGTGCGCCAGTGCTTTTTATCCCAAGATGCCCCAGAATATATGAACATCCTGGAACGGGGTCTGGAAAACCGGGATGGGGATTTTAAATCTCTTTTGCGGGCGGCTCATTCCCTCAAAGGAGGTGCAGGGGTTGCCGAACTTCCCAGTTTAAATGATTTAGCTCACAAGCTGGAAGATCTGCTCCAAATAATGGAAAAAAGAGAGGTGCAAGATGAAGAGCTGGCTTGGCTAATACTGGAGAGGGGAGTAACGGAAGTGGCTTTTCTCTTGGATCAAGCTGGAACTGGTCAAGAGGTACAAGTGGATCCAGAATTGCTCCAAACCTTAGCAGCTTTCCAGCAATCTCAGACAACAGTTGGAGCTAGGACTGAGACGGTTAATGGTCCCAACAACTCCTTTATTGTAACTGCTTTACAACAGGATTTAGAAGATTCCTTCGCCACGGTGGAAGAATTGCCTGCTGATACCCCAGAAGAAATAGTCAGGGAGTGCCTGGAAAATTTCTGCGATGAATGTTTGTTCTTGGGGGAGACTTTAGATTTGGTCTGGTTAATTGAAGGAGTGGCACCCCTGGAAGCGGTTCGGGAAGAAGCAGATACGTCAGCAGCACTGACTTTGGCACTTGATGCCATCGCGAACTTGCGAACTGTTAGAGATCGGTATTTAACGGTCCAGTTAGAACCAGCGGAAAATAAGGAAGCAGAAGACGCAGTTTTAGACTCTGTCGAGGACACTACACCCCACTCCTCTATTCCCGATACCTCTTTGTCTCATTTGCGAGTGCCGCTGAAACAGTTGGAGGATATAACCAATACAGTTGAGGAACTAATTCTTACCCAAGAGCGGCTCAGGGAGCAGCAGCGGCAATTAACCCAGGCAAATCTACGCCTGCGGCAACTTGCCCACCAGTTTGAGCCTATTCGGGAACAAATCCAATCTTTTTACGACCAGTTGGCTATTACTCCGGAAGGCATGGCTTCGGTAAACCCGGCCTTGACTGGGCCTGCACTCCTGGGGTTGAAACCCCAGGCTATGGAATTCGATAGACTGGAGTTAGACCGCTTTACTACCCTTCACAGCAGTTTGCAAACTTTTCAAGAATTAATGCTTAGGGTGCGGGAAGTTAGGGCTGACATAAACTTAATTAATTACTATTTAAATAAAAATTTAGAGTATGACAATAAAAAAATAAATAAACTTTATGGCAGTATAACTCAGTCGCGCCTAGTGACCTTCGGACTTTTAGCCCAGCGGTTTTTGCCGCAAATCCAAAACCTGAATCGACGCTATCCTCATAAATTAGTTGTATTAGAAATTAAAGGGGAAGAAGTTTTAGTAGACCAGCTCCTGCTAGAACAATTACAAACTCCCTTAACCCATTTACTGAATAATGCTTTTGACCACGGCATTACCCCGAGGGCTGCAAGGGTAGACAATGGGAAGCCAGAAACTGCTACCATTGTGCTGAAAGCTGCCAGGTCGCAGAACCAGCTAGTCATTACCATTACGGACGACGGTGAAGGGATAAATCTGGAACGGGTGTACCGCGCAGCCCTAGAACGAGGGCTGTGTCCCACCTCATCAGATATGGACCAGTTCAGTACCGAAGAGATTCTCCAGTGGATTTTCCAGCCAGATTTCTCCACTGCTCCTAAAGTGAGCGAACTATCGGGAAGGGGTATGGGGTTGGATATCGTTCGGTCTCAAGTTCAGCGCTTGCGGGGTACGATTCAAGTGGAAACAGAAGTGGGACAAGGAACGATTTTTACCCTCAAATTTCCCCGCTCCTTAAGCAAGGTGTCCCTCTTATTAGTTCAATTACAAGGTCGGATTGTGGCTATACCCACAGCTAGTATTCGGGAAACTTTGCTATTTAAGGAACTGGAATGGCTACAGCTTGAACCCCCTGTGGCAAATTGGTATTCCCAAGCAGTTTCCGTGATTCCTTTATCTGAGATATTCTCCGTAATTGTGATGGCGAATCACAATCGAAAGGGAATAGGGAGTAATTTAGCCCTGGGCCCCAAAATAGGAATCGTTTTAGATTGTTCTTTTGGTCCTTTGGTGGTAACTGCGGATGGTTTGATATCCTCCGAAGAATTCATTGTGAAACCTTTTGACGAGATGGGAATCGCCCCACCTTATTTAGCTGGTTGCACTATTTTGGGAACGGGAGAAGTAGTTCCTGTTTTACTACCCCAAGCTTTGGAGAAATCTATCTTAGTAGCTCAAAAGAACAAGTCCGGGAGTATCCCCGTTAGGAAGATACCCACCATTTTAGTGGCTGAAGACTCCGTAGCGACGCGCCGTTTATTAGAAAGGCTTTTAACCGAAATAGGTTATAATTCAGTACTCTGCCGAGATGGACAAGAAGTCCTAGACAAACTTGAGGAAAATAGAGGACTTATAGATCTGGTGATTTCCGATCTGGAAATGCCCCGAGTTAATGGTTTTGAGTTGCTCCACCTGTTACGTTCTCATGAAAAATGGCAAGATTTGCCCCTAGTGATGTTGACTTCTCGCACAGGGGAGCGTCACCGACAGGAAGTGATACAGCGAGGAGCTAATGCTTATCTGGGTAAACCAATTCAACCTTTTTTGAAAAAGGTGGCTACTGTAGTATGATATCAAAATCAAACAAATCATTAAAATTTTTGAGATGACAGCTCATATTTTAGTTGTAGAAGATGAACCTCAAGTAGCTCAATTTATTGAGTTAGAACTGAGATACGAAGGCTATCAGGTAACAATTGCTCATGATGGCATTTCCGGTTTAGCTGCGGCTAGAGAATTGGAACTGGATTTAATTCTTTTAGATTGGATGCTTCCCGGATTATCCGGACCGGAAATCTGCCGCCGCCTTCGCACTACTGGGGATAAAGTGCCGATTGTTTTATTGACAGCAAAAGATGAGGTTGGGGATCGAGTAGCTGGTTTAGATGCTGGTGCGGATGACTATTTGGTTAAACCTTTCAGCATTGAAGAATTACTCGCTCGGGTTCGGGCTCGTCTGAGAAAATTTGAAGAAGAAGAAAAGGAATTACTAGAATTTGCCGATTTGACTTTAAATCGCAAGACTAGGGAAGTTTATCGTGGCGATCGCTGGGTGGAACTCACAACTAAAGAGTTCGATCTGCTGGAATATTTTATTTCTCATCCCCGCCAAGTCCTCAATCGGGAGCAAATTATTGAGCGGGTTTGGGGTTACGATTTTACAGGGGACTCCAATATTATCGAAGTCTACATTCGTTACTTGCGCACCAAGATGGAAGCAGGGGGGGAAAACGTTTAATTCAAACCATGCGCGGAGTTGGTTACGTCCTTCGGGAGAATTAATATCATCACTGTTCATTTCTTTCGCAAGCCCCGATACTGACCCAATTACTGGAACCATCCAGCCAATGTTCTTTTTTCCAAATGGGCGCATTGTGTTTAATGGTGTCGATTGCATAACGACAAGCAGCAAATGCTTCGTCCCGGTGGGGACAACCAACTGCTACCACAACGCTAATTTCCCCAACCTGCAACCTGCCAATGCGATGACGGATGGCTATGGGATTAGTATGAGGCCAACGTTGGCGAATTGTAGTAGCAATTTGGCGGAAGATGACCATTGCCATGGGTTCGTAAGCCTGGTATTCTAAGGATGATACAGCTTTGCCATCAGTTCGATTCCGCACTGTACCACTCATAACCACAATAGCACCGTTGGCAGGATCCGAGGCTTCATTGTAGACGTCCGCGAGGGAGAGGGGAGCCAGGGTAATGCTCAAGC
Organism: Prochloron sp.; assembly: GCA_965198675.1. Lineage (GTDB taxonomy): Bacteria > Cyanobacteriota > Cyanobacteriia > Cyanobacteriales > Prochloraceae > Prochloron. Next base: position 3,946,743 of record OZ240666.1, on the reverse strand, counting down.
TATCTGCTGTTGTGCTTTCTGGTGTGTTTATTAAAGTTGTCATTATCCTTTTGATTCTAGAACAAATGCCGAAAATTCGTCAAATTTTCTCTCTGGACAACTTTCCCGCTCATGTTATTTGGGGCTGTATTACCCTTTACGTTGCAACTTTGGTCTTAAGCAGGGATAATATTGGCACTGATAGCTTACAGTACTTTCTCTCCCCAACCCCAGAGAGCGTATTTGTATTCGGTGCTACGGGAGCTATACCAGTTTTTCAGTTTGGTTGTTGGTGGACTATTTTTAGTTCGGGTTGGCTCCACGGTAATCTCCTCCATATTACCTTTAATATGCTTTGGGTTCAAGAATTTGCTCCCAGGGTGGGGCAAATGTACGGTTTCCGGCGGCTGGTTATTATCTATACGGTTTCCATTGGCTGTGGTTCTCTTTTAACGAGTATAGCGGGAAGGTATTTTGAGGCACTACCCACTCTGTTACAAGGTTCAGATCTGGCTATAGGAGCGTCGGGAGGTATTTTTGGGCTGTGTGGAGCATTAATAGCGGCGGGACAAATTATTGGGGATACTGGGATGAGGCAAAAATATTTCCGTTATGCAGTTGCTTTTTTCCTTTTTGGTATCATAGTGCCTCAAGTTGACAACTGGGGACATTTAGGGGGTTTCTTGGGTGGTTACGGTGTGAGCTATTTGCCTTGGCTGGATCCTCGCAATGAAGAGGGTAAAGGGCACCTCTTGGGGGCGATCGCCTGTTTGATTATTTCTGCTGGTAGTATTGCCCTATCTGTCAGACATGGATTATTATGACATTAACACTAGGGGAGAATAGAGATAATCATGCGAATGCTACATACCATGCTGCGGGTAGGTAATTTAGAGGAGTCTCTAGACTTCTACTGCAATGTCTTGGGAATGAAATTGCTGCGTCAGAAAGATTATCCCAGCGGTAAGTTTACTTTAGCTTTTGTGGGTTATGGGGATGAGTCGGACCACACGGTTCTGGAACTGACCTATAATTGGGGTGTGGATCAGTATGAGCTGGGAAATGCTTACGGTCACGTAGCTCTGGGGGTGGAGGATATTTACCAAACCTGTGAGGACATTAAAGCTAAAGGGGGGAAGGTGTCCAGGGAACCGGGACCCATGAAACATGGTTCTACAGTAATTGCTTTTGTCCAAGACCCTAATGGTTATAAGATTGAATTAATTCAATTGGGGACTCAAGATTCTGCCTCAAAACAGTGAGCGAGTACCATGATAGTTACCAGTTATGGCGATGGGGTTTGGGGTTCCAAAGGGGGTAGAGTAACTCCTAAAACCCTTACCTCGACTAATTACGGCATTTGTGCTACTTTGGATGGCAAAACAGTGGTGAAAGCACCAGATTGGGCTTATATAGCAAATATTACCACTACTAGAGAGGAAATATTTCGTAGTTATACCCCCCATTTACAAGGAGAAATACCGAGTATTGTGATGGAGTTTCTCTCGGATAGTGAGGGTGGGGAATACTCCACCAAACCAACTTATCCTCCTGGAAAATGGTTCTTTTACGAACAAGTTTTGCAAGTTTCCTATTATGCTATTTTTGATTGCGTAGCAAAGCGCAAACAACCGCCCTTGGCGTCCCGCCAAAGGCGTCCCAAGAGAAGGTGCTCTGGAAGTTTATCGTTTGGACAAATCAGGAAAATATAAGTTGCAAAAACCAGATAGTAATGGATATTATTGGATAGAAGGGATGAAGTTATTCCTGGGAGTCTGGCAAGGAACAAGAGAAGGTCGCACGGGATACTGGTTGCGGTGGTGGAATGAAGAAGGGGAGTTGTTGTTGTGGGGTTTTGAATTAGTTCAACAAGAACGACAACGAGCAGACTTGGAACGAAAACTAGCTTCCGAAGAAAAGCGACGAGCGGATAGGGAACAACTTCGAGCGGAGCGCTTATTAGAACAACTTCGAGCCGCTGGATTGGAACCGGAAAACAGTTAGCGGTAGGGGTGCAAGGTTGCGCCCTACAACAGTTATGAAATTTTGTTTATTCAATGTGTATTAGTGGGTTTTATCTTATGTTAAGAAAAAATTAACTGATGAGTGAGAAAAAAGCATTGATTATCGGAGCGAGTCCAGCGGGTTTAACTGCTGCTTATGAATTGTTGGCTAAAACAGATATTAAGCCAATTATCTTGGAAATGAGTAATGAAATCGGCGGAATTTCTAGAACGGTAAATTATAAAGGTTATCCCATGGATATTGGAGGGCACCGATTTTTTTCCAAGTCTGACCTAGTAATGGATTGGTGACTGAATATCCTCCTCCTCTCTGTAGCGCAGAAAAACGTCGAAACATCCTTTATCGAACGGTTCCTCTATCCTAAATATGGTCCCGGTCAGTTGTGGGAAGAAGTTGCTAGACAGGTTCAGGAAAGAGGAGGAAAATTACATCTGGATACTGCGGTGAGGAAAATATATACCCAGGGAGAAAGAGTTACTGGTGTAGAAGTGTATGAGGGAGAAACTGGGACTTATCAGCGGGTAGAGGGAGACTATGTCTTTTCCACCATGCCCGTCAAGGAACTCATTAGGGGATTGGAGACGGACGTACCACCGGAAGTGAGAAGAGTCAGCGAAGGACTCATCTATCGAGACTTTATTACTGTGGGTTTGTTAGTTGAGGAACTTATCGTCAAGGATAAGGAGAAGAGGGAGGGATTGATCCAGGATAACTGGATTTATGTGCAAGAACCCGATGTACTGGTAGGTAGGATTCAAATTTTTAATAACTGGAGTCCTTATTTGATTCAAGATAGTTCTAAAGTTTGGCTGGGACTAGAATATTTTTGTTATGAAGGAGATGACCTATGGGTAAAATCTTCGGCAGAAATGGGTCGAAAAGTCATGGAAGAATTGGCTTTATTGCTAAATCAGAGGATGTGTTAGATTATACAGTGGTAAAACAGTGACCTTGTACCATGACAGTTACCAGGCGTATGGTGCGGGACCAAAGCCCGCACCAACGCCTTCCACCAATAAGTGGCTTGCCACCACTTATTTGGTGGGGGCCTCAAACCCAAGGTTGAGCTGCTACCATGGTACGTGATTACTGGTCACTGGTAACTGAAAGGTGAGATATGGTCTCTGGGTTTGCTTTTTGACTCCATTATTGGCTAGGTATATTTTGCAAAGTCAACAGATATATGGGAAAGTGTTGTTGAATGTTTTGCTGGGGGTGATTCTCTTTCTCGCTGTAGAAGATCAAACATTCTTTTTGTATCTGGTTCCCAGTGTAGCTTTTTTAACTCTTGCTTACACTCAAGATGAAATAAATGGCACTTTCCTAGACTCTCTCAAGGTTTTAGTCAAAGAACTATGGTTGGGGGCGGCTATTTTTGGTATCTGCACCTCCAGTTATCTTCTCCTCTCAAAAACTGTTGACGGGAGGGTTTATCTTGCTGTTCTCAGAGGTTCTTTAGGTAGAGGCTCACCCTGGAACCTGTTTTGATTTTTTGCAGACTTTCAAGAATTTTCCCACAGGGTTTATAGCTATGGATGGATACAGGTGAGATTAATTAATCTAGCTTTCTCCTTGTCAATCTGGATTTACGGTGTGAGAATGGTAGTAAATACCTATAAAAGAAAATGGGGTGTACTATATGGTTCCAAGTTAACCTATACTTTAATGGCGTTTGTTGTCTGTGTTGTCATTTTTCTCTTGACAGGAAATCCTTGGGCAGGTCATCACTTCATTTATCCTTATACCTTTGCTATCCTGGCGATTTCTCAACTCCTTAGTATAACTAAGGAAAGAAGCAAAACTAAGATTTTGTATACTTGTGCTTCAATTGTTTTAGCATTGGAACTGTTTTTTGTTGCTCCCACTATTGCTACTGATTCTTCTTGGGAAAGGTACAAAATATTTGACTTTTTGCAGCAAGAAGAGATAGGGAAGGAGTATATTATTACTCATCTTAACTGGGGTACTTATTATGTCTCTGCTCTCTATGGTCATAAAGAGCAACTTGTCATCTATATTGAACCAATAAATCAGGAAGAAGCAAAGAAAGTAGTTGCTCTCTCCAAAGAAACTGGGAGAAAGATTCTCTGTGTATGTTACGGTGATGAGTGTCAGTTTGATAAACTTGCCCAGATATTTAACCAAGAAGTTGACTTTGAACAAGTTGACCTTTCTACGGTAGATTGGAAAGTGTATATTAGTTACCTCGTACCATGACAGTTACCAGTTATGGCGATCGCCTTGACCCTTGCTATCTTTTACATAATAACTTTATTTATTGTAGGTATTGCCCACCTGCCCATCACATATATTTAAGCTAGTACGGGCGCACAACCTGCACTACAACTTACAGTTTCAGGTTTTGGTGGGCGATGCCCACCCTACATATAGCAACCGCCTGGGCGATTGAACTTGGTGAGTTGGAAAGTTTAGGCGAGAAATGTTCTAACCCCCTTTCTGACTGCAATTTTCAAAGCATGCTACCTGGGGAACTCATAACTGGTAACTGCCTGACTGCCCCGGTTGGCATGAGCAGGACTGGTAACTGGTAACTGGTAACTGGTAACTGGTCACTGGTAACTGGTAACTGCTAACTGGTCACTGTCATGGTACGAGGTCACTGGTAACTGGTAACTGGTAACTGGTAACTGGTAACTGGTAACTGGTAACTGGTAACTGGTAACTGGTATATTACCCTGCTGCCAATACCAGTAAAGCATTCAAAATTGCTGCTGCTACAGGGGAACCCCCCTTCCGACCTTCCACCCGAATTTGAGGTACTGCTGTTGCTGCCAAAGCTTGTTTAGACTCCACCACATTAACATAACCTACGGTTGCTCCAATAATTAAAGTAGGATTAACATCAATTGTATTGCATTGACGACAAAGAGCAAGTAGAGCTGTCGGGGCATTCCCAATAACATAAATACCATCACTATACTGCTGAAAACACTTTAAAATACCAGTTTCAGTACGGGTTTTACCAGGTTCTGCACTCAGTACTCCTTCCACTGCGGCAATAAGGGTATTTCCATAAGTTTTGTTTACCATACTAACAATCCCTTGCTTAACCATAGTAGTATCAGTAATAATGGGCAACCCACGACGAAGACCGGCAATACCAGAGGCGATCGCCCCCGGACTAAACCGCAAAAGTTGAGCAAACTCAAAATCTGCTGTAGCGTGAATCACCCGGCGGACGATAGAGTACTCTTCCTCTGTAAAATTGTGTGGTCCCATTTCAGAGTCGATGATGGCAAAACTTTCCTTAAGAATGGGGTGATTTAACTCTGTCAAATTTATCGCGCAGAGGCGCTCCGGCACTGAAAAAGGAAGAAGAACGTCATCTGTACTCATCTGCGTTAATCCGCGGACGCCAAGGGCGGTTGCTTCGCAATTATCTGCGGTTCAAATTTCTACTGTCGGCCAATCTAATTCCCGCTTATAGTCCATCATATCCTCAAAGTAACGCAATTCTGCCCGCCAGATTGTTATAGGTGGAGGTGGGTGATCCAACCAGGTCTGGTTAATTTTTTCTAGGGTAGTTACCACTCCTTCCCGATCTAGTTGGGGGCCAATGGGTCCAAAATAGGCCAAAGTAATGTGAGCAGTAAAATGATATTGCTGTTCGATTCCCAGGGCAACAATGCCTTCATTCTGATAGATAGAGCGCCGCAATTGCAAAATTCCCTCGTAACCCTCTTCCTCTTGGGAAACCAAACAAACGGCGATCGCCCGAGGAAAAAGGGAAAGTCCTAGCAATTGTAACTGAACCGGGGACTTCTTTCCTGTTGTACTCTGGCGATATTGGGCAAAACTCTCCCTGATCCGTTCTCGCAATTGGAAATCAAATTGAGAATTCTGTGCGAGAGCGTCCCGGTAGCTGCGATCCCAAATTAAATCCGCCAAGGTCAAATGAAAACTGGCAGGTGGCACCGATATGGCTAAACCTGGTTCCAGTTGCTGCAACAACTGCTCTTGACACTCCTGAAGGCGCTGGTAGATGTCATGGTTGTCCGGATCGTCGCACCAGGGAGGAGTGATGACGCTATATCCGGGAAAAGACACTGCCTTCCCTTCCGCAAATTTTGCAGACTGTTGGATATTTTGCAGTTGAGTTTGATGGTGTGTCGGTAGCGTCATGGGTGCTACCCGATTGATATAAGTTTGATAGGTTTCGTCCACAAGCTATTTTATCCTCCCCCTGGTTGACGGAGTTTTGTTCAAGAAGTCATCAGATATTATATCATTATCATTATCTTTGGTACGAGTCATATCCTGGTACTGGATTTTATGCCAATTTATTTTTACTGGGGAGAAGACGATTTTGCCCTCCAGCGGGCAGTGAAGGAATTACAAAAATCAATTTTGGATCCAGACTGGTTTCAGTTTAACTACGATCGCTTGTCTGGTGAGCGCGCAGATACCACGATTGAAGCACTGGATCTGGCTATGACTCCTGTTTTTGGCGTTGGTGCAAGATTGGTAGAAGTAGCAGATAGCCCCATTTGCCAGCATTGTGGGCAAGACTTATTCTCAGTATTAAAGCGTACCCTACCCAAGATTCCTGCTACTACTCACCTCCTCTTCACTAGCAGAAAAAAACCGGACAAACGGCTCAAATCTACCAAACTGCTGCAAGACCTGGCTCAAATGCAGGAATTTGCCTTAATTCCTCCCTGGAAAGAAGACCTGCTGTTAGCAAGAGTGTCGGAAGTTGCCCAAGAATTACAAGTTTCCCTCACCCCAGGTGCCACAAAACTCCTAGGGGAAGCAGTAGGTAACGATACCCGACAGTTGTGGAATGAACTGTCCAAATTAAGCCTTTACGGAGCAAATAACAACCAACCCTTGGAGGAAAAAGCTATTAGCGTCCTGGTGTCTGCCCAGAGTGCCAATAGTATTAAATTAGCGACAGCAATTTTAGCAGGGGATGGCTCAAAAGCTTTAGGGTTAGCAGCAGATCTGATAAATCGCAACGAACCTGCTTTAAAGATTGTGGCCACCCTGGTGGGACAGTTTCGCACCTGGGGGATAGTTAAATTGATGATGGAAGAAGGAGAGCGAGACAACAAAGCTATCGCCACAGCAGCAGAAATAGGCAATCCCAACCGCATTTATTACCTGCGTAAGTCCCTCCAATCCCTCTCTTCTCGACAGCTTCTGGAGGCTCTACCAATCTTACTAGAATTAGAATTCAGCCTCAAGGGAGGTGCCCAAACCCAAGAAACCCTCTTTCGGAACATTATCCGCCTTTGTCAGCTCTTCGATCCACTATGGGGCAGGAACAAGTAATATCTAAAATCATTCTAATAAATTAGAGCATCCTCGGCTCAAATAAGTCAAATATAGGAAAAGACCCTTTTCCTCTAACACTTTTACCGAGGATGGAGTTAGTTTACTATTTGACGCAACTATGTTAACCTTTCACTACTACTTTCATAAAATCTTCAGTCATGTACTCATTATTAGTGTTATTACCACTATGGGTATAGTCAATGGGAATGCTGCGGCTCAGGGGCAAAATATCAGCAATGAAGATATCACCAACTTTGCCGACGCAGTGCTCCAAATGGAATCTGATCGCCAACAAGCCTATGATAAAATTAAGCAAATTATAGGGGCACCGCCACCGAATATTCCTTGTAATGACCTCAACAGTTTAAGTAACCTTCCCGAAGAAGCTCGCACTATTGCTGCGGACTACTGTAGAATCTGCAAAGAGATTGTGGAAGATAGCGGTCTGACCGTGGAGCGTTTTAACGCTATTATGAGTAATTTGGAAGCCGAGCCCAATTTAGTTAAGCGGATTCAAAACGCAATGCTCCAACTGCAAAGACAATAACAATAACCTAAACTCCTCCCTTAATGCTGGTTTTTACTCACCGTTTACCCCCACAAACAGCCGGACCACCCCGGATCACCCTTTCCCTGACGATTGTACTCCGTACAAATTACGCTGAAGAACGCACTCGCAGCCGTTTCCGCTATACTACTGCTGACGGGAGGACAGTTCTACTGAGGCTACCGCGAGGAACGGTTTTAAGACATGGGGATTTGCTGGGGGGGGAAATGGTGGAGGTGCTCCAAATCGCAGCCCTTCCAGAACCAGTACTGACTGTCACGGCAAAAACACCCCTGGAACTCCTCAGGGTAGCCTATCATTTAGGCAATCGCCACGTACCTTTAGAAATAGCTCCTACCTATTTGCGCTTGTCGAAGGATCCCGTACTCTCCCAAATGCTTTACTCCTTGGGAGTAGAAGTGACAGCAGGAGTTTTGCCCTTTCAACCAGAACCAGGAGCCTATGGACACCCACACTAGCTGTTCACAGCAACTTTTATCTTTATTACAGCTCACTAGTGCTGCTTTACCTGTGGGAGCTTATAGCTATTCTGAAGGATTAGAGACTCTCATAGAGCAGGGGGTAATCAGGGATCCCCCTTCCTTGCAGTCTTGGATTGCCGACGAACTGCGCTGGGGGTCGATTCGCGTCGAAGCGGGGATAATGCTGCAAACTTATCGGTGCTTTCGACAGGGTGATAAGTCGGGATTAGTTGCTCTTAATCATCAGAGTTCTGCGGTGCGGGAAACCAGAGAATTAAGGGAGCAGAGCTGGCAAATGGGAAGGTCTTTGCTAAAATTACTGGTAGATTTACAGCGGTCGTTAGCATGGGTGAAGGAAACAATTCCAACTCCATATAATTATGCCCCAATCTTTGGCATTGCTGCTGCTGCTTGGCAGATAGACTCTCGCGCTGCTGTTTTGGGTTATTTACATAGCTGGGCTGCCAATTTGATTACAGCGGGAGTAAAATTGATTCCTCTGGGTCAAACCGTCGGTCAGCAGTTACTCTTTGAATTGAGTACTCCCATAAAAAGAGCACAGGATACCATTTTTGACTCATTAGAGCGGTCGAATCGATGTTGCAGTTGGGGTCTGGCATTGGCCAGTATGAGCCATGAAACCCAATATTCCAGGTTATTTCGCAGTTGAGAGTCTCGCTCTGGGACAATTCTCTTGCGTCAAAATGACAAAAATCCAATATAATAGAAGAAGCTGTTCAAGAGTATCACGATTGGGCTGAGTTGGGGGTTATTGATTAAGCCATGCCAAGAAAATTATCTGATGAAGACAAAGAAAGGATTATACAGCTCTATCGCACCTCAGGAGAAACAACCTCCACTCTAGCAGAGCTCTATCAGGTCAGTAGTTCCACTATTAGCCGTTTTCTCAAGACTAAATTGTCTGATTTAGAGTACGATGAATTAATTCAGAAAAAGCGGATGAATCGACGTATTACCCACGTTCCTGGAGAAGAATCAAATACGTCAACTGAGAAAAGTGAGTTGCCAGCCACGAGGAGGCGCCGCTCTCGTTCCGACAAAAAGAAAACTGAAACTCCAATCCTACAAGAGAAGGCTACACCACAACCAGTCAATACAGTTCCTGGGGCAGAGCAGCTCAATTTGTTTTCTCGAAAGAACGAAGATACCAAAGAGGATGAGGATGGACCTATGGTAGATGTGGCGGCACTCCAGGAGCTACTTGGGGAAGATTTGGGGGATTTGAACGAAGATGAAGAGGATTTAGAAGATAGCGACGAGGAAGACTGGGAAGAAGAACCCCTACCCCAACTTAGTAACTCTGATTTTCAAGTTTTGCCCTTAGCAAAAGCAACTTTTCCCAATATTTGCTATGTGGTTATTGATCGCGGGGCAGAATTAATCGTCCGACCCCTAAAAGAATTTGGTGATCTGGGAAGAATACCTCCAAAAGAAGTGCAGCAGAAAACCCTGCCTATTTTTGAGAACCACAAGGTAGCCCGACGTTTTTCCAATCGTTCCCAACGGGTAATTAAAGTTCCCGATGGTGGAATGTTTGTGAAAACTTCTTCTCATCTCCAAGGTAAAGGTATTACACGACTGCTAATAGATGGTAAAGTTTACTCTTTTTAGGGTTCTGTAGGGGCACACACCGTGTGCCCTGCCCCTACGCCATGTTAAATTATTTAAACTTAAAATTATTATGTTAATCTTATGAAAGGCAACCAATTTGAATATCCCTCACCCGCACAGGTACACAACCATGGGTCATTTGGGCTAGTTGCATGGGTTCCCCTTTACCACACATATTAGTACCACACTGTTGCCGCTCTGTCTCCGGACCGATGGCATCGACACTGTTCCAAAAATCAACAGTATTGCTATGATAAGTAACATTCTTCAACATCCCCACCACTTTACCCTTTTTAACCTGCCAAAAAGCATCCCCGCCAAACTGGAAGTTGCGTCGCTGTTGGTCGATAGAAAAGCTCCCCATACCGTCGATTAAAATCCCCTCTTCTGTATCGGCAATCATCTCCTCTAAAGTCGCAGTATGACTCCCTCCCGGAACCCCTGGTTCCAACCCCAAATTAGGAATACGTACCATAGGTGGACTAGACCAACTATCGGCATAAGCACTACCGTTGCTACTTCTTCGACCTAAGCGATAGGCAGTCTCTCTATCGGTGAGATAATCTACTAATATGCCCTCTTTTACCACATACCACCGTTGTGCTTTCACTCCTTCATCATCATAACCTGTGGTCCCTCGTCCTCCTGGTTGAGTGCGATCTGCCACTAAGTTAATCCAGGGTGCCCCATATTGCAATTTACCCAATTTCTCTGTTGTAGCAAAGCTGGTTCCAGCAAAGTTGGCTTCATAACCGTAAACCCGGTCTAGTTCTGTGGGGTGTCCTACGGACTCGTGGATCGTCAGCCACAAGTTAGTGGGTTGGAGAATGATACTACTGTGTATATTACTAGGACCGTCTGGTGCGAGAACCTTTTCTATGGCTTCTTCGGCTACCCTATTTACATTAGCTAATAAATCGGACTTGTCAATATGTTCGTAACCTAAGTTTAAAGGAGGACGTTCGTAACTGCGACTTTGAGCGTCTCCCTTTCCCAAAGCTGTGCAACCAAACCCGGGATAACTACGGTATATTATCTGTTCTATGAGGGAACCTTCTGTAGAAGCAAAAGTCTTCTCTTCCCGACTTAACCGCAGGAAGGAATAAGCTTTTTTAATCCCCCGTTCCCCAAAAGCCAACAATTTTTCGTTAATATGTAGGAGCAACTCGGCTTTCTCTTCTATAGAGACGTTAAAGGGATCAATCTGAATGGGTGTGGTATACTTATCTTGGTAGGCTGGGACAGGAACTAACCGCACTGGTTCTTGGTGGGAGAGACCACTACCTTTGGCGGTTTCTATAGCTAAAGCAACTATTCTCTTTACCTCAGCTGCTGTCAAGCTGTAACTAGCTGCAAAACCCCAAGCTCCGTCTTTCAGTACTCGCACCCCGAAACCGGAACTGACGTTATCAGAAAGGTTAGCTAGGGAGCGATCTCGTGCGGTCAGATTTTGAGTACGATAGCTGCATAACCTGATATCTCCATATTCGCAGCCACTTTTGTTAATTAAATCAGTTGCTAAATTAGCTAGTTCAGTAGTTATCATTCTCTGCGCCCTCTGCGCCTCTGTGGTTTAATCAAAAAAATTGCAACAAGTCTAGTATAGCATGGTAGCACCGCTGCTGCCCCGCCCGCGTTCGATTTGCTCTAACAGCTTTGTAGTGGGCATTGCCCACCATGCACGTCTGATAATGAGACCGTGTAACCTTGGGATTGAAGATAGGTTTTCTTTCCCAAACCAAAAAAGCGATTAGCAGGAATAAAGGTATAGCGCAGCCCACAGGGTAAATTGCCCAACATGAAGTTTAATTAATTATTGGATTCTGCTTGAGGCATATGGTGGGTGGGACCACCCCACTTCTATCCAGATTACTCTTGCTTGAACAATATATTCATTATTCAATCGCAAAGCCAATACCGTTGCCCGACCTGTTGGTGTTAATCCAGCAATATGGATTCCACCACCATTGACCCAGGTGAAGTGATTCTTCCAATTTTGGGTTCGTGGATTAAACAATTTAACGATCTGCCCTGTATCAGAATTCACAGCGTGAGTTTTAGTTCCTTTAAACTCATTGCAACGGTAACAGGAAGCAGCTAAGTTTTCGTCCTCGTCTATTCCTCCCAATGACTTTGGAATAATATGCTCTATAACTGGTTTTACAGTATTCACAATAGTAATCAGAGCGTTCTATAACCTGCTGACGTAGATTTCTGGAAATACTCATAGGGTAACAGGTAATTCTTTGATCTACCCAATTCGATAGCCTCGCCAACGTAAAATAGACCAAGCATAGGCTTTACGTAACATGAGTTGATCTGCCTCTAATCTTAGTTTGGTCAATTCTTGTCGTTCTTTATCACTCAAAACTCCTTCCTTATTCTTATCTAATAATTGGACATGACGTTCATGGTGGTTGGGTTCTACCTGAGAGCGAGCGATTGACAGCAGTTCTGATATATCTTGGGTTTGCATAGTCAATAACTCTGGCTGCATTTCTAGGGGAGCGTTATCTAGGTCGGGAGGCAAGTTGCTAACCACACTTTGGGTAATCAGAGTTTCTACAGGTTGTTGTGTTGTAGCAGCAATGTGAGCGAACTGACGGAAAACGGGTTCAGGTAGCTCTATGGTAACCTGATGATTTGACATATTTCGTAAATCTCTTTTTTATGAACTACACCGTGCCGCTACGCTGAGCACGGTGTTTCTGACGCTTCAACGCCCCTAGTTGCTTCATGCTTCCGCATGAAGGTAGGATGCGTTACGCTAATCCTAACGGCAGCTACCGCATCCTAACGGCAGCTAACGCATCCTACGCCGCGACCCATCTAAAGAGGTCAGTTCCTGACCCCTAGCCCAAACTAACATCACTTGAGCTGCATTAATGTCCCTATCTTCTTGATGCCCGCAATGTTGGCAAATATGAACACGGTCACTCAGTGTTTTCTTGGTAGTGTCCCAACATTTAGCACATCGTTGAGTAGGTTTTAACTTTTGTGTCGGTGCTTCTAAATAAACACCCCCCGCCTCAATGACCTTATATTTAATGGCATCTTTTGTCATGCCAATAGCTACATCTAAGAGAGACCGATTGAGGCCAGCCTTTGACCGTTTCCCCTTTCCCTTTACCTTTCGTGTCATGCCCTTAAGGTTTAATTTCTCAGTAGCAACCAAGCTATTACTGCTAACGATTTGTGCTGCTACCTTATGAGACCAGTCGTGGCGCTGATTGGCAACTTTGCGCTTTACTTTGCTAATTAGATCTTGCGCCTTGCGCCATCTACGGGAAGCCTTAGTCTTCCTTTTTTCTGGTCGGCGTTTTCTCCTTAACTGTTTAGATAGTTGCTTGACTTTTTCAGCAGCTTTTATTTGAAATTTTGGAGCTTCTATAAATTCTCCATTTGATGTAGCTATAGCTACTTTGCACCCAAAGTCTAAACCAACCCACTCCCCTTCGCCCCCCTCCTGGGAGGGGGGTTGGGGGGTGGGTTGGCCTTTCCGGAACACAGTTAACTGTGATGGAAGCGTACCATTTATTGTTGCTCCAAATTATAGTATAAGTTGTTGGTTTACCCCAAGTTCGGGCTTTTCCTCGCATTGAAATAAAGATAGGGCCGGATTTAAAATGCCTCAACTCAAGTTGACCGTTAACACCCATATTGGTATGAACTTTCCAACCAGCACTGTCTGGATATGTCCACCCTCTGTAGCGACGTTTTGCTTTGAATCTAGGATATTTTGCCAACCCCTTAAAAAAGCGCTGATAGCCAAAATCTACTCGTTTTAAAGTTGCTTGCAAAGTATGGGAACCTAGCTCTTTGTATTCAGGCCAAACATCCTTGAAAGCTGGCAAAGAGTTCTGTTGCTCGAAATAGTCCACCCCTGCTCCTGTGCAGCCGCACCTGAGCAGGCCCGAAGCGCTTATATTGAGTTTGACGATTAGCAATTGCAGCATTGTAGAGCTCGCAGTGCATTTTGCGGGCCATGTGCAACTGCTTAATCTGGAAAGCATTTGGATATAGGCGGTAGATTATTCTGCGGGTTGGCATCACGACCCTTTGAGTTGGATAATCTAATAATAACAGTTAAAATGTAGGTTGTCAAGATGAAACCTAGAAAAGGTTCTCACAACGTTTTTAGTGTGCTACTGCACTTTGTATTTGTAACACATTATCGAAGGAAAGCCATTAATGCCTCAATGCTTACCCGCATAGAATCCATGTGTAATCAAGTCTGCAAGAAAATGGGGTGTAAGCTAGTTGAGTTTTCTGGCGAATCTGACCATGTGCACCTATTGGTAGACTTTCACCCCAGAAACTCAATCTCAGCGGTCGTTGGCTCTCTGAAAGCAGCCACTAGCCGAACTATGAGACGGGAGTTTAAGAGTGAAGTCAAGAAGTTTTACTGGTCCGATGTTTCCTTTTGGTCCAGTTCCTATTATGTAGCTTCTAGTGGCGGAGCGCCAATCGAGAAGCTACGGCAGTATATTAATTCTCAAAATGTCCCCAAAGCGTAGTTGGAAACTTAGGGGGTATCGAACCCACCTAAGTTCCCGCGCTATCCTTCCCCACCCCGCTTCGCGTAGGATGCGTTACGCTAACCCATTTAATTTGGGATGCTGCTACGTACGATGCGTTACGCCAACAAAGTTTGTATTGTTGCTAGTACGATGCGTTACGCCAACAAAGTTTGTATTGTTGCTACTACTTACGGCTAGTAACGCATCCTACAGTGGCTAGTAACGCATCCTACGACAGCTAACGCATCCTACGGAGGGGACTGCCGCGCATTTGTTCAACCTAATTATTGCTACCATATTACCGTTCCTTGGAAGGGATTTTTCATGACTGCTGTGACGAGGTCGAATACTTGATCGGCTTTTTGTTTGTCGGTTCTGCACCACCAACGACAATCTTCCCGAAAACGGTTGGTGAAAAGAGGATATCGAGAAGGGATCTCTAATTCTGGCGACCTGGAAAGATTTGGTTTTGTTTTTTTTCTCTTATCTTTCAATACCCAACTCCGAGGACAGTTCTTCTAAAGTATGAGGGGAAGGTGGTTCTTCCTTATCCCACTGTTGAGACTGCTCTAGTGCTTCCAAGAGACGACGAGCGTTGGGGGGCGAACGCAGCAAATAAACGGTTTCTAATAAACGGTTAAGTTCCTCTGCGGTTAACAAAGCGATATCCTTATGACCAGAACGTTTAATCATAGCAATAGTATTCTCTGTTTCGATTTGCTCTAACAGGGTACCTAAGTTTTGTTGTGCTTGAGTGTAACTGGTTTGGAGGTTAAACATTTTAGTAGTTCTGATATATGTTGGGTTTGCTTTGGGGCCTCTTTTTTTAAGCCAATATTTCCCATTATCTACAATAAACCATTATTACAGTTTTATCAAATAATTTTTTGGATTATATCGCGCAAAGTTTCGTTAGAATACCGATTTGTTGAGTAATATTTAATATAACGTAGCGGGTTGGTGGGCAAAAACAAATTTACCTTTCAGTTACCAGTGACCAGTAATCACGTACCATGGTAGCAGCTCAACCTTGGGTTTGAGGCCCCCACCAAATAAGTGGTGGCAAGCCACTTATTGGTGGAAGGCGTTGGTGCGGGACCAAAGCCCGCACCATACGCCTGGTAACTGCCTGACTGCCCCGGTTGGCATGAGCAGGACTGGTAACTGGTAACTGGTAACTGGTAACTGGTAACTGTTTTACTGTCATGATAGGGTACCAAACGTTGTCCAAATTGCCCACCCTACAATAAACTCAACCTCACACCGCCAACCCGAACCAGACCCAACCCACCCAATAACTATTAAAGCATCCAGCAATCCACTTCTTGCCACTCGACGACTTGACTTATATCCAAACTCGAAAGGTAAGGGAAGAAAGCCGAGTGGTGCAGAAATGTCGAACACGAGGTCTTCCTCATCCTTATATATCCATCGCCCACGACGCATCCACCCTACGCGATCGCCAAACTTTCGCACTATTTTCCGATCCCACTTCCACCCACCACCCAAATTTTCCCAGATACGCTTCTGAACGCTAAAACCGAAGCGCCCAGAGGAATATTTCACCCACAAATCGTCCATAGTGCGAAAGTCGGTTTTGGGAAACTTTTCTATGTCTTCATATCTCAACCAACCTTCTTTCTCTCGGTTAGCAGCACGTAACATGACCCGTTCTGTTTCCTCGTTCGCCTCCTTCCACTTCTTGGCTGCTAATAAGTTCCGTAATTTAGTATAGTCCACTCCTACTTCCGTAAGAAGAGGAACATCCTCCTTTTTAGGAAGCGAGGTGGTGGTAGATTTTGTGACAGGAGGTTTAGGGTTAGAAACAGGGGTTGTTTTTGACAGTGTAGGAGGAGGTAGTCATGGTTCCACCCCCGGTCTCCCTAGCAATACCAAAATCAATGAGCATGACCCGTTCATCATCATCCCGTAGCATGATATTAGCAGGTTTTATATCCCGATGGATGATTTCTTTTTGGTGACAAAATTCTAAAGCAGAACCAAGGGTTTCGCGCAGAGGCGCAGAGGCGCAAAGGGGGGAGGAAGAGGTGGATAGGACCACCACTTTCTATAAAATACTATATCTAATGTATCTTATCAAGGGTCATGACTGCAAAAATCACTCTTACCGTAACCGCTGGAAAACTCCAAGGAGAGGGGTACCTTTTTGAAGACCGCGCTGCTTGTATCATAGGACGTGCAGAGGACTGTCAACTTCCACTTCCCAATGATGATCTCAGTGTATCACGATACCACTGTCTGCTGGATATCAACCCTCCCTATATTCCCGTTCGGTATTTTGGTAGCAAAAATGGTACTTATGTGAATGGTTCTATTATAGGACAGCGAGAAGCTAATCAAACCCCAGAAGAGGCTTCAAATAAGACATTTCCTGAACACGATTTGGTTACGGGAGATGAAATCAAACTGGGAGATAGAATGTTTCACGCAGAGGCGCAGAGGCGCAGAGAGATTTTGAATGATTAATAAAGTACAATAATTGTGACACAATATTACTAATAAATAAGAAGCGAAAAGGACGTGGCTTACGATAATACTTGTAAATATCTCGCAGAAACCTATGCTCTTAGCTTTATCCGCTGGTTACTCAACGTAGAACCGCAAAATGTCCGGGTATTAAAAACAGAAATAATCCCGAAACCCCTGCGAGCAGAGGCGCTCATTCTCTTACAAATAGATGATAAAATCATCCACCTAGAATTTCAAACTCTGCCCTATTCGGATCCGCCTATTCCCTATCGCATGCTCAAATATTGGACTTTATTATACGGACAATATTGGTGCGAAATTGAGCAGATAGTTATCTTTTTGCAAGAAACCAACTCGGAACTGGTGTTTCAAAATAAGTTCCAGGAACAAAACACCACCCATTCCTATCGTACTATCCGCATGTGGTGCGAAGATACTGCTCCTTTTTTAGCAGATCCAGCACTACTACCTTTAGCTACTTTAACCCGCAGCAACTCACCGAGAGATTTGTTGGAGCAAGTAGTCAAGCAAGTAGCTAGAATAGAAGAACCGCTGGAACAAAGCCATATATCCACTGCAGCTGAGATACTAGCGGGTTTGCGGTTTGACAAAAATATCATTCGTCAACTATTTCGGGAGGAAGTCATGGAAGGTTCGGTTATTTATCAAGATATCCTGCAAAAGGGTATTACTAGAGGTGAGCAACGAGGAAAGCAAGAAGGACAAGCTTCGGTGCTGGAACGTTTGTTCTGCCGACGCTTTGGAGTACTTGAGAGTACTATAACAGCAAAAATCCGCTCTTTATCTATTCCTCAGTTAGAGGAGCTGACTGACGCGCAATTTGATTTTACCTCAAAGGAAGATTTGATTGCTTGGTTGGAAAGGGTGTAGGTTAGGTAGAGCGCGCTCTGAAACCCAACATATATCCGTTACAGTGGCTAACCAATGTCTCGCAAACCTCGTCTTTTCCAACCAAATTATTGCTACCATATTATCGTCCGTTGTAACAATCGGGAGTTTCGACTGGCTCGTCAGGAGTGCCGTCAGGTTTTTTTATATGCTATCAAAAAAGCTCTGAGCAAATTTGGCTTCAAGTTATACGCCCTTTGTATCATGTCTAACCACGTCCACTATCTCATGGAACCCAAGGTTCTTGAAGATTTCCAAAAATCATGCACTACCTCAACTGGTATACAGCTATGTATCATAAAATGAAAACCTCCCCGGCGTTCGAGCGCCTCTGCGTGAAACACAATCAAAATCCCATAACCTTAGCCACCGCCTCCAAATCTGGAGCAACCGAAGACTTAACCCCATTCTTACTATGGTTAATAGCACAATCAGGGTCTTTCAGTCCATTCCCAGTAACCACACACACCACCGTAGCACCAGAGGGAACCCTCTCCTTCAATTGTAACAAACCCGCAACAGAAATAGCACTAGCAGGTTCGCAGAAAATCCCTTCCTGAGACGCCAATAAGCGATAAGCTGCTAAAATCTCTTCATCTGTAACCGAATTAAATTCCCCTTTACTAGAATTAGCTGCTGCAACCGCTTTGTCCCAACTCGCCGGATTCCCAATGCGGATTGCCGTAGCGATAGTTTCTGGTTCAGCCACAGGCTCTCCCCTCACCAAAGGGGCTGCCTCAGCAGCTTGAAAACCCATCATTTGGGGGAGGGGATCGCACTTCCCAGCCTCCCGGTATTGACAAAATCCCATCCAATAGGCAGAAATATTCCCCGCATTGCCCACAGGAATGCACAACCAATCCGGTGCACTCCCCAAACTATCCACAACCTCAAAAGCGCCAGTTTTTTGCCCTTCTAAACGATAGGGATTAACGGAATTGACCAAAGTGACAGGATAATTAGCGGATATACCCCGTACAATTTGCAAAGCTGTGTCAAAATTCCCCTTAATAGCAATTACCTCCGCCCCATAAAGCAAAGCCTGAGCTAATTTACCTAGAGCTACATAGCCTTCGGGAATGATAACAAAAGCCCGCATTCCGGCTCGGCTGGCGTAAGCTGCTGCCGAAGCTGAAGTATTCCCCGTACTGGCACAAATTACGGCCTCAGCCCCCTCTTCGGACGCCTTAGAAATAGCCATGGTCATACCCCGGTCTTTAAAACTGCCAGTGGGGTTGAGACCGTCGAATTTAACGTACACCTTAACCCCCCGACCCACTTGACTTGCGATGGCCGGAACAGGTATGAGAGGAGTATTCCCTTCCAGCAGAGTCACCACCGGAGTAGAACTACTCACGGGGAGAAAAGAGCGATAAGCCTCGATTAAACCAGACCAGTTATGGGTTAAATTTGGGGTAGAAAGACTCAGAACCACTTTGATTTATCCGTCCGGGGATGATTTATGGTAACTAAATTACCAGTGATAATGTTGCATAATTGATTACTTAACACTGGTAATTGTCATGATACGTGATTTAGCGCAACTGATGTACCACTGGCTTCCCAGGGGACCGATTAAACTTCCGCTTGAGTGGTTTGGGCATTGTGGAGGAGGGAACTTCCCAATCAGTTTTCATCCAGCTGGGGCAATTTTGGTCATAAACCATTTGCAAAGCCGCTGCTGCGATGGCCTGAGCATCGTACTCATCACTTAACCCACTTACTAAAGGTAAGAAAGATGCCATCCTTTCTCCCGTCAAAGTTTCCTT
This sequence comes from Prochloron sp., assembly GCA_965198675.1. Classification (GTDB taxonomy): domain Bacteria; phylum Cyanobacteriota; class Cyanobacteriia; order Cyanobacteriales; family Prochloraceae; genus Prochloron. The sequence continues at coordinate 3,927,092 of OZ240666.1, read as the reverse complement.
AATTTGTGCTTGCAGTTTAGCCAGTCGTCGAGCTTCCACTTCAGCGCGACTAGGAATTTTACAGACCTTGAGACTTAGCCGTACCCGCCGCTCAATTTGCCGCAACATGCGGCGATCCATAGGTTGAATCAAAGAAATTGCCTTTCCCGTCTTCCCTGCGCGACCGGTGCGACCGATGCGGTGGATGTAAGTTTCCGCGTTATCTGGCAGGTCGAAGTTAATCACGTGGCTCAAGTTTTGCACATCCAGACCCCGTGCGGCAATATCCGTAGCTACTACCAAGCGAACCTTCCCTTCCCGAAAGCGGTGTACCAGTCGTTCCCGTTGTATTTGGGAAAGGTTACCGTGATACTCGTCCACGCTTTGACCGCCTTCCTGTAACTTAGATGTGAGTTCAGCAGCGGTTTGCTTAGTGCGGACAAAAATAATTGCCGATTCCAGATTTTCTCCCTCTAAAATCGGTTGGAGCACTTTCAGCTTGGACCAGCCCCGAGGCACCATATAGACATGCTGATCTATTTTGGCTGGAGCTGCTTTTTGTTGAGCTACCGTCACGGTGACAGGATTATGCAAGAATTGCTCAATCAAATCCCGAATTGCCCAGGGCATAGTAGCAGAGAAACAAGCCGTTTGGCGATCGCTAGGAGTTTGGGAGAAAATTGTCTTCACATCGTCGATGAAGCCCATGCTCAACATTTCATCGGCTTCATCCAACACTGCCCAACGCAACTGCTCTAAATTTAACTGACCCCTGTCCAACAGATCAATAATTCGTCCTGGGGTTCCCACAACTAATTGAACACCTCGGTGCAAACTGCGAATTTGCCTGTCAATAGATTGACCCCCATAAACAGTGAGAAAGTAGAGTCGGCGATTCCACGAGAAGTCCTTAATTGCCTTAGCAACTTGTTGCGCTAACTCCCGAGTTGGGGTCAGAATCAGTGCTTGTACCCCACGATTCTCGATATCTATCTGTTCTAAGATGGGTAAAGAATAGGCTGCTGTTTTCCCAGTTCCCGTTTGGGATTGACCTACTATATCTCGCCCCTCTAAAATATGGGGAATTGCCTGGGCTTGAATAGAAGTGGGAGTCTCAAAACCTAAAGATTCTAGTTGTGCAACCCGCTCTTCGGATAGTCCTAAGCTGTCGAAGGAAATTGTCATTAGTTATTTTTTCTTCCTTTACTTTGTCTTTGCTTCAGTTTTTACACTTAATATTACGTCACTACTTCACCTTTTAAATCATAAACGTCAGCAGCCGTAATTTTCACACTACAGATTGAACCCAAATATCCTGCACCACCTTTAACATAAACCAATCCATCTACCTCAGGGGCAAAGCGATGGCTCCGACCGATGGCCTCCCCTGTTTGGGGATTTTCTTGCTCGATTAGCACCTGGACAGTTTTCCCAACCATAGCTTGGTTTTCCCGAGCTGCGATTGGTTGCTGAACTGTCATCAAGGTATCTCGACGTTGATCCATGAGGGTTTGGGGAACTGGATTCGGCAGACTTGATGCAGCTGTCTCATCCTCCGAGGAGAAGGTAAAGACCCCTACATGATCGAATTCGTGCCTCTTTACAAATTGTAACAGATGTTGGAAATGTTTGTCTGTTTCTCCAGGAAAACCCACAATAAATGTGGTGCGCAAAATGGCGCCGGGCAACATCCGTCTAATTTTGACCATAATCTCATCATTAACCCGCCCCGAAGCTGGACGATTCATCTCCCTGAGAATTTCCGGGTGAGAATGCTGGAGGGGTAAATCCAGATAGGGAACGATGTTAGGAGTTTCGCGAATAGCGGCTAGAACTTTGTCAGTCAGTCCAGTAGGATAAGCGTAGTGAATGCGAATCCAACTAACATCCACTTTCCCCAACTCCCGCAATAATTCTGCTAGCATCTGGGTACCGTACAAATCCAAACCGTAATTAGTAGTAATCTGGGAAATGAGAATTATTTCTTGCACTCCTTGAGCGGCCAGCTGCTCTGCTTCGGCAACAATGGACTCAATAGAGCGGGAGCGCTGTTTCCCTCTCAGCTGGGGAATAATGCAAAAAGAGCAGCCATAATCACACCCCTCAGCTACCCTCAAGTAAGCTACTGCTTCGTTGGTGGTGCGATAGCGGGGGGTGTCCTCGTCAGCAAGATAAGTAGGTACCGCAGAAATCTCTTTAACCCTTTCTCCAGCTTCCACTCGTTCGATGGTTTGAACAATTTTCTGATAATCTCCCGTTCCCACCAGAGCTACCGCTTCGGGTAACTCCTCCAGGAGTTGTTCCTGGAAGTGCTGGGCCATACATCCAGCAATAACGATTTTCTTGTTCGCTTCTGCCAATTCTACCAGAGTCCGCACCGACTCTTCCCGGGCAGCTTGAATAAAACTACAGGTATTAACTATGACATAATCTGCTAATTCTTCATTCCCATCCACAGGATAGCCAGCCTCCGCCAGCAGACCGAGCATGTGTTCCGAATCAATGCGATTTTTTTCGCAGCCTAAGTGAGAAATAGCAATTGTTGGCTTGTTGCCCATGCACTATCATTAAATTTTTGCCATTTTGACACTCCCACCCATCCGCTCTGCTAAATGAGTGGGATTCTTAAGCCGCCCAAATCTGGACTCTTAAAGGCGCAGTCAAAGCACCCAGTAGGGGCACGGCATTGCCGTGCCCCTACTCCACTGAGATTAAATCTCAATTTTGTGCTTACTTGTAAAGATAATGTAACAGATTGGGAAACGAATGACAAGAGAAGGGAAAAAAAGTATAATAGAATTCCAAAAATTGATAACTTAACGGCTGTCAAGGTACTGAGTAGACTAAGTGGACATAGAGAGAATTTTTAACACAACCAAGCCCATAATCGGCGTCGTTCATCTTTTACCCTTACCCGCATCAGCCCGTTGGGGAGGAAACTTAAAAGCAGTAATGGAGAGGGCAGAACAGGAAGCAACAGCCTTGGCTGCGGGGGGTGTAGATGGGATTATAGTAGAAAATTTTTTTGACGCTCCTTTTACAAAAGAGAGAGTAGATCCAGCAGTAGTGAGCGCCATGACTTTAATTGTGGATCGCATCTTTAATCTAGTAACTGTGCCCATCGGAATCAATGTGTTGCGCAATGATGGTTGCAGTGCCATGGCGATCGCCCACTGCCTTGGGGCTGCGTTTATTAGAATTAATGTCCTCACCGGGGTAATGGCTACGGATCAGGGTTTGATTGAAGGATCTGCAAATCAACTGCTGCGCTATCGCCGGGAACTGGGTAGCGATGTGGCAATTCTAGCAGATGTTGGCGTGAAACACGCCCACCCTCTAGCCAACCAAAACCTAACCATAGCAGTCCAAGATACCATCGGAAGGGGTTTGGCAGATGGGGTAATTATATCTGGTTTGGCAACAGGCAGCCCTCCCACCAGAGAAGATTTAGAATTAGCCACAGCCGCAGCTGTCCAAACTCCGGTGTTTATCGGCAGCGGCGCGGACTGGGAAAATATCAGTCAGCTCATGGAAGCGGCAGATGGGGCGATCGTGGCCAGCTCTCTTAAACGGGGAGGGGACTTAACAGAACCAATTGACCCCCTGCGAGTCTCCCAGTTGGTGGAAGCTGCTAAGACTTCCCCAAAAATCAGTAGTTAAAACAGAAAATTATGATACGCCGACGTTCTCAACCCTGGATTTATCGCTGGTCTCGCCCTTTAATCGGGGCGATCGCTATCGTAGGTGCCTTGCTCACCGCCTATCTAACTTGGATAAAATTGACTGGGGGACAGGTAGCTTGTAGTGCTGACGCGGTGGCTACTGCTAGTTGTAACAGTGTTCTGGACAGTCGTTATGCTTCTGTTTTCGGTTTGCCTCTCAGCCTGTTTGGCTCTCTAGCATATACTGGTATGGCTACTGTTTCTCTTGGTCCTTTACTTGTTAAGTCTGAAAACAACAAAAGATTCAGAACTAAATTAGAAAACTGGACTTGGTTGCTGCTGTTAATTGGGGCTACCTCTATGGCAGTTTTCAGCGGTTATCTCATGTACATCTTGTTTTCTGAGCTGAACACCGTCTGTTATTACTGCATAGGTTCTGCTATATTTTGCCTCAGTCTCTTGATGCTAACTATTTTCGGTCACGACTGGGAAGACATCGGTCAAATTTTCTTTACTGGGATTATCGTGGCAATGCTTACCCTAGTGGGTATTTTAGCAGTAAACGCTATTCAATGGCAGTTACCATCGGCACCTTCTGCCATACCCAGAACAACAACTCAGCCTCAAGCACCCTATGGTTGGGATCTTACAACTACATCAGGAGCAGCAGAAATAGCTTTAGCCAAGCATCTTACAGAGGTGGGAGCGAAAAAGTACGGCGCTTACTGGTGTCCTCACTGTTACGAGCAAAAACAGCTCTTTGGCAAAAAAGCCTTCCAAGAAATTAATTATATCGAATGCGCTCCCCAAGGTAAGAATCCTCAACCCCAGGTTTGTAACCAAGCAGGGATTCAATCTTTCCCCACTTGGGAGATCCAAGGAACGCAATATCCCGGTACTAAAACCTTAGAACAATTGGCTGAATTGTCTGGCTATCAGGGAGAGATGAATTTCAAATATACTTTGCATTAGCATGAGCGGCAGAAGCCTCACGCCATAGACTCCAACCCTGGATAATGTTTTGGCGTGAGATGAATGCCGCCCAGTAACTAGATTTTTTTGACAGCACGTGCTACTATGAATAAATAGAGCGGTGGGGCATCCCGTTCGCTCGCGAAGCGGAGCCTTGCTCTCAGCTCGTGGAGTCCGACGCAATGGCGGGACTGCGAAGCGAGAAGCCCGGGAGTATGTCACAGGATTAGTGCGAATGTCCCGCGTCTTCAGACCGGGGTAAGCTTACTAGATTGATCTGCCTTGGTGAAACCCAACATAAATCTCCTTGGGTGTTGGGTGTGGGGAAGAGGGGGAAGAGGGGAAAAAGCCAACCTCAACGGCGCTTTATCAAACCCCTTCAAGGTTTCAATTACTCCCCTACTCTTATCCCCAGGGTAATTTATGTAATTCATTATTAACAACTACAGTATGGCAAAGCCAATGGGGGTCGGTTTCAGGATAGTCGGTACGATAATGACCGCCTCTACTTTCAGTCCGAAAAGCAGCACTTCTGAGGATTAAATAGGCCACATCAACAAGATTGAGGGTCTCGGCACAAATTCGCAATTCTTCGTGACTATAGTTATGATTAATGGTTGAATTATCTTTGTGACATACTTTAGTTATGTATGGGCTGATAGCAAACTCAGCCAATTGAGAGCGCCAGGAAGAGACTCGGGCGATCGCCTGCTCCAAAACCCCAAGAGACCGACAAATTCCTGCACTTTGCCACATGAGAGTGGGTAGTTGTTGCCGTACTGCTAAAATCTGCTCTATTTCAGGGTCCAAATTAGCTCCTTCCTGCTCTCCCTGCTCTCTGTGATTCTCCCGCCTGACGGCACCCTCCGCCACCCCCCTTAGATCGGGGGGAGCAAGGGGAGATCCCAGGGGTTCAATTTGAGACAATTGAGCAGCATAGACCAAACATTCTAACAAGGAATTACTAGCCAAGCGATTGGCGCCGTGAACTCCCGTACTAGCAGTTTCACCAATGGCATATAAGCCTGGAATGGAGGTACGATTAGCTGTATCGGCTACAATACCTCCCATCCAATAATGAGCTGCTGGGGTAACAGGAATGGGATCCTGAAAAACATCGATACCCCATTGTTGACAAACCTGGATAATATTGGGAAAGCGATAGGAAATTCGTTTGGCTGGAATAGGTCGCAAGTCCAGATAAACGCAGCACTCGGAGGATGGGGTTTTTTGCAAGTGGTTGAAAATTGCTCTACTGACTACATCCCGAGGTGCTAATTCCCCCGCTGGGTGATAATCAAAAGCAAAGCGATGTCCTTTTTCGTCTACGAGATGGGCTCCTTCCCCCCGCACCGCTTCGCTGATGAGAAAGCGCGGTGCCCCTGGTTTGCTTAAAGCAGTGGGATGAAATTGGACGAATTCCAAATCCCGTAGGAGCGCCCCAGCACGGAAGGCGATCGCTACTCCATCCCCTGTACTTACCGTCGGGTTGGTGGTTTGAGCAAATACTTGACCACCGCCCCCAGTTGCAAGAATTACTGCCCTCGCAGCGATCCAGCTTATTTGACCTTGATAGAGCAGGCTAATCCCTTGACAATGTCCTGTTGACCGATTGAGCCACAAATTTGAAGCAAATGCTTGAGAAAGCACTTGGATATTCGGACGCTCTAAAACTCTGGCAGTGAGAACGCTGACGATAGCTCGACCTGTGGTATCCGCTGCATGCAACACCCTGGGTCGAGAGTGAGCTGCTTCTAAAGTCATTGCTAGCTTTTCGGTATGACTATCGAATTCCACTCCGATCTCTAGGAGAGACTGGATCGCAGCCGGGGCATTTTCTACCAGAAACTTCACTGCTTCTGGTTCGCAAAGACCACATCCTGCTCTTATTGTATCTTCCTGATGCAGTTGGGGAGAGTCAGTTGGGTCAATAGCTGCTGCAATACCTCCTTGGGCCCAATCACTGGCTCCCACCTTTAAAGTGTCTTTGGTAATTAAGCAGACCCGCAAATGCTCTGGTAGACACAGTGAGGCGTATAGCCCAGCAGCACCTGCACCCACTACCAGGATGTCAAACTCAGAGGGCAAGTTTGGGGATGATTTAGACAAGTTGGCTTTTTTCCTGAATCAATGATAGTAATAATAACGGGCACGGCAATGCCGTGCCCCTACAAGAAAAGGTTGGATTTTTGGTTTTTAATAAACACCCATATTGTAGCGATTGTCTTCTTCGTTAAACATGTCCGATGGTGGGGTAACGGTAAATTTGTCCAAATTAGCTTGCAACCGTTTTTGCTGACGTTCACTCAATCCGGGTATGTTTAGCACATCTTCCACCTTCTCGAAAGGAGAGTATTTAACGATTTTACCCGCCAAACCAGGATAGAAGCCTCGCAAATAGCGAAAGTCCCGCACGTCGCTGTTATTCAGATCCAGTTTTTGACCGAATTCAGTACCCAGTTTAGCATCGGCCTTGTTACGATAGATGACAGCTCCCAAAACTGGGGATGATTGCCCCATAAACTCTGTCAATGGCATTGCCTGGGCCTCTGGTTGTGCTACAACACCTAAGCAACCCAGGAACAAGACCAAGGTGGCTAGCACGGCAGACAATTTTTTCATTAATTTTCCTCCTCAGGGACAAAATAAGGTATAGTTTTGTTTTTGATTATCTCATTTTATCTCAGAGGGGGTTATTTGTTGTTGATTTTTCGTGATTCCCGGAATTGTTATAAATATCTAAAATCTGAGTCCAGAGGCGGGTGGATTGTGTAACAATATACAATGACCCTTCTTTAGATTGATAGGAAATAGATTTTTATGGCTCTTCAACTAGGTGATACTGTACCTGACTTTACTCAAGCTTCCAACGCTGGGGATATATCCTTCTATCAATGGGCAGGAGATAGCTGGGTCATACTTTTCTCTCACCCCGCCGACTATACCCCCGTTTGTACCACTGAGTTGGGGGAAGTGGCAAAGCTGAAACCGGAATTCGATAAGCGGAACGTCAAAACTATCGCTCTGAGTGTTGACGATGCTCAATCCCACAAAGGCTGGATCGCAGATATTGACGAAACCCAGAATACCACTGTCAATTATCCCATCCTGGCAGATGGCGATCGCAAGGTTTCCGACCTTTACGGTATGATCCACCCTAAAGCTAACGCTAATTTGACCGTTCGGACTGTATTCGTCATCGACCCCAACAAAAAACTGCGTCTGACCATTACCTATCCTCTCAGCACTGGGCGTAACTTTGACGAGATTTTGCGGGTAATTGATTCTTTGCAATTAACAGATCACCATCAAGTCGCTACCCCAGTTAACTGGAAAGACGGAGAAGACTGTGTGGTGGTACCTTCCATTTCCACTGAAGAAGCGAAGAAGAAATTCCCCAAAGGGGTTAATGAAATTAAACCCTATCTGCGCATGACTCCCCAACCGAACAAGTAGTGTCGGGTGATAGGGGCGTAGGGTAATTTTTTGCCAAATATCTCGCTCTTGCGGGCGGGAAGAACCCCGCCCCTAGGAATCTAATAAATATAGATAAATGAATATTAAAGAAGGTTTTATTGGTACAATTGGTAATACACCCCTAATTCGTTTGAATAGCTTTAGTAAAGAAACAGGCTGTGAAATCTTGGGTAAGGCAGAATTTCTCAATCCCGGAGGTTCGGTAAAAGACAGGGCTGCTTTGTACATGATAGCTGATGCAGAAAAGAAGGGTTTGCTAAAACCTGGTGGTACAGTAGTGGAGGGAACTGCTGGGAATACAGGAATTGGATTGGCTCACATTTGCAATGCATTGGGTTATCGATGTCTAATTATTATCCCGGAAACTCAGTCTCAGGAGAAAATCGATGCATTGAGAACAATAGGTGCAGAAGTTCGCACTGTACCAGCTGTACCTTATAAAAACCCCAACAACTATGTCAAAGTTTCCGGGCGTTTGGCTGAAGAAATGGACAATGCTATTTGGGCGAATCAGTTTGATAATTTAGCTAATCGTAGAGCACATTACGAGACAACCGGTGCGGAAATTTGGCAGCAGACAGAGGGTAAAGTTGATGCTTGGGTTGTTGCTACAGGTACTGGGGGGACTTTTGCTGGGGTATCCTTGTTTTTGAAGGAAAAGAACCCAGCTATTAAATGCGTTGTGGCTGACCCCATGGGCAGTGCATTGTATAGTTATGTCAAAACTGGGACATTGAAGTCTGAAGGGAAGTCCATTACGGAAGGAATTGGCAATAGTCGCATTACGGCTAATATGGAAGGAGTTCCCATAGACGACGCTATTCAGGTAGACGATAAGTTATGCGTGGAGGTGGTTTATCAGTTACTAAAAAAAGACGGACTCTTTCTGGGGGGTTCTACAGGTATTAATGTAGGCGCAGCGGTGGCTTTGGCGAAGAAAATGGGTCCAGGTCACACAATTGTTACTATATTGTGTGATGGTGGGGCGAGATATCAGTCTCGGTTGTTTAATCGGGATTGGTTGGCTTCTAAAGGTTTGTTACCAGATTAAGAAGGTTTGATATGACCGCTGAACGCCGGCAGCGCCGAGGGGGGGGTTTGTAGTCCGTAGGGTGGGCGATGCCCACCATGGGTATTGTCTCGCGCAAAGGGGGGTTTTCATTTTATGATACTATTATAGTATACTGGATTGATGGCAATTTTTGGAGATTTTGATTTTGTTTCACGCAGAGGCACAGAGGAAACAGAGGGAGGAGGAAAGGAGACAAAATGGTTTTTAGAGCAGGGGATAGGTTGACAAATCGTCCCTATGAAATTCAAAAAGAGTTGGGTACTGGGAGCTTCGGTTCTACCTATAAAGCATGGCATGTGGATTTGCAATACTATGTTGTTTTGAAGATTCCCAATGCAAAGCTTCAACATGATGGGAATTATACTAAGTATTTGGAGCGGTTTAAGAAGGAAGGGCTAGTCTTGGCTCAATTAAGTCAAGTACCTCATCCTCATATCGTTGTCTGGTGATGGATTATATTCCAGGAGATAGTTTATATAATCTAGTGCAGGAAAAGGGGAAGTTGTCTGAAAAGAAGGCGGTGGAGTATATTAAGCAAATCGGTTCCGCTTTAACTGTTTGTCATGAAGCTGGTATTATTCATCGGGATGCTCATCCGGGGAATATGATACTCCGGAAAGATAATGGGAATGTGGTTCTGATTGATTTTAGTATTGCTAAAAATGTGGGAACCCAAAATGTGAGTCGTTCCGCAAACACTGCTTTTGCTTCCTGGGAACAGATTTTAGGGGAACAAGATGAGGAGGATGAGGATGAGGGGGATGAGGGGGTAAATTTGAAGGAGTTGCTTCTTGCTCCTACTATAGACGTTTATACTCTCGCAGCGTCTTTGTATTATTTGGTGACAGCTAAAACTCCTACTCCTTCCTTAGCGCGTAAGTATTCTGGGCGTAAACTCAAACTTCCTACTCAATATAATCCCGAAATAAGTCCTCAGTTGGAGGAAGCTATTGTTCAAGGAATGTCTTTGTCACCTCAAAAACGCCCATCTTCTGTGAAAGCGTGGTTGGACTTGTTTCCTAAAGATGTTCCTCTTCTGACAGAAGTGGGGGTGGACTATACTAGGTTGAGGGATTTATTAGCAGCGAGGAAGTGGAAGGAGGCGAACGAGGAAACAGAACGGGTCATGTTACGTGCTGCTGACCCAGAGGAATATGATTGGTTGATTGAATACGTGCTTCTAACCGACTTTACAACCGACTTGAGCACTATCGACCAGTTATGGGTGAAATATTCCTCTGGGCACTTCGGTTTTAGTGTTCAGAAGCTTATCTGGGAAAGTTTGGGTGAAACCTGGGAGTGGGATTATGAAATAGCGAAAAAGTTGGGCGTAGCTGTTGGATGGAGGCGGGCATGGGGGTGGATAGACTACAAAGACCTCGTGTTCGACATTAATGCACCACAAGGACACCTACCCTGCCCAAATAGCTTTATCAACGATTTTGAATTACTATTTGACGTAAATGAATATGTACATATATTAGATGAAAACGAGTGCACAAACTATTATGATTATTGTGATTGATAATCATACAACTGTAGGTTGGGAAGAGGTGCCGAAACCCAACAAAACCAATAACCTATGTTGGGTAATGCTTCCGCTCTACCCAACCTACGGTATTAAGGTACATGTTAATGAGACTGGAACCAGGAGTATAAATCAGCTTCTTCCCTAAAATCGAGCAAAGCTTCCCCTAAGTCTTCTAGTTTTGACGAAGGTAGAGTCTCAATTTGAGAGATTAACTCTGATGATACCACCCCAAAACGACGGTTGAGCTGTCGAAGTAGGAGCGATCGCTCTCCCCGCTCAATTCCCCGTTCCATTCCCCGTTCCATTCCCTGTTGAATTCCCTGTTGGAAACCTTCCGCCTTTATTGCTTGATACATGGTGGATTCTTTCATAATATCTTGCCTCAATATTTGGGTAATGACGTCTTTAGAATATAATAACCCAGCTAAAACAGCTGTGGAGGAAGCTATATTGCTCCTTTCTCTCTCTTCAGGAATAGTCTCAATTTTGCGAGCAACAGTAGCAAGTGTTTCCTTGGGATTTTTGGTGCCGTAGGATGCGTTAGCTGTCGTAGGATGCGTTACTAGCCACTGTAGGATGCGTTACTAGCCGTAAGTAGTAGCAACAATACAAACTTTGTTGGCGTAACGCATCGTACTAGCAACAATACAAACTTTGTTGGCGTAACGCATCGTACGTAGCAGCATCCTAACCCGCTTGCGGGTTAGCGTAACGCATCCTACGCACCGCAAAAGGTAACAAACCTGGTAAGTGGAGAAATTGTTCCACGTCACACTCCCATAATCTTATCACTTCATAGCGATGACACATTCCATCTATCTGGAATTTATCTTGATATACTAGAGGTGAATTAGTTTTTCTGAGATAGATCACTATCTGACGCACTGACTTATCCGGGAAAATTCGATGTAATCGCAGGCGATAATCTGCTTCCCGAAAGGGAACATCAAGTTTTGGATCTACCTGGAATTCTATGTGCAATATTTGTTTTTTGGACTCTAGAAGGATTAAGGAATCGGCTCTAATCGGTTCTACGGACAGTTCTGAGGGTTCTATCTTGGTTAAAGTAACGGGTTTTCCTAGTAACCAGGTAGCAATATCCTCAGAGAAGTTTTCGGCGATGAATTTGCATGTACTGTCAAAAGGCATTATATGTTACAATTTATGTTGATTATCAAAGATAACCTTTATTATATACTAAAAGACATCAGATATAGGAAATTGGTGGGCAATGCCCACCCTACTATCTGGCAGCTATTGCATTTCGCGCTTGTTCGCGATCATCAAAGTGGATTTTTTCTGTTCCCAAAATCTGGTAGTCTTCATGACCTTTTCCCGCAATTAAGACTCCGTCTCCTGGTTTTGCCGACCTAATAGCAGTTTCAATTGCCTTAGCGCGATCGCCTATAACTATGGGTTTGTAATTTGGAGGAATTCCTGCTACAATATCCGACCATATCTTTTCTGGGTCTTCCGTGCGGGGGTTATCGGAAGTAACTATCACTATATCAGCTAATTCTGCTGCTATTTTACCCATCAAAGGACGTTTGGTGCGATCGCGATCGCCTCCACAACCAAAGACGCAAATCATGTTACCCTGAATAAAGGGGCGGGATGCTCTGAGCATGCACTCTAAACTATCTGGGGTATGGGCATAATCCACAATTACACTAATATCCTGTTCCGGACTAATTTGCACCCGTTCCATTCTTCCGGGAACGCCCAAAAAGTTGGGTAAGTTTGTTAATACTGCTTCTAAATCTAACCCAAGATGCAAAACTGTTCCCACCGCTGCCAAAAGATTAGCTAAATTGAATTGACCTACTAATGGGGAACTAAAATATGCTTCTCCTGTAGGAGAGTGTAATATTCCACTTATTTTGTTTGGTTCGTAAGTTAGGTTAGAAGTCCAGAGATCTGCTTCGGAGTCGTTGATACTATAACTCCAAACCTTATCCCTACTGAGATTTTCCAGTAAACGCTTTCCATAGGGGTCGTCTTGATTAATTATAGCACGGGTCTTCAGATATTCTGGACTGAATAACAGGGCTTTAGCAGCGAAGTAATCTTCCATGTTTTGATGGTAGTCCAGGTGGTCTTGGGTTAAATTGGTAAAGACCCCCACTTCAAAAGGACAACCCAGTACCCGTCTTTGGACTAAAGCGTGGGAGGAGACTTCCATGACTGCAAATTCACTACCTGCTTTTAAAGCTGCTGCCAGCTGTTCTTGCAGTGGTCCGGCGAAAGGGGTAGTGTGGAGGGCAGTTTGGGCAAAACCAGGCCAACGAGTGTAGAGAGTTCCCAGTAGTGCTGTTGGTAATTGAGCATTAGTGAGGAAAAATTCGATTAAATGGGTAGTGGTAGTTTTACCATTGGTTCCCGTAACACCGATTAATTTTAATTGTTGGGCAGGATAATTGAAGAATGCTCCTGCTACTGCTGCACAAGCGGCGATAGGATCTGGGGTGAGAATGACGCAGCTATCTGGTTCTGGGGGGCATTTAGCTGCTGCTTCGGGGGTTATGAGGGCTGCGATCGCACCTTTAGCCATGGCACTTTGCCAAAACTCCCCTCCGTCTACCCTGGTTCCCGGCATACCGATAAATAAATCTCCTCTATCGCATTCCTGGGAATTGGTCTGAATGCCTTGTACTTTTAATTCTAGGGCGGGGTGTTGGGGTATCTGGACTATGGTGTTAATTTTTACCAATAACTCGCGCAGCTTCATAGAAACCTCTTTCTCTGGTGCCTGTTGTTATATTTTTGTAACATTCGTTCCAATAGTAGTACAGAAGCGCGAGGGTTGGGACGAGGTAAGATTTCTTCCCTGTCTCCCCGGTACCGGGTTAATACTGGCACTTCGTATTCATAGGCTGCAAACCAATCCTCTCTCGTCGTTATATCTCTTATCTCCAATTCTATGGCTAAGTTTTCCATTTGTCTTAATTTTTCTTCCAGTCCTTCACAGAGATGACAACCGGGTTTGCTATATAAGATGAGTTTCATGATTATTTAATGGTGATGTTTCACGCAGAGGCGCAGAGGCGCGGAGAGGGGAAGAGATTTTTTCCAAGCTGGGTACGTGGTAACTCATAACTGGTAACTGGTAACTGGTCACTGGTCACTGGTCACTGGTCACTGGTCACTGGTAACTGGTCACTGGTAACTGATAACTGGTCACTGGTAACTGGTAACTGGTCACTGGTAACTGGTAACTGCGAGGCGCAGAGGCGCGGAGAGGGGGGAAGAGATAGGAGTTATGAGGAAATATTACCATTAATGACGGTGATTGCTGTCCCACCAATAAGAATGTCATCAAGAACAAAACACACTTTCACTCTACCATCTCTTCCTAGGGCTTCTCCTTGATATGCTGTATAGGTGTCCCCTACATATTCTCTCAGGTTTGTGGCTTTAATATGGGCGGCTACTGCTGCATTCCCGCTACCGCAGACTGGATCTTCGTTCACTCCTAAGACTGGAGCAAAAGAACGCACTTGTATTGTACCATCTTGGTTAAAACCATAGACAGTAACTCCTACAATACCAGCTGCATTACTCAGGGTTGTTAATTCAGGGAAATTAATTTGGAGCGACCCCACAAATTCTGGTTTTTCGAGACGAGCAACTAACCAAATAGGTCCCACGTCAATGGCTATGGGTTCTATAATCTTGTTAGCAGGGATAGCTTGACCTAGCTCTTTCTCTTCCATTTGAATATCCAGTAGCTTAGGTCGTGGAACGCGAGCGTAAATATTCCCTTCTTTATCTACTTTTAAAGGTATCACTCCCGCACCACATTCCTGAGTAAAAGAAGTCCCATTCTTCCTGAGAATACCCCCTTCCCTGACAGCGTGAGCGGAACCAATGGTAGGATGGCCTGCAAAGGGTAATTCCCGGTTCGGGGTGAAGATTCTCAAGCGATAGTCAGCTATAGCTGAGGAACAGATAAAGGCAGTTTCGGAAAGGTTTGTCCAGTGAGCAATGCGCTGCATTTCCTCTTCGGTAAGTCCGTCTGCATTTAGAACTACAGCGAGGGGGTTACCGCGAAAAGGACGGGACGTGAAAACATCAACTTGCTGAAAAGGTAATTGGTTCATTTCTCTATGATAGATTATAATAGGTTAAATAACAACAAATTCAAAATGTTAAAATTTTATAATCACGCTATTTCCTGGAATACTCGTCGCGTCTGGATCACACTCTTAGAAAAAGAGATTGAATTTGAAGAAATTCGCTTTAAATTAGATGGGGAGTAAATGCAGCCCGATTTTCTGACTATCAACCCCTTTCATCACGTGCCTGTTTTGGTAGATGATGACTTTAAGGTGGTGGAGTCTCTGGCAATTTTAGATTATTTGGAAGCCAAATATCCAGAACCAGCACTGTTACCCCGAGATGCTCGACGTTTAGCAGTGGTGCGCATGGTAGAAATGATAACAGTTAACGAACTTGTTCCAGGGATGATACCTCTAGTTCAACAAATGATGGGTATTCAGCAACATTCGGAAGAAAAGCTGGAACAGTCACGGCAAAAGATAGGTACTGTATTGGCATTTTTTGAGAGTCATTTAGGAGATAACTCTTATTTTGGCAGCCCTTCCCTCTCTCTGGGAGATATTGTCGCCGGAACTGTAGTTACCAGGTTACCCAGTCTGGGTATTACCCTGAAGGAGTATCCCCAACTGCAAGGTTGGTGTGATAGTCTTAGTCAACGTCCTGCATGGCAGAAAACTGAACCCAGTCCCGAGGCAATTCAAGCTTTTCGCTCAACAATGAAGAAGTTCATGAAAAAGCAACAACAGTAGTAGTATTAGGCGATCGCCCGCTAATGAATTGCGGGCTAAGTTTCAATTACTTATTGCTTGTTGAAAGAGCGGGCTGCGCTACCGCGCAGATCCGGTGCTTCGCACCGGGTCGCCATCTGTACCTATTCTTTGCGACCTTCCCCTGAGCGAGAAGAAATACAGCTGCCAAATTCGTAGCAAAATTGCTAGGGAGGGAGTAATTCTTTTAATATAACTGTGGGCAACTCTGCTACGGCACGAAACTGGGCATCGTTGGTTAAAAACAAGGTACAGCCCCCCGATAGAGCCGTTACAGCATGAATCGCATCGGGGGTTTTCAGGTTGGTCGTCGCCCGTAGCTGTGCAGCGGCTTTCAAAATCCTTTGACTAATGGGCAAAAGCTGTACACAAGACGCTAGCAGGAGTTTCTCATAAGTTTCGATGAGTTCATTATTTGAATTTCGAGTAGGAACGACCAATGTTTCTAGTAGAGTTAACTCACTACTAACCAGTTCAAGTTGCTCGTATTGAAACTGTGACCAAAGTGGCTGAAGCAGATTGTAGTAGGAGAGGTGTTCTTCAATGGTGTAAATGAATACGGAGGTGTCAGCATAAACAGTGGCATCGTTGGGAATGATTAACTGTCCCATGCATTCCTCTCAACTCTAATTTGCTGCTCGATATCTTCAGCCGGACGTTTGGCATAGCGCTTACGGGCTGCTTCGATGAACTCTAAGATATTAGGCTGTTCAACCTTGGGCTGGGAGGATAACAGGACAAAAACATCCACCTCCTCACCCACGACTGAATTAGGAGGTAGCTGGATCTGGATTTTGTTGCCAGGTAGCACCCTTGTCGTGATACGTAGGGTCGGTTGGTTGACTGCCGTTGGGATCGCCATTGTTTCAGCTAGAAAACGGACTAAACAATTATAGCCGTATAACATATCCTGTATTCATCTGCGGTTAAAAAAACCTCTAATAGAGGTGTCACGACACTAGGTTGTTCGACTGCTAGCCAGTTATGATGCCCATATGGTTTCCAGTGGCGGTATACCTTAGTTGCAGCCCTAGTGAAGAAAGCAGATGAATTAAGGATTCCATATACGACCCGATCTGACTGTAGTATCATGAGTACAACAATCCAGTAGGGTGGGCATTGCCCACCTTCACGAGTCTGATAAAGAAGAGGGCGATCCTATTCTGCCACGGGCGCAGGTTGGTGCGTTCGCAACGCACCCTACAAACTAAAACCTCCTGAAGAAACGCGAAAATATCACCATCAATGGAGGAATTGCAAATATTACAGACAGATACATTAAATTGTTCACCAGTTTTGGTATTGGTGTGCCATTTGACTCTAAGATGACCCCAAGAATTAAAATAGCTAGTGCAAATCAAGCGAAATTTCTGTACCAAGCAAAAACTTTAGAGGCTAGATGACATTCTCAACAGGGATTGCCTTTCCCACAAGATACATAGATAAACCAATAGCTAGTATTATAGGTACTTGCTTTCTTTGTTTTTCTAGTTTTTCTAGATTATTTGGTTTATTTCTTTTTCCTATTGGCTTCTTCTCCTTGTTTCATTTAATCCTACTCATTTACGGGCGCTGGTTGGTGCGTTGCTTCCAGGGAGCGGGCTTTAGCGATAATAGTTTCTGGGGTACACTCAACAAATATACCAAGTTCTGCTTCTTGCCAGCCCATGTCAATTTCGGAACGTAACCAATCTTTTTCAAGGTTGGTAAAATGCTCCTGCTCGTTCATCATGGGCAGTTTCATTGCTACTCCTCTTCTATATTTGAAGATTATATTCGATTCATTATTTCCCGCTACAGCGATCGCACAAACCCCGAATCGTCACTTCATAGCTCTCTGCTAAATAGGTTGGGTGTAACCGTTCCAAGTTAAAGCTGTCAAAGGTATCCCAAGGTACATCTTTTATCCTACCGCACTGACGACAGTGGAAGTGATGGTGGGGTTCTACGTTGGCATCGTAACGAGATACCCCTTCTTCTAGCAACACTTCTTTCACTAAGCCAACTTTGCGCAGTGTTTGGAGGGAAGTATAAACCGTCGCTTGAGAAGAGATGGGAAAATCCTGATTCAGATCCTTGAGGATTTGCTCCACCGTGGGGTGATCCCTGCGGGAGCAGAGATTCCCATAAACAGCAAACCGCTGGGGTGTTACTCTCAAGCCCTTGGATTTCAACCTATTGACAATGGCATCTCTCTGATTTCCCTTCCTCATGGCTCCGCCCATGGATTTACAGATACTACTATCTTAGCTTTTCCTGGTCAATAGTGGCTAAATTTTAAGAATTCTTAAAATTAGGTATTTCTTACTATTGACTTTTTCTGAGATTAGAATTATTCTGAGATAGTAGGAGCAATCAGAGCTACTAGAGTACCCATACAACAGGGAGAAAGAGGAAAATGGCTATAGATAGAGTACCCAACGTTGTCTTCAAGACCCGGGTTCGGGACGAGTCCGTCGGTGGACCTAACCCCTTTCGCTGGCAAGATCGCACTAGTGAGGAAATTTTTGGCGGCAAGCGGGTAGTTGTATTTTCACTTCCCGGTGCCTTCACCCCCACTTGTTCCTCCACTCACCTCCCCCGTTACGAAGAACTGTACGAGGAAATCAAAGCGCAAGGGGTTGACGAAGTTATCTGCTTATCGGTGAACGATGCTTTTGTCATGTTTCAATGGGGGAAACATCAAGGAGCCAGCAAAGTCTTCTTGTTACCTGACGGGAATGGAGATTTTACTCGTCAAATGGGAATGTTGGTGCAAAAAGATAATCTCGGTTTTGGTATGCGTTCCTGGCGTTATTCTATGGTAGTGAAGGATGGTAACATTGAAAAGATGTTCGTGGAACCTGGATACGAAGATAACTGCCCTACGGATCCCTTTGAAGTCTCTGATGCAGATACTATGCTAGCATATCTCAAGGAAGCCAAAGCTTAAAGCTTGGATTTTTAACCACAGATTATTGCCGATATTCCCCAAAATGGGGATCGGCTTTTGCTATAAAATAAACCACTCCTTCCCCCCTTCGCGTCTTTGCGCCTTTGCGCGAGACTATATTTTATTATTGGTTGCCAGATTTGGTATGGGTAATATGTAAAAGACAATTGCCATTTCGTTGAAACTCATAAGACACTTGCTCAATTGTCACTTCATACCCTCTCCCACCTAATTCTTCTTTAATTGGTTCAAGATAAGGAGATGGTTCTCCAGTAAAATTCTTTAGTAGGGGAAACACTCGCACATCTTTGGCGACTCGACACATCTCTAAGATAGCAGCTAGATGAAAGTCTTTAGAAAACTGCTCCGAGTAAGTAAAGAGAAAGTGAGAACAAAGGGCAATGTCAAATTCACCTGTGGAGAAAGAAAGCTCTGGGAATTTTTGGATTTGGTAACGTTCTTCTTTGATTCCTGGGGTAAAATCCTCCAGAAACTGGTTCATCGCTGTCATTCTCACGAACCCCAAATGTTCGGGAGATTTCATATCCCTCCAGACAAACTTAGCAAAGTTTTCCTCCAAACCAGATATTATCATAGGATAAGTTGCTTAAATCCGCTTGTGGATATCTTCCACTGTAAATTGATAGATGGGATCGCAGGAAATAACTTTCCCCCCGGAACGAGTCATTTGGGCATTAAAGTTGGAAGGACCGGATCCACAATCCAGAATTGACCCTTTGAGGTCATTAGGGGTTAAATTAAACATGTTGACGTATTCCTGGAAGGAACGTCCCCAGGGAACAACATTTTCGAGTTTAAACATTTTATAGCAATATCCGGTAGATTTTGGAATAAATCCTCGTAGGTTTGGGCAGTTTGCAAAGCTTGAACTACAATTGGTAGGGGCTCGGCAAAAACTTGCGGCAAGTCTGCTTCACCGGGTAACCTGATCTGATAAGCCAATTGTTCTTTGGGTGGAGTAAATTGAGCATTAATTCCTGCTTTATTCCCTCTCGGATCCATGCGATACCAGCCAATTTTGGGTAGGTAGAGGGCATTAAATCCATGCAAGCAGTAGGGGGGTCCATTGTCGTTGACACTTAATCTTTGATAGCAGAAACCTGTAGGAATTGCCTTGGCTCTCAATAAAGCAGCAAGTAAATGACTTTTAGCATAGCAATAGCCAGTTTTGGATGCCAATACTTCCGAAGCACGACAGGTAACGGGGTTCATTTGATAGTCGAAACTGTGGCGAATTTCATCTCTAACCCACTCAAAACAAGCAAGGGCAATCGCCTCTACATTTTCCTTACCCTCTGACAGGTACCCCGCTAGCTTTAACACTGCTGTGTTTTGCCAATCAATAATTGTTGTTGCTTTCAGATATTCTGGGAACATTGTTGGAGTTTAAACATTTGGCTTTAATACCAAACAGATGCTAAGTTGAGGACAAATCCTGGTAAGACATCTTCTCCTGAGAGAGTTGCCGGAGATTGTAATATTTCAACCTCCTTTCCTGGGCGATAAATTTCCACCAAGCGCTTCTGGGGGTGGATTAACCAACCGAGTCGGACATTATTGATTATATACTCTTCCATTTTACCTTGGCTTTGCTTTAAACTGTCATGAGGAGAAATTAACTCCAAAACAAAATCGGGAGCGATAGGAGGAAATTTCCGTTTTTGATCTGGGGTTAGTTTATCCCATCTTTTTCTTTCAATCCAGGAAACATCAGGAGAGCGATTTGCCCCGTTGGGTAACTTGAAACCAGTAGAAGAATCAAATACTTCTCCTAACCGAGTTTTTC
Source organism: Prochloron sp. (assembly GCA_965198675.1). GTDB lineage: Bacteria > Cyanobacteriota > Cyanobacteriia > Cyanobacteriales > Prochloraceae > Prochloron. Next base: position 3,906,834 of record OZ240666.1, on the reverse strand, counting down.
GATTCCAGATAACAAAATCAGCAGCAATTTCAACATTGCGATTTCCCGTTTCTCCCCCTGTCGGTGACATAATGATAATTTTTCCTTCCACATTTCGTTCAAATTTAAGATCGGGATTATATCGACACAGTTGATAAAATTGGTCATCTGTGAGTTGAGTGACAGAGTTTAAATCAATTGCAAAATTGGTCATTATTTATCTTACCTCTTTTATAGCGTTACGAGGGTGGTTCGGGGTTATATAGCAATATTTGGGGTATTGCTATATCTCATATTATACCTGCCAGATTTTTATTCTTCCGGTTCCAGTCCAGCAGCTCGAAGTTGTTGCAACAAGCGATCGGCTCGTTGCTTTTCTTGTTCAGCTCGTTGCTTTTCTTCGGAGGCTCGTTGCTTTTCTTCGGAGGCTAGTTGTCGTTCCAAGTCGGCTCGTTGCTTTTCTCGTTCAGCTTTCTCCAAACTCCACAATAACAACTCTCCGTCTTCGTTCCACCACCTTAACCAAGAGTCAGTTCGACCCTCTCGGATTCCTTCCCAGACTCCCAGGAATAAGTTCATCCCTTCGATCCAATAACGTCCTTTGTTATCTGGCTTTTGCAACTGATATTGTTTCCATTTATCTAAATGATAAACTTCTAGAGCACCTTCTCCCGGGACGCCAAAGGCGGGACGCCAAGGGCGGGACGCCAAGGGCGGGACGCTTACGCGGTTGCTTACGCAAAGCTTCGCAAAGCTTCGCAAAGCTAAGCAATCAAAAATAGCATAGTAGGGCACTTGCAACACTTGTTCGTAGAAGAACCACTTCCCGGGAGGATAAGTTGGTTTGGTAGAGTATTCCCCTCCCTCACTATCAGAGAGAAACTCCATGACAATAGTGGGTATTTCTCCTTGCAAATGGGGAGTATAACTGCGAATGACTTCTTCACGAGTGGTGCTAATATTGGCTATGTACCCCCAGTCTGGTGCTTTCACCACTGTTTTGCCATTGAGGGTGGCACAAATGCCGTAGTTGGTACAGGTGAGGGTTTGAGGGGTTACTCTACCCTCTACTTCTAAGCTGTCAGTGAGAGCTGCTGCTAGGGCAGGCTGATTGATATTGTCCACTGGGTCGTCTGGTAAAATAAAGTCTTCTGGTAGCTTTTCCCAGGTAAGCTCGTGTTTTGCTGTTAAAGTGGCCATCTTTTTCTCCTCAAATTATTTTGAACCGCAGATAATTGCGAAGCAACCGCCCTTGGCGTCCGCATATAAGTACAGATAATTAGTAGAGTAGACTAGTTTATTATCATTATTATATGGTTCAATTGCTATAGTACCATAGGAATCAGAGGTTACTCATGATAGAACAGGATATAATTATTATTGGTGGCGGTTTGGCTGGCTGTCGCGCTGCTTTGGAAATTAAAAAGATTGACCCCAGTTTAAGTGTGGGTCTGGTAGCTAAAACCCATCCTATCCGTTCCCACTCTGTCGCTGCTCAGGGAGGAATAGCTGCTAGCTTGAAAAATGTAGACCCGGAAGATAGTTGGGAAGCCCATGCTTTCGATACGGTCAAGGGTTCTGATTATTTAGCTGACCAGGATGGAGTGGCAATTCTCGCCCAAGAGGCACCGGATGTTATTATCGAATTAGAACATCTGGGGGTTTTATTCTCCCGCTTACCCAATGGTAGGATCGCCCAACGGGCTTTTGGGGGACATTCCTACCCACGAACTTGCTATGCAGCAGATAAGACAGGGCACGCTATTCTCCACGAACTGGTGAATAATCTCCGTCGCAACCAGGTGCAGATTTATGATGAATGGTATGCTCTGCAACTAATTCTGGAAAATGGGGAAGCGAAGGGGGTTCTCTCCTATCGTATCTTAGACGGACAGCTAGAGATTCTCCGGGCTAAGGCTATCATGTTTGCCACTGGGGGCTATGGTCGGGTTTTTAATACTACTTCCAATGATTTTGCCTCCACTGGGGATGGTTTGGCTATGTGTGCTGCTGCTGGTTTACCCCTGGAGGACATGGAGTTTGTTCAGTTTCACCCCACTGGGTTATATCCTGTGGGGGTGTTGGTGTCGGAAGCGGTACGGGGAGAGGGAGCATATTTAATTAATAATGAGGGGGAACGGTTTATGGCTAATTACGCTCCCAAGCAAAGGGAACTAGCCCCTCGGGATATTACCTCCAGGGCAATTACTTTAGAAATTCTCGCTGGACGAGGAATCGATGGTGGAGCTTTTGTTTATCTGGACTTGCGTCATATGGGTAAGGAGAAGATTATGAGTCGTATTCCCTTTTGTTGGGAGGAAGCACATCGACTCTTGGGTATTGATGCTGTAACAGAACCTATACCCGTCTGTCCTACGGCTCATTATTCCATGGGGGGTATTCCTGTGAATGTAGAGGGAAGGGTGCGCAGGAGTAAGGATAGCTTGGTGGAGGGTTTCTTTGCAGCTGGGGAATGTGCTTGTGTCTCTGTTCACGGTGCCAATCGTTTGGGGAGTAATTCCCTGTTAGAATGCGTGGTGTATGGGAGGAGGACTGGGAGGGCTATGGCTGAACTGGTTAGGAGGCGCAAAATGCCGGATTTTGATGCTCAATCTTATCTTACTGCTGCTTCTGCACGAATGCAAGGTCTGCTGGAGCAAAAGGGAACTATGCGTATTGCTCAACTGCGTCAGGAGTTTCAAGATTGTATGAGCCAACATTGTGGGGTTTTCCGCACTGCTGCAACTATGGAATCTGGTTTGGCAAAGGTGCAGCAGTTAAAGCAAAGGTACAGGGATATTTACCTCGATGATAAGGGAAGTTGTTGGAATACGGAATTAATTGAAGCGATAGAATTGCAGAATTTAATGATAGTGGGGGAAATCATTTTAACTGGGGCATTGAATCGTCGGGAAAGTCGCGGTGCTCATGGTCGGGATGATTATCCTGCACGAGACGATGCTAATTTTCTCCAGCACACTTTAGCTTATTATAAGCCTACAGGTATTGAGCTGGATTCTCTGCCTGTTGTCATTAATCGCTTTGAACCTCAGGAGAGAAAATATTAAATGTTTTCCTCTCCAATGTAGGGTGGGCATCGCCCACCATCTCGGTTCAGGCAAGACAAGGGAGTGAGCCGTCAGCGCCGCCCGCGAATGAATTGCCGGCTAATAAAGGAAGTCCACGAATCCTGGACTATGATAAGATTTAAATTATCACAATAAGTATAAATACTTATTGACAATTAACAACAAAGTAGGGTACGATGATGCTGTGCCGAGGTCTATAATAGGATTGAAAGTTGAGGTATAATGAAGTTGTCTAATTGATTAGATTGTTTTTGGTGGGCGATGCCTACTGTACTATAACTTTACCAGGAGTTGGGTCGTTAGTGCTGGATTTCAATCTGGTTTTTCCGGTACCTCGTGAATGACTGTAGGGTGGGCATCGCTCACCATTTCGGTTCAGGCAAGACAAGGGAGTGAGCCGTCAGCCCTGCCCGTCAGACCCGCCCGCGAATGAGGCTCATAAGGGAAGTCCACGAATCGTGGATTATGATAAGAAGGTAGGGTGGGTAAGATGGAAATATTTCTAACTTGGTTAAAATTAATATTGACCTTTCCCACCAGCAGTAATAATGAGGAGGTGCCTGGTGGGCAATGCCTACCAGGCCAGAATAGAGAGAAAATCAGTAAAAATACTTATTGACAAATAACAATAAAATAGAGTAACATGGATGTTGCTGTACTTTCACCCAGGATATCAGTCCTTACTATATGCTGCATTTCCGGGAGAGCTACTGCGAATAACTCGTCCGAGTTGAACTAGATGTGCGAGTTAAAACATCGCGGTTTCCGTTCTCCCGAAAGGTTATCATGAACTTAAGAGTAGCAAAAGTCCTGTTTAAAAGCTTCGTTTGGATCATGCTAACAATTTTATTTGGGTTGTTGCAGTTATGGTTGGTCTTGGGGTCATCTCTCCTGATTCGCACTTTTAATGTTTCTTATGAAAAATTTTTTTGGATGGCGTATTGCTATTTTTTGTAACTGCTGTAGTTACCGCGCTTGCAACTGATTATTACTTCTCGGATCGCCCCTACCCAGGATGGGCAGAAACGATAATGTTTGCTTTTTTCCCTTTTGTGATTATTGTTCTATCCGTATGGTTATTTGGAATATGTCTGGGAAGAGAAGATCTAGACATTGATATTGAACGTTTAAAAAATGTAGAGTATGCTGTTTTATTTATGACATTTATATATGCCATCGTAGTGAAATTTCTTGAATTCTTTCACAAGGAGAATCTGAAAAAATGAACTTGTTTATCTATCAGTTTTTACTCCCCTTGCTAGCACTCAGCACATTTGCTTTCCTAGTAACTGCTGCAATTCTTTACTATAAAGAGCAAAAGTCAAATCAGGCTGAGATAAATCAAGAAAATGCACTCCTTAATCTAGAGAGATACTCAGAAGCGCTGGAAAGTTCTCAAAAGGCGATTGAACTCAACCCCCAGTCTGAGCTAGCTTGGGTAAGTCGAGGTTTTGCACTCCTTAGTCTAGAGAGATATGAGGAAGCTTTGGAAAGTTCTCAAAAGGCGATTGAACTCAACCCCCAGTCTGAGCTAGCTTGGGGAAATCGAGGTTTTGCACTCCTTAATCTAGGGAGATACTCAGAAGCCCTGGAAAGTTGTCAAAAAGCCATTGCCCTCAATCCCCAGTCTGAGAAAGCTTGGAAAAATCGAGGGGTTGCACTCCTTAATCTAGAGAGATATGAGGAAGCTTTGGAAAGTTATCAAAAGGCGATTGCCCTCAATCCCCAGTCTGAGGTAGCTTGGGGAAATCGAGGGGTTGCACTCCTTAGTCTAGAGAGATATGAGGAAGCTTTGGAAAGTTATCAAAAAGCCATTGATCTCAATCCCCAGTTTGAGGTAGCTTGGATAAATCGAGGGGTTGCACTCCTTAATCTAGAGAGACACTCAGAAGCACTGGAAAGTTATCAAAAGGCGATCGCCCTCAATCCCCAGTCTGAGCTAGCTTGGATAAGTCGAGGAAATGCACTCCGTAATCTAGAGAGATATGAAGAAGCCCTGGAAAGTTATGAAAAGGCGATCGCTCTCAATCCCCAGTCTGAGCTAGCTTGGATAAATCAAGGAATTGTACTCCGTAATCTAGAGAGATATGAAGAAGCCCTGGAAAGTTATCAAAAAGCCATTGACATCAACCCCCAGTCTGAGGAAGCTTAGAGAAATCGAGAAGATGTACTAGTGAAGCTGAGACAAATAACAGTGACCAGTGACCAGTGACCAGTGACCAATACAACTTATTAGAACCAAATTTATTATCTAAGCAAATGGAAGTATTTGAATCTCTCTCTTCTCTTTCTCTGTGCCCTCTGCGCCTCTGCGGTTATTATATAATATACCCTATTATAGCAGCCAATAATCAGTGGTAACAAAGATGAAAATCCAAGGTGGATCCCCCCCTGCCCCCCTTATGAAGGGGGGATAACAAACTTAAAAAAATTATTATCTAAGCAAATGTAAGCTATTAAATCTCTCTCTTCTCTTTCTCTGTGCCCTCTGCGCCTCTGCGGTTATTATATAATATACCCTATTATAGCAGCCAATAATCAGTGGTAACAGATGAAAATCCAAGGTGGATCCCCCCTGCCCTCCTTATGAAGGGGGGAGAATACACTGAAAAAATTTATTATGCAAACAAATGGAAGTATTTAAACCTCTCTCTTCTCTTTCTCTGCGCCCTCTGCGCCTCTGCGGTTATTATATAATATACCCTATTATAGCAGCCAATAATCAGTGGTAACAGATGAAAATCCAAACCCCAGCATGGGTAAAACAGGCAGTTTTCTATCAGATATTTCCCGATCGCTTTGCCAAAAGTAACGAAAGACATCCCTATAAACTAGAACCTTGGTTAGCTAAACCCACAAGAGGAGGATACAAAGGGGGAGATTTATGGGGTGCTATAACTAAACTGGATTATTTAGTAGATTTGGGAATTAACGCTATCTACCTCACTCCCATCTTTCAATCCGCTGCCAATCACCGCTATCATACCCACGACTACTATCAGGTAGATCCCATGTTAGGAGGAAATAAAGCTTTCCATAGCTTCCTGAAAGCTGCTCATGACAGAAATATCAAGGTAATTTTGGACGGAGTATTTAACCATGCTAGTCGGGGCTTTTTCTTCTTCAATGATATCCTAGAAAATGGACCTGATTCCCCTTATATAGATTGGTTTACCATCCTAGATTGGCCTCTGTCAGCCTATGATGGTAGCAAACCAGCTAATTATAGGGGTTGGGCAAATAATCGAGCCTTGCCTCAGTTTAATCATGATAATCCCCAAGTGCGAGCCTATCTCATGGAGATTGGGGAATATTGGTGCAAACAAGGAATTGATGGTTGGAGATTAGATGTAGCTTATGAAATCACAACCCCCGGTTTTTGGCAAGAATTTCGCCAGCGAGTTAAAGCAATTAATCCAGATGCTTATATAGTGGGGGAAGTGTGGACAGAGGCTCGAAAATGGTTAGATGGGAGTCAGTTTGACGGAGTGATGAATTACCTATTTGCAGGACCGACTATTGCTTTTGTGGGGGGCGATCGGGTCCAGAAGGAATATGTAGAGATTATTAAATACCCTGCTTACCCCCCTATCTCAGCTGGGGAATATAGAACAAAAATGGAGGCTTTATTAGCCCTATATCCTTGGGAAATACAACTGAGTCAATTTAATTTACTCAACAGTCATGATACCGCAAGACTCCTAACTATTACAAGAGGCGATCGCACCAGTATGGAGCTAGCAACTTTGCTCCTATGCACTTTTCCCGGTGCTCCCAGTATCTACTACGGAGATGAAATCGGTTTACCAGGGGGTTTGGATCCCGATTGTCGTCGCAGCTTTCCTCCAGAACCAGACTGGAATCTAGAAGTATTAAATTACCACAAAAAGCTCATTTCCCTACGTCATGAATACCCTGCCTTACGTACTGGTGCATATCAAGTTCTCCATGCCAAGGAAACGGTTTACGTTTTCGCCCGTATATTAGGAGGTGAAGAAATAATTGTAGCTGTCAATGCTGGTAAGAATACAGCCCATGTGTCCGTACCAGCAAATCAACTGCAATCGTCTCCCCAGAGACTATTATATGGTAGGGGCAATATTTCTCTTCTGGGTGAAGGAGAATCGAAAATACTTGCTTTAAATCTCCCTCCCCGCACTGGTTTTATAGCAGTTACCAGTGACCAGTGACCAGTGACCAGTTACCAGTTACCAGTTACCAGTGACCAGGACGCCAAGGGCGGGACGCCAAGGGCGGGACGCCAAGGGCGGGACGCTTACGCGGGACGCCAAGGGCGGTTGCTTCGCAAAGCTTACGCAAAGCTTCGCAAAGCTTCGCAATAGCAGTGACCAGTTACCAGTTACCAGTTACCAGTGACTAGTGACTAGTGACCAGTGACCAGTGACTAGTGACTAGTGACCAGTGACCAGTGACCAGTGACCAGTTACCAGTTACTTGATATTTAACAGTTATTACGTAAAATATAAACTACTCACTATTCCCTCTTTCCTTATGATAACAGGAAAAACGAAATTACTAGGAGTGATTGGCGATCCGGTGGAACATAGCTTTTCTCCAGCAATGCACAATGCAGCCATAGCCCATTTAAATCTAGACTATGTGTATCTCCCCTTCCCCGTGAAAAGAGAAGACTTAGAAAAGGCGATCGCCGGTTTTCAAGCAATTAATTTAGTGGGATTCAATATTACTATTCCCCACAAACAATCCATTATCCCCCTACTTAGGGAAGTATCTCCGTCAGCGCAAATGGTAGGTGCAGTAAACACCGTTTGGTGGAGTGAAAAAGGTTGGTGCGGTACCAACACCGACGTCGAGGGATTTCTCGCTCCCTTGAAACTTATATCTCGCTCTTGGAGTAAAATAACTCCAGTAATTTTGGGAAATGGAGGTGCAGCACGAGCAGTTGTGGTAGGCTGTAGTGAATTGGGATGTCCGGAAATTATCGTGGTGGGACGCAATTGGTCGAAATTAGACCAATTTAGGTCAAATTGGCAGAATTCCCCCCTAGAAGGAAGAGTTAGAGTAGTTTCCTACTCAGAATTACCCGGGTTGGTATCCAAAACAGAGTTGTTAATCAATGCTACCCCTATTGGTATGTATCCTCAGGTGGAGCAATGTCCCGTAGATGAAACAATTATAGCCCAACTACAACCTGGAGCGATCGCCTATGACTTAATCTACACCCCCAAGGAGACTCAATTTCTGCACAGAGCCAAAAAAAGAGGGGCGATCCCTATCAATGGACTGGAAATGCTGGTCAGACAGGGTGCAGCAGCTTTAGAAAAGTGGTTGGGGCGATCCGTACCCATAGAAATAATGAGTCAAACTCTGCAACAATTAATGTGACAGTTCCCGCCGCTAAATCGAAGATTATAGCGCGGGCTTCTCGTTGACTCCCGGCAACCCGTCGGACATTTCACGAGCTTTAATTTTACTTCCCCGTGCTGCCCCACCGGAGAAGAGGAATAGAAAGAAATTCTATCTCTACCTATTTACCTTGAAAGTTTTACATACAGGAGGCTTGATTCCCTGTAAAACCCCTTACTTTCAGTTGTCTAGGTTCAATTGGATAGGCGGCGGTTAGCTCTTGATTTGATTAACCTATCTGTACTATATTTTACACCGAATTTTAAACCGATGTTCACCTCTGGTCAGGAAATTTTCATTGGTCGCCGCCTCTCATCCCGACGCTAACCCTACGGGTATAGCGCCTTGCTCTCCCGGCGGTTAGCTAAAATAGCAAAAGATACTCAAAGGAGCGATATTCATGAGATTCCAATCAATTACCGTAGTTTTTCTTGCTTGCTTTTTCTGTCTTGTCAGTTGGTTATTCGCCCCTCCTGCTTACGCTCTCACCCAAATCAAATTGTACGACCTTTCCTACCAAGATTGTCCCGCTGAGTTTGCTAAAGGCAATGTCACCAGTGGAGGTTACACTCAATCAGCTACTTGTTACATGGTTACAGGGAAAGCGAAAAACCTCAAAGGAAAGACACTATATGATGCTGATGTATACGGTCGCATTTACGATGCTAATGGTAATCCCGTCCTCCAAAACCGTACCCGTGTCGGATCTATTGCTGAAGTACCTCCAGGAGTAAGCGATTTTGCCATTAGAATCAGCGTTGCCGCTAATCAACCTACCCCCTTACAGCTGAAACAATTTAGAGCATCTGGTTTTACTTCCCCAGTTCGTCCTATATTTTAAAAGGTTGTGGGGTGTGGGGTGTGGGGTTTTTTTTAGGAAATAGGGAAGGAATATTTGTGGACATATGAGAGCTATTGTAATATATTATGGAACCAATCTCTCTCCTATTCTTCTCTCTGTGTCCTCTGCGTCTCTGTGGTTAAATCAGACAATTTCAATTCCATGGCGGGCTACTCTTGGCTAGGAAGGCAATGTAAATAGCAAAGGCTATAAGTACACCGTGGTAGGCAAGTCTAGCAATAAAGGGAATCTCAGGGATGTACCCATTATAGATACCAGAATAATCTCCTGATATTCTGGCCAAAATAGTTTTATAGAAGTAGTAAGATGGACTATCACCTGAGTTTCCTGGATTGAACAGTAGGACAACAATCTGAGTAATCACCATCAACTTTAGGTAAGTCCAAAGTGATTCCATGGGTATGTAGGCTCCGGCTCTGAAAAAGCTGCCAACTATAGAAATCAAGGGAGGGACTAAGAACAGAGGAGCGCTATAATATTCAGCGAAAATAGCCCATCCTTCAGTTGTGATCAATAAGAGAAAAAAATTACCGGCAGAGTAAATGAGCAATAGAAAAGCGATAAGTAATAAATTGACCTGCATATTCAGCTTCTTTTCGCTATGAAGGCTATGTAAATAGCGAAGGCTATAAGTACACCGTGGTAGGCAAGTCTAGCAATAATAAAGGGAATCTCAGAATCGCACCCATTGCTGATAGCATAATAATCTCCTGGTTTTCCTGCCAAAATAGTTTCATAGAAGTAGCCCCCACCGCCATTATCAGCGTTGTCTCCCGGATTAAACAGTATGACAACAATCAAAGTAATTACCATCAGCTTAATTGTAGTCCAAAGTGATTCCATGGGGGTGTAGGCTCCGGCTCTGAAAAAGCTGCCCACTAGAAGAATCAAAGAAGGAACTAAGAAGAGAGGAGCGCTATAATACTCAACTAAAATAGCCCATCCCTTAGATGTAATGACCAGGAGAATAAAACTACCGATAGAGTAGATCAGCAAGAGAAAAGCAATAAGTAATAAATTGACCTGCATATTCAACTCCTTTTGGCTATAAAGGCAATGTAAATAGCAAAGGCTATAAGTACACCGTGGTAAGCAAGTCTAGCAATAAAAAAGAGAGAATAATTAAAATGAAGCATTTTGCAATGTCTGCATCTAAGACCCACTTTGCCTTCTGATTGATACTGCTAAATATTGCTCCGATTGCATCATGACACCCTCTTCCTGGTCTGAAACCATATGAGTTAGCTTCAAAATACGCTTCCCATTCTGATTCTAACGCAATCTTCACTAACCCTTGTAGTGCTCTGTCATACATTACAGGTATCCCTAATGGGCGCTTTTCAATCCTACCTGGCTTTGGAATCCAGACTCGTCGTGCTGGTTTTGCCTTGCTTTGGATATCTAATTGCCCTACCAATTTCAGTCTTTGCTCTGGGGTCAGCACTTTCACTCCATCCACACCGGTTGTTTTCTTTCCTTGGTTATCTTGTGTTACCCGTCGTACTGCCAAACACTTGGCTGACCAGGATTTAATCAGTAATCTTTGGAGCTTGCGAATTGTCTGCTTGTCACCACGTTGTGCCGCTCTGTAAATTCGTTTTTGCAGCAAGAAGACTTTCTTTTCCAGCTTTCGCCAGGGGATTGTCTTCCATTCATACATCGGCTTGTTGACCGTGTTCATAACGTTTGTACTGTTACTCACAACTTCACAATTGACATTATCGTGAGGGCGTCAGCTTATCCTATCCATTACAGACAGGCTTTTGCTTCTCCACTCAATCCTTCTCAGCTATGACCTGCCAGATGTAAGCAGATGTTGCGCCTTTGGTGGCTACTCTACCTATCGACCGGTGGTAGAGAGTACATAACCGGGTTATTTCGTTCCTACAGACGATTGATTGTAGTTTTAGATGGATTCTATACGCCGGGTTTATTGTCGGTGCTTATTGGTCGGTGGATGACCCGCCAACGACCAGTATCCTTTCCCTTTTTTTGGGCCAGTGTATCAGCCTCATTACACTGGTTGATGATTACGACGATTATGAATCTTTGCTCGCGCTCATCATGACTACTTGCTCGACGTTAACCGGTTAAGGCTACCAGTTAGAGCGCCTTTCATTCCCGCTTTACGGATTGATGCCATCGCTACCGTAGGGAACGTGCTGTCACTCCTGCACTTGGAGGGGTGGACTTTCACCACCATCGTCTATAAGTTATCTAGGCTAATGAAACCTAGCTAGCGGTCCCCCAATTGACTTGTGTCAACTGGTTTACACTAAACGAATCGCACAAAAAATTATCATCTCAAGCCAGGAAAGCCTAGAAGTTTTATGAATATCCTGTAAAGTTCGGCCTAAGTAATTGCCCTTCGAGAAAATTTCGTTATTATGGGTAATATCAGTGAGTTAGAGGCAAGTCGGCGCTCACAATCCTTGAGAAATGCGGACGCCAGGAGTCTTTTCTATCCCGGGCCATGCCATCTTGAAAGTTTGGGATAGTATCTGGATCGCCCGAGCTTTCTGTGCAGGAGTCAAGGCGAGGAGTTCTTTGAGAAAAGCAAACGGGCGATCGCCAATAAAATAAGCGATCGCCCGTTTGCTTGTAGAATGCTTGCTGCTGTCCGCAGCAATTTTGATTTGCCCGCACTTACATAATAGGTAATAATTTCTCCGAACTACTATGTAAGCACGCGGTATTTTTTAGCCGCACGGCTATGCACTACTGTTCTATCCGATTCAGAAAAACGAGAACTTGAGGGTTGTCAGCATAGAAATATCCTGGGGTGTAGTATCCAGTAGTAGCAAAGTCCAGCCGACCATCACCATCAAAGTCTTCAATTGCAATTCGAGCAGCAGAAGAAAAGGATACTTGGGTTCTTTCAAACGTCATAGTAGGTCGCAGACCTTCTTCTTGGTCGAGTAGCTTATAGTAAAAGATTCCTTGAAACGGTGCTGGACCGCGCTCGGCAACGATGAATTCATCGTTTCCATCACCATCAAAATCAACAGTTTTCAAATGATGCCCTGCACCTTCACCGTTCTTGTTAGGATAACCTAAAACATCTATTAATGTCCTCTTCCATCGCATTTTCACCAGATCTGCTTCTACATTCTTGTTATAGACAGCAACCTGATTGCCATGAAACGGTTCCACAGTAGGGATGTAAGCATAAGCATCAGTTCCAATGTTGCCAATATCTACATTGCTACTTCCTGTGAACTTATGGATATTGCTTGCGGTTTCAGGATCTACAGTTTGGATATTGCTATATTCATACTCTCCCTAATTTTTGAATTTACTTGAGTTAAGACTTCCCAAGCAAAACCTTAGACATAATTTGCCGTGATGGCGATCGACGAGCTGTTATCGAACACCTTGATGAAACTGATGTTGATATTCTCGTTGTAATACCAGGCGTTGTTGGGAGAACCCCAGAGGGCACCACTGTCATTGACCATCGGTTGCTGTTTCCCGCCGATGCTAATGCTCTGCAACGGACCGTGGGTTCCCTTTTGTTCGCCAGGATCGTGCAATACTGCCACGAAGAAAAAGTCCTCTATAGGCGTATATCCGTCGTGGACGCGCTTTACTTCAATCACCCGGGTCTTGTTCCCGGTGTAGTTGTTGGTAATCAAAGTCTCGCGGTATTCGTCGTTTGCTTTGGGATCGTCCACTTGTGTTTTCGGAGCAGAAGAACGGCTCTCCCCATCATCCAAATACATCCGGTATTCCCCTCCCGTCCGCTGCACATCTGGATATACGTTCAGGGTAATGGGGTTCTTATCTCCCTTGGAGTTTTTCTCTCCCACATATTGTTCCAGCTCGATTGTGGGAATAATCGCTGCCTCCCGGACGTAGATGGGAACGATAAAGTTAAAGTGCTCGTTATTGTTACCCCTGTAGATCTTGGCATCAAAATCCCGCAGCACTGTTCCCCCTTCTTCGGGATAGCTAAGGGACTGAACGTTGTTCTTAAAGTTATACCAGTAGCTACCTTGGGGCAGATAAACATCCCGCCTGCCATCATTGTTATTTTCCGTCTGAGGCCGCAAGACCGGAGCAACGAGGAAATCCTTGCGAACGAAGAACTCGTCGTTGAGGAATTGGTCTTTATCGTTATAGAGAGACTTGTCTTGGGGATCGTTGAGGAACAAGGGACGACAGATGGGCAGACCAGTCAGAGTGTTCTCAAACAATGCGTCATAGAACAGCTGCATCAGCCGGTAGCGCAATTCAATGAAATGCTTGCAAATATCCGGCACCATATAGTACAAGTCCTGGGGTTCTGGAATTGGCTTGCCCCATGTCCCAAACCACTCTACATATTGGAATGGTTCTTGGAACTCTTTGCGCCCTTTGCGGACGTAGTGGTTGCGGAACCAGGGCAGGAAAGCACCTGCAGCAGTCCAGCGAATCACCAGTTCTGGACTCGCCCACCCCTGATCTTCGTTACCATATTCTTGCTCGAAACCGCCGATATCTTGCCCCGTGATTGCCAAGGCATGCATCCCTAGAGACAGGACTTGGGAGATATTCATCTGGAGGAAATCCCATTCCGAGGAGTTATCCCCGGTCCATAAGCCAGCATATTTGTGAGAACCACAAAAACTGCCTCGTCCGATGATAAAGTTGCGCTTGTTTTCGCGCCACTTCAGTTTATCGGATAGTTGGTACAGGTTATTAAGTCCTTCGTAGGTGGCTTTGTGGAGATTGTACGAGTACAAATTCCAAACTTTGATCGCTGGGCTTTGTTTTACGTCTGAGGGGTAAAAATCGTCAGTCACATATAACTGGAAGGGAAAGCCCTTCATATCCCCACGGAAGTCGCGGATAGCTGGGGTAGTCATATCCTGCCAGACAAATTCTAGCCCCATCTCGTACAGGTATTTATATTGCTTGCCCCACCATTCGCGCACTTCTTGACGGCCAAAATCGGAGTAATGACCCGGGGTTCCCAACTCGTTGCCAGAGCCATCGTTCCCGTAATATACTTCGCCAATGTAAGGGTTGCCACTATTGAACCCTTCGGGATCTTGCCCGCGATCTTGGTTGGGACGGTATTCATTACCGCCACCATAGAGCTGGTACTCTTTGCTCTCGGGATTGCTCGCATCGTACCGCTTGTCGAGAACGAAGTAGCGGTTTTTTAGTCCCTCCTCGTAGGTTGAGTAGTTGCTTGGGTTGCCCTGATCTTGGTTGCTGATCACGGGAGTAATGTTCGTGCAGCATTTGACCCCCCGCGATCGCAAGTAACTGAACATTCCCTCTGGATTCCAGAAATTTTTGATGTTAACAGTAAAAGTCCGGTAGTTTACTTGTAAGTCAACATCGACAGCGAGGCCATCCAAGGGTATGCCCCAAGCCCGATATCGTTCGACAATCCATTCTAGGTCTTCCCGCTTTTCGTATCCATAGCAACCTTGGTGATATCCCAGGGCGTAGCGCGGTTTCAACTCCGGGCGGCCCATGAAGGCTGTAAAGCTATCTAAAATATTCTTCGGGTCTTCTCCCAATAACAAGTAATAGTCAATGTCGCCAAAGCGAGTCCCGAACATATAGCGACTGGAGTTGCTATAGCCGACATCCATTAAGACTTGACTGGGGTTGTTCAGTAGAACTGCATTAACGTTATTGCTGCCCGGAATGCCATTGAACTCGTAAAAGAAAGGCTCGGAGTGGTAAAGGGGTTCGCGGTTCTCTAAAGGCCCTTCATTATAGATCTGTCGATAGCGCATATTATCGAAGTTGAAATAATTCAACTGGTCCATATTTTTGCCTAGTTTTGTTCCGCCCTGTTCGCCAAACCCAATATACTTTCCATTGGCTGGCTTCTTGACCGCTTGGATGATGGCATAATCCTCTGTGCCATTGGCGGTATAGTAAATTGAAGTGTCTGCGGTTTGCCAGACTGGAATGTCTGCAAACTTGGAATTGGTTTTAGATTTGTTGAACACTTTGATTCCGAATGGCTTCAAAGTGATAACCACTTCCATCACGAAGGGTGTATCGCTGCCAATCTGATCATGCTTGCTAGTCGCCGTCAAGACTACCTGATTCCCGTTGTTTTTGTAAGTTACAGTGCGTTGCTTGTTTCTTAATATCTCCTCGTCTGTCTTGTGGTCGTTCAATTGAGTTGCAACGCTGTAATCCCCTGCTGCACTTTTTTTTGGGTTAAAGCGCACCCGCAAGATATCGTTCTGACTTACCTCGATCAACATGAGGCACTGGCCTCCACCGGCCTTGTCGAATGTAAGGCTCAAAGTATATTTCCCGTCAAAGGAAGGACTTTTTGCCGGTCCGAGTCGATCCCATTCTTTGTAGCGGCCAAAGTATTCCTCGACCTTGAGAAATTTATAAACGCGATCGCTTGGAAAAATATCGCTAGGCATTGTTTGACTCCTCTGTTTAGTTATCGTCAGCGTTGGCCTTGGCGTTAGCCTTTTTTTTGGGGATGATATTCGATCGCCATCCAGATGCAATCTGTATCCGAATAATACTGATGCCACGGATAGGTATATTGCTGGTTTTCGTGAACCTGACAAAATGGAACGATCTGGGTGTATCCCTCAGTCATCACGAGGTCTTCATAGAGACTCTCAAAACTT
Organism: Prochloron sp.; assembly: GCA_965198675.1. Classification (GTDB taxonomy): domain Bacteria; phylum Cyanobacteriota; class Cyanobacteriia; order Cyanobacteriales; family Prochloraceae; genus Prochloron. The sequence continues at coordinate 3,890,911 of OZ240666.1, read as the reverse complement.
TTCACCTTGAACTTCTGCATCCGTCCCTGTCCGAAGACTTGCGTGTGAATCTCCAGAAAATCATGTTGGTTATGGATTGCACAATCGGTACGGGAAGGGGCATACCAGAGGTTCACCTTGACAGAGAACTTTTCTTGGTGACTGGGCGCACTCGATTGCCTGGCCATAAAATAGGGATCGACTTCTATGATTCCCGCCTCGTCTTGGGGAGACTTCCATAGCTGTACGTTTTTGGGAAAGTCCGAGTCTGGGAAGTTCCCTAATAGATCCCACCCTGGCTCAAAGACAATATTGCCAATATTGTTGGTCTCTACCACCTCCAGCAAAAGTAAGGACTTTGCTTTTTCGATGGTAGTATCTTTGAGTATAGTCGATGAAAAAGCCGGAATGATGCTGACGTTTGCTTCTCTTAAGTAAGCATTAGTTTCTTATGAATTGACGGCGATTGTACGGTTCTGAATGGGATAGTTTTCCACATTTTCAACGTATTTCGCGTCTATGTACGCACCGGAAAAGTTAATGACTTTGACTTGGTTAGTTGTCATTTGTTTGTGAGAGAGATTTCCAAGACCCTTTTAGGCCACTCTAACTGAACCGATCTCGCGATCGCTAGCTTAACTGCCCTTATGTTCGGGTGTGGTCAAAACCCGTTGGGAAGAAACGGTCATATGTGACTATTGTTTCGGTTGATAAGCGGCTCCCGCCCGTCTTGTACTACTAATGATTATACATAATACCAAAATTTAGTATTACGTGCGCTACGCTTTGACACTCCCCCGATTAAAATACGGGGGCTTTACGCATCACGACAGGTAAGAGAACTTCGCACTCTCCAGTATTAATTATATACAATTTTTTTCCAAGAAGGAAGGCTAAAACCCTTAATTTTGCGTACTCATAAGCTTTACTTATCACCCAAAACCCAGGCTCGGGGTAAACCCATCTAAATTGGTCGGGGTCGAGCTGGGAATCGCTTCCCAACCCTCCCTTTCGGAACCGTGCGTGCGACTTTCACCGCACCAGGCTACTTGTGGGTAGTAGGTCGATGCTTGTTGGTCAGGCTTACATCCGCCAACGACCTATATCCTTTCCCGTTTTGGGCCAGTGTGTCAGCCTTATTACATTGGTTGCTTCGTTACGATGCTTTTGACATCCTCCCCACCCTTGCTGTCGCCTGCTCAGGCGCGGCTGCGCAGGAGCAGGGGGTGGGGATTCCCAAACCACCCCCAAGGTCCCCCTCCTGGGAGGGGGTAGGGGTGGGTGGGTTTCTGTTTCTTTCCCCCGCCATCGATGATGCCGGGGGGATTTCGCAACTGCCCTTTAGAGCTTTGTCTATCAGGTCTTACGTTCGCTCCACAGACTGACACGGCAAGCCCTGCCGCCAAAATATTCTTAGCTGCATTTATATCACGGTCATGGGTCACGCCGCATTTCGGGCATTCCCATTCTCTGATATTCAGTGGCAGCTTATCTATCACGAAACCACAACTTCCACACCTCTTGCTGGATGGAAAGAAACGGTCAATTTTGATTAACTCCCGTCCGTACCACTCACTCTTGTACTCAAGTTGCCGGACGAGTTTCCCCCAGCCTGCATCGCTAATGCTACGGGCTAAGGAGCGGTTTTTAACCATGTTTCTAACTGCTAAATCCTCGATGGCAATCGTTTGGTTTTCACGAATCAGCCGGGTAGTTAGCTTATGAAGGAAGTCTTTCCGGGCATCTGCAATCTTTGCGTGTGCCTTCGCTACTTTGAGTCTGGCCTTTCACCTATTATTTGACCCCAATTTCTTCCTGGACAAACTCTTTTGGGCGGCTTTGAGCCTTTTGAATTTGTGGTTAAAATGGCGTGGATTAGCAATTTTCTCTCCATTGCTAGTAGTAACCAAAGTACTCAAACCCATATCTAGCCCCACTTTGTTTTGACTGGGAGGCAAGAGCACAACGGTAGGGTTATCTACCAGAAGAGTGATAATCCATCGGTTAGATGGCTCTAACTTCACCGTTACGGTGGATGGAGTAGACCCCTGGGGGATAGGACGGCTCCACACAATATTGAGCGGATTTTTGGTCTTAGCCAATTTGAGTTGCCTGTTTGCCCATTTGAAGGCAGAACGGGTAAACTCTGCACTCCCACCATTGCTTTTCTTTTTAAACCGGGGATACCGACTACGTTTTGCCCAAAAGTTAGCAAACGCTGTCTGAAGATGCCTCAACGCTTGCTGAAGGGGTACACTGCTCACCTCGTTTAAAAAGCTCAGCTCAAGAATGTTTTTTCCATTGGGTCAACATAGAGGATGTTTGGGTGTAGCCTATCCGTTCCTTCTTTTCGTACCACCCCTCAGTTCTGGCTGCCAGCGCCTTGTTGTATACCAATCGGGTACAGCCCAAGGTGCGGCGCAAGAGTTGCTCTTGCTCTGCATCCGGGTAGAATCTGTACTGATAGGCGCGTTGTACCATCTCTTTAGGGGTGTTTTGAAGTCCCTCTACATGTTACCGTGTATTTTGTGAGAAGTCAAGAGGAATTTTAAAGTTGCGGTGCGCTATTCCTCCCCACCCCGTAAAACGCTTTCAGAGAGCAAGGCTCCGCTCCGCGAGCGCGTTTTACGTAGGATGCGTTAGCTGTCGTTAGAAGCAGCGTCCTAAATTAAAGGGGTTAGCGTAACGCATCCTACGGGTGGGGTCTCCCGCGCGTCTGATGAATCTTTGCTTGCGCTCATCATGACTACTTGCTCGGCGTTAACCAGTTTAGGCTACCAGTCAGTGCGCCTTTCGTTCCCGCTTTACGGATTGATGCCATCGCTACCGTAGGGAACGTGCTGTCACTCCTGCACCTGGAGGGGTGGACTTACACCACCATCATCTGTAAGTTGTCAGGGCTAATGAAACCCTGCTAGTGGTCCCCCACCTGGTTAGCACCAGTGGTTTACACTAAACGAATCGCACCATCCCCTTCCTCACCCACAAGCAGATCATCTCCAGAGTCACCTAACAACCGGTCATCTCCAGAGCCACCCAGGAGAGTGTCATTTCCCCCAAAGCCTTTCAAGGTGTCGTTCCCTCCATCCCCGGCGATCCAATCGTTGCTCACATTCAGATTCACAGGATAGTCTGGTCCTTGAGTCAGGGAAACCTTATCACTCCTGGTGATGGCATCATCTTCATTACCCCCAATGATTACCGTGCCATCTATACCTGCCACCTGGGTCACCAACAGAATTGGTTCATTATCGGAGATAACCATCAGCCCCACCAAGCCCACCCTACTAAAGATTTTTATTTTCCTGTCATGGTACGAGCTAACTGCTAACTTTTTCAGCTCCTTTTGGCTATAAAGGCGATATAAATAGCAAAAGCTATAAGTACACCGTGGTAGGCAAGTCTAGCAATAACAAAGGGAATATCTGAATCGCACCCAGTTTTCGAGAGACTACCATATTGTCCTGGTTCTCCGGCCAAAATCGTCTCATAGAAGTAGCCCGATCCTCCACCACTTGTAGATCCTCCCAAATTAAACAGTATGACAACAATCAAAGTAATTACCATCAACTTTAGATAAGTCCAAAGTGATTCCATGGGTATATAAGCAGAGACTATAAAAAAGCTGCTCACTAGAAGAATCAAGGGAGGGACTAAGAACAGAGGAGTGCTAAATATATGAAATAAAGCAGGCCATCCTTCAGATGTGATCAATAAGAGAAAAAAACTACCAGCAGAGTAGATGAGCAAGAGAAAAGCAATCAGTAATAGATTGACCTGCATATTAAACTCCTTTCAATTTAATAATAAGAAGGGTAGGGAACCGGGAACCCCAGCTTCTACATAACCCTCTATAACTAGACCACTACAACCGAATCAATATCGTCGTAGGGGACAAAGAGATGGTCTTCCAGGTCAGAAGAACTGATGTTTCTGACCAAGCCGAGAGAATCACTCCCAGAGCTGATAAGTGTACCCCTTTTATTTACCGTTCCTCCTCGGAATTGATAGGAACTAACATCGGTGAAGGAAAGTTCCAAGTAGGTGAGACCTTCCGTGAGAGCGATCAGATCGGTCGTACTTCTTAAGGTGAAGTCTTCAATCACATTGAAGCCTGGATGCCCAATGACGAAAGTGTCTTTTCCAGGGCCACCGAAGAGAAGGTCATCCCCTGACCCACCCACAAGCAGGTCATCTCCAGAGTCACCTAACAACCGGTCATCTCCAGAGCCACCCAGGAGAGTGTCATTTCCCCCAAAGCCTTTCAAGGTGTCGTTCCCTCCATCCCCGGCGATCCAATCGTTGCTCAGATTCAGATTCACAGGGTAGTCTGGTCCTTGAGTCAGGGAAACCCGACCGCGACCGGTGATGGCATCATCTTCATTGCCTCCAACTATCACCGTCCCGTTTATCCCCGCCACCTGAGTCACCAACAGAATCGGTTCATCGGTGGATTGAGTGGCTTTGATAATGCCCCGATAACCACCAGCTCCACCAAGCTCACCCTACTACTGCTCACTAATAACTGTTTCAGCTCCTTTTGGCTATAAAGGCAATGTAAATAGCAAAGGCTATAAGTACACCGTGGTAGGCAAGTCTAGCAATAAGAAAGGGAATATCTGAATCGCACCCATTGCTGATAGCACCATATTCTCCTGGTTTTCCTACCAAAATAGTCTCATAGAAGTAGCCCCCTCTGCCACCACTCGTGGGGCTTCCCCCATTGAACAGTATGACAAAAATCAGAGTAATCACAATCAACTTTAGGTAAGTCCAAAGTGATTCCATGGGTATGTAGGCTCCGGTTCTGAAAAAGCTACCAACTATAGGAATCAAGGGAGGGACTAAGAACAGAGGAATACTATAATATTCAACGAAAATAGCCCATCCTTGAGATGTGATGACCAAGAGAACCCAGCTACCAGCAGAGTAGATTAGCAACAGAAAAGCAATCAGGAATAAATTGACCTGCATATTTAACTCCTCTTGGCTATGAAGGAAATGTAAATAGCAAAGGCTATAAGTACACCGTGGTAAGCAAGTCTAGTAATAATAAAGGGAATCTCAGAATTGGATGCCTTGCCAGAGTAATCTCCTGATATTCTTCCCCAAATAGTCTGATAGAAGTAGTGCGATAGGCCACTACCTGAGCCTCCCTCATTTAACAGTAGAACAACAATCTGAGTAATCACAATCAGCTTTAGATAAGTCCAAAATAATTCCATGGGGATGTAGGCTCCGGCTCTGAAAAAGCAGCCAACTATAGGAATAAGTATAGTGACCAAGAACACAGGAACGCTATATAGTTGAGCAAAAATAAACCATCCTTCAGATGTGATAACAAAGAGAACCAAACTACCGACAGAGTAAACGAGCAATAGAAAAGCAATCAGCAACAAATTTACCTGCATATTAAACTCCTTATCTTTAATAAGAAGGGTAGGGAACCGGGAACCCCAGCCCCTACACAACCCTCTATAACTAGACCACTACAACTGAATCAATATCGTCGTAGGGAACAAAGAGATGGGATTCCAAGTCAGAAGAACTAATGTTTCTGACCAAGCCGAGAGAATCACTCCCAGAGCTGATAAGTGTACCCCTGTTATTCACCGTCCCTCCTCGGAATTGATAGGAACTAACATCGGTGAAGGAAAGTTGGGAGTAGGTGAGACCTTCCGTGAGAGCGATCAGATCGGTCGTACTTCCTAAGGTGAAGTCTTCAATCACATTGAAGCCTGGCTCCCCAATGACGAAAGTGTCTTGTCCAGAGCCACCGAAGAGAAGGTCATCTCCAGAGCCACCCAAGAGAGTGTCATTTCCCCCAAAGCCTTTCAAGGTGTCGTTCCCTCCATCCCCGGCGATCCAATCGTTGCTCAGATTCAGATTCACAGGGTAGTCTGGTCCTTGAGTCAGGGAAACCCGACCGCGACCGGTGATGGCATCATCTTCATTGCCTCCAACTATCACCGTCCCGTTTATCCCCGCCACCTGAGTCACCAATAGAATCGGTTCATTATTGGAGCGAGTGGCTTTGATAATGCCCCGATAACCACCAGCTCCACCAAGCTCACCCTACTACTGCTCACTAATAACTGTTTCAGCTCCTCTTGGCTATAAAAGCAATGTAAATAGCAAAGGCTATAAGTACACCGTGGTAAGCAAGTCTAGCAATAACAAAGAGAGAAGAAGTTGACCAATGGTCAAGAGCACAATATCTTCCTGGTTTTCCTGCCAAAATCGTCTCATAGAAGTAGCCCCCTCTGCCAGCATCACCGCAGCCTCCCAAATTAAACAGTATGACAACAATCAGAGTAATCACAATCAACTTTAGATAAGTCCAAAGTAATTCCATGGGTATGTAGGCTCCGGCTCTGAAAAAGCGGCCAACTATAGGAATCAAGGGAGGGACTAAAAACAGAGGAGCGCTATATATATGACCTAAAGCAGACCATCCTTCAGTTGTGATGAACAAGAGAACCCAGCTACCAGCAGAGTAGATGAGCAACAGAAAAGCAATCAGTAACAAATTGACCTGCATATTCAACTCCTTTTCGCTATGAAGGCGATGTAAATAGCAAAAGCTAAAAGTACACCGTGGTAGGCAAGTCTAGTAATAATAAAGGGAATCAGAGGGATGTCCCGATTGGAGAGAAAACCATATTGTCCTGGTTTTCCTGCCAAAATAGTCTCATAGAAGTAGCCCGATGGGCCACCACTCGTGGAGCCTCCCACATTAAACAGTAGGGCAAAAATCAAAGTAATTACAATCAACTTTAGATAAGTTCAAAGTAATTCCATGGGTATGTAGGCTCCGGCTCTGAAAAAGCGGCCAACTATAGAAATCAAGGTAGGGACTAAGAACAGAGGATCGCTATAATATTCAGCGAAAATAGCCCATCCTTCAGTTGTGATAACAAAGAGAAAAAAACTACCCACAGAGTAGATGAGCAAGAGAAAACCAATCAGTAACAAATTGACCTGCATATTAAACTCCTTTCAATTTAGCTTTAATAAGAAGGGTAGGGAACCGGGAACCCCAGCCCCTACACAACCCTCTATAACTAGACCACTACAACCGAATCTATGTCGTCGTAGGAGACAAAGAGATGGGATTCCAAGTCAGAAGAACTAATGTTTCTGACCAAGCCGAGAGAATCACTCCCAGAGCTGATAAGAGCACCCCTGTTATTCACCGTCCCTCCTCGGAATTGATAGGAACTAACATCGGTGAAGGAAAGTTCCAAGTAGGTGAGACCTTCCGTGAGAGCGATCAGATCGGTCGTACTTCTTAAGCTAAAGTCTTCAATCACATTGAACCCTGGCTCCCCAATGACGAAAGTGTCTTTTCCAGGGCCACCGAAGAGAAGGTCATCCCCTGACCCACCCACAAGCAGGTCATCTCCAGAGCCACCTAACAACCGGTCATTATCGTCTCCACCCAAGAGACTGTCATTTCCCCCAAACCCGTCCAAGGTGTCGTTGCCTCCATTCCCGGCAATCCAATCGCTGCCTACATTCAGATTCACGGGATAGTCCGGTCCTTCAGTAGGGGAAACCTTATGGCTAAAGACAATGGCATCATCTTCATTGCCTCCAACGATTACCGTGCCGTTTATCCCCGCCACCTGAGCCACCAACAGAATCGGTTCATTATTGGAGCGAGTGGCTTTGATAATGCCCCGATAACCACCAGCTCCAACTTGCCGATTATCCAAGATTCGGAACTGGTCTAACCTGAGGCTATCTACTGATTCGTAGGTACTGGAGCCAAATAACCTGCCCAATAAACTAGGTCGGTTCGGTCCGATGCCATGGGTCAAAAGGTGGCCGTAAGTCCGTGGAACAAATCCATGTTCGGCTCCCACATCTCCTAGCGAGTTGTAATGAACTTGAAAAGCCTCGTGAGCAGTTACCGCGTAGCCCTGATTGCCAGCAGCACTCCGGGCACCATTGAAAGCCCTGGAAAATTTGGCAACGGAATTGAGGGGTTGAGGTCGCTGGTTCCCTTCTACCCTGCCATCCAGATCATATGGCCCATTGCCAGGAATGGTAAGTGCAGAAGCCGGGTCAAGAGAAATAATAGTCTCCACTCCGTAACCATTACCGGGAATGACAGAAAGACCGTCCCGGTAGATTCTCCCGATTTCCGAAGCCACATAAGACCCAAGGCTGTGACCCACTAAAATGAGGTCCGATGGATCCACGTTGTATTTTTCCCGTAGAGCCCTGGCGGCGAACTCAGCAACCGGGGTAATCCAGGTGGCAGGAATGAAATTGGCAAAACCAGGAAAACCAGCAGCCCGTGCCGCTTCTCGCCAATCTAAAGCCAAGACCCGATCCTGGCTATCCACCGTATCTGTCACCGTTTGAACCAGTTCAGCCACTGAATCCGGCGCGTCATCCAGGTTCCCATTCCAGCCGTGGATCACCACCCAGGTTTTCCCGGAAATGCTGCCACTTTGACCTTCCCGGAAGCCAACGGCTCGCACAGTTGGGTCTTGCCTGAGATAGTCGCTATCCAGGGGTTTTTCTTTATCCTGAGACAGGTTGGCGTCGGTGCTACCCCCCCAAATAACCCCTTGGACAGGCAAAATTGCTGGGTCCAGGTAAGCGGGACGAGATGGCCGGGAAAGGGGTGGATTAAATGGTCCCGTCAAATCTGTGACAATATGAACTGGTTTATCCACACCAAAATTAGATGAGTAGAGCTGAATCAAGTTATCTTGCCGGTTGTACAGCTTCACTTTCACCTTGCCCACAACGTCTTCTTCCGGGTTATCCAAATCCACATTGTCCCCAATGCAAAACCGTACCATTCCTTGCTAGGGTTAAAAGCATCATCGGATTGGGTATTGAGGGGAACATCAAATCGACGCCGGAGAGTATTATCCTGAGTGGAGGCGACTCCAGAACCCCACTCCGCACCCGGATCCTGTCCCACCCGACCAATAGCGTCTCTTACAACTCCACTCTTAGCTAGAACGATAGCATCGTTTCCGTTGAAGGCTACATATCCGTGGGTTTGGTCAGAACGAGATCTAATAGCCGAGCTGGCTCGGGGATTGGCAATAACGAAAACCTCACCCGGCTGGATAATCCCTTTGAGCCGGATTGAGCGAAACCAACTGTCACCATTATGGTAAACCCGCAGTCTGTATTCTCCATCTTCCAGGTCGATAGCTGTTGGACCATAATTAAACAGCTCGATCGCCTTATCCCAACTCTCTCCCTCTACATACTCTGAAATCACCAATGTCATAGGATGCCTCTCCTGTATATATGAGATTCTAATTATAGCACATGTAGGCTCTAGTTATAATTAAGATGATGCTCCAACCACGGGTAACTGTAAGGGCACATTAGCATACCTAAAACAATATTAATAAATTTAACCCCAGGTTGGGTTCAGCGCTTGTAGGAGCGCAAAGCTTGCGCCCTGGCGCTGTTGGGTTTCGGCACCTCTTCCCAACCTACACTTGCTGAGAAAATCTCTCCTATTCTTCTCTCTGTGCCCTCTGCGTCTCTGCGGTTTAATAAAAAATTAGTATAAAGTATTAGCCTCAATACTTTATACCTCATACCATTAGTACACAGGTGAAAAAGCAAGTTGCGCTAGAGCACCCCCTACCCATTGGAGTAGGATAATAGCCAGAATCGGGGAGAAATCCATACCTCCCAAAGGAGGAATAAAGGAGCGGAAGATATTGAGATAAGGATCCGTAATCGGACTTAGAAAAGACATTGCCCGGTTAGCCCAGTCGGCAGTTTGAAACCAAGTGAGCAAAACCCGAACAATGAGGAGGACTGTATAGATTTGGACAAATCCAACAATAGTCGTAATCAGCAGTATAGCCATAATTTTGCTAGCTTAATTGAATCGATAGATTCATTCTACAATAGAAGCATAGCTCGCTACTGCGGATTGCCATTTACTCTACCTAGTTGTTCCCGCACATCATCAATACTCAGATTCAACTGAGCGATTTTTTCCTCCAAGCTGTGACGAGCCATTTCAATGCTCTCTTCCGTACTAAACTGGGGTTGGGTACCCTGTTTAAGTACAGATCGCTCCTCTTCAGTAGAGTCTTGCTCTCCTCGGGAAGCTAATAGGGTTCCCAATAACCCCCCAACTACACCACCCACAATTGCCCCAGCGAGAAAACCGCCCCCAAAACCATCATTCTGACTCATTTGACTTCCCCTCCCTTCAACTTTGTTCGCTTCATCACTCTTCCAGATTAACTGTTATTGCAAAACTTGCCCACTTATAGAACTCATTTGAGATCTCTGTTGTGGAGTAAAATAGGGAAAAAATGCCGTACTCAAGTAGTTTGACAGACGGGGAGTGGAAAATAATAGAACCTCTGTTGCCCAAAAAGAAACAGACAAGACCACCAAAATGGAGTAAAAGGCAGATTTTAGATGGTATCTTGTACCAATTAAAGAATGGTTGTAATTGGTGTGACTTACCCAAAGACTTGCCCCCCTATTCCACAGTATTTTGGTACTACAAACAGTGGCGATCGCTTGGGGTAATCGAAGCAATCAGAGATATCTTGCATAGTAGAGTCCGTCAGCAAGTTAAAAAAAAAGGGCAATGGACAACCCTAATCATCATTGACTCCCAAGCGGTAAAAAATACCTGTAACGCCAGTGTAAAGTCGAAAGGGTTTTGTTTTTACAAGTCTACCAATGGTCTTAAAAGACATCTAGCAGTAGATACTTTGGGCTTTCCTTTTTTTAGTCATTGCACCAAAGCATCGGTATCTGACGATGTGGGTTTGATTGAAATGTTATCGAAAAACATAGATTATTTCAAGTCTAAACCAGTCAACATCCCCAAGATTACCATTTTGCTTGACCATGGATATCACCCAGAAAAACTGACCCAGGAATTACATAAAATTTATCCGGCGATTATGACTAAGATTAGATTTAAGGTCTCCCGTAAACCATCAAAAGCTCAAAAGAAAAAGGAAGGAAAAACCGGTTTTGTGCCAGTAAAAGCGCGGTGGGTGATTGAAAGAACTAATTCGTGGATGGAAAGATGCAAGAGTTTGGTCAAAAACTTTGAAAGGACTCTTGAGCATGCTAATACCAAGATTAGTCTATGTTTTGTCCGACTGATGCTTAAAAGGCTAGCCACTACTTAAAAAGATCTCAAATGGGTTCTATATAGCACGTACCATGCACGTACCATGACAGTGACCAGTGACCCGCTCTGCTCACTGGTAACTGCTCACTCTTCACTGGTAACTGCTCACTCTTCACTGGTAACTGCTCACTCTTCACTGGTAACTGCTCACTCTTCACTGGTAACTGCTCACTGGTCACTGGTCACTGTATTTAGGTTCCGAAAGCGCGATCGCCCGCATCTCCCAATCCAGGTACGATATAGCCTTTACTATTCAAACCTTCATCAATAATTGCCGTATAAATATTCAAGCTGGGATATTCTTCCCCCAGTTGTTTTAATGCGGGAGGTGCAGCAACTACGGAAACAATTCGCATTAAAGCCGGATCTGCCCCGCGACTGGTTAATTCTGCCATGGCGGTCATAATAGAACCCCCAGTTGCCAGCATTGGTTCCAGTACTAGTATCCTGGTCTGGTCCGGGAACTGGAGAGGTAATTTGTTCAAATAGCAACTAGACTCTAAAGTTTCTTCATCCCGTACCAAACCCAAATGATAAATTGATGCTAGAGGTAATAGGGTTTGGGCACCATCTAACAATGCCAGCCCAGCCCTCAGAATTGGTACTACTGCTATGGGGGCTGCTGGGTTAACCAAAGTTGCCGGACATTCCGCTAGAGGTGTTTGTACCTTCATCTCAGCAGTTGGTAGCCAATAGCGACTCGCCTCAAAAGTCAACCAGCGTCCTAATTCCGTCATGGCGCTTTTAAACAGCACACTTGGAGTATTTTTATCCCGGGCTACAGCTAGCCAATGCTTAATGAGAGGGTGATCGGGGACGTAAACGCGCAGTTGTAAACTCATCTCAAATAGGGCAGGTAACGGGGAATGACGAAAACCGCAACCATCTTATCCTAGTCCATGGTTGACGAGGGTCGAAATTTATCTTAAATTGTTGCAAATTTTTATCAATAGATGCTATATTTATTTCAAGTGTTCTCCTCTCTAGGATCAGCAGGCGTGGCGGCGAAGCAGTAAGGTGCCCCACCCCTGTTTTTTTTTGCCCTAAGGGATAAACTATAAGTTAGCAGTTACCAGTTAGTCAGTAACCAGTTACCAGTTAAATGTTCTTCTTTGGGTCTGAGCCCCCCACCAAATTGCGGTGCGGTGCATTTTCTTGAATGGGATTCAAGGTGGAAAGCGCACCAAGACAAACGACAACTGCCTGACTGCCCCGGTTGGCAGGAGCAGGGGTACGGGCACGGCATTGCCGCGCGCCACCCACCCCCCATCATACGCCTGGTAACTGGTAACTGGTAACTGGTCACTGATTGAGTCGAACCCGTAATAATAACTTTATGAATGTCACAGATCCAGCTATCCCTACCCCAGAAGGACAAATATCCCCAGAGTTTGATGTTATCGTTATTGGTTCCGGTATTGGCGGCTTAGTGACAGCAACCCAGCTAGCAGCGAAAGGAGCGAAAGTGCTCGTGCTCGAAAAATATCTCATTCCTGGGGGGAGTGCTGGGTACTTCGAGCGGGAAGGATATCGCTTCGATGTGGGAGCCTCCATGATTTTTGGCTTTGGGAAGCAGGGAACCACGAATCTCCTGACCCGCGCCTTAGAAAGGGTCAATATGAGTCTGGACACAATTGCCGATCCCGTCCAAATTCACTACCATTTGGCGGCAGGTTTAGAGCTGAAAGTACATCAAGATTATGAGAAATTTTTGCAAGAACTCACAGCTCATTTCCCTCACGAACGGGAAGGTATTCGCCGCTTCTATGACGAATGTTGGCAAGTCTTTACTGCCCTCAATACCATGGATTTGCTTTCCTTGGAAGAACCTCGCTACCTGCTGCGAGTATTTTTCCAGCACCCCCTCGCTTGTTTGAGACTGGTCAAATATCTGCCTCTCAATGCCGGGGACATTGCCCGTCGCTATATTAAAGACCCCAAATTACTCCAGTTTATCGATTTGGAGTGTTACTGCTGGTCCGTGGTTCCTGCAGAGAGAACCCCCATGATTAATGCAGGGATGGTCTTTTCGGACCGACATTATGGCGGAATCAACTATCCGAGCGGAGGAGTGGGTCAAATTGCCCAAAAGTTAGTGGAGGGTTTAGTAAAAGCGGGAGGGAAGATTATATACAAAGCCAGAGTAACAAAGATTCTGATCCATAGGGGTAAAGCAGTGGGAGTGCAATTAGCTAATGGTCAAGAATACCGAAGCAAAAGAATCGTCTCTAATGCCACTCGTTGGGATACATTTGCCCAATTATTGCCCCCGGAGACCATACCCACAAAAGAGAAGAAATGGCTTCTTCGCTATCAAAAGTCCCCGAGTTTTTTCAGCCTCCATATGGGGGTGGAAGGCAAAGTTTTTCCCCCAGATACTGATTGTCATCATATCCTCCTAGAAGATTGGCAGAAAATGGAAGAAGCGGAAGGGACTATTTTCGTTTCCATTCCTACTTTACTGGACCCAGATTTAGCACCAGAAGGTTATCACATCCTCCATAGCTTTACTCCCAGTTGGATCGAAGACTGGAAAGGACTTTCCCCCCAAGAATACGAGGAAAAGAAGGAAAAAGTAGCAGAAGGTTTAATTGCTCGCTTGGAGAAAATATTTCCCGGATTAGACGCTGGTTTAGACTATCTCGAATGCGGTACCCCTCGCACCCATCGCCGCTTTTTGGGACGGTCAGACGGTACTTACGGACCAATCCCCAGTCGCAAGCTAGCTGGGTTATTGGGAATGCCTTTCAATCGCACTGCTATTCCCAGACTTTATTGCGTCGGGGATAGTACCTTTCCCGGTCAGGGATTGAATGCAGTGGCATTTTCAGGGTTCGCCTGTTCTCATCGCATTGCTGTGGATTTGGGTTTACACTAGGGGTGTAGGGTGGGCATTGCCCACCACAATAGACTGTTGGTATATTGACATCCTCCCCACCCCGCTTCGCGTAGGATGCGTTACGCTAACCCATTTAATTTAGGATGCTGTTACGTACGATGCGTTACGCCAACAAAGTTTGTATTGTTGCTACTACTTACGGCTAGTAACGCATCCTACGACTTCTTAGCATCCTACGGGTGGGGTCTTTCGCGCGTTTCGGATAAAATACCTCAACAATTTTGAGAAATAGTATACTATATATATAGCTAACTATATTGTTTACACAGATGAACCGAGAAAAAGAAACTTACCTAAATCATACTTTTAACATAGAAGAGAGATATTTTGTTGCACAGACTCCACCACAACCTTCTTCAGTTACGCAGGGTTTTAGAATAGCTCTCTTTTCAGTCTCCCTATTTTTATTTCTTGCATTTGGAATAACGACACTTCTTGGTGTAACAGGAAAAGTAAAAATTAAGGATAAGTATATTGGTAATTTTTTATAAAATAGTTGCAACATACATAGTTTATTATACTTGTATTAACTGAACTAAACATTCCTGTTCCGAACACTATTGCATTCAATCAGAAGGTCGAGGAACTTAGTGAGAAGGAAAAGAAACTTACTAAGGAGGTCGAGGAACTTAGTGAGAAGGAAAAGAAACTTAGTGGGAAGGTAACCAAACTTACTAATGACAATAGAAATCTTGAGAAAAAAATCCAAGAACCCAAAAAAAATTTCCTAATACGCCTAGTCGAGTTTGACGACGATGCTCAAAAATTTCGAACATCTCTCAACTTTACCTATACCTATCCACCAGATGAGGAGGAACATAAAAATGAGGAGAAACGTCAATTTGCCAAACGCTTTCTCGAACTGCTTAAGAAAATAGGGCACTACGAAGGAGATATAGTAGCGAATCCTAAAGTAGCAGAGGATGCCTTGGAGAAGTACCAAAAATCTCTTGGGTTCGCTAAAGTTGGCTGGTATTCTCAGGATACATTAGAGGCAATGATTAAGGAATCTATCAAGATAGGTAGCTAGAAGCAGCAAATTGATAACTAATGGAAGAAAAACTTTGGCGAAAACCAGAAATAATTGCTTGGACAGATGTGTTATTGCAGAGCTACCAGAAGCTGTTAGGACATGAATTGATAGAAAGCAAGGAGAATGAGGTAGAACGAGCAAAGGCACTTTTTTTGGCTCCATTTGTGGTAGCTTCTCACGGTACAGAAGAAGACCCGATCCTCAATTACGGCAATCAAATGGCTCTAGATTTGTGGGAGATGAGTTGGGAAGATTTTACCCGTACTCCTTCCAGACTGACTGCGGAACCCATAAATCGCCCCGAACGGGAAGTCCTGCTGGAGAGAGTCACGAAGCAGGGATTTATTGATAATTATCAGGGAGTGCGCATTTCCAGTACCGGGAGGCGTTTCGACCTGGAGAAGGCAATTATCTGGAATTTAGTGGATGGTTTCTATCGTCCTTGTGGTCAAGCTGCTACTTTCCATAGCTGGCGTTTCTTATAGTAGGGTGTTTGTTTCACGCAGAGCTAAGTGCAGAGAGAGGGGGGGAGAAAGTCTCGCTTAATACTAGCGTTGCGCTCAATTAGAACATTTAGAAATCCCTGTATTCAGTATTAGGTTATAATTGCAAAATAATTTGAGCTAATAAAATGGGTGAGTGAGTGAGAGAACTTGAGGAGAAAGAGATGGCTACTTTAACAGCAAAACACGAGATTACTTGGGAAAAGCTACCAGAAGACTTCATTTTACCGGACGACCCAGTGGACAATATTAATCAGCCTGCTCTAGCAGCAGCTCTCACCGACAGCTTGGAAGTAGGAGGTATAGTAACCCCTAAAACCCTCATAATAACCAACTACGGTATCTGTGCTACCCTCAATGGCAAAACGGTGGTGAAAGCACCAGACTGGGCGTACATAGCCAATATTGGCACCACTCGTGAAGAAGTCATTCGCAGTTATACCCCCCAGTTGCAAGGAGAAATACCCACTATTGTGATGGAGTTTCTCTCAGATAGTGAGGGAGGGGAATACTCCACCGAACCAACTTATCCTCCCGGGAAATGGTTCTTCTACGAACAAGTGTTGCAAGTGCTTTACTATGCTATTTTTGATTGCGTAGCAAAGCGCAAGCTTTGCGAAGCAACCGCCCTTGGCGTCCCGCCCTTGGCGTCCCGCCCTTGGCGTCCCGCCTTTGGCGTCCCGGGAGAAGGAGCTTTAGAAGTCTATGGTTTAGATGATGCGAAACGGTATAAGTTGGAAAAGCCAGATCAGGACGGACGTTATTGGATTAAAGCTATGAACTTATACCTGGGAGTTTGGGAAGGAACCAGAGAACGTCGGACGGGCTACTGGTTACGGTGGTGGAACCAAGACGGGGAGTTGTTATTGTGGAGTTTGGAGTTAGCCCAACGAGAAAAGCAACGAGCTGAGGAAGAAAAGCAACGAGCAGATCGCTTATTGCAACAACTTCGAGCTGCTGGGCTGGAACCGGAAGAATAAAAATTTGGCAACCAATAAGATATGAGAAAGAAAGGTTGGTCCTTAGAAAAACGAGACCCTCAGGTTATCGAAAAGTTAATGCCCATTTGGGAATGGTTTTATCGCTATTACTTTCGGGTACAAACCGATGGCTGGAATCACATTCCCCCTAAAGGGAAGTTTTTGCTAGTGGGTTCTCATAACGGGGGACTGGCTGCTCCGGATATGCACCTGATGATGTACGATTGGTTTCGCAGATTTGGTACTGAGCGTCTCGCTTACGGTTTGATGCACCCCTCAGTTTGGAAAGTATATCCCTTTTTGGCGAAGCTAGCTCAGAAAACCGGGGCGATAGCTGCCCATCCAAAAATGGCCATGGCTGCTTTGAGTAAAGGTGCTAGCGTCTTAGTATATCCGGGGGGAGGACAAGATGCCTTCCGCCCTCACAGTCAGCGGGATCGCATTTATTTCGCAGGAAGGAAAGGCTTTATTAAGCTAGCACTGAGGGAGGAAGTGCCCATTATTCCCCTGATATCCAGGGGCGCTCATGATACCCTCATTGTCCTGGGTGATTGTTATGGGCAGGTAAAGTTGATACACGAGTTAGGTGTACCTTGGTTATTCGAATTAGACCCTGAGGTATGGCCAATTTATCTTGGATTGCCTTGGGGCTTGGCATTTGGTCCCATACTCAATTTACCCCTACCAGCGCCCATCCATACTCGCGTCTGTCCCCCCATCGTCTTTAAACGTTATGGCAGAGCTGCAACGGGGGATCGGGATTATGTCAATCATTGCTATGAACAAGTAGTTACTCAAATGCAGGCACATTTAGATCTACTTATCAAACTACACTAAAAGAACAAAAACACCTATATATATTGCGCCACACTTTCCCACTATATTAATTAATCATCTTGGACCAATGTCAAGCCTTTTTTCTATTTATAGCACAAGACAAGTGAGTTATAGCAATGCGCGCTGGAGTATTTACAAATATAGATGATGAATAATTGCTCAAAGCCTTGTGTAGGGAGGATTTTCTCTTCCCTACACTCTACACCCTACCAGACTAACCCTCGGGTCGCGCTATAGATATAGTAAGATTGAAATCTTCTAATCCGCTTCTGGGACTGAATAAACGGGCATGATACGTGCTAAACGAGTAACTGGACAGAAATTTATAGCGCTGGGCAGTTGGGCAGGGGAAAGAAGGAGCTGGTAACTGTCATGGTACGAGGTTACTGGTCACTGCTATATTTCTTCGGTGCAGTTGGGTTTGTTGTAATTTATACATATGATGAAATAATTGCCAGCAATACTCTTCTGGTAAAGAGCAGGTGACTGCTCCTCGCAAAACAACCTGAAAATACCAGTCGTTGGGAGCTAATTCTGCTTTCAATTTATCCACCACCACATAAGTCCTCACATTTTCATAAACCAAGTCAGCACTGGAAACTTTTACCATTTCTCTGCGGTAGCCATTTTGAGGCACTTCTTCCCGTAAATCGAGGCAATGGCTAAAACGCCAGGGAAGAGAATAAAGAACCCCTTCCACCAAAGAATTGTGCTCAGGTACAATGTCGAGAGTGCCACATTTGCGGGTACTAGAACGACGATAGAAACCCAAGCGATAGTTTTTTAGGGTGGCTCTACCGATAATATATGGATGAGCAGACTCTTTTAGGGTACGGTGGAAATCCACCGGACACATGCAAGAACCATAGGCAAAATAATAGAATGTTCCCATCTTGAAATTTAAGCTTGAAGTTGGACTAATTGCTCCTGGATCTGGTCCCGGACAATTTGACGGTATTCGAGAAAATGTTCATTGTGGGCGCAGAGAGTAAGATAATGCTCCCACACAGCGGGATTTTGCCCCATAATACTGAAGAGATGATGCCAAAATTTCCAGCGGGTACTACGTTTAATCCCTTGGCGCCAAACCACAATGGCTAGAGCACGCAGGTCGGTCCAACTAGGCAATTTAGGTGCTGGTTTAGCCCTGGGTGCCCCTAACTTGAGAAAACAGCGATAGACCCGGTCCAAATAGCTATGGGGTTCGTATAATTGCCAAAATGCTTCGATGTATTCCTGGGCAATCTCTTCCACGGGGCGAGTGGGAATAAAGTTAATTAACGTAGTTTGATTTATATTACCATCTTCATGTGTACTTTGTAACCGTCCCTCTCTCTCTAAACGATGCCAAAGGGCTGTATGAGGTAGAGCTTGCAGCATAGCAAAAGTGGTGGTGGGAATTGCCGTAAGTTCTGCAAAACGGACAATGCGCTCCCCTGCTCCTTTTTTTTCCCCATCAAAGCCAATAATAAATCCCGCCATGGGCCGTAATCCTGCTTTGATAATCTTCTCCACTGCATCGTTCAGCTGACCACGGGTATTTTGGAATTTCTTGGTCAGTTGCAGACTTTCCTCATCTGGCGTCTCAATACCCAGAAACACCGCATCAAAATAACAGTCTACCATCAAATCCATCAGTTCTGAGTCGGCGGCTAAGTCCACTGAGGCTTCTGTATTAAAGCGGAAGGGATACTGGTGTTCCTGTTGCCAGACTTTTAACTCTTTGAGCAGTAACTTCACATTCCGCTTATTGCCAATGAAATTGTCATCCACCATAAACACTCCTCGTCGCCACCCCAACTCGTACAGGTAATCTAATTCTTTAAGCAGTTGGGCTGGAGTTTTGGTACGGGGTTTGCGACCATAGAGAACGATAATGTCGCAAAACTCGCACTGGAAAGGACAGCCACGGGAAAACTGGACTGACATGGAGTCGTAAGCATCCAGTTCTAACAAATCGTAGCGGGGAATGGGAGTTGTGGTCACATCTGGTTTTTCTGAGGTGCGGAAAGTGCCGCTAGTGTCCCCTCGCGACCATGCTTCTACAAACATTGGTAAAGTAATTTCTCCTTCGTCTAACACTAGGAAATCTGCACCCGCAGCTTGGGGTTCGGAGGGGACAGAGGTAGAATAAGGACCACCTACGGCAACTAATTTACCCCGTCTTTTAGCTTCCCGAATTTGGTGGAGTAAATCTTTTTTCTGAACAATCATTCCTGAGATAATGACCAAATCTGCCCATTCCCATTCTGCCTCTGTTGCGGGACGGATATTTCGGTCTACTAACTTAAATTCCCACTCCTCTGGTAAAATTGCCGCCACGGTGATTAATCCCAGGGGGGGTAATAAGACTTTGCGATCCACTAATTGGAGAATTTTTTCGTAAGACCAGAAGGTTGGGGGAAATATGGGATAGATTAAGAGAGCTTTCATGGTAATATTTACAAGTATAGCGCGATCCGGCGGGTCTGGGGGCGACGGTCATGGGAGGTCGCAGGGTACAGGATACGGGAAAGAGATTTGCCTTGTTGGGTAAGGTTTGAGTAATCGTTAATGTTATCCTAAAGGAAAATATTTTTAGTGTGATTCTAAGTGGGTACTTTGCAACAGGATAAATCAGCGTTGCTTCGTTTCTTCTTCAAATTTAAGCTTGAAGTTGGACTAATTGCTCCTGGATCTGGTCTCGGACAATTTGACGGTATTCCATAAAATGTTCATTGTAGGCGCAGATAGTGAGATAATGCTTCCACACAGCGGGATTTTGGTTAATAATACTGAAGAGATGATGCCAGAACTTCCAGCGGGTACTACGTTGTATTCCTTGGTGCCAAACCACAATGGCTAGAGCACGCAGGTCCGTCCAACTAGGCAATTTAGGTGCTGGTTTAGCCTTGGGTGCCCCTAACTTGAGAAAACAGCGGTAAACCCTGTCTAAATAGCTATGGGGTTCGTATAATTGCCAAAATGCTTCCATGTATTCCTGGGCAATCTCTTCCACGGGGCGCGTGGGCACGAAATTTATTAAGGTAGTTTGATTTCCGTTGCCATCTTTTTGAGTATTTTTTAGACGTCCCTCTCTCTCTAAGCGATGCCAGAGGGCTGTATCAGGTAGAGCTTGCAACATGGTAAAAAAGGTGGTGGGAATTGCTGTAAGTTCGGCAAAACGGACAATGCGCTCCCCTGCTCCTTTTTTTTCCCCATCAAAGCCAATAATAAATCCTGCCATGGGGCGTAACCCGGCTTTGATAATCTTCTCCACTGCATCCTTCAGCTCACTGCGGATATTTTGGAATTTCTTGGTCAGTTGCAGACTTTCCTCATCTGGCGTCTCAATACCCAGAAACACAGCACTAAAACAACAGTCTACCATCAAATCCATCAGTTCTGGGTCAGCGGCTAAATCCACTGAGGCTTCCGTAGTAAAGCGGAAGGGATATTGGTGTTCCTGTTGCCACACTTTCAACTCTTTGAGCAGTAACTTCACATTCCGTTTATTGCCAATGAAGTTATCATCCACCATAAACACAGTGCGCCGCCACCCCAACTCGTACAGGTAATCTAACTCTTTAAGCAGTTGGGCTGGGGTTTTGGTACGGGGTTTGCGACCGTAGAGAACGATAATATCGCAAAACTCGCACTGGAAAGGACAGCCACGGGAAAACTGGACTGACATATCGGAGTAGGCATCCAGTTCTAACAAATCGTAGCGGGGAATGGGAGTTGTGGTCACATCTGGTTTTTCTGAGGCACGGAAAGTGCCCCTCGTTTCCCCTAGCTCTAATGCTTCCACAAACATTGGTAAAGTAATTTCTCCTTCGTCTAACACTAGGAAATCTGCACCCGCAGCTTGGGGTTCGGAGGGGACAGAGGTAGAATAAGGACTACCTACGGCCACTAATTTACCCCGTCTTTTAGCTTCCCGAATTTGGTGGAGTAAATCTTCTTTCTGAACAATCATCCCTGAGATAATGACCAAATCTGCCCATTCCCATTCTGCCTCTGTTGCGGGACGGATATTTCGGTCTACTAACTTAAATTCCCACTCCTGGGGTAAAATTGCCGCTACGGTGATTAATCCCAGGGGGGGTAATAGGACTTTGCGATCCCCTAATTGGAGAATCTTGTCGAAAGACCAGAAGGTTGGGGGAAATATGGGATAAATTAAGAGAGCTTTCATAGTGCTATTTACAAGTAAATGAATCTCATCAATGTTATCATAAAAGAAAAACTTTGAAGTTGTAACAGCTAGCCAAAGCTGGTAGCTGTTACAAAAATAAATTTTAGTTATTTAAGCCAAATCCACCCAAATACTCCCATCTTCCACCTTGGTGGGAAAAGTTGGTAATGCCTTTTCTGGGGTAATCTTACCCATTAACTTGCCTACCACTGGAGGAAAGGGAGTCCAGTTTTTCACATCCCCAGTACCCAGGTCAAAGGCACTTTTGTGCCAAGGACAAACAAGAGCGCAATCTTCAGTCACCTTGCCTTTTTTCAGGGGCAGTTTCAAATGAGGACAAACATTATCCACAGCGTACAGTTTACCTTGGTGGTTCAAAATCAGGATTTTGCGCTCACCTACTTTTACTACTTCTCGTCCACTGGTCGCCAGTGCGTCTTCCCCAAGAATTTTTGTCCAACTCATAATAAATCCTCCTTTGTGCAGTCAAAAGAATCATATCAGAATCTCGGAAATTCTTTGACTGAGATGGTCAATTTTCAAATACTATCGAGTTATAGCAATATTAGGGCGATTGCTATATTTCATATTATTGGTTGCCAGATTTTTATTCTTCCGGTTCCAGTCCAGCAGTTCGAAGTTGTTGCAACAAGCGATCGGCTCGTTGCTTTTTTTTCTCTGCTCGTTGCTTTTCTTTCTCTGCTCGCTGCTTTTCTTCGGAGGCTAGTTGCCGTTCCAAGTCGGCTCGTTGCTTTTCTCGGAAGGCTTTCTCCAAACTCCACAATAACAACTCCCCGTCTTGGTTCCACCACCGTAACCAGTAGCCTGTTCGACGCTCTCGGCTTCCTTCCCAGACTCCTAGGAATAAGTTCATAGGTTCTATCCAATAACGTCCGTTGTTATCTGGCTTTTGCAACTTATACTGTTTCCATTTATCTAAACGATAAACTTCGAGAGCACCTTCGTCGGGTTCAAAAATAGCATAGTAGGGCACTTGTAACACTTGTTCGTAGAAGAACCACTTCCCGGGAGGATAAGTTGGTTTGGTGGAGTATTCCCCTCCCTCACTATCAGAGAGAAACTCCATTACAATAGTGGGGATTTCTCCTTGCAACTGGGGGGTATAACTGCGAATGACTTCTTCACGAGTGGTGCTAATATTGGCTATGTAACCCCAGTCTGGTGCTTTCACCACCGTTTTCCCATTGAAGGTGGCACAAATGCCGTAATTGGTTATTGTGAGGGTTTTAGGGGTTACTCTACCCCCCACTTCTAAGCTGTCAGTGAGGGCTGCTGCTAGAGCAGGCTGATTGATATTGTCCACTGGATCGTCCGGTAAAATGAAGTCTTCGGGGAGCTTTTCCCAGGTAATCTCGTGTTTTGCTGTTAAAGTGGCCATCTTTTTCTCCTCAAGTTCTTTCTGAACCGCAGATTATTGCGAAGCTTTGCGCTCGCGTAGCGGAGCTGTGCTCTCGCCTACCGCGTAAGCGTCCCGCCCTTGGCGTCCGCCGATAAACGCAGATGAGTTAGGATAATTGATAGAGTACATTGCTACCTTAGCCTTTATTGAATAAAATTTCAATTAGGTAGTGCTCAATCACCATAGTAGATAGTCCTAATATACCAGGGTTTTAGTTGAAACGTCTAGACTGTAGCAGGTTTCTATGCCTTTTAGTAAGCCAACGAGGCGAGCATAGTTAGAGGAGAATGTACTAATGAAGAACATTGACTCTTTGAGTATTTCAATTATAGTGAGCAGTCGGATCATTTCTTGCCTCCGCTCGACTGGTGTTTGTTGATTGAAATTAGGTAGATAAAACCCTCTTTTTTGCGGGTCGCACATCGTAAAAACTTCCCAACCAGGGTTGAGCTGCTTGAATTCTTCAACACATCTGTAGTCATCGGTGGCAATAAACACTCTGTGGATGTCAGAATTCAGCTCTTTGACTTTTTGAGCATATTCACTTACTGCAACGTAACTGGCTTCATTTATCTTGTCTCCTCTTCGGATAAATAGACCAGCATAGGGTAAATGTCCTAAATTTAAATTGTTTTTATGCTGCTCTATGATTTGCAAGATTTCAGGCTTTATTCGCCAAATAACTCTAGTTAGTACCTGCACAGCATGATAGGCATCACCATTAATCTGGAGTTCGGGAATATAGAACTGCTTATTGAGGAAATTCTTATTCCAAATAGCCAGCAACAAGTCATTGAACCGCTGAACTGATTTGCGATAGAATAACATTAAAAAAATTTTTGAGGCAAGTGAGTGCATTCTTCTGCTTAACTTGTTTGATGAGATTAATGCCGTAGTGGTTATTAAAAAACCAAAAGTCACACTCATCACAAAAGCTCTCAAAATAATCTGTCCAACCCCTTTCAAATGCGATGTTGGAATACTTGGATGACAATTTGAGTTCAATCTTATTATCTAGACAATACAGCATTGCGAAGAGCATCGCCGTGATTTCAGAACCAAATCCTCTTTTTTTCAATTCCCAAATCAGTATCCTTTGCTTGCTACTGAGATTCAACTTGTTGTATTGTTCAAAAAGCATTTTCAACCTCATACAGGATTTTTTCGTAACTCGTCAATAAAAACAGTATAGCAGTTTGCGCAGGCTCTTTACAGATTCAAAAAATGATTGCGAAGCTTTGCGTAAGCTTTGCGTAAGCGTCCCGCCCTTGGCGTCCTATTGCTCAAACCTTTACATAGCAAGGGAAATCAGCTTCCCTACACCCGCGCGCAGCGCTACAGTTTGATGAAACCGCCCAAAGTCTGCGCTAAACCTAGAACAACAATAAAGTAGAATATAATATAGAAAGCATTCCGATACCGTTTTTACCCAACAGCGCGCAAAACAATGGGCTGTCAGAGTCTCCCTTATGTTCTTGCGCTGCCAAAATCTCCGAAGCTTTCGTTCAAAATGATATTTATGCAAAGATACAAGGGTTTCATAGCCCTCTTCCTCACCTCCCTCATCACAATCACCCTAGTTGTAACCAGGGTACCTCAAGTGGGTGCCATAAATCCAGAGCGGGAAAATCGGGGCGTTTGGCTCACTAATGTAGACAGTGACGTCTTTTTCTCTCGTCGAGGGACAAAAGCAGCTTTAAAGCGCCTGGAAAAATTAAATTTCAATACCGTATATCCTACGGTTTGGCAAGGAGGCTATACTCTCTATCCTAGCAAAGTGGCTGAAGAAGTATTTGGCGTAGCGGTAGATCCGACTCCTGGACTACAAAGGCGAGATTTGCTTCAAGAATTAGTCCAACAGGGACATAAAAGAGGTTTAACTGTTATTCCTTGGTTGGAATTTGGTTTCATGGCTCCTGCGGATTCTGAATTAGTTCAAAAACACCCAGATTGGTTAACATATCGTCATGACGGTAGTTATATCCACATGCAAGGTGAAGATAGGCGAGTTTGGCTCAATCCAAATCATCCAGAAGTACAGCAATTTATCCTGGATTTAGCCGTGGAAATTGTGAGGAATTACGACGTGGACGGGATTCAATTTGACGACCATTTCGGTTTACCCGCAGAATTTGGCTATGATGACTTAACGGTGCAAATGTACGCGGATGAACTGAACGGTTTATCGCCTCCGGAGAATTACTCAGAAACTTTCTGGGTACGGTGGCGAGCTGATAAAATCAACCAGTTTATGGGGCGATTATCTGCTACAATTAAAGGGATTAAACCAGATTGTATCATTTCCGTTTCTCCCAATCCTTTACATTTTTCTTTGCCTGCTTATTTACAGGATTGGTTGACTTGGGAAAGAAAAGGCTATATCTCGGAAATAATCCTCCAAGTATATCGTTCAGAACTAGAACATTTTGTGTTAGAATTGGAAAGGGTGGAAGTAGAGCTGGTCAAAAATAATATTCCCGTGGCGATCGGTATTTTGAGCGGTCTGAAGAATCGTCCAACCCCTATGAGTGAAATCTCCTCTCAAGTCCAGGAAGTACGTCAACGTGGTTTTGCTGGAGTATCTTTCTTTTTCTATGAAAGTCTTTGGAAGTGGGCAGAACAACCCCCAGTAGTGCGAGAAAGATACATTCAGAACATCTTCCCTACCCCCGCAGGGAGGCTATAGTTATGCCAAATCAGAGTTCATCCCCGTTCATGTGCTATTATGCCATGGGACCAACTACCTACTGACTACTTCATATTTTAAACATGTCATCTTCACCCACCCCTCGCCTTATTTTGGAAACTTTGTTTCCTCATTTGAAAGTAGTCGCTGCTTATGCTCGGACTCTCCAATCGAAAATATCCGCACTACCAGCAAAAGCGCAAAAAGACAACTTGTTTACTGCGGCCTTGACAGATGCGGATTTGTCAATCCAGAATATGATTGAGGTAGTTTTGTTGGCAAATTTTCCGGAAATTCGTTTTTTCGGTGAAGAATACGAGCAGTCGCGCAATACTAAATATTTTCGTGCTATCGATTTAGGTTCCACGGTCGACTACCTAGTTACTCTGGATCCCATTGACGGGACGAAATTCTACCTAGACGGGCATGGTAACTACCAGATAATCCTCAGCATTCTCAACGGAGATGACTTTGAGGGTGTTTTAGCCATTTCTCCTGCTCAAAACACCTACTATTATGCTCTGGGGGGTCACGGTGCTCATACTGGGTCTCTTTCAAGGGATTGGGAAGATGCGGTGCCCCTGGAAATTAACCCACGAGAGTCTACTATTTATTTGGGATTAAGGATGGACAAACTCAAACCTTTCCTTGAGGATAGATACGAAGTAATAGATTTGGCCAACTGTTATTCTACCGAAGTGCAAATTCCCAATCTCAACGGAATTCTCACGGGGGATGTGTGCGCCGCTGCGGTTAGCTCAGCTCAATTCATTGACGCAGGAGCACTTGCTTTTATCGCCAGAGAGGCGGGTTATCTAGTCACTACTCTAGATGGTTCACCCCTACCACCACTGCATAGCTGTAAAGGATATCGCCTACCTGGACTCATTATTGCTGCGACGACGGAAGTTCACCAGCACTTGCTCCAAGCAGCACGAAATATCTAATCAATGCCAAAACAGATCTGTTCTCAAGCTTAAGCTAAAATAGAAGTTGCTAGCAAATCAGCCACTGTGTGTCAACCCCTCCAAAGATCGGCATTCGCGACTTAGGCAGTAGTAATGGTACCTATGTCAACGGGAAAAAAATCCATCATCGCCCACGGGAACTCACTGATCCTCAATCGCCTAATACTGTCAAATCCTTGCATAAGCTGAAAAACGGAGATGAAATTCAAATAGGCAATACAGTCTTGAAAGTAGTTATAGAAGTAGATTCAAATGAATCAAAAACAGAAAATATATCTGCCATTCAAGAGCAAAAATAACCTATTATACCTAATCAAACTGAGTATCAAAAGCCTAACCTTTTCAGTGTGGCCAAAGGCTTATTCAAACAAGCAGTTTCTGGAGAGCTTCATCTTGCTAGTCTGAAGGACTATAGCATGCAGAGACCACTAGGTCAAGGAAGATTTAGTGAAGTCTATTTGGCACAGCACAACAAGACAAAAGACTTTATTGCCCTGAAAATATTATCCCCAGGAATTGAAGCCCCGAAAGATAACATCGAGCAATTCCTGGGGGAAGTAACAAAGGCTAAAGCCCTCAATCATCCTCATATCGTTCAAGTGCTGGATTGCGGTTATGCTAATGGCTGCTTCTTCTTCTTGCTGGAATATTTTAATAACAAAACCCTAGCAAATTTAATCAAGCAAAAAGGCGGACATTTATCCATTGATGAAGCCAAGGCGATTATTTTTCCAGTTCTGGATGCACTAGAATATGGGCACAATATGGGTTTGGTACACGGATCTATCCAACCCAAAAAGATATTGTTGACTAATGTCAAGCAAAAACTGAGGGTCAAGCTCGGAGATTATGGCATCTCAGCAGCTTTGGGGAGAGGTGGTTTCAGCAATTTTGCTCCACCTAGCAACCAAGATCCAAGCAGATTGGCATTCATCCCCATACAGCAAGCCCTGGATCCGGACTACGCTCAAGCGAAATAGAAGTATTCCCCAAAAACTAGCCCAGGCGATGAACTTGGCTTTGATTGACAGTCCGCAAATGGTCTACAAGAGCGTTGAGCAGTTAAAACGGGCTTTACAGAGCGCCCTGTAGCAATCTTAATCCCTGGGTCGGAGGTGGAACTTGATCTCCAGTTCCCTGGTGGAACTATCCTTCAGAATGGTGGTAGCCCCAATACCTCGGATCGAATCGAGAATTTCCCTGGTTTCTGGGGGCAGCTCATTGTAATACTTGAATGCCGCCGTTGCTTTTGCCATATCGAAATAAAAGTAGCCGAAATTCTTTTGGGGCAAAGAACCTGTCATGGCTTTAAAGTTTTGGCTTTGAGCTAGAGAAGTTTTTGGTCGAACCTTGAGGATATCTGCAAAAGGACTCCCCCAAGCCATAGCCAGGGAATTATTATCTAGCCAACCATAGGATAAGAGTACTTCTCCTAGTGGCGTTTTCCATTGGACGATTGTTTTGTCCTGGACAGTGCGGCGATCTATGGCGACATCCGGATTTTGGACCGCCAAATCTTCCAATTTAGCCAGGGTTCTGTTAGCCGTCTCCCAATCGCTCGTTTGGAATATTGCTGAGGTACCGATACCAAATTCTCTGAATATACCTTCATTCACCCCAATCAGACTTAAGGCGAATTCTCCATCCATCCAGCCAAAAATATCCTCATCCAGGTCGAGATTCATCAACTCAAAGGAATCTCTAGAGTGATTTAATGCTTGCTCCAACTCCGGTAATGCTGCACTTTGCTCTACTATCTCGGACCAAATCTTGTTCATTTCTCGACCACTAACCAAGGCGAAGGTTTCTGCGGGAAATCGAGAGACAATTTGGCTTTTACCGGGTTTGAAGTCATGTTTTAGGGCGTCGGGATTAAAGGAAGTTAAGACTTGCAAGCGCAGTCCTTCTTTCTCGAAACCTATTCCCATCCCTAGGGACTCTAATACTGCCAACTGTTCCAGGAGTTCCGGCGTCAGCTCCTCCGTTGTGCCACTTATGGCGATCGCTTCCTGGAGCAATTCCCCATAGTCAGGTACATAGAGCTTAAAAATGGGATTTTTCACCGCCGATTTCCCGGTTAAAAGCTTTTTGGCTCTTTCTTTGCGGGCCAAAGATTTTGAGTCCTTAAAGGTATCGATGGCAGATTCCACCGCGTCTGGATCGGAGGACAAAACCAACTTATTGGCAAGGATTGCTGCCGCCACATCCTCGGTGCCAGTTTTCGTTTCAAAGACAGTAATTCCTTTGTATTTAGTCTCCTTAAATTCTTGCCCTTCTTTTTCTTTCAGTTTCTTGGCAAAATTCCATGCCTCTAGCTTATTTTTAATCCCCACTACTACCAGCAGGCTATCTTCATTCCTCGTCCATGCTTCACTATTGGCTGGCAACCAAGCCACCATGACGTTCCCCACCCAAGGTTGGAGGTCTTGTTGATAATCCAGTTCAGCGTTCGCTAAGATTTCTTCGGACCAATCCTCAAGACCTTCCCCAATTAACTTTTGCGCTTCGGGGGTGCCAAATTTGTGATCTCGGGACCAAGATTTTGCCTCCGTCGAGATAAAAGCGGTCATTAAAGCCTCTTCCGGCACCACTTTTGCCCCAGCCATGGGGGTTAAGGAGGATCCCTTCACAACGCGGAAGTAGAAAAAAGCTCCTCCCGCCACCAGAACTGCTGCTCCCAAACAGGTTAAACAGCCAAAACAACCCTTACCAAATTTTTTCTGCGACATAATATGTCCTATGTAGAAATGGTAATTTTATTCTAACCCACTCTTTAGGTTTAACCACCATAGTGCCAACCTGTTGTTTCCAGTAGCAATTGCTTTCCTTCCCGGTGGATACCGGCTCCAATTACTTCACCGACAAAAACTGTGTGGTCTCCTTCTTCCACTGTACCGACTACCTTACATTCAATATAACCGAGAGAATCGGTAATAATCGGACAGCCCGTGGCGTCCCCTGGGTAAAATTCCACATCCTCCAATTTATTGCCCACTCTGCGTTTAGGTTGAAAAAACTTCGCCGCTAGGTCTTTTTGTCCCTCTTCTAGGAAACTAATGGCAAATACCCCAGTCTTTTTTACCATAGCATGGGATCCAGAATCTTGCTTGACGCAATTTATGATCAGCGGTGGATTAAAGGAAGATTGCATCAACCAACTCACCGTAAAGCCATTCATTTCCTCTCCCTCTTTGACTCCGCAAATGTAAAGACCATGGGGAATCTTCCGCAGCATTGTCTTTTTCGCTTTTTCGTCCATTCTTGCTTTTTTCTCCCTCATATATATCCAGGTTATAATAAATCATAACCGAAAAAATCTAATAAGTCAATTCTTGACCGCAATACATCAGAAATTGCCTTGATATCTTCTTCTTTTAATACCTCAATTTGTTCTTGGTTAAAATCCCTTATAGGGGAAACTCTGTCTTTCACCTCTAATTTATCTGGGATATCCAGGCTTTCCAGTTCTGGGCAAAACTCAAGCATTTTGTTTTTAATAGCTACTGGATCTTCGGTAAACTCTTCATAACTAACTTGCACCACATTGCTTAATGTTTCTAGATTGGATTGCTGATATTCACTTTTAAATAGCCATTCATGTGCTAGCTCAGAAAACTTTTTGTTTCGGGTTTTTTTGAATGTTCTTGTGTACATTCTGGAGGTCGTTTTTAGTAATAATTCAATTTTTTTCTTTGCGCCATTTTTCCTAAACAACTGCCATCGGTATCGCTTTAATAGGTTGTTATGATTCCGGGAAAATTTACTAGAGCATTGTGCATAGGGATTGCGATTCATGACAATAAATTTGCATCCTGGAAAAACCTTTTGAATAGATTTTGCCCTGATTAGATTTGGTGGACTTTTTTCTAAGATAATTTTTGAACTATGGTTCCATTTTTCCAGATACTTTGCTTTAATAAATTCCCAAGGCATCTCCCGTGTCGGTTCCCATCGTTCCGTCGTGAACATAATTTGGTGAACTGAAGGCAAACTATGACCTTCACCATTATGCCATAATAGGCTTGTATTTGGGGATGTATTGAGAAATTTGATGAATGCTGTAGAACCAGCATTATTCAGAGTGAGCAAAAAAAGATATAGTGGTTCTTTCATTTAACTTCGATATTAAACAGTTTTGAGCACTTGATTCAGTTTACCGCTGCGATAGCCTTCTAAATCCAGGGTAACATAAAGAAAGCCGTAGTCTTGAAATGCCTCCACCAATTCTGGTAAATTGTTGTTTACCACAAATTCCTGGATTTGTTCTGGAGGTAACTCGATCCTCGCAGTGTCTCCTTCAGAACGGACACGAAGGTTTTGCCAGCCCCGTCGGCGGAGATACATTTCTGCCCTTCCTACTCGTTGCAATTTGGCGATGGTAATTTCTTCCCCGTAGGGAAAGCGAGAACTGAGACAGGGTTGAGCGGGTTTATCCCACCAAGGAAGTCCTAATTCTTGGGCGATTTGTCGTACCTCTGCTTTCGTCACTCCCACTTCTGCCAGAGGCGATCGCACCCCTCTTTCTTTTGCTGCTTTAATTCCCGGTCGATAATCTTGCAGATCGTCCCCATTGACTCCGTCTACAACATAAGGATAACCCCGGCGGTTTGCTAAGGGTTTGAGGGTATCGTGGAGTTCGCTTTTGCAAAAATAGCAGCGATTGACGGGATTAGCGGTATAATTTGGATTATCCATCTCCCTGGTAGTGACCACTTCGTGAGGAATCCCAATAACAGTAGCTTGGGTGGAAGCGGACTCTAAATCTTCCGGTAAGAGAGAAGAAGAGACAGCAGTAACGGCTAAAGCGCGATCCCCTAAGACATCGAAGGCTATTTTGGCCACTAGAGTACTGTCAATGCCTCCAGAATAGGCGATCATTGCCCGTTCCATTTCCGTAAATATAGCTTTTAGTTGTTCCAGTTTGTTTGACACATCAATTTTTCGCGCTGCATGCGCTGCATGCGCAAAGGTTGTAGGGGGCAATTTTGGTGTTGAGGAAGGGGTACGGGGGTCGGGGGTCGGGATACGGAGTGGAAGCTCCTCTTCGAGAAGCCACGAATAGTATTCCATCCCTGGCTGTTACCCCGAACCCCAGACCCTGAACTCTGAACCCCTCTTAGTAGATAATGGGTTATAATAGATACACTTGATTCCCTTTTAATCATAGCCCTATGGTGCAGGTAGCCACAAAGTTTTTGACTCTGGAAGAGTTTCTGAAATTACCAGAAACAGAACCCGCCAGCGAATACATTGAGGGAGGAACCATTCAAAAACCTATGCCCCAAGGAGAACATAGCACACTACAGGGTGATTTGGTCAGTGCTCTGAATAGCACTCTGAAGCCTCAGAAGGTAGGTCGTGCTTATCCAGAGTTACGCTGTACTTTTGGAGGGCGCTCTATTGTACCGGATGTGTCAGTCTTTCAATGGGAAAGAATTCC
Organism: Prochloron sp.; assembly: GCA_965198675.1. Lineage (GTDB taxonomy): Bacteria > Cyanobacteriota > Cyanobacteriia > Cyanobacteriales > Prochloraceae > Prochloron. Next base: position 3,858,831 of record OZ240666.1, on the reverse strand, counting down.
TCGACGAGCAGATGATAGGGTTGAAAATAGATTCAATATTACACCAGATTGGACTATCGAAATTCTCTCTCCCAACCAAAATCAAACCAACGTGATTCGTAATATTCTCCATTGTCTCCATCACGGTACTAAGATGGGTTGGCTGTTGGATTCAGAGGAATTTTACATATTTGTCTACCATAGGGACAAATCTGTGGAAATATTTGAAACAGCAGATGTGGTGGTACCAGTACCAGAGTTTGCTGAGGCTTTTCAACTTACCCTCGGGGAGATATTTGATTGGTTAAAGGAATAAAAATATTAGCCCGTAGACCCGCCCAGCTTAGAATTACGGACTACCATAAGTAGAGCATGAAAAAATTATAAATGCAAGGCTTTTTTCCTAAAGTTACAAAACTTAATAAAGTGCCAGTCATGTTTAAATCCTTCCCTATCTTTCTTTGTGCCTTTGCGCCTTGGCGCGATTAAATAATAAAGTACTATTCCTGAATACCCATATATTGCTCTACATTTTCCCACCCTTAAAGGATAGGAGCAAAATCTGGTAATGTAGTGCTATAACTCACATCTTTCACCAGTATATTTGAACCTAAATTGAGTCGGACATTATGTGAACCATATTTGAAGCTCAACCAACTGCAAATCGAGACCAATAGCTTGCAAAAGCGGTCGCCTTCGCTCCACATCTATCAGCAGATTAGAGATGACAACCCGAGGTAACAAAATCTCCAAAGTAGCAATAGCGGCTGCGCCCCAATCAGGTAACTGACAAGAGCCTGTGGATAGATAAACCCAATGAGCCACTACAAAGCAAATCCAGGAAAGAATAAACCAGCGATAAACACCTTATAGAGATTGTTGGCCAAATCGGTGCAATCCAAAACGATGTTTACTGGTTTTGAAGAACCCTTTAATACTCCACCTACGCCGCCCCCACCTTTCAGTTACCAGTGACCAGTAATCACGTACCATGGTAGCAGCTCAACCTTGGGTTTGAGGCCCCCACCAAATAAGTGATGGCAAGCCACTTATTGGTGGAAGGCGTTGGTGCGGGACCAAAGCCCGCACCATACGCCTGGTAACTGGTACGGGCAGCGTCATCGACGGTGCCCCTACTATTGCGAAGCTTTGCGCAAGCTTTGCGAAGCAACCGCCCTTGGCGTCCCGCCCTTGGCGTCCCGCCCTTGGCGTCCCGCCCTTGGCGTCCTGGTCACTGTTTTACCAAGTAATGGTGCTGGCCTTGAGGGTTGATACACAGTGGTTGATTTGCACCCACCCCCCAACTCCCCTCCTGGGAGGGGGGCGAAGGGGGGTGGGTTTGCTCGCAGATAATCTAAAAACTGCCTTGGAAATTAGTAGTAAATACCTATTGCCAAAAGGTTTTTAATTAGGTATATTGGAAACACAGCGATAACCAAGCTGACAAAATAGAACAAAGAGCAGTTACTTTCTAAGTGACTGCATTGGGAGATAGCCCCTCTACTGGCTTGTTTCAGTAGTGCAAGATTTGTTAGCTAAAATCTATCGGGATAAATGGAAAGAACAAAGCGTTTTTCCAATTTGCCATTACGCTTGAGGTAAAGCCAGGAAATAGTCACAGGTGAGTCAAATCCATCAAGCCTCACCTGCTGTCCTTTTGTGGCCAAATTACGAACTTGTCGCCCATCGCTAAGTTTTCGGTCACGAGGAACTCCCACAACCAAGGGATAGGGTCGTTTCCTCATGGCGAAGGAGAAACTCCACACTGCCAAATGCAGTATCGGCAAGCACTTGGAACCGGTAGGCTTGAGACAGCCGGATTAGTAAACTATCAATGAGGCGAATAGCCAATTGGGCAGAACTGGGCTTTCCTTTGCCACGCCAGACTCTAAATCCCCTTTTGAGCTCGAAAATGGCCCACCACCAGGTATAGCACCACCAAATGCAATCCCCGTTTTCCTTGTAAAATATGAATAAGATGACCAAAAGGCTTAAACTTGCCACATTTTTCCAAAGTGGTCAGGTCCACAATCATTTGCAAGTGAGGGCGACGGCCTTTGGGACGATACTTCAACAGTTGCTGCACTAGTTGCTGACGCACAGTTCGCACTACTTTACGTGTGGGCCAGTTGTAGTGGTTGAGAAAGCGGCTTAAAACTCCTGGGGATTTGAGTTGGCTGTGGTCTGGCAAGGGACGATTTTGAGCTTCAAGGAACAACCCCAATAAGGCTTGGAGGCTATCACGTTGGTAGGTAGGAGGCATCAAGTCCAACAGAATGTAGACTAAGCCTTGGGCATGGCTAAGAATGGCTTCTACGGTTCTTAGTAAATTACTTTAAGGATTCCATGCCCTTTTTTTTATGAATTGGGTACCCAAGTAAATTGACTCAAATATTCTGGTGAAAGATCTAAGATAATTGATAACCGCTAACTGGTAACTGGTAACTGTTTAAAACTCTCGTTGAGAAAAAATGAGAATAGCGATCGCCAAGAGAACTGCTGTATAGCAGATTCCATATAAGCCATGAGTTAATAGTTCTATATTTACTGTGATCAAGCCATAAACAGCCTCATTTTTTAGATCCAATCGCGATAAATCTGGTAGGATGAGGTAGAGAATTTCTATCAATCGCTTGATGGCTGGATTTTCGTTTAATCTTACCAATTCTACCAAGTCTGTAGTGAAATGTCCCATTAAATAAATGCCAAAGGTAAACAAGATGGCTAGGATAGAACTAGTAAACACACCGAATATTATGGCTACGGCAATGACTAAAGCTAGTTGTAGGAAAAGATAGACCACAGAAATGAGAATGCTATTTAAAGGGTAAGCAATTTCTGCCCAAGAGAGAAGTCCTAAATAAATCAGCATCATACCCGTTACCATTACTCCGAGGACAGCTGATAATCCCAAGTGTTTACCGAGGATAAATTCGGCGCGGCTAATTGGTTTGGGAATCAAAATCAAAACAGTGCGCTTTTCAATTTCTTTATTAATTAATCCTGTTCCGATAAAAATAGCTACAACTGCTCCGAAAAAACCCATTACTCCGAGACCTAAATCTAAGAACATTTTATCCTGGGTATTGGCAGATATTTCTCGTAAAAGCGGCCAAGCAATAGCTAGCAAAAGACCATAAAAGGCTAGGAAATACAAGACGCGGTCTCGAATCGTTTCCTGAAAGCAATTAGCGGCGATCGCCCAAATTCTTACTAAATTCATTGGTTACTTTTTCGTAGGTTTTGGTTGTTCTTATTGTAAAATAAGAAAAGAAGACTTATAGCAGACAATTAGTCGCAAAAGTAAATGACGGTGAATGGGATTGGAATTCGCACGGCACAAATACGGCAAGAACGCCTTACCGGACAGATTCACGTATACGATGGAGCAGGAAAGGGCAAGTCTCAAGCAGCATTGGGAGTGGTATTGCGTTCCATCGGTCTGGGAATTAACACCTCTGCACCCTCTCGGGTTTTATTATTACGGTTTTTAAAAGGACCAGGACGGAATTACGATGAGGACGCTGCCATCGCCGCACTGCAACAGGGATTTCCCCATCTCATTGATCAGGTGCGCACGGGACGTTCGCAGTATTTTGGTCGAGACGAAATCACTATCTTCGACAAAGCAGAAGCGCTGCGGGGCTGGGATGTGGCTAAAGGGGCGATCGCCTCTGGTTTGTATTCCGTAGTGGTTCTAGATGAGTTAAATCCAGTATTGGACTTGAATTTGCTCCCAGTAGGAGAAGTGGTACAAACCCTCAAGGGCAAACCAGAAGAGTTAGAAATCATCGTCACTGGGTCCAGAGGGCCGCAGCAGTTACTGGATATTGCTAATTTGCATTCGGAAATGAGACCTCACTCTACTCCAGATTCCGCAGTAGGAGGGGTAGAAATCTATACTGGTGCGGGGAAGGGAAAGTCTACCAGTGCCTTGGGTAAAGCCCTTCAGGCAATTGGACGGGGTATTAGCACCGATAAATCCCACCGGGTACTAATTATGCAATGGCTTAAAGGGGGGCAGGGCTACACTGAAGATGCAGCTATTGCCGCTCTACAGCAGAGTTATCCGGAGTTGGTGGATCATCAGCGCAACGGTAGAGACGCTATTGTCTGGCGGGGACAACAGCAGGAAATTGACTATGTGGAAGCGGAGAGAGGTTGGGAAATAGCAAAGGTGGCGATCGCCTCTGGTTTGTATAAAACAGTGATTCTGGACGAACTTAACCCTACGGTAGATTTAGAATTATTGCAGGTTCAACCAATTGTGGAAACCTTGGTGCGCAAACCCCACAATACGGAAATAATTATCACCGGACGCTGTCTCCAAAGACCCTCCTATTTCGACCTCGCCAGTGTCCACTCAGAGATGATTTGTCACAAGCATTATGCCGAGCGAGGAATGGACTTAAAACGCGGGGTAGACTTTTAACTCAGTTACCAGTTCCTCAGTTACCAGCTATTAATAAACCATTGCATAATGTTGTGACACACCTAAAAATGTGGAATAGATTGCTTATTGAAACCGGGAATAACCGTTATTTTGGGATCGATTATTGGTTATCGAGCCGAGCTAAGGCACTCGTGTGAATAAGGGTTTTCCTGTTTCTTCTATTATATAATTTAGATATATGGGAGGGCGACTCGTTCCGGGTGAAAATCGCGGCTTAGTAGCCGAAATATAAACCCGGGCTTGGTACGGCAAGAACGGTGAGGAATATAAGTGGGTAAACCCGCTGAAAGGACATCGGAGCCAACAGGCGACTGTACTTTGACAACTAAATCAGGATTGCTGGTGAAATAACTGGTCAGAAATCAGTGAAACAGTCCAGCCACTTAAGGGATAAGTGAATCTCTATCTGCCCACACGCAGCTGTGAATTCAAGCAGACTTGCCGGGTTAGCCTCCGGGGCGTGAAGCTGGGAACAGGGCGGAATCAGACACGAAAGTGACACTGCCGCTAATGAGGAGAATCTAAGGTCAACAGGTATCTTGGAAACAGGTGAAGTGAATCACCGGAAAAAGCGTCTCATATCTCGGAGTACAGCGCGGAGCAATCCGTTTAGTTTGGAGGGAGACCTCTTTAATGGGCTTCTGAATCGATAATCAAAACCCCACTCTGTCTTTCTCATGATAAGAGTTTCTCTGGGGGGTCGATGGGCGAAATGGTGAGACCTAAAGGTTCGGAACAATTTCTGATTTGGAACGAGGAAAAACGAATGGTTCTCTCTCATAGGGGTGGTACCCAGAGAGGGAGGGCAGGCATACCTCTATCGAGGCCATTCGGATAGGACGCGGGAACGAAACGCAAGCTAGAAATAGCAGAAACAATTGCCCGCAATGACCGAGAGCTAATTTCTACCCAAAAGGGATGCCTGAGGTTGAAATAATACCGAATACCGCCGTAGAGATACGGACGAAGAGGATAACCTAGTTCTGAATTTTAGGTCAAGGTAGTTTAGAGTCCTGATAAATCCGAGTAGGAACCAGTAAGACTGAAAAGGGAAAGAAGAAAGGCGAAGATTGCCACAACCCCCGGTACCAAACGGATAGAGGTAATCAAAGGGTTTCTAGCCTTATATGAGGCGAGTTTCAGCCCGTAGGTCATAGGAGCCGTGTGAGGTGAAAGTCTCATGCACGGTTTTGAAAGGGAGCTGGGGTGGGTGACCACTCCTTCGACCCGAACAAAAGGATGGGTGACCTGTTTTTTTTCCGGAATCTTTACAAAAACTCGGACAACTGCAAAATTTTTATCCCTTGCATACTTACAAAACCCACATCGTTCGTCACGAAGGTTTCTACTTTTCGGGTCAGTGCAGTTGCAAGATGGATAGCATCGGGTAATTTGAGCTTGGTTTGTGCCCTCACTTGAGCAGCAGTTTCTAGTATCTGACGACTGATCGCAATTAACTCAAAATTTGCAGAAGGTTGGAGGATTTTTTGGTAGGCTTGCGCAACCGACTGATTACCGTCTTTTATGGGTTTGACTAAAACTTCAGCAATGGTCAGTTTGCTGGTCACCGCCAATAATTCTCCTTGGTCAATCTTGGTGAAGAGTTGGGTTAAAAGATTTACATGGCTTGGGTAAGCTTCAACAGCGTAAATCCAAATGTTGGTGTCCAAATAAACTCTCTTACCCTTAATCCCTTCGACTAATCCCATTGGTCTCGTTCCTGCCGAATGAAGTTATCTGCGGCTTCTGGGGAGTCATAACAACCTTGTCCACTACCAATCATCGCAACGAGAGAGGTCTGAGACTCTTGCTGTTGGGTTATTTGGGCTTTTTGGATTTTTTCTGCTTCCCCACAGGGACTTTGACTATGGTAGAGTTTTTTTAGATTGTTTAAATTTTGAGTAATAGATTCATGGTTATTAGAAAAAAGACGTTTTTTCATGATTTTAATTTGATAATCTTGTCGATTGCCTCTTCTACTATTTTATCAGGAGTGGAAGCACCGGAAGTTACACCTAACACAATTTCCCCTTCCGGGAGCCAATTTTCTGCCACCTCTATTTCCTTACCCAAGGGTTTATGTTGGATCCGATTGCCTGGACCGATGCGAGCCGCACTATCGATATGATAGGAAGGTATATTGTGCTCAATGGCGATTTCTTGCAGGTGGGTGGTATTAGAAGAGTTAAAACCGCCAATAACCAGCATGAGAGATAAATCTTCTTGCACCAGATCCAACATAGCATTCTGACGCTCCTGGGTAGCATCGCAGATAGTATTAAAGCTCATAAAATGTTCGTTCAGCTGTGCAGGACCGTATTTTGTCAGCATGGTTCTCTCGAAAAACTTACCGATCTGCTCAGTTTCGCTCTTGAGCATGGTAGTTTGATTAGCAACACCCAGCCGCTCTAAATCTCGATCTGGGTCAAAACCAGGGGAGTAAGCGTTTTTAAATTTAGCCAAAAATTCATATCTATCCCCTCCTTTGAGAATGTAGTCCCTGACGTAATAGCTTTCTGCTAAATTAAGAACCACTAGATATTTTCCGGCAAAAGAACTGGTGGCTACCGTCTCTTCGTGGTTATACTTGCCGTGAATAATGGAAGTATAGTCCCTTTTTTTGTGCTTTTCTACGGAATTCCAGACTTTAGATACCCACGGACAGGTAGTATCTACGATGGTACATCCTTTGTCCTTCAGGAGTTGCATTTCCTCGATGCTCGCACCAAAGGCAGGTAGAATAACCACGTCTCCACTACCCACCACAGAAAAATCCTTCTTCCCATCTCTCACAGCTATAAACCCCACTTCCATCTCCCGCAAGCGCTGATTGACAGAGGGGTTGTGAATGATTTCGTTGGTAATCCAAATACGCTGGTTCGGGAAATGCTGACGGGTTTCATAAGCCATTGCTACTGCTCTTTCTACCCCCCAGCAAAATCCAAAGGCTTCGGCGAGGCGAATAGTGACGTCTCCCTGTTCCAGTCGGTAGTTTTGGTGGCGAATTTGTTGAATTAGACTGCTTTGATACTCAGAGTTTAAAACCCCAGCCACTTCAGAGCCATGACCGAAACCCTTTCGATGGTAGTTTTCCGATTTTTGCAAGGAGCGTTTAAAAGCTTTTGTATCCATTTTCTTATCATTCTGTGCCGTAGGGTGCGTTAGTTAGGATAACGCACCGACAGTATTAGCAGTAGGGTGGGCATTGCCCACCGACAGTATTCGGGTACCCTGCTTGCGCCCTCCCCAACACAAATTTCCTGGGCTGTTGGGTTTCGTTCCCTCAATCCAACCTACGATGTAATCAACAGTTTTAAGTGTGTCATGCTACTACATGTCGCTGACACTACTAACAGTGGTAGGATTACCCCCACTCAAAACATCGGCTTCCTTGACGAATCCGCTGTAAGCTTCCATACCGTGTTCGGAAATATCCAAACCCAGCAGTTCGTCTTCATGGTCTACCCGCATTCCGATTGTCGCTTTGAGCGCTAGCCAGACAACAAAGCTGAATACTACGGTAAAGGCGCCAATAGCCACGATACCAATGATTTGGTGCAGGATATTAGCTCCGCCAAAGATACCCACAGCGAGAGTTCCCCAGACACCATTAACCAGGTGGACGGAGACAGCCCCTACCGGGTCATCGATTTTGAGATTGTCGAAAATGGCAACGGCGAAAACGACGATGACACCACCGATGGCCCCAATAATTACAGCTTGCCAATTGTTAACAGCATCACAACCTGCTGTAATAGCCACTAAGCCTGCCAGGATACCATTAATAACCATGGACAGGTCCGGCTTACCGTCTCGAAGCCAAGAAGTTACTGTTGCTGTACAGCCCCCTACTGCTGCTGCTAAGTTAGTAGTAACCGCAATAGTAGCCACACTAGCATTAGCCTCCAACGCAGAACCGGGGTTGAAACCAAACCAGCCGATCCAAAGAATCAAGCAACCGAGAGTAGCAAGGCTCATATTGTGTCCGGGAATGGCATTAACCCGACCATCTCGATATTTACCTTCCCTCGGTCCCAGTATTGCTGCCCCTACTAAGGCTGCCCAACCGCCAACAGAGTGCACTATAGTTGAACCTGCAAAGTCGTGAAAGCCAAGTTCATCTAGCCAGCCCCCATCCCAAAGCCAATGTCCCGTAATGGGGTAGGAAATAGCCACCAAGAGGAAGCTAAAGACTATAAAGGCTCCAAAGTGAATTCGTTCCGCTACCGCACCGGAAACGATGGTGGCAGCTGTAGCGGCGAAGGCCACTTGGAAGAGGAAAGAAATAGCTTGAGGAACGGCTTCTGGATAGCTCTTATCCCCATAAGGCATGTTGTCGCCGTTAAAGAAAAAGCCATCCAAGCCAATAAAACTATTACCATTGCCGTACATGAGAGCATAGCCAATTGCCCAATAGGCAATAGTGGCGATGGCGAAGACAATCAGGTTTTTAGCCAGGATATTCACCGCATTTTTCTGGCGGCAAAAGCCTGCTTCCAGCATACCGAACCCCGCATTCATGAAAATCACCAGCACTGAGGCGATTAACAGAAAAATGGAGTCGAGAATAACCTTAACTTCCGGTGCTTCGATCGGGGGTGCATCCTGAGCAACGGCGGCAGCATTCCAGAGGACCACAATTAGAGCTACCAAGGGAATGCAGGCTACCCAGCCGAAAGGAAATAATCTCAAGAGGCTTTGTAATGGTTGAAGATATGAAGTATTACCCTTTTTTCTACTTGATTCAGACATCATTTTTTAACTTTCCTTAATTTGAGGAAAAACATTGTCAAACAGTTATCAGTGTAGGGGCACGGCAGTGCCGTGCCCGTACCAGTAGTCGTTAATTTAGTAAGGGCGGATGACCCTGTCCTGATCTGTCATGGTATTCGTTCATTGATAACTGTTAGGTTAGATTCTCTATTTGAGAGTTTCTTGGGAACTTTCTCGTCTCCTGTTACGTCGATAATGGTGGATCAATATTGGTATAACTTGACTCTGACGAGTAGAAGTTACACAAAAAAAGTTATTTAGTCAAGTTTATTTTTCTTTTTCCAAGAGTTCGATTGAAATTCACAAATACTGGATGGTTTGGCCCCCAGTTTCTGTATAAACCAATACATTTATCTCGGTAAATTCTCAATTATGGCGAAGAATTGGTATTTTTTGTGAATTTGTTTATATTTTTGTATATTTGTATAAATGACTACAGACAGAGTCTAGGGTGTTAAGCTAGGGACTCTGTCTGCGGAAGTTCTAATTCTATTCGATGTCGATGGAAGTAGGTGAAGAATCCGAATTGTCAGTAGTATTTAAAGGTTGGCGATACTCCTGATAAAGGCGATCGCGCCAAGCAAAAAAAGTCTCGTAAGCGCTATTATCGGCTAATCCAGGAATTCCCTTCCCCCGTACTTCTGTCGGCAGGTCCAGATAAGGACCATCGGGAAACTTCAAAATGATACTTAAGGCCGCTACGGTCAAATCCGCTAAAGTAGGGCTATCCCCCACCAAATAAGGACACTGTTGCAAAATGAGACAGAGAGCTTCTAAATCTTGCTCCAGACCCTTTTGAGCATCCTTAACCGCATCACCGCCAAAACCAACCCCAGCGCCCAAAAAATCCAGTAATTCCGAGGGTACTGCACCCACAAGAGTTTTCACTGGCTCGGGAGTTTGCTGGGGTAAAATGGAAGTGCGCAAATGGGGATTTTGGTTTAAAGCACCGATAAAAGCTTTGCGACCCTTCAAACCCATAGACTCGTCAGCCCATTCTTCCATTAACAAGCACTGTCCCCGTGGTCGGGGGTCCGTGGGAATAATCGGTCGCTCTGGATACTTTTCCTCCAGATAAAAGGCGATCGCCGTAGAATCAGCAATTACCCTATCTCCATCTTTTAAGACCGGGACTTGCTTCTGACCGGACATTTGGAACAATTCCCATTGTCCCACCCCGGGAGTAACTTCAATTTTGCGGTATTCCAAACCCTTGTAATCCAATATTAGGCGTACCTTCTCGCAATATTGGCATATGGCAAACTGATATAATTCCAGCACTGGCGCTCCTCGTTAAGTTTTGTAAACGTCAACACTGTTAATTTAACGTTTTTGTTGATGGTCAGTGGTGGGAATAATCACCTTTCCCTTCCCAGGGCTTGCTCAGTAGCCCCTGGAGTCATAAACTTGAGTGGAGAGGAAAAAGGCAGTTGCGAGGTTCTTTCGTGAAAAGAGTACTAGGAATTATTTTGGGAGGGGGAGCTGGCACTCGCCTTTATCCCCTGACCAAACTGCGGGCTAAACCAGCAGTACCATTAGCAGGCAAATATCGCCTGATCGACATACCAGTTAGTAATTGCATTAACTCGGAAATTCTCAAAATCTACGTTCTCACCCAATTTAACTCCGCTTCCCTCAATCGCCATATCACCCGTGGTTATAGCTTTCCGGGCATCAGCGATGGCTTTGTGGAAGTACTAGCGGCCCAACAAACGAAAGAAAACCCCGGCTGGTTTCAGGGAACGGCAGATGCGGTGCGTCAATATCTCTGGCTATTAAAAGAATGGGATGTGGACGAATATCTTATTCTCTCCGGAGACCATCTCTATCGGATGGACTACAGCCTCTTCGTGCAGCGTCATCGGGAAACCAACGCCGATATTACCCTTTCGGTGGTGCCTATTAATGAACAACGAGCCTCTAGCTTTGGCTTGATGAAAATCGACCACAAAGGCAGGGTAGTGGATTTCAGCGAGAAACCTGAAGGGGATGCTCTGAAACAGATGCAGGTGGATACTACCACTTTGGGACTGACTTCCGAGCAAGCTAAGGTAAGTCCCTATATTGCCTCCATGGGGATTTATGTCTTTAAAAAAGAAGTTTTAAATCGGCTGCTGGAAGAGAACCCAGCACAAACGGACTTCGGCAAAGAAATTATCCCCTCTGCTGCAAAAGACTATAACGTTCAGGCTTACCTATTCAAAGATTACTGGGAAGATATCGGTACCATCGAAGCGTTTTACAACGCCAATTTAGCCCTGACGCAGCAACCCAAACCCCCTTTCAGCTTCTACCACCCCAAAGCCCCTATCTATACCCGTCCTCGTTACTTACCTCCCAGCAAGCTGTTAGACTGTCAGGTAATGGAATCTATTGTGGGGGAAGGCTGCATTCTCAAAGAATGTCGCATTAGCCACTCCGTCTTGGGAATTCGCACTCGGGTGGAAAAAGATTGCGTGATTGAGGATAGTTTGCTCATGGGTTCGGATTTCTCTGAGCCTTCTGGTGAGGATCAATCCTCAGATAGGGGTAAAATTCCTCTGGGTATCGGTGCGGGAACTACAATTCGGCGGGCGATCGTGGATAAAAATGCCCACATCGGTAGTAATGTCCTGATTGTAAATAAGGATAGGATAGAAGAAGCAAATCGGGAAAGCGAAGGCTTCTATATTCGCAGCGGGATTGTGGTAGTACTGAAAAATGCCACTATCGCAAATGGTACGGTAATTTAACAGTTACCAGTTACCAGTTACCAGTTACCAGTAGGGTGGGCAGTACCCTGCCCACCGCATCCGATATTTTTCTCCGACCTATCTATAAAATGAACTCAAAGTGCCCAATCTAGCATGGGACCAGCAGGCAAATGTAAGGCTTTGATCCAACCTTGAACTGACGCTAAATTAATTATATATTGATAAAATAAGGGCAGGGTAGTTTGGCCACCGATAGCGATCGCCCCTCCTGTAAACCGTTTCCCAAACTCGGTTTTACTACCTTTGAGAACTAAGCTAACAATTTCTTTTACAATAGTCTATCACGATAATCTGCGGACGCCAAGGGCGGTTGCTTACGCAAAGCTTCGCAATTATCTGCGGTTCCTTAAAAAAATTTAACATTCCCCACCCCAGACCACTATGATAATAGCTACCAAACCAACAGTAACTTTTGAACATTTCTTAGAACAATATCCCCAAGATGGTTATTATGAACTGATAAATGGAGAAATTGTGAGAATACTTGCTACAAGACAACAGGAGGATATTGCTGATTATATCGCTGATGCTATGAAGGAGGAAGTAAAGCGATTCAAACTGAATTACAAAGTATCCGATCGCATTGTTCAGAGAACTATCACCAAAGAAGGAAAAGAACAAGGACGACATCCCGATGTTAGTGTAGTAGATAAGACAATGTGGCGCTCCGAGCGTTTTGCTTACACAGCATTACATGAATCTATTCAACTTGCAGTAGAAGTAGTGTCAACTAACTGGGAAGACGACTATATTGATAAACTAGAAGAGTATGAAATAATCGGTATTGGAGAATATTGGATTGTAGATTATCTCGCCCTTGGAAGTAGAACTTATTTAGGTAATCCCAAAGTACTTTCCGTCTTTGTTCACCTATTAGAAGAAGGAAAATACCAATCGACCCGCTTTCAGGGAACAGATATAATTATATCTCAAACCTTCCCGAAACTAAATCTAACTATGAAAGATATCTTAGCAGTTTGACATCCCCATCAATATAATGACAAAGTAGCCAAATTTTATATATTTTAAAAACCACAGAGGCGCAGAGGGCGCAGAGAGAAGAATAAAGAGGAGAGTAGGGGCGAGGTCTTCACGCCAGGTACCCTGTCCGCCCCATCCCACTGGTAGCATGGAACAAGATTAACTACCTATTTTCCACCATTCTTTAGCAACCGCTTTGATAACTTTGAGAACCTTATTCTCCAGAATAAACTGGTCAAAAATAGCTTCACCTTCTGCTTTTAATGCACCTACGAAACGACGCTTAAAACGTGGAGTTGTTTCATCGCTCACATAGGCAACTTTTTCAGCTTCAGTAGCATTTGGGTTGGTTTTTTCCAACTGTTTGAGAAGACGTTGAATCTCCTCGGCAGCCTGGGCAAGATTCTGCTTTTGCTCTGAATAAATAAAAGTACTATGGTCCGCACGAGCATGTTTCCCTACAGCCCCGGCTTGCTTAACATTGTAGGTATCTCCTGTTTTGTTCATGTCAATATTTCTAATGTACGTTTGACTTACATGGATAAAGTTTACTATCTTAGCATTAGGAAAGTCATTTTCATATTCATCCCTTGGGACGGATTTGAACAACTTATAAATCTCTTCTACTTTTTCCTCTAATTCCCTGGGTGATTGTAAAGTTGCCTGGACATCATTATCTACGGGAGTCCATTGAGAACCGTAAGAGTTGAGAAAGGACTTTAAATAGTTTACATTGGGCAACGTGAACTTTTTGAGGATAACTACCGGAGGCAATACTGAAACAGGATTATTGTGGGTATAGATTTGCTTGTTTTTAACGTCTATTGCCCAGGAAACAAGAACAGCATTTCTTCCCCAGTGGGTTATTTTGGTCTGCTTTTTAATAAAGTTGATTAAAGAAGCAGGACACTCATCTTCAAACACAAAGCAGAGAACACCATTGGGGTTACGGGGACCAGCATTTAGACCAAAATCTTCGTAAGATACAATCTTCGTGATATTGAAGAACTTATCACATAGCTCAGATATCTGATCCTCCGTTAATCCATCAGCTTTCGTTAAAGCAACCAACTCTAATGTAAGAAAAGTCTCCTTTACTCCGATAAAATTGAATTGCGCCAACTTTTCGTTTCGAGATAAGTCGTCAATGGGTTCGTCTCTGAGCAGTTGATTTCCCAGAGCGGAAACGAAGCTCATATGTTTGTCTCCTCAATATATAGAATGAACTAAAAGTGCCCAACCTAGTAGGGTGGGCATTGCCCACCGCAGGGTACCAGCAGCAAATGCAAGGGTTCACCAACCTGTGCCCCTACAGGTCAGATGTTACCTTGATACTTATTTTTTCCACCTGTACCCATTCGGAGCCTGTATTTATAAATGCGCGAATTTCATAATCTCCAGGACTTTGAGGCTTAAACTCCTGTGTACCAGTTTCACCTACATTGGAATAATTACTCCAACTCTGACGCGACGCAAGTACTAAATCAATTCTATAACCTTCAGAGTATTCTATACCCTCAAAAGAAAAATCAACTGTAATGCGGTTCGTTCGAGTATAAGTTGTCTTGTCAGTCTTCAGATTTGCGCGAGGTTTAGATGAGTTTCTGTTGGGATTTTCCCTAGCTGCGGTCTCTTGTACTGTTTGACGAGGAGCTTTTTTAGCCTCTGTCAACGCTCTTCCCTATCAGAGAATCTAGCAAACCTGCTTGGTCCAAGACTTCTCGAATGTCTCGAAAAGAGTACTCACCCTCTTCACCCGTCCGTGGGCGCTCTTTGAGTCCCTGTAGCAAATCTTGCAACTGTTTTTCACTGACGTTACCTTTATTAGTCATAGGAATTTCTCCAAATCCCTCAGAAGTTAACTCTTCAATTATTATAGGACAATGTCCGACGTTTGAGCCAACCTTGATGATAAAAGAGGGACAGGATAGTTTTGCTTTACTGTAGGCGACCCGGCTTCGCCGGATCTCCCGAAGGGAGATCGCCCCCTTCACCTGACTACAAAAGTGAACGTGGCAGTTTAAGCAAGAGGTGGGAGAATCTTGTTGGAGGCGATTGTCATTCCCATTGGGCTATAATGACAGCAAAGTTAAGGATATGTCCAAGTTAAAATAGAAGTGTTAAGTCGCAATGAGGATAAAACCATGGCTACTCGCCAACGACGTTATAGTAAAGAAGAGTTAGCTAAACGAGGGCAAACACTCTATAACGACCGCATTAGGCAGCAAGTGGAAGCTGGAAACAAGGGCAAAATTGTAGCCATTGATATCGAGACGGGAGCCTTTGAAGTTGATAACAACGTTTTACCGGCTACAAATCGATTGTTCCAGCGACATCCCAATGCTCAACCCTGGGTTATCCGCATTGGTTACCGTGCCGTTTATCACTTTGGGGCAAGGAGTTTGGCGAAAAAGCAATGATGCAGGGAGTCGTAAGTCAACGTTGTGAAGCAATACTTCCACTTGTGGTGGGGAATGGGAATGGACAACGGCAAGTGATTGATGCCGTCATTGATACAGGATTCAACGGTTTTCTGTCATTACCATCCGCGATTATTGCCACCTTAGATTTACCTTGGAGCGCCTCTGATATTGTCACCTTGGGTGATGGCAGTGAAACACTGTTTGATTTGTATGCTGCAACCGTCATTTGGGATGGACATTATCGTGAGATTGATATTGCAGAATCGGAAACAGAACCTCTAATTGGTATGGGATTATTTTACGGTTACAGATTGCAGATCGATGCGATTGAAGACGGCATTGTTAGGCTCGAAGCACTATGATCCTAAACCCCAACCAGAGTTATAATCAACGTGATCAGTACAGACAGTAAACCCTACCACTAAAATCCTTCACCTTATAGTCACCCCATGGAAATCACTCTCAATCTTGATGAATCCCTTTTAAATGAAGCCTTTGAACTCACCAACCTTACCACCCAGAAGGAACTTATTACCTTAGCATTGCAAGAACTTGTACAATCTCGTCGCAAGAAGAATCTGCTAGAACTTGCTGGACAAATTCAGTTTGCGTCAGACTTCGACTATAAAGCCTTGCGCCAAATTGGTTATGTTGTTGATTGATACATCTGTTTGGATTAGCGTCTTTCGCGATAGCAGCGGTGAAGTCCGCCAACAACTTGAAACCCTCATTTCTAATCGTGAAGTCTTCCTTACCCGTTTTACTCAGCTTGAGTTGCTTCAGGGTAGCAAAAACTACCAAGAATGGACTCTTCTTTCTACCTACCTTGCAACACAAGATTACATTGAACTCACAAGCAATTCCTGGGAAGCTGCTGCACGAATTTACTATGAGCTACGCCGCCAAGGACTCACTGTTCGTAGCCCAATTGATTGCTGTATCGCGATTGTTGCACTTGAAAATAACTTACTTTTAATTCATAACGATCGAGACTTTGAAACAATTGCTCAAGTGCGATCACTTCAACACCTACGCTTTCAAGTGTAAAAAACCACAGAGGCGCAGAGGGCGCAGAGAGAAGAATAAAGAGGAGAGTAGGAGATATATAATATTGTAGTAGTAGGGTGGTTTTGCCTTACTGTAGGCGATCGCCTATAATGAAACAGTCCGTGCGTTATCAACTACAAACACCTACCAGGTGGACACTGCTTACCTGAAAACAACTATGCTTAACCTATTGTCAAGTCTACCAGCGGTGCGACAGCAAAGTTCCATGGATTGCGGAGCTGCCTGTTTTGCCACAGTTTGTCGTTATCACGGCAAGCGAGTCAATCTCAATCGTATGCGGGAACTAGCCCGAGTTGACATTCGGGGTGCCTCTATGCTTAACTTAATGAAGGCGTCTCAGAGTTTTGGTTATGAAACCAAGGCTATGTTAAAAATTTATGATAATCTATGTACAAGTAAGCATCCTGCTATTGTCAACTGGCGAGGCTATCACTGGGTAGTAGTATACAAAGCTAACGATAAAGAGGTGGTGGGAGCAGATCCAGGTCAAGGTTTGGTGAAAATCTCTAAAGCAGAGTTTCTGGAAGGTTGGACTCGCTATACTCTCTATTTGGAACCCACAGAACAAATTAAGGAAATAGAGGAGGATAAGCCTACTTTAGAACAGTTTAAACCCTACGTTAAACCCTATAGTCGGATCCTCTGGGAAATTCTCCTAGCTTCCCTAGCAATCCAAATCTTCTCTATGTTTCTGCCTCTTTTCACTAAGTTTCTCCTAGACGAGGTGATTCTGAAGCAGAACAAAGATTGGTTGTTTTACTGTGTTGGGGCTATATCTGCTCTGGTGCTACTCAATCTTACTATCAGTTGGTTCCGTCAACAACTGCTGCTGTTTGTTTCTATGAGGGCTACCACCCAGATGGTGGTGGATTTTTACCAGCATGTTCTCTCTCTCCCCTTGGCTTTTTTTGAAGCCCGGAAGGTGGGGGATATCACCAGTCGCTTTCAGGAAAACCAAAAAATTGTCAATTTCCTTACGGATATTGGCCTGCAAACTTTCCTGAGTGTGTTTTCTGCTCTGTTGTATTTGGGGCTGATGTTCTCTTTGAATCTCCCCCTGACTCTGGTGGCCAGTGGTTTCTTAATTTTACACCTTATTAATATTAAATGGGTTTCCCCTCGGCTACAGCGCACTTACCGGGATGTTTTCCAAAAGGGAGCTGAACTGGAGAGTTTTCTGATTGAGTCTATTAGTGGATTGAGTACCATTAAGACTCTGAGTATTGAGCATTGGACCCGCTGGCAGGGGGAAAACCGATACCTTCGTTTTACCAATGCCTATTTGCAAAGTCTCAACTTAGGCATTATCTCTAATTTGGCCAGCAGTTTGGTGGTGAATTTGAGCGACGTGGCGGTGTTGTTCTATGGTAGTGTGTTGGTGTTGCAGAATGAACTCTCTATCTGGTTGGCTATTTCTGCTGCCACTGTTTTCATTTCCTCTTCCATAGTAACCAGACTCTGCTTTAGGTTGTCCAGACTTTGATTATAATTGGTACGAGCTGTGTCATATTGCTGGGAAGGCTGGACTGCGGCAGCTCCTAATTGAACTTCCAGTTCAGCTAGCCGTAGCTCCTCATTGCCAATGTCCAGCTTCTGTTGTTTCAGTTGCTGGCGGCTTTCTTCTAGGGCTGCTTCTGCTTGGCGGACGCTTTCCCTATCTTCTTTCAGTCTCAATAGTTCTAATTCTATTTCCCTCAGACGGGATCTTTCGTTGGCAATTTCAATTTCTTGCTGTTCCACTTGCTTGTGGCTTTCGGACAACCCCCTTTCTGCTGAAGGGTAGCGCTCCTCTTCCGCTTCTAGGTCTAGTTGGGAGAGAAATCCTTCTTCGGCTAATTGACGGGACTCCTCTAACCGTTTATTTTTACCCTGTAAGTTGAGTTCATCTTGCTGTAGGTCCAGGAGGGCTAATTCTTTATACTTCTCCATGAGAGCGATATTCTGGCGACCTATTTCTAGCTGGGAGAGTAAGCGCTTCTCTGACAGTTGTCGGGTTTCGGCTAGGAGTTGCTTTCTGGCAACTAAGTTGGTTTCATCTTTTTTCAGGTTGGCGATCCCTAGCTCTTTTTGCTGGTACAGGAGGGTGAGTCGCTGGCGGGATAGTTCGATTTCCTGTCTGAGCTGCTCTTTTTGGTCTGCTAAGTCTTTATCTAGGGCTGCTCTTGCTTGGGTCAATTCAGTTTTCGCCCTTCTGAGGGAGTAGACAGTTTGGAGCAGGTTGCTATCATGGAAATTTACGGTTTGCTCCTGGGCTAGGAAGGTTTCAGGGGCTGCGAGAATTGTTTCGACCTGGGTTCTATCCTGTTGTAATCCCTGGAGACGTTTTTGCTGGAGATTTAGTTGTCCCTGGAGTTGGGAGAGGTTTGCATTGGACTGGGAGGTATCCAGGGTGAGGAGGGGGGCGTTTTTCGGGAGCCGCTCCCCCACTTGGGCCAATACTGACCTGACTACCCCCCTTTGGAGGGCTTGCACGGGAATGCTTTCCCCTTCTGGGATGATATTGCCTTTAGCTTTCGCCCACACCGGAACTTTGCCAAAATAAAGGAGGGAAAGAGTTACGGTGAGCAGCCCACTAATGAGATAGATACCTCCCCTTTGCACTAAGGGGGGGTCCACTGCCATTACTTCCGATAACTCCGTTGCCTCCTGGAGTTTCTTGTCGGCAAAGTTATCCAGGGTGGCTATGTCTTCTTCCTTTACAACTGCGGTTCTTTCTTTGGTTGTTACCATTTTCAACAGTGACCAGTTACCAGTGACCAGTGACCAGCTCTTTCACAATTTTCGACCTCACCAAAATAAGATGAGAAACTTCCTTCATCCCTTGTACGTAGCTAATTTTAGCCTCGTCTCCGTGATTTAAGTTGTCTTGAGTGACTAGGAAAGAGCTATGGGATCGCTGGTCATTTTTTATAATTATAACACCAAAAGTGGTTCCGAGTTTTCTTGACAGAATCTTGACAAAATTCTAATCTCCTTCTCAGGTAAATTGACTTTTTTGTGATTACAATAAACGTCTTTTGTCTGCTGAAGAGCTGGAGAATGTTATGGGAGGTGGTGTCTGTAATTCCTCTTGTCGGGAAAATTATGCTTCTTGCTCAAAAGATGGGAACAAATGCTGGTAAAATAACATTTTTATTATAAAGCTTGTATGAACTTCACAACAAATCTAAATGTAAGGTATGCAAACAATATAATACGGTAATTATGATAGGTAAGTTTCTAACCGTTTAGTACCCTATAATGCAGGTGAATTGTTAATTGCTCACCAAACCCGAGAGCGATAGATTTCGTAGGGTGCGTTGGCAACGCACCGACCCCGTTAACTGTTATTTTGAAATATTAGGGATAATCCTGTTTTTCATTAATTATGATAGGTAAGTTTCTAACCGTTTAGTACCCTATAATGCAGGTGAATTGTTAATTGCTCACCAAACCCGAGAGCGATAGATTTCGTAGGGTGCGTTGGCAACGCACCGACCCCGTTAACTGTTATTTTGAAATATTAGGGATAATCCTGTTTTTCATTTTTATTTGAGAGCGGGCATAAAGTGTCTCGAAGGCGATCGCCTTCTCCCAGAGCTGTCAAAGTACGTGCTCTATATAGAACCCATTTGAGATCTTTTTAAGTAGTGGCTAGCCTTTTAAGCATCAGTCGGACAAAACATAGACTAATCTTGGTATTAGCATGCTCAAGAGTCCTTTCAAAGTTTTTGACCAAACTCTTGCATCTTTCCATCCACGAATTAGTTCTTTCAATCACCCACCGCGCTTTTACTGGCACAAAACCGGTTTTTCCTTCCTTTTTCTTTTGAGCTTTTGATGGTTTACGGGAGACCTTAAATCTAATCTTAGTCATAATCGCCGGATAAATTTTATGTAATTCCTGGGTCAGTTTTTCTGGGTGATATCCATGGTCAAGCAAAATGGTAATCTTGGGGATGTTGACTGGTTTAGACTTGAAATAATCTATGTTTTTCGATAACATTTCAATCAAACCCACATCGTCAGATACCGATGCTTTGGTGCAATGACTAAAAAAAGGAAAGCCCAAAATATCTACTGCTAGATGTCTTTTAATACCATTGGTAGACTTGTAAAAACAAAACCCTTTCGACTTTACACTGGCGTTACAGGTATTTTTTACCGCTTGGGAGTCAATGATGATTAGAGTTGTCCATTGCCCTTTTTTTTTAACTTGCTGACGGACTCTACTATGCAAGATATCTCTGATTGCTTCGATTACCCCAAGCGATCGCCACTGTTTGTAGTACCAAAATACTGTGGAATAGGGGGGCAAGTCTTTGGGTAAGTCACACCAATTACAACCATTCTTTAATTGGTACAAGATACCATCTAAAATCTGCCTTTTACTCCATTTTGGTGGTCTTGTCTGTTTCTTTTTGGGCAACAGAGGTTCTATTATTTTCCACTCCCCGTCTGTCAAACTACTTGAGTACGGCATTTTTTCCCTATTTTACTCCACAACAGAGATCTCAAATGGGTTCTATAGGGGTGGTCTTGGGTTGGCAGTCTCGCTCCAAGCCTTTGGTAGACTTTTCCCGTCTCAAGGTGGGAAATCGTTGGCGCCCAGGGTGGTTAGAGGATGTTACCCTAGAGCAAGGCTCTCATTTTCTGGTCTTCATAAGCAAGGATTGTCCCTATTGTAAGCAATGGGTACCTTTGATGAATATCATGAATGTGCAGTCGGATTTTCCCAATGTCTTGGGGGTCATGTCCCTGAAGGAAGAGGATCTGGTGGAGTTTAAAGAGCAGCATTTAGTCCGTTTTCCCTTAAAATCCATGAGTAAGCTGCTCTGGGGTTACATGGCTAAAGCTTATCCCACTGCTGTTTTGGTAGAAAATGGAGTTATTGCTCAGCAATGGGTGGGAGAGATACCCCAGGAGTTTCTGGGACGGATTAAACAATTCTACCAAGCTGTTTCCGTAGGGGAAACAACCAAAAGAGCTCGTTTTAGTGGTTAATCAGGGAGTAGAACAGGAAAATGACTGTGTTAGTAAGGGTAAATGGCAATGACTCCGATTTGGTGGAAGCAATGCGACGACGCATGCTCCACCCTAATCGAGACCAATTGTTGGATTACTGTATTACAGAATTGCTCTTGAGGCAATACGCTACTAAAAATAAGATTAGCTACACTCCGTCCGAGTTGGAAGCGGGGATAAGAGAGTTGGACTCCCAGGAGAGGGAAAACAAAACCTGGAAAGAGTTTCAAGCAGCTATTCAAGGGGAAGACAAGTTTCAGTATTACCGTCGGGACGGGGTAGGGGGGAAATTACTCCGGGATAAAATTCTGACTCATTTTCAGGAAGAGGATATACAAGCTTATTTTGCGGAGCACAAGTTGGATTTCGACAAAGTGGAGCTGTACAGTATACGACTGGGGAGCAAAGAGCAAGCTGAGGAGCTCTATGCTCAAATTACCGAAGACGGAGAAGACTTTCATCTCCTCACTCGGTCCTATTCCCAGGACGAGGAAACGAAACCCCAGCTTGGTTATGTGGGGAAGGTATCTCGGTCAGAGGTGACCGCAGAAATTGAAGCTGCTGTGTTTAATGCTTCCCCCGGGGAAGTGGTAGGCCCCATTAAAACAGAGTCAGGCTATAATTTGTTTAAAGTGGGGGCAGTTTATCCTGCTACTCTGGAGGAAGAAAGGGAGAATATTCGCCTGCAACTGTTCAGTGATTTAATCGCTCGCTTGCGGGCTGAGGCCAAAATTACTTATCCCATTTTAACAGTGTAGGGCACCGTCGATGATGCTGCTGTCTCAGAGTTGGTAGGGTGGGCAAGGCGCACCACATATATTTAAGCCAGTAGGATGCGCCCCTACTCGCCACCAGGCGACGCTCGTTGCCTACCCCATACCCGGCAGGGTTGGTGTAGGAGCGTCACTTGTTATCTCCATCGGTCAGAAACCCAAATAAATGACTCGACAACCTCACGACCAGTTTTCTAAGCAGTATTTAGCAGGATTACTCAAACCATTGGGTAAAGTAGAAATCAGCCGGGAAGTTACTGGGGAAGCTCGCTGGGTGGATCTGTCTTTTGAAGCTGCGCCTACACAGACAGAAATGGTAGCAACTTTGGGTTTGTTGGGGAAAATTGGAGCCGGTGATTGTTTATTTGAGCTTTTTCGCAATCAACCCAGCCCCGGTGAGATACGCTCCTGTATCCTGAAGCTATTTTCCATTCATGGTGAGCGGGAAAGAAAAGCAAGGCGGGAAAAATACTCCCTCCAGGAAGAAGATTTACCCCGTTTATGGATTTTGGCAACTTCCGCTTCCGATAATCTCTTGGATTATTTTGGCTTTAAACTAGAATTAAAGAAGTGGACACCTGGGGTTTATTTTCTCCCCGAAGGACATAAAACTGCCTTAGTGGCAATTAATAGGTTGCCCCCTACAGAAGAAACCCTCTGGTTGAGGATATTGGGAAAAGGGAAGACGCAAAAACAAGCTATTCAGGAACTTTTAGTTCTACCCCCAACCAACCCGTGGCGGGATAATGTGCTAAAAGAAATGGCGATTTGGCGCATCAATACACAAACGAAAGAAACTTTAACTAATGATGAAAAGGAGTTAATTATGGGTTTATCACCAGCTTATATCCAATGGCGAGAAGATACTTTACGGGAGGGACGTCAGGAGGGACGTCAGGAGGGACGTCAGGAGGGACGTCAGGAGGGACAGCGTCAGGTGCTTGAAAACCTGCTTACAGTCAAATTTGGTAATCTTGAGCCACCAATAGGAGACATAATTGAACCTTTGCTCCAATTACCTTCCGAAGAGTGGACACGATTACTGATTGAATTATCTCAGGAAGAATTATTGCGTCGATTTGATGTTAACAGGAAATGACTTTATTAACCATCTTCCACAAAGCAGCAGAGGAGTTTCCCGAGAAAGGTATTGGTTACATTCAGGAGCATGGGGAGCAGGTTTTCGGAACCTATAGGGAACTAAAAGAAGAAGCAGCCAAGATTCTAGGAGGTTACAGAGAGTTAGGATTGACAGCAGGAGATAAAGTTATCCTCGCCCTTTCCCAGAAGCAAGAGTTTATTCCCGCTTTTTGGGGCTGTATCCTGGGAGGGATGATTTCCATACCTCTACCTGCTCCTACTTCTCTCAACCGGGCTAATCCACAGGGTAAGCTGGAACAGGTGGCAAAATTCCTGGATTATCCTCCTATTTTCCTAGACGGAAAGCTGTTGTCAGAGAAGGCAATCACAGTTATTCCCCGAGAGCAACTATTCAGTTTACGTCATCTCCAGTCTAGGGAAGCTGCCACAGCATTTCATCAACCCTCTCCCCAAGACTTAGCCTTGATTCAGTTTTCCTCCGGTACCACGGGTACCCCCAAAGGAGTCTGTTTAACTCACCAAAATATCATAGCTAATTTAGCAGCTATTGCCCAGGGAATGGAGTTGGTACAGGAAGATGTAGGATTAAGTTGGCTCCCCCTTTCTCATGATATGGGTTTGATTGGGTTTCATCTCGTTCCCCTCTACGTGGGCAATAATCAGTTACATTTAGATGCCTATACCTTCATCAAATACCCTCTCCTCTGGTTAGAGAGTATAGAAAAACATGGGGCAACCATTACCGCAGCTCCCAATTTTAGTCAAGCCTTAATCTTGGAGAGGCTGAAACGGCAACCGGACAAGAAGTATAATCTGGCTTCTATTCGGTTATTATTCAATGGTGCGGAGCCTATTTCTGTAGACTTAATGACCCGGTTTATGACCGAAATGGGGGGTCATGGGTTAAAATCCACTGCTATGTTTCCCGTTTACGGTTTAGCCGAAGCAACTTTGGCGGTCACTTTTCCTCCCCTGAAGCAAACTCCTAAGATTGAAACCCTATCTCGTCGGCAGTTACAGCGTTCCCAGCAAGCAGTTATCTCCCAGGAAGCAGAAGAAGTAATCATGTTTGTCAGTGTGGGGGTACCGGTGTCTGGGTGTCAAATCAGAATTGTGGGAGAAGGGGAGCAACTTCTGGCTGAAGGATATGTGGGAGAGATTCAGATTAAAGGAGAAAATGTTACTTCCGGCTATTATAACCGTGACCCTGAACCAGAATGGTTAGCTACCGGGGATTTAGGTTATCTTCGGGATGGATATTTATATGTAACGGGACGTTCTAAAGATATTATCTTTCTCCATGGTCAGAATTACTACGCCCATGATTTGGAAAATATAGCCTGTGAGGTACCCGGGGTTAAACTGGGTAGAGTGGTGCTGTGGGGGAGTTTTGATGAAAAGTTGGGTCGAGATCAAGTTTTATTGTTTCTTCGGGGAGAGGCAGAGTTGTTTTGGCAGGTGCAGCAGCACTTGAGGCGAGTTACGGGGTTGGAGGTGGACGTAATGATTCCCCTGAAGTCCTTTCCCAAGACCTCCAGTGGGAAGTTGCAGCGGTATAAATTGGGGCAGCAATTTGCAGCAGGGGAGTTTACTCAGGTTATCCAGGAAATGGCACAATTATTGGAGGAGGTGAAAGCTCAACGTCGTCAAGAAAAGATAGCACCCAGCACTTTTACAGAAAAGCTCTTCCACCGGGTGTGGTGCGAAGAGTTACTCTTGCCACCGGAAGACGTGGGTATTGAGGATACCTTTACAGAATTGGGAGGAAATTCCCTGCGGATGGCTTTTGTGATCCAAAAACTAGCAAAGCAATATCAGGTTCCCCTGGATCAGGAAACCTGGGCAGAATACCCCACTATAGGGGAATTAGCTGCTTACCTGGATCAACGTTCCACCATAGGGGTAAAAACCAGAAGGGGAGTCTTTAAGGGTTAGGGTTAGAAGATTTTCCCTTGACAATACCTAAGGGAAGGTCTAAACTCAAAAAAATAAGCCCCTGAGACAAGACTAGGGGCAAAAACCCAAAACACATAAGGAGTATAATATAACACCATGGCCGTAGCAGTTGAAGTCTCCCTCAAGGAAATTCTCGAGAAGCTAGATAGTAAAATAGATAAACTAGATAGCAAGATAGACCTGGTCAATGACAATGTAGAGCGAAAAATAGATAATTTGCGTGAGGAGGTTCATCAGAAAATAGACAAGCTAGGGGAAGAGGTTAATCATCAAATAGATAAACTGGATAACAAAGTAGAAAACGTGCGTGAGGAGCTTAATCAAAAAATAGATAAACTGGATAACAAAGTGGAGAATGTGCGTGAGGAGGTTGATAATAAAATAGGAAAGCTGGACAAAAAAGTAGAGACTGTGCGGGAAGAGCTTAATCATAACATGGATAAGCTAGGTGGTGAGGTTGATAATAAAATAGGAAAGCTGGACAAAAAAGTAGAGACTGTGCGGGAAGAGCTTAATCATAACATGGATAAGCTAGGTGATGAGGTTGATATATAAAATAGGAAAGCAAGGTCAAGAGGTTAATCACAAATTAGAAAAACTGAATAGCAAAGTAGAGAGTGTGCGAGATGAAGTTAATCAGAATATAGGAAAGGTAGGTGAAGAGGTTGATAATAAATTAGACAAACTGGATAGCAAAGTAGAGAGTGTGCGGGATGAAGTTAATCAGACAATAGGAAAGCTAAATGATAACCTAGATAATTTGTCAGAAGACGTTAGTACACTCAGTGGGGACGTTAAAGCTGTTGAAATAGCAATGAACGGTTTGGATAAGCGGATAGACAATCAAGAATTTAGCAGTCGCGCTATCACCGTTGCTTTAGCCAGCGCATTTTTTGTCAGTGTCCTGAAGATATTTTTTCCTAACCTTCCTCCTGGTAATGTATAGTAGAGGAGTAGTAGCGTGTCCAAATTAAAACTGTGGGTAAACAACCATCCTTCGAACCGTAAGGAGGGGGATCCAAGGGTGTAGGGTGTGATTTTTTTCGGAAAAATTAACTTGGAGATTGTAAATGACAGTATTAGTGAAAGTAAATGGGGAAGAATTGACCCTAGTTGAAGCTTTGACCCGGTTGGAGCTTTTACAGACCGAGGATAACTTCCTAGGTAATTGTATTGAAGAATTACTCTATCGGGAATATGCTCAAGGCAATAATCTTAGCAATTCCGAGGAAGAGTTGCAGGTAGCAGCAGATGAATTGCGCTATCAACGGGGGTTAGAATTGGTAGAAGTGCTCCAACAGTGGATGAAAAACAATTACCAAACTCTGTTGTCAGTCCAAAATGGCATTGACGCTCAATGGATGAGCGAACTAAACGGCAAGGAGGTTACTTGAACAAGTTCCCCGGTCGTCTTCTTCCTGAGGAGATCAGGGAAGTTGTTTTCAATGCTTCTCCTGGAGAAGTGGTAGGTCCCATTAAAACCCCCGCAGGTTATCAATTATTCAAGGTAACAGAAATTTACCCAGCTACTTGGGAGTCGGCCAAGGACCAAATTGAATTTGAGTTATATTCCCAGCTGAGGAATAAGTTGAGGACTGAAGCGGAAATTACCTTTCCCTTCTTACAGTAACCGTAGGGTGCGGTGCGAACGCGCCGGACTCTCTGGTGGGCAATAAGCAATTGACTGCATTACTAGGGTACCAACGGTTTCCCCAATTGCCCACCCTAGGAACTCTTGCATACAGTTTTTATGTATATTTTGTACTATATTTGTTATGCCCAAGGATAATATTCCATATGTAATACACTCAATTTTGGACTGATCATCGGGACAACAAGACAAACCAGTTTTACAATTAGCAGTTATGCTGCAATTTCCGCCTTTTCCTGTGCTGCCCCCCCCTAACATTTGGTCGATTTCAGATACAGAGAGCTGCTTTGAGCGAAGTGGCAGGTCTTTTAGTTCAAGTTTGAGAGTCATGGTGGTTATTCCCTTTAAAGTTCTATATTTATAGTATTTCGGGGAGAGATAATCATGTGTGATTCATTCTTTTGGTAACTGGTGATTATTATCTGGTACCTGTGTGACTCAATCAGTGACCTTGTACCATGACAGTTGACCAGGCGTATCATAGGGGGTTGTACCCACCCCCCCAACCTCCCTCCCAGGAGGAGAGCTACGGGAAGTGGGTGCCTTCCACCAATTAACAATCAGTTGCAGGGCGCGCCCGATATGAAAGGGCGCGATGCCGTGCCCGTACCCCAGCAGAGCGCCGCGCCTGAGCAGGCAGTTGTCGTTTGTCTTGGTGCGCTTTCCACCTTGAATCCCATTCAAGAAAATGCACCGCACCGCAATTTGGTGGGGGGCTCAGACCCAAAGAAGAACATTCATGGTACGAGGTTACTGCCTGACTGCCCCGGTTGGCATGAGCAGGACTGGTAACTGCTCAAATGAGTCGGGATGACTGGATTCGAACCAGCGGCCCCTTCGTCCCGAACGAAGTGCGCTACCAAGCTGCGCTACATCCCGAAAATTATCACTTTGACAGTTTAACACATAGTTTAAAATTTTGCCTAGTATTAAGGTATATGTGAGGCTCGTTCCCTGTGAAGTCGCGGCGTAAGCCGAATATAAGCAGGGGCTTGGTTTAACGTGTAGAGCTTCTCAACAGCGGTTTGGTGAGTCTAAATGACGAATTAGGGCGACGGGCGACTCGAAGCGTGCGAAAGTCGCGGCGTAAGCCGAGTATAAACCTGGGCTTGGTACTGTAAGAACGGTGGAAAATGTAGGATGCGTTACGCTGACAAATTCTGCCAAGGCAGCTGCTACGTACGATGCGTTACGCCAACAAAGTTTGTATTGTTGCTACGTACTACGCGGAGCGGGGTGGGGAGGTAGAGCGCGGCAATTGAGGGGTTCGATGCCCCGATAATTGCCAGCTTGACATTGTATCTTCACAGGAATTAAAATACGATTGTCCTTC
Organism: Prochloron sp.; assembly: GCA_965198675.1. Classification (GTDB taxonomy): domain Bacteria; phylum Cyanobacteriota; class Cyanobacteriia; order Cyanobacteriales; family Prochloraceae; genus Prochloron. The sequence continues at coordinate 3,830,583 of OZ240666.1, read as the reverse complement.
TATATTCATCATGAAGCAAGTCATCACGGCAAAGTTAAAGTTAAAGTTAACGAGTGAGCAAAAGCAATCTGTGAGACAAACAACCTTGGCTTATCGTGACGCAATGAATTATGCTTCACAAGTAGCTTTTGTGAATAACAAGTTGAGTAGTGCAGCCAAACTACAAAAGTTGGTCTATTACGATATCAGAGAAAAATTTAACCTTCCTGCTCAGATGTCGTGCAATGTCTCTCGTCAAGTGGCAGTTACCTACAAAAGTCTATGGACTAAGGTAAAACAAAACGTTAATAACATAAAAAAAGGTTATGCCAAAAAGCGATATAAGGGCTTAGACCAAGCCCCTAAATTTATCTCTCGTACGACTACGTTAAACTATCAGCGTGATTACTCTTTTAAGGTTAATCGTGCCGTTAGCCTTAATACCTTTCGATGGTCGGATTGTTGTACCTTACGATGGTTATAACAAACATATAGACTTGATCAAAAACGGTGTCAAGATTGGAGCTGGTAAGATTGTTTACCAGCGTTCGTCTAAAATTTACTACTTGATGGTAAGTCTAGAAGTAGAACTACCTGATATTGACCCAAACCGAATAACAAGAGTGTCTGGCGTTGATGTTGGACAAAGATACCTGAGTGTGGAAACAGACCTCACTAACGAGTGTAAATTCTACTCAGGAAAAGCTGTTAGACACAAGGCTAATTGTTATCACAAGGCTAGACAATCATTGCAGCGTCAAGGCACTCGTTCAGCAAAGCGTAGATTGATTGCTTTGTCTGGGAGAGAGAGACGGTTTATCGCTGATGTCAACCACCAAATCAGTAAGCAGATTGCTAAACCTAATAGCCTAATTGGACTAGAAGACTTGACTCGAATACGGGAAAGAATCAAGTCTAAGACTGGCAAAAAGGCAAGTAAGAAACAGCGCAAAGCTAATAGAAATAAAGCTAAATGGTCATTCGCTGAATTGCACAGCTATATTGACTACAAAGCCAATCTAAATGGATCTCTAGTCACTAAAGTGTCGGCTCATTACACTTCGCAAAGTTGCGTAAAGTGTGGACATACATCTAGAGCTAATCGACCCAACAAAGGACTATTATTCCGTTGTGAATGCTGTGGCTATCAGTTGCACGCTGATTTGTTGGGAAGTCGAAATATTGCCTTAAGAGCGTTACTTGTTCGGCAGGACTGGATGAGTACGGGGATTTTGTCAGCATCCCCTAATATGTCAGACGATGAAACCAAAGCTGAGATTCTGCAAAGATTCTCAGAGTTGCGGTGGAGTCTAGATGCAAGCTCCGACTTCAGCGATAGCGGGTCGGAGTAGTTGACTTAAAAGCTTCTGAACTAGAGTCAAAGAAGAAAGAGATTTCTAATGCATCACAAACGCCTAAAGCCTGCCCGCGGCATTGATTAATGGCGCGGGCGCGGCGCTCTGCAGGGGTATGGCCAGACCTTAGCAGGGGTGCAGCAAAACGGATTCTAACTAATGCTCAGATAAATGTAGCCTTCCCCCCAGTCCCTTGGAAGGTGGACTCGCACGTCATGGTTAAAGGAGCCGCAAGCCCGTTTGACGGGAATATGGTTTACTGGATAAAACGTAAATCGAAAATGTATGGCGGTCCAACAGCTAGGGCGATGACCGGACAAGAGATGCGATGTACTCATTGTGACATGTCGTTCTTTTCAGAGGACAAGGTGGAGTTACACCACGTAGACGGTAACCATAATAACTGGAAACCGAGTAATCTTGTTGCTTTGCATCGTGAGTGCCACCAAGAACAAGAGGTTCATAAGGACCGAATTAAGGAAGGCAAGCGTGATGGAGCTGCTTAATAGCGATAAAACCAAAAAGCCGTGTGAACGTAGATACGGCACGGTTCTAAGGGTGGGGGCAATTAGACTTTAAGTCTAATCCCTCTAATCCGACTACAAAGGAGCAAAAAAAGGATGACGGTAAAACCAGATTGGCTCAAGGTAAAAGCACCCCAATGGCAGCGGGTGGGCAGCGTTAAAGAAACACTCCGAGATTTGGCGCTCAATACAGTCTGTGAAGAAGCATCTTGCCCGAATATTGGCGAATGTTTCCATGCTGGAACCGCCACATTTCTAATTATGGGTCCAGCTTGTACCCGCGCTTGTCCTTACTGCGATATTGACTTTGAGAAAAAACCCCAACCTCTGGATCCCACGGAACCCCTGCGTTTAGCAACAGCAGTCAGCCGTCTGCAATTAAATCACGTGGTAATTACTTCCGTGAATCGGGACGATTTACCCGACGGGGGAGCATCTCAATTTCAACGCTGTATCCAAGAAATCCGCCTCCTCACCCCCAAGACAACTATTGAAGTCCTCATTCCCGATTTATGCGGCAATTGGCAAGCATTAGAGCTAATTATCCAAGCAGAACCAGAGGTTTTGAACCACAATACAGAAACAGTCCCGAGGTTGTATCCCAGGGTGCGTCCCCAAGGCAATTATCGGCGATCGCTCCAACTGCTGCAACGCACTCGCGCATTAGCTCCTTGGATTTACACGAAATCAGGCATTATGGTAGGATTAGGAGAAACCGATGAGGAAGTGAGAGAGGTGATGAGAGATTTGCGTCAAGTAGATTGCGACATTTTAACCATCGGTCAATATCTCCAACCCTCTCAAAAACATTATTCGGTGAAAGAATTCATTACCCCTCTTCAGTTCGACACTTGGAGAGACTTTGGCCAATCTCTTGGTTTCCTGCAAGTAGTCTCCTCTCCTCTCACCCGCAGTTCTTACCATGCAGAACAAGTCAGAGCATTAATGGGGCATTATCCAAGGAGCAAACCACAACAGTGACCAGTGGACAGTAACCAGTGACCAGTTAAATATTTATCTGGAGGGTCTGAGTCCCCCACTAAAATAACAACATCATGGTAACTGGTCACTCGACCGAATCTTCAATCTAAGGACAGATGCCTAAAAGACTTACAGAGAAAGGGATGCAGGCTGTTTTGAATCTTCATTTCCCCGAACCCCTCAGGAGCTAGTAACTTGGGCAAACTAAGACTAAGATAGGGATAAGAAAACATCCTACCATCGGAGCAAGCCTGGAATAATCGCCATGGGAACTATTGCCTTTAGAGAACAAGATAATATCTCATCTACTGCCAAATTAGAACTTAACCCAAATACCCTCCCAAGTTGGGGAGACGATTTCTATAAGACCCTGGAACGGGAAGCAGCAGAAGCAGTTACTGCTGCCTACGAGCGCACTGCCGTGGATCCCTACAATCGTAATACCACCGATATAGTAAGATTATACCTGATAGATATCGGTCGAGTTCCTTTGCTGAGCAGAGATGAAGAAGTAGCCGAGGCGCAAAAAGTTCAGTCCTACGCCCGTTTACGGGAACTTCTAGCCACTGCAGCAAGTCAAGGCGATGGCATAATAAGGGATTTTGTCCGCTTGTTGGAAATCGACGGGCAGCGAAGCGGTCCCTGTCGGGAGCACCTGTTATCCTGTGAGTACAGTCCTTCCCCAAAACAGTGGGCTGCTGCCTCAGAAGTGGAAGTATCCCAGTTGAAGGAGATTTTAGCCCGAGGAAAACGTCGCTGGGCTGAAATAGCAGAATGTGATGTCAGGGAATTGGAGCAAATCCAAAAAGCAGGGATCCGGGCCAAAAACCACATGATTAAGGCGAATTTGCGTCTGGTAGTGTCTGTGGCGAAAAAATATCAAAATCGTGGTTTGGAACTGCTGGATATGATTCAGGAAGGTACTCTGGGATTAGAACGGGCAGTGGATAAATTCGAACCCATTAAAGGCTTTCGCTTCAGTACCTATGCCTACTGGTGGATTCGTCAGGGAATTACCAGAGCCATCGCAACTCAAAGTCGTAACATTCGCATTCCAGTTCACATCACAGAAAAGCTGAACAAAATCAAAAAAGCCACGGGCCAAATTTCCCAGGAAAAGGGTCGTACTGCGTCTATTGAAGAAATTGCCGAAAAATTGGAGCTGACTCCCGGTCAAGTCCGAGAAGCACTGCAGCGAGTTCCTCGTTCCGTTTCCTTAGAAATCAAAGTCGGCAAAGACAAAGATAGGTCACTGGGAGACCTGCTGGTAACAGATAAAGCAACTCCTGAAGAAGTGCTAATTCAGGAAGGGTTAAAAAGAGAGTTAAAACACCTCATGGCGGATTTAACTAGCCGGGAACGGGAGGTGCTCCAAATGCGCTATGGTTTAATAGATGGCAAGTTTTACTCCCTATCAGAAATCGCTCTTCTTTTAAAACTATCTCGGGAAAGAGTTAGACAAGTTGAAACGAAAGCCCTGCAAAAGCTGCGGCAACCGAAATGTCGTAACAGGCTCCGAGATTATTTGCACAATAATTGAAATAAGGGTTGACACACAGGTAATAGGTCATGATATAATGAACTCCTACAAACAAAACCTTTAAGATTATTTATAATCGAGCATATTTTTTATTAGTAAATTTACTAGCAATTAAATAATTAAATTATCAATGTTTATGTATTTATGTCTAAATCCCACGTAGTTGAAATAAATCACCAAGGTAAAACTCACACCATCACAGTTCCTTCTGAGCAAACCATCCTGCAAGCTGCCCAAGATGGGGGATTGGACTTGCCCAGTTCTTGCCATTCTGGTGTTTGTACCACCTGTGCGGCAAAAATTATCCAAGGTACTGTGGATCAAAGCGATGGAATGGGAGTATCCCCCGAGCTGCAAGAAGAAGGATACGTGTTGCTGTGCGTTGCCTATCCCCGTTCTGATTTAAAAATAGAATCAGAAAAAGAAAACATAGTATACCTTCGGCAATTTGGACAATTGTGATTGCGAAGCTTTGCGAAGCAACCGCCTTTGGCGTCCCGCCCTTGGCGTCCCTAAGTCCTTATACCGTCGTTCTCATCGTCCCCACCGGGGTGGGAGCATCTATTGGCGGCTATGCAGGGGATGCTATACCCGTAGCAAGAACGATGGCAGAAATCTGCGATCGCCTCATTACGCACCCAAATGTTCTCAATGGCGCCCAACTCTACTGGGGCAATCCTAACACTTTCTACGTGGAAGGATACGGTTTGGACAAATTCGCAAGTTCCGACTGGGGATTAAAACCCGTGAGAAAAAACCGAGTCGGTTTGATTCTAGATCGGGGTATAGAAGAAGATTTGCGGCTGCGCCACCTTCAAGCAGCAGATGCAGTAAGAGCTACTTTGGGTATCCATCTCACCGATTATATCATTACTGACGCGGACTTAGGAGTTCAATTGTGCGACGGTCCATCCTCAGCGAGTTGGGGAACCATTGGCAACCCCGGCAGTTTGTTGCGGGCGGCAGAAGTAATCATAAGACAAGGGAGAGCCGAAGCGATCGCCGTGGTAGCTCGCTTTCCCGACGACGAAAACAGCCTCGCCCTGCAAAACTATCGTCACGGTGGGGGAGTAGACCAGTTAGCCGGGGCAGAAGCAGTTATTTCTCACCTCATTGTTCGGACCTTTCACATTCCCTGCGCCCATGCACCGGCCCTAATGCCCTTACCCCTGGACCCAGAACTATCTCCCCGCGCCGCCGCTGAAGAACTAGGCTATACTTTCTTGCCCTGCATTCTCGTCGGACTCAGTGGCGCTCCCCAGTTTATCCAACGCACGCCAAACTATACTCTCGCGCCAGAAGATATCTGGGCTGAAGGAGTAGATGCAGTGGTGGTTCCCGCCAACGCTTGTGGGGGGAGTGCTATTCTGAGCTTCAGCAACAAGAAAGCAAGCATTATCGCCGTCTTTGAGAATCAAACCCAAATCCAAGTTCCCCCCGAACCCCTGGGCATCAAAGCAATTAAAGTAAACTCATATCTAGAGGCGTTGGGTGTTTTAGTTGCCCATCGCGCTGGTATTGATGTGGGCACCTTGCGCCCCTCTCTATCCCCAAAACATTGTTTGACTCAAACTGAATATCAATCAACGCGATGAATTTTAGAAGGTATCTGTAAAAGAAAGATTAAGGCACGAGACGTTGGAGCATCAAGGCAGTCATCGCGTGATAGACAAAGCTTTCGCTCATCTGAGGCAGTCGCTCATAGTCATTACTAGGGTACCAAAGGTTTCCCCAATTGCCCATCCTACGGGCTACTTACTTACATATTTTATTGCCATCGTCTATATAGTCTGTTATGCCCAATGAGAATATCCCTATTGCAATACAATCACTTTTAGACTGATAATCGGGACAACAAGACAAACCAGTTTTACAATTAGCAGTTATGCTACAACTTCCGCCTTTTCCTGTGCTGCCCCCCCTAACATTTGGTCTATTTCAGATACAGAGAGCTGCTTTGAGCGAGGTGGCAGGTCTTTTAGTTCAAGTTTGAGAGTCATGGTGGTTATTCCCTTTAAAGTTCTAGATTTATAGTATTTCGGATAGAGATAATCATGTGTGATTCATTCTTTTGGTAACTGGTGATTATTAACTGGTACCCGTGTGACCGACGTCAACTGCTATACTGCATTACTAGGGTACCAAACGTTTCCCCAATTGCCCACTCTAGGAATTACTAAAATAGTGGATGTTTGCAAGCGCCCTTAACCTGAATTGCGGGCTACTTTGTAAAACCCCGACCGAGTTTCAATTACTCCCCTACTCTTCTAAGGCACCATTTTAGCGGTGCCACGCCATAGGAAGTACTACTTACATACCTGATTTGCATTAATAGCAAACTCTGTTAGGCCAAATGATAATATTTCATGTGCAATACAGTCAGCTTTGGACTGATAATCGGGACAACAAGACAAACCACTTTTACAATTAGCAGTTAGGCTACAACGTCCGCCTTTTCCTGTGCTGCCCCCTCCTAACATTTGGTCTATTTCAGATACAGAGAGCTGTTTGGAGCGAGGTGGCAGGTCTTTCAGTTCAAGTTTGAGAGTCATGGTGGTTATTCCCTTTAAAGTTCTAGATCTATAGTATTTCGGATAGAGATAATCATGTGTGATTCATTCTTTTGGTAACTGGTGATTATTAACTGGTACCCGTGTGACCGACGTCAACTGCTATACTGTATTACTAGGGTACCAAACGTTTCCCCAATTGCCCACCCTACGGACTACTTACTTACATATCTTATTGCCGTCGTCTATAGTTTCTGTTATGCCCAATGAGAATATCCCTATTGTAATACACTCACTTTTAGACTGAAAGTGGGGACAACAAGACAAACCAGTTTTACAATTAGAAGTTGTGCTACAACTTCCGCCTTCTCCTGTGCTGCCCCCCCCCTAACATTTGGTCTATTTCAGATACAGAGAGCTGTTTGGAGCGAGGTGGCAGGTCTTTCAGTTCAAGTTTGAGAGTCATTTTGGTATTCCCTATAAAGTATGCATATCTATAATATACCTCAAAAATCGGCGATTTACCCAAAATATTGAATCTTGTTCAAAACTTTACATTTGTAATACTGGACTGATACTGCTATAATGAATGGGGATGAACTTGAATAAGAATGGAAATAGATCAACTAGAACAACTACTAGAGCAAAACAGCCCCTTTAACTCCCTAGATCCATCAACTCGGAAGAAAATAGCCACCAAGCTGAAGGTAGTTTCCTGCCAACTGGGAGATACCATTATCCGTAGCGGAGACACCTCATCAGCTTTTTATCTCATGGTCAGGGGGAAAGGGCGCATGGTAGACCATACCACCACCGTCAAACCTATCACCCTAGCAGTACTCACTCCAGGAACTTATTTTGGCCATGAGTCCTTACTGAGCCAAACTCCTGCCCAGAGTAGCGTCAGAGCTGCTGGCAATGTAACCCTGGTGAAATTAGCAGCCAGGCATTTCTATTCCCTGCTAGAGGAATTTCCCCACTTAAGGAACACCCTGGAAGCAAACCAGGAAAAGCGGACTGAGTTTCAATTTCTGCGCACTCTGAACCCTTTCTTTCATCTGAGTCTACCCCAAAGCCAGGAACTGGCAGAAGCCATAGAAGTTACTTCTGTACCAGAGGGAGAATTTCTGTTTCGAGAAGGAGAGCCTGCCAACGGAGCTTACATTATTCGTCGTGGCAGTATCCGCTTGTTAGCTGAGAATACCACCTTAGCCATCTTAAAACCCGGGGATATTTGCGGTGAAACAGCCCTGTTGGACCATGAATTTTACCCCGTTAGCGCTCTAGCCACAGAAGATACCTTGGTTTGGCCCTTAAATCAGCTCCAGAGAGCCAAACTCATAGCCCATAGCAAAATCCAACAGTACATGACCCAACTGGCTGAAAATCGCCAATGGCAACAGGAAGCTATCTTAGCCGGCAGAGATAATTCTTCTCAATCTTCTCAACCTAGGTTAGTATTTAAACGAGTCAAAGTGGGGAAAAAATGGTTTGCTCCCCACTATCCATTTGTAGCAGTAGACAACCCCCTCCTATCGGGAATTGCCTGTTTAGCAGCTATTAATGGTTTTCAGGGCCGGAAGATTGATTTACAACCCCTAATAAAACGACAGTTATCCCACTCCTGGTCAGATAATCTCATCTCTGTGAGTCACAAAGCAGACAGCTTGGGCTATATAACTCGCTTATTGTCTCTGAATAATGAAGGTTTGGACAAGCCAACTTTGCCTGCTATAGTAGAGAATGATTTAGGAGAGTTGTGCCTTCTCCTGGAAGTTTCCCCCACCCAGGTTATCCTGGCTAACCCCTTAACCACAATTCACGTTATTGACAGAAAGGAATTTATCTCCACCTGGAACGGGAAACTCCTCACAGTCAATCTGGTGCCAAACTTTGCCCATATTGGCACCCAAACCCTGAAGATTTTTCAACAGTTTCTCCCCCTAGCCCGCCCCTATTGGTCTATCCTAGTTTGGATAGCCATCATCACCCTAATTTTCCAACTTTTAGGGGCTGTCGGACCCTTATTTTCCCAAATTATTATCGACAAAGTTGTCGTCAACGGGGATTATTCTTTACTTTTCCTCATGCTGTTAGGAATGCTATTTGTCACTGGGTTTCAACTAGCTAGCAGCGCTTTACGGTAATTTTTAGTAGTTCGGGCACTGAAACAAATCAGCGTCTCCTTACTCTTGCGTTTTTTAGACCACATCCTCTCCTTACCCAAAGCTATCTTTTCCCAGTGGCAAGTAGGAGATTTTACTGTCCGCTTTCAGGAGAATGAGAAACTTTTGCAGTTAATTGCCCAAAGTGGTTTCAAGATTATTATTGATAGTATCACAATTGTTTTCTATTTAGTTATTCTCCTGAGTAAAAATGCTCAACTCACCGGGATAGCCTTGATTTTTGTCGCCGCTTATGGGGTAACCCTCCTCATCTCCACCCCCCTATTACGGGCAAACGATCGCCGGGTATTTGAAAGGAAGCGAGAACTGGAATCCTATCTCATTGAAGCGGTGAGCAACATTGAAACAATTAAAGCCATCGCCACGGAAAAACTATTTTTCCGACAAGGAGTCAATCGAATCCTCAAAACTCAATTAGCAGAATTCAAAGGAGCTTTAATCGCCTTTAATATCGGACTAATTAGTAATTTAATCAACCAAGCAAGCACCATTGTTATTTTAGGATACGGAGCTTTTTTGGTCATAACACCCACAGAAACAGGCCAGAATCAACTAACTCCCGGGGAGTTGGTAGCATTTAATGGACTATTGGGGTTATTACTCACCCCCCTTCAGAATCTGATTGGGGTTTGGGACGAACTGCAAGAAATGAGGATTTCTTTTGAACGAGTCAACGATGTTTTAGTGTTACCATCGGAAGAACAAAATCCGGATGTAATTTTACCTTCTCTTAAGGGTTGGGTGCGGTTAGAAAATGTCTACTTTAGCTATGAAGGAAGCGAGTCCCATGTTCTGACCGATATCAATTTAGAGGTTGATCCCGGAGAAAAAATTGCCCTAGTGGGTAAAAGTGGTTCGGGAAAAACCACCCTAGCTAATTTATTAACCAGACTGTTGCAACCCACTCAGGGTAAACTCTTAGTGGACGGGATAGATTTAAGCAATATTGACCTATCTTCCTATCGTCGTCAATTAGGGGTAGTGGAGCAAAATCCTTTTTTATTCAATGGTACCATTAGAGAAAATATTGCCAAAGCAAACCCCAATGCAGACTTAGACACAGTAGTAGCTGCTGCTAAACTGGCAGGAGCAGACGAGTTTATTGACTCTTTTCCCCTGAAATACGATACTCAAATTGGGGAACGGGGCATGACTTTAAGTGGGGGGCAGCGACAGCGTTTAGTCATAGCCCGTGCCCTCCTCACGGACCCCTCTATCTTAATCTTAGATGAACCCACAGCAGCTTTAGATTCGGAATCGGAACGAATTATGCTGGAGAACCTAGAGCAGCAAGTAGCTGGACGCACTACTTTCATGATTGCTCACCGTCTCAGCACCGTCAAGAATGCCGATAGGATTATCGTCATAGACCAAGGTCGTATTGTAGAAATGGGCACTCACCAGGAGTTACGGTCGCAAGGGGGATTATATTTTCAATTAAATAATTCTTAGATTACAATCATAAAAGCCCTTGAATTTTCAGTTGAACGGTTAATGCTTCAACACTCATAAAATAAGTTCGACTAGCTGCCTTATACCAAGTTGCGCTCATAGAGATAATTTTGATTGTAGTGCGAACATGTTGCCCGAAGGGCAAGATGCTCGCACTACCTTCTCTGTTTGAACGCAACTCGGTATTAGTGCAGATGTCTCCCAACTAATCAGTTCAAGAACTTTTATAGATTTATTTTTGTACTGGTTTAGAAATCTCATTAATTTAGCCTCTCCCAGAAGAGCAAGGAAAGATATTTGTTTATTCTCTTTATCAATCTTACTATCTTTACCAGTTAAAGTGGGTCGCAACGAGCTGGTAACTGATACCAAATTGAACGCAACTCGGTATTGTATTAAGATATAGCGCTACGCGATCGCCTACTCCCAATCTGGCAATCTCCCAATCTGGCCAGCTAGCTGTTGCTCTTGAGCTCGAGAGCCACGGAACTGACTTCGTGGGGTGCTGACAGTTACTGCTAGGTTTTCTCTCTGCAAATCTACGCATTTCTAAGAAAAAGTACCCACAACGCAAACAATCTGCGGCATCGATGATGCCGCGGGACGTCTGCACCACGTATGGTTGCGTGGTTCCACCGAGAGGCGGTAAAGTTTGCCTCGCCTGGTTATCTTGGCTTTTTAGGCTACTGGCACTGGCTTCACTAAACAAAAATTCATCACCTGTTTAACCAGTAGCGATAGAGCAAGGAGCTGGCACGCACCCCAGGGTATCGTGACCAAGATAACGTTTACCGAAGGGTAGGCTTGACCAACCTGAATAGGGCATTTGGCAAGGTTTGCCGAGGTTTGCCGAGGTTTAGTGATTGGTCAATTGCGTCTTCTACTTTATTATTTCCGGCAAAGTCTGATGGACTTGATTCAATATTAATATAAACTATAAGGTTTTTATTTGTCAAGTGTTTTTATGTCAATTTTTGTAAACATTAGATTGACTAGGGTAAGAGCAAGAAAAAAAGGAACGAAATAAGCGTCTAGGGAGAAGCGGACGCAAGAACAGGTAGGAGATAATCAGAACTTATAGAAGCCAGTCTCCTAATCTTCCTATTCTAAATTATAACTATACCAGCGCGGAAGGGATGAACTACGCCAAGCCGCTACGCCTACCTAGGTTTTCTGACGCTTCCTTGCCCCTAGTTGCCTCATGCTTCCGCAATTGGTAGGATGCGTTACGCTAATCCTAACGGCAGCTAACGCATCCTACGTGGCTCTACGTCTAAAGAGGACAGTTCGTGCCCCTACGCTGCATTGATGTCCCTATCTTCTTGATGCCCACAATGCTGACAAACATGAACACGCTCGCTCAATGTTTTCTTAGTAGTTTCCCAACATTTAGCACATCTTTGAGTGGGTTTTAACTTTTGTGTCGGTGCTTCTAAATAAACACCACCCGCCTCAATGACCTTGTATTTAATGGCATCTTTCGTCATGCCAATAGCTACATCTAAGAGGGACCGATTGAGGCCGGCCTTTGACCGTTTCCCCTTTCCCTTTCGTGTCATGCCCTTAAGGTTTAATTTCTCAGTAGCAACCAAGCTATTACTGCTAACGATTTGTGCTGCCACCTTATGAGACCAGAGGAGGATCCCCCCTTACCCCCCTTATCATCCCCCCCCCCTGTTAGGGGATGCTGGTGTTTGCCTAGGGGGGATAGAGGATGGGAGGGGTGGGACTAAGGGGGGGGGTTGGCGCTGATTGGCAACTTTGCGCTTTACTTTGCTAATTAGACCTTGCGCCTTGCGCCATCTACGAGAAGCTTTAGTCTTCCTTTTTTCTGGTCGGCGTTTTCTTCTTAGCTGTTTTGATAGTTGCTTGACTTTTTCAGCAGCTTTTGCCTGAAATTTTGGAGCCTCTATAAATTCTCCATCTGAAGTCGCTATAGCTACTTTACACCCAAAATCCAACCCAACCCACCCCCCAACCCCACCCACCCCTACCCACCCACCCCTACCCCCTCCCAGGAGGGGAACCAGGAGGGGAACCTGGGAGGGGGGCGAAGGGGGGTGGGTTTGCTTTTCTGGGACACAATTAACTGTTATGGAAGCGTACCATTTGTTATTGCTCAGAAATATAGTGCAAGTAGTTGGCTTCCCCCAGGTTCTGGCCTTCCCCCTCATGGGGATTTGTATCCCGAAATGCCGCAACTCAAGTTGGCCATTCACTCCCATATTACTGTGAACTTTCCAACCAGCACTGCTTGGATAAGTCCATCCTCTGTAACAGCGTTTTGCTTTGAATCTAGGATATTTGGCTAATCCATTGAAAAAGCGCTGATAGGCAAAATCTACTCGTTTTAGAGTTGCTTGGAGAGTTTGAGCCCCTAATTCTTTATATTCTGGCCAAACTTTTTTGAATGCTGGCAAAGAGTTCTGCTGCTCGAAATAGTCCACTGAATGTCCAACCCACCCCCCAACCCCCCTCCCAGGAGGCTTGCTCGGGGGGTGGGTTGAGTTCGGCGATTAGCGATGGCTGCGTTGTATAGCTCACAGTGCATCTTGCGAGCTCTGTGCAATTTACGTTCGCTCTCGACGCTTGGATATAATCGATAGGTTATTCGACGGGTTGGCATACAGTTCGGTCTCTTTTTTTTAGCATAGCACAGTGATTGGAGAAAGAGAGGACATCGAATCCTCTCTTTCTCCGCACTGTCCATCCCCACGCCGCTAGCGCGTAGGATGCGTTACGCTAACCCATTTAATTTAGGATGCTGCTACGTACGATGCGTTACGCCAACAAAGTTTGTATTGTTGCTACTACGATGCGTTACGCCAACAAAGTTTGTATTGTTGCTACTACTTACGGCTAGTAACGCATCCTACAGTGGCTAGTAACGCATCCTACAGTGGCTAGTAACGCATCCTACGTGGGGACTTCCGTGCAAACGTTAAAATAGTAGGAGCCTTTCAAAGGAGGAACCGATGACCGTTAAACCAGGGACTGTAGCCCAGGATATTCAAAAAGTACCTCCAGTTCAGAACCTAGGAGAAAATTCCAATCCGCTTGAATCAGTCAAATTCAATCGGGAGTTGGTAGATCCGGATCTCCCTGACCATACCCAACTGCCTGAATCCGACGGCACCTTCGTGAAAAACTTTCAAGAGCATCCCCAAAGCATTCTCCTAACCGATTCCCTTGCTCCCATTCTGCAACGACTGCACCCCGATGGGAACTACGCCATTGGTCAAGATAGCGGCATTTACTGGCGCTCCACGGATCCACCGGAAAAAGGCGCCGAGGCTCCCGATTGGTTTTATGTGCCCAATGTACCCCCACTGCTGGATGGGGATTATCGCCGTTCCTATGTGTTGGCTAGGGAGCAGGAAGTTCCAGCGGTTATTATTGAGTTTGCCAGTGGGGATGGCTCTGAGGAGCGAGATAACACGCCCTTGATGGAAACAGAATCGGGTCGGGTGACTAAGCCTGGTAAGTTTTGGGTCTATGAGCAGGTTGTCCGGGCCCCTTATTACGGCATTTACGAGGTACAAACCAGCAAGTTGGAAGTCTATCGCTTGGAACCCTTGGTTCAGGAGGGAAAACCCAAAACCTTGCGCTATCGAAAATTACAGCCAAATCCTCAGGGTCGTTATCCCATAGCCCTCCTCAAGGTAGAGTTAGGGGTTTGGCAAGGCAGTTATCAAAACCAGGAGATGAAGTGGATGCGCTGGTGGGATGACCAAGGTCAGTTGCTACTCACAGGCATTGAACGGGCTGATAAGGCTGAGGGAGTCTTGTACCAAGAGGTGCGGGGACGACTACAAGCTGAGGCACAACGGCAGCAGGAGGCTCAAGCACGATTCCAGGCTGAACAGGCACTATTGCAGGCTGAGCAGGCACAACTTAATGCAATTGGGAAACTTCAGCAAATGGGTATGGCTTCCGAGCAAATTGCAGCGGTGTTGAGTTTGCCGATGGATCGGGTATTGCAGGCTATTCGAGAATGCTAAAGTCCTTAGGGCGTGTCATCAATTAGAAAAAAAGTACTTTTTCAGGTCTTTTCACGACCTACTGCGTCGAAAAATAATTTATATAGCTCTGCTATAAAGAACATTTTTCTTTTTGTATCTCGCAAAAATACCTTTAACAATTATCTTTCCCCCTAATTGATGACACACCCTAGCCAAATTTAGGCAAATCAATATCCGCCCTAGACTTGGATTTTTTTTCTTTTCCCAACCCATTAATTGTGGGTGAAGGCCAATTAGGTTTAGTATTGTCTGGATTGTTACTATCTGCCCTATCCAGTTTACCAGACCAGGGTTGGATAGGTTCAACTTTAGGGACAGGTGAGGGACCAGCTAAACATTGGTCTAATGCGGCCTTAAATTTCAAGGAGTGACGCTGCTGACGCACTAGACGAGTCTGTAACTCCTGCTCTTCTAGTTCTAACTGGGCGATCCTTTCCTGACTATTTTCTAGTTCTTGGCGCAAATGGGAGATTTGTTCTTCCTTGGTGTTCAGTTCTTTTGCTTGTTGGGCAATCAGCTTCTGAGCTGCTGTTAAATCTTGCTTTAGTTCCTCTATGGTTTCCAGCATCTCCTGATTTTCCCTATCCTCTCCGGGAGCATTGGCTGTTTTGGCATCATTCATCTCTAAAATCTCCAAGCCATTATACATAATAATATGCCTCAATAGTATGTTGTGTTAATTGTTTATGTAATAGAGCACTACTAACTAAAGATTGAATAATACCTGGGTTTAAAGGGCGGCCATGAAGGTAGTGCTCTAACCAAATTTTGCTCATTAAATCCGGTTTATCTGGCAGACTTTCTAATTCCCATCCTGGTAAATTTAATTCAGTCATCAGTTGCCTAACTTTGGGGTCATAACTAATCGCAAAACAGGTACATCCTGCTGCTGCGGCCATAACTAAACTGTGGTAGCGCATGGCGATCGCCATTTTTACCCCCCGAAATAATCCTTTCAGTTCTCTCGGATTTTCTAATGAGATAACCCGCACCGACACCGAAGGTGCCGGATGGTGTGGCGTCCCTGGAAGTTGCTGGGCGATAAAATCAGCGATGTCTCGGTCTAAGACAGGCTGAAATGGTACCAATAATATACAAGCATCCGTAGCCTTTTGCAACTGAATTAAAGCCTGAGTCAAATTTTCCAGCCGTTGGGGGGTTAAATGAGGATGCTCCCGCAAAGTAACTGCTATTCTGGGTGTGGGTAAATGAGACAAACAGGAAATTTCCTTCCCTTCTAAAGCCCACACTGGATCCGGAGCGATAGTTGAGGCTATCCCCCAATCTGCCAGTAATTTCGCGCTCCCATTATCCCTAACACTCACAGCATTACAGCGTCTCAAAACCCACTTAGTCAAACCACGGGTGAGGGGGTGACCCAAAGGTCCGATTCCTTGCCCCCAAGCGATAGTTTTCAAGCCAAGTTGCTGGGCTAAAGCCATCAAACCCCCATAGTAAAAAGGACTAGCTAGACTGGTTACATCTTGCATTAAACTGCCACCACCCCAAATAAAGCAATCAGACTGACCCAAAGCTCTTAAAATAGAAACAGCAGAGCGATTGTGGCAGCTTTGGACCCCATAGCGTTGGGAAGTTCGGAGGGGATCGGCAGAAAGGACTATGGGGGTCACCTGTTTTGGTAACATTTGTAATAGGGACATGAGCAATGCTTCATCCCCCCCATTTCTTTGGCCGTAATAGCCACAAATAACTGCCCTTATTGTCTTCATAGAGTTTATGATAGGATTATATTGGTGAGTCAGAACGATATTAAACCACAGAGGTCAGCCATCGACCAATGTCTTCAAAGCAGTAGGGTGGGTAAACGTTTACTCAATGCCCTTTACGTCCATAAATCAGCTTTGACCGCCCTTGACCCCCTGTTGCAAAGCTATGAAAGGAGTGTAAGAGGGGTCACGGAGGAAACCCAAGAGGCAAACTTGGTCAAGTTCACTATAGAGCCACCGAAAATATCCTATCTCTTTTATCCAGACTTCGACACTAACCCTCATCCTGCCCTCCAAAGCAGTATTATTGTAGATCCAGTAACGCAAGAATATACTTATCGAGATTATAGCACTTCGGACAATCCTCCGATCCTCCATCGGAAAGAAACTTTTGTCACTCCTGACTATCCTTTGTACGAAGGGTTTGCCACCTTGACCCGTTGGGAAGAGGCCCTAGGACTATTGGATAATGGATATTATATTGGTAGACGTCAGGAATGGAAAAAGCTCTTAGTCCAGCAACGGATCGACTTGGAAGGACATAGTTTAATTTGTCCTCTGGACCTGCAAAGAAAGGTTGTTATCCAACGTCACAAAGCAGCCATTGTCCGCCAAGAACTTTCCCGTCCCGTCACTTTAGCTCTTAATGCAGGTTTATTTACCCCAGGGATCAGCTTTTTTGATTATGGCTGCGGTTACGGGGGGGACGTGAAAAGGATAGGCGATCGGGGTTATGCCAGTTCTGGTTGGGACCCTTATTATCGTCCTCACACCCATCCCACCCCAGCAGATATCGTTAACTTAGGCTATGTGATTAACGTAATCGAAGATTTAGCTCAACGACGAGAAGCTTTACTCCAAGCTTGGGAATTAACTCGTCAAGTTCTGATTGTAGCAGCCCAGGTGTCTATTTATCATCATGATGGCACCTGGTGTGCTTATGGAGATGGAATTATTACCCAACGGAACACTTTCCAGAAATATTACCAACAGGAAGAACTGAAGCATTATATCGATAGTGTTCTAAATGTGGATGCTATTCCGGCTGGGTTGGGTATTTATTTCGCTTTCCGGGATGGTTCAGCAGCCCAAACTTTTCGCGCCAATAGCTACCATTCCCGAGTTAGTACTCCCAAGGTACAAAAGAAGGTGAGGCTTTTTGAAGATTATGCCCCTATGTTAGCCCCTTTAATGGCTTTCTTCACCCTGCGAGGTCGCCTGCCGATAAAAGGGGAATTACCTGAAGAGAAGGAAATTAAGGAAGAATTTGGCAACTTCCGCAATGCCTTTAAACTCATATTAGAGGCTACTGATGAAGCAGAGTGGGAGGCGATCGCCACCAAACGAAGTGAAGACTTATCCATTTACTTAGCTTTGAGCAATTTTAATGTTAGCGGTCGTCCCACTATGAGAAAGTTACCACCTCCAGTGCGGGAAGATATCAGAGCTTTATGTGGTAATTATAAACGGGCTTGTGCTGTTGCAGATCTGATGCTTCTAAGTCTGAGAGACTTGGAAGAGATAGGAGAAATTTGTCAACAAAGTACAGTTGGTCAAAAGCGGAAACATGACTTCAGAGTACATATTAGTGCTTTGGAAGCTCTAGATCCTTTGTTGCGGCTTTATGAAGGCTGTGCCAGTCGCACCATTGGTAGGTTAGAAGAAGCCAATATCATTCAGTTTAGTCTGCAAAAGCCCCAAATATCCTATCATTACTATCCCGACTTTGATACCTTAGCTCATCCCATTCTGTGCACCACCATGTCCATTAATTTAGGAGATTTGCAGGTTAGGTATAGGGATTGGGAGTCCCATGAGGATCCCCCGATTTTGCATTGTAAAGATACTTTAGTCACACCCCAATATTATTTGTACAAGAAGTTTGCTAAACTTACTCGTCAGGAAGAAGATTGGGGGTTATGGTCGGATATGAATGGTATTGGTCGCCGTCAGGGATGGCTGAGATGTTTAGCGGACCATTGCGCTACAGTAAAAGGACATAGTCTATACTGGCGCAAGGATGCTGATCCTTATAAAATTAAACTGTTGCGTTCTGGTATTGCTACTCGGAGAAGGAACCGCAGATGAACGCAGTAGGGTGGGCACTGTCCACCGTCACCTATGTTAGCATATTTAAGTGGTTAAGTCTACGATAAATTAGTTTACGTACATACCTTACCTTTAAATGGTACATAGTCCAATGTGCCCAATGAGAATATTCCTACCGCAATACACTCCGCTTTAGAATAACCATTAATACAACAAGACAAACCACATTTACAATCAGCAGTTAAGGAGCACTCTTTCCCCTTATTTTTGCTACCCCCCCCTAACATTTGGTCTATTTCAGATACAGAGAGCTGGCGAGAGCGAGGTGGCAGGTCTTTTAGTTCAAGTTTGAGAGTCATTTTGGTTATTTCCTATAAAGGTTTATATCTATGATATATATCAAAAATCGGCGATTTACCCAAAAAATTGAATCTTGTTCAAAACTTTACATTGGCGGTAGTGGACTGATGCTGCTATAATTTGCATCCCTGCATCTTTGCGTGAAACTCTATCCACGACTCTCGTGCATGTTTAGCTTTCTGTGCTTTGAGTTTTTCCCATAGAGCTTTTTTACCAGGGGGTGGGGACATTGCAGCAATCTGAGCAAAGCGATCGCGGTTCCGTTCTTCCCAGTATTGCTGAACTTCTGCGGCTGTTTTCAAGACATCAGTGCACTCAGATTCCACCTGAACACGATTGCTGTTAATGTAAAATAGAGCTTCCTCCAGCTGCTTTTCTGTTAAAGGAAGCCAGTTCAAGATAAACTTTGGTGGTCGTCCAGATACTAGGTAAAACAGTGACCAGTTACCAGTTACCAGTTACCAGGCGTATGGTGCGGGCGGCGTTGGTGGATGAGGGTATGGAAGAGATAAGATAGGGAAGAAGGCTTGATAAGAAAATGATGGCAGACCAGTCAGATAACCTAACTTGTCCAGAATGTGGTTCTAGTGAAACTTATAAGAATGGCAAAAACCGACAAGGTAAGCAGAAACATCTGTGCAAATCTTGTGGACGTCAATTTATCACAAACTACAACTCACATCGAGGTTACAGTGATGAGTTTAAACGCGAATGCCTCACCATGTATACCAACGGTATGGGATTGAGAGCGATAGAGAGAGTTAAAGGAGTGCATCATACAACTCTCATCAATTGGGTCAAGCAAGTTGGCGAGAAACTACCTGATGCCTATCTACCGGAACAGGTTCCGCAAGTGGGAGAACTCGATGAGCTACAGACTTTTGTAGGCTCAAAAAAAAACAAAATCTGGTTGTGGACAGCACGCTTACCACTTTCGCCCGGGAATATTGGGGTGGGCAATTGGAAATCGAAGTAGCGAAACATTTGAGCCGTTGTGGCAGGAAATTAAAGACTGGAAATGCTACTTCTGGGTAAGCGATGATTGGCCAGTGTATGGCAAGTTTATTCCAGATGAAGACCGAATTATTAGCAAGACATACATGACGCGAGTTGAGGGTGAGAATACGCGACTTAGGCATTATTTGGCACGGTTGAAGCGCAAGACGTTGTGCTACTCCAAATCTGTGGAGATGTTAGGCCACTCAATTAGACTTTTAATCCATTATCTCCGCTGGGGTGAACTACCTTTTCCCCCCCCTTCCATACCTTGATTCAGCAACGCCGCCACTTTCTTATTAGATTCCCAAGTCATTTCCTTAATCTCCCTAAAAACGGAACCGCAGATGATTGCGAAGCTTTGCGCAAGCTTTGCGTAAGCAACCGCCCTTGGCGGGAGCAGATGAAGATAGATAGATAGTTTTATTCCGAAGAAATTAAACTGTTGATTTGTTGCTGAAGGGGAGAAATAATGCGATCCACTAAGCGAGAGAATGGGAGACTTTGGAGATACACTTGCCCTGGTCCAGTCATTTTCGCTAAAAATAAGCCTTCACCCCCAAAGAGAACATTTTTAAACCCTCCAACAAATTGAATGTCGTAGTCTACTGAAGGGGAAAAAGCCACGAGACAACCTGTATCCACCCGCAGGACTTCCCTCGGTTGGAGATTTTTTGCCACGATCGCCCCTCCTGCTTGAACAAATGCCAAACCATCACCTCTTAATCTTTGCAGGATAAAGCCTTCTCCGCCGAAAAAGCCAGCCCCTAAGCGTTTGGTAAAGGCAACCTCAATATCCGTACCGCTAGCAGCACAGAGAAAGGCATCTTTCTGACAGAGAAATTCTCCTCCCAATGCTCCCAGATCCAGGGGAATAATTTGACCGGGAACGCTGGCGGCAAAACCCACTCGCGCTTTTCCCCTCCCCCCGTTAGCAAAGGTGGTAATAAAGAAACTTTCCCCTGTCAACATGCGTTTGAAACCAGCGAACAAACCCCCAGCGATACCCCCACCGCCCATTCCTGTTTGCATTTCGATGCCCTCTTCCATGTAGGTCATGGTGCCTACTTCTGCTTGCACTCCTTCTCTGGGGTCCAGTTCAATTTCCACCAGTTGCAAGTCGTTGCCGTAAATTGTATAGTCGATGACGTCAGCCATGGATTTTGTCCTCAAATCATTTTCTGATAGTGTAACAACTAAATCATGAGATTATCTAAATTCTCCACTCTGCCAATCTTGTTTCTATCTCTCTGCTCCACTCTCCTATTTGCTGCGTGCAATCCCCCAAACCCATCTTCTACCACCTCTGACAGGGCTACTGATACCCTCAAACTTTTATATTGGCAAGCCCCCACCATCCTCAACCCTCACCTCTCCACTGGTTTTAAAGACTCTGAAGCCAGTCGCATTACCTTAGAACCCTTGGCAAGTTTTGATAACGACGGTAACATGGTGCTCTTCTTAGCAGCAGAAGAGCCAACCTTGGATAATGGAGGTGTGGCTGCTGACGGGAAGTCCGTCACTTGGAAACTCAAACAGGGAGTAAAATGGTCCGACGGCACCCCTTTTACTGCTGCTGATGTGAAGTTTACCCATGAATTTATTACCAACTCTGACGTGGGTTCTACTACAGCGGGAACCTATGAGGTGATTGATAATGTGGAGGTGGTGGATGACTACACAGTGAAAATCAACTTCAAAGAGGTGAACCCCGCTTGGTTCCTGGTGTTCATGGGTACGGAAGGAATGATTTTGCCCCAGCATATCTTTGCCAACTTTAACGGTCCTAATGGACGAGAAGCCCCCGGTAACTTGAAACCTGTGGGTACCGGTCCCTATCAAGTAGTAGAATTCAAACCAGGAGATGTGGTGGTTTACGAACCCAATCCTAACTTCCGTGGTCCAGAAAAGGTGAGCTTTCAGCGGGTGGAATTGAAAGGAGGTGGAGATGCTACTTCCGCAGCAAGGGCAGTCTTGCAAACCGGGGACGCGGATTTTGCCAATAACCTTCAGGTAGAAAAAACCATTTTACAAGAACTGGAAGGGGCTGGGAAAGGTACAGTAGTAGCTAATTTCGGTGCCCTATCGGAGCGGATTTTAATCAATTATACTGACCCTAATAAAGCAACGTCGGAAGGAGAACGTTCTAGTGTACAATTTCCTCATCCTTTCTTTAAAGATAAGGAAATAAGACAAGCATTTGCTTTAGCCATGGACCGGGATACCATAGGGCAACAGCTTTACGGTTCCACAGGGAAAGCAACAGCTAATATTTTAGTCGCCCCACCCCAGTATAACTCTCTTAATACCAGTTACGAATTAAACTTAGAGAAAGCTGCTGCTTTACTAGATACAGCAGGTTGGCAAGATAGTAATAATAATGGCATTCGGGATAAAGATGGAGTGGAGATGAAGGTAGTATTTCAAACGTCCGTCAATCCCTTGCGTCAGAAGACTCAGGCAGTGGTGAAACAGGGATTGCAATCTCTGGGTATTGACGTGGAACTGAAGAGTGTGGATGCCAGTGTTTTCTTTTCTAGCGATCCTGCTAATAACGATACGGTAGAACACTTCTATGCAGACCTGGAAATGTATACCACTGGCAATACCAATCCCGATCCTGGCGCTTATATGAAAACCTATACTTGTAAGGAAATTCCCCAAAAGAAGAATAGTTGGTCCGGACAGAATCACGGACGTTACTGCAACGAGGAATACGATCGCCTCTGGGAAGAGTCTACCACAGAATTAGACCCGGAAAAACGGCGACAACTGTTTATCCAGATGAATGATATCTTAATAGAGGATGCAGCAGTGATTCCTTTAGTCCATCGAGCTAATGTTGTGGGGGTAAATAATAGTTTGATGGGTGTAGATTTGACTCCTTGGGATTTGCGAACTTGGAATATTGTGGATTGGAATCGCAGATGAACGCGGATTAACGCAGATGAAGAGGATGAGTTATTATCTCTTATCCATCCTTTGCGTCTTTGCGTCTTTGCGCGAGACAACCACTATCACTTGCGACGGTTCAACGCAGTCGCCAAGCCTGCGCCAGTGCCGGTGCCAAAAATGTAGGTAAAAACTTTATCCGCTAGGATTTTATCTTTCGTAAAAGCAGCATAACCCAAAACAATGATGACCATGACAATCAAGGCTCCAATGGAGAATCTGGTAACGTTATATTTATTGTTTTCAACCTTGTATTTGTTTTCTTCAATCAGTTTTTGACGTTCATGGTACTGATCTAATGATTTACTAAGCAGTTTGTCTATATGTTCTTCGGGAACCCGTTCGCTGAGGGATTGCAGGATCCAGGACTGGATAACATTTGGATCGGTTGAAGAAGGAGTAGTTTCTCTTGTGGATGATGTTTCTGGATATTGGGATTCATTACGGACAATTTCAGTTTCAACGACCTTTAGTTTATCTTGTTGTTCTTCCGGGACTTCTGGGGAAGTAGAAGACTGGTTTTGCTCTTGTTCATTAGTAGGTTCAGTTTCCACTATACACTCCAATGGCTTTAAGTACATTATTTAGTGCCACACGAGCAGCTTCTTGTTCTTGAGTGGTTGGTAATGATTGACGCTGGCTTGTTTTTGTGGGTGATTTTGGAGGGGAAGGTTTTTTAAGGCGACTCCGATCAGCTCCGAATTCATCTAGCAATTCGCTGATGTTTATTTCTGCACCGTATTTGGGTAAGTACCATTTACTATGACCTTTTTCTTCTAGGTGAACCAAGTCTTGGTAATCAATTAGGAGTTCTGGGCGATGGGGTAAGCGGATTTGTGGCTCAACTTCTAACCCCTTGAATGACTTGTGAATGGCTTCAAATTGACTTCTAATCTGGCTAAGAAAGCTCCGGCGAGGGTTTTTGGAACCAATAACGGAAATAATAATGTTCTTGTCTTCGCGATCGCACTTCACAAGTGCTTTGCAGTTTTGATAGGCTAAAACAATGCCCCGACGCCAATAGGTTTTGTGGTAAATATGCTCATGCATCCGCACCATGAAGCGAGAGAAAATACTACTGGGCAACACCTTGTAATGGTACTCAAAAGTCAAGGCATTCTGCCATTCTCCCGTATATATTTCCTCTTTAGGTAACAAATCTGGAATAAGGTAGTGGTTGGGTAGATCAAACAAGGGAAAGCAAAGCTCAAACTTTTCTATTAGTTCCAGCAAAAAGGCGTGTTTGTGACGAGGATAACGCTTCGGATCCAAGATACGCTGCAATTGGGACAACTTTAAGATGCCTTTGTGTTCTATGATGAGGTCGCGATCGTTCAAAATCTTGTACACCCCGTTAGTCACCCACTCCGGTTTCAAAACACTGGTGTCTTCCAGGCGAGGATTATCCTGAAAGTTCACCACAATACCCAAATCGTGTAAAAAGCCTACCAAAGTGTGCTGACTCTCCTCCTCTTCTACCTTTTCCTCCTGACACAGAACCACATATTGGTCGTAGGAAATATAATCCTGTTTCAAGGCTTCCAGTTTAGCCTTCACCTGAAACCAAGCCTTAGGTAAAAGGCATCCCACATGTTCCAGGTTGTTTATTTCTTCGGCAATCCGTTCTTTCAGTTCCTCAATACCCTCTCCATGAGCACAGGAGGTTTCTACAAAGCCTTTAATGCGGGGATATTTCCGTTGCAATCCAGTTTTATTTAAGTCTAGGGGGTGTTGATCCACTTTATTACCCACCACAAGCATGGGAGAGTTGCCCCCAAAGCTGTCAATCAGCTTCAGCCAATATTCCAACCGATTTCCTTCTTCACTCAAACGAGAGTCTAACACTACCAGGTACAAGCTGCGGTGGGTGAGGAAAAACTGATGGGTGGCGTGCATGATTTCCTGTCCCCCAAAATCCCAAATATTCACCTTGATAGGGAAAGTCGTTTCTACCTGTTCTACGTTCCACTGCTGAATATTAATGCCGTCAGTCTTATTTTCCTGGGGGTTATACTTACCATTGAGGATTTGGTTTACCAGGGAGGTTTTCCCCACGTTGCCTTGCCCCAGGAGGAGCATCTTGGCTTCCTTCAGGGGAAGCATTTGTTGATTGATGAGGTCAAAGTAGTAACGGATAATGGTTTGGGAATTAGCAGGTTGTTTGCCATCATTAACCTCTCCCCATGTTGGTCCTAAAATTTCTGGGGGAATGGACAAAGGATTGTCATGGAGGTATAACTCTCGCAAATTATCCAGTTGTGCTAATTCCGGCGGTAGGCTTGAAAGTTGGTTATTACTGAGGTATAGCTGTTGCAAGTTGGAAAGTTGTGCTAATTCCGGCGGTAGGCTTGAAAGTTGGTTATTACTGAGGTATAGCTGTTGCAAGTTGGAGAGTTGTGCTAATTCCGGCGGTAGGCTTGAAAGTTCGTTGTCACTGAGGTATAGCTGTTGCAAGTGGGAAAGTGTTGCTAATTCTGGTGGTAGGCTTGAAAGTTGGTTACCACTGAGATCTAGTTCAGTTACTTTATCTTTGGCAGCCTGCTCAATTTTCTGAAGTAATTCTTGCTCGTCCATTGCCTTTCTGTTATAATTGCCTGAAAACCCCTCTCCAATTATAGCGCTGGTGTGGAGTTTATAGAATGTAATCTTTTTTGATTGCGTAGCAACCGCTTGCGTCCCGCAGCCGTAGGTTGGGTAGAGCGCCAGCGTTACCCAACAAGCAAGTCCTGATGCTGTTGGGTTTCGTTCTTCAACCCAACCTACAATATCAATTATAGCGCTGGTGTGGGGTTTATAGTAAACTTGTCACTAACCTTTGCGACTTTGCGACTTTGCGCGAGACTACTCTTATCTTTCTCTCTGCGTCAAGAGCGTCTCTGCGGTTCATTCTTCAATTGGTGGGCGATGCCCACCCTACTACCCATGCTATCGTATCTAACCAAACGTCTCCTTATCTCAATTCCCACTCTCATTGCTATCAGCATTATCATCTTTGCTATCCTAGCATTAGCTCCCGGGGATCCCATGGGGGAATTTGCTACCAACCCCAACCTCACCCCAGAAGTGAGAGAAAATATCAGACGCTCCCTGGGTTTAGACCAACCCATTCCTATCCGTTATCTTAAATGGGGGTGGGCATTTATCCGGGGGGATATGGGCTATTCTTTTAATAGTCGCAGTCCCGTTTTAGACCTTCTGCTCCAACGTTTACCCACCACTCTCTGGGTGGTAGGTTTCGCTTACATTTTAAGCATCTTAATCGCCTTTCCCTTGGGGGTTATTTCTGCTATCAAGCGCTATTCTTTCCTAGACAGAATGGTGACCACTTTTGCTTTGCTGGGCTTTTCCCTCCCCACCTTCTTTACTGGGTTATTATTGATTATCATTTTTAGCGTCCAACTCAACTGGCTACCTTTTATCTATAATAGCACATTAGAAGTAAAAGATTGGGCAAGTTTTGTCGAGGAAATCAAGCAGTCAATTATGCCCATTTGTGTGTTAGCATTGTATCAGTCCGCAGTGCTCATGCGTTTCGTCCGTTCTTCCGTTTTGGAAGAGTTAAATCAGGAATACGTCCGCACTGCTTATGCAAAAGGTTTGCATGACTTTGCTGTCCTCAAAAATCATATCTTGCGCAATAGTATGATTCCCGTTGTGACCCTCATAGCTTTAGATATTCCCAGTATTTTTACTGGTGCTTTAATCACAGAGCAGATATTTCGGGTGCCGGGTATTGGCTCTTTGCTAATTGACTCTATCTATCGCAGTGATACTCCGGTGGTAATGGCTATTACTTTCATCTATGGTATCTTAATAGTGGGGTTGAATTTGGTGGCAGATTTGATTTACGGTTTGCTGGATCCAAGAGTTAAGTATTGAAACAGTTATCAGTTACCAGTTACCAGTTACCAACAGCCTCTCTGTGTCTCTGTGTCTCTGCGTGAAACTTTCATCGTGCTATAAATGTTTTGCTAGGGATAGATTTAGGTAAGAGTACATTCCGGGGTTTCCTGCAAGAACGGTAAAGGGTTGATCGGGTTCCCCAAGACAATCTAAGACTAACACGGCAGCAGGAAAGTCGTGGTTTTTGGTGTATTCGTTCACTGTAACAACTGTTTTTAAACCTGCCCTATGAGCAGCCATTAGTCCTTGAGGCGAGTCTTCAAAGGCGAGACACTCGTAGGGTGATAAACCCATCTTTTCTAGGGTGTATTGGTAAATATCTGGGGCGGGCTTTTTTGCTGCCACTATGTCTTCCGCAGCAATAACCTCAAACCAAGAAGGAGCTTCGGGAGAAAGGGAGTATTTTAAGAGGGAAATAATGTTGGCAAGATTTGCGGTAGAGGCGATCGCCAACCTGATACCTTCAGACAAGCTCTCCGTGAGTAATCTTCTCACTCCAGGACGCAAGGGAATAGGTTCGGTGGCCAGTATTTGGCGGTAATATTCGTTTTTGCTCTGGTGTAGGTGTAAGATAAACTGATCTAAATCCTCTGGGGGTTTCAAATCAGGATGGTATTTGTTAATATAAAAGTGAAGGCGCTCTTTTCCACCAGGAATGGCTAGGAGTTCGCCGTAGAAAGAACTTGACCAACTCCAGTCTAGTCCGGCTGCCGCAAAGGCGCGATTAAATGCTACCCTGTGTCCATGTCTTTCTGTGTCTCCTAGGGTTCCATCTACATCGAAAATTAAGGCACGTAAACTCATCTAATACTCCTTTTAGGGTATTTGTTTTATTTAACCACAGAGGCGCTCTTGACGCAGAGAGAAGAGAAAGAATGAGGTTTTTGCTATGATTTATCTACCTACTACCCTGGAACTGGAATTACACGTCACCGACGAACAATTTTGGACATTGTGCCACAAACATACAGATTTGCGGTTTGAACGCAGTGCTAAGGGAGATTTGATTATTATGCCACCTACAGGAGGACTTACGAGCCACCGCAACTCAGATATCACTTGCCAATTAAAGCTATGGAGTCGGAAAACAAAACTAGGAAAAGCTTTTGACTCTTCTGGTGGGTTTAAGCTTCCCAATGGAGCCAACCGTTCTCCTGATGCTGCCTGGATTAAAATAGAACGGTGGGATAACCTCACTCCAGAACAAAAAGAGAAATTTTTGCCCCTGTGTCCAGATTTTGTGGTGGAATTACGTTCTCCCAGTGATAACTTACAACAAACTCAGAATAAAATGGCAGAATATAGGTCAAATGGGGCATTATTGGGTTGGCTAATTGACCCGAAGCGCAAAGTTGTCGAAGTGTATCGTCCTGATATTGATGTGGAGGTGTTACAAAATCCTACAACTGTTTCCGGTGAGGACGTTTTACCAGGGTTCCAGTTGGATTTGACTGAGATTTGGGGGGAATGATGAACGCTGATGAATACAGATAAGGGTTTTAGGGAGACATGGGGGCGGTTTCGCCAGGATAAAATGGCCATGTTGGGAATGGTGGTGTTGCTTTTAATTGGATTTGGTATTGTTTTTGGACCTTTAGTTTATCATACCTCTATTGATACCATTGACTTTACGAAAGCCACTTTGCCTCCTTCTTGGGAACACCCATTTGGCACTAATGATTTGGGTCAAGACCAGTTGGCCAGGGTATTGTCCGGGGGCAGAATATCCATGACTGTGGGTATGGCAGCTATGATGGTGGCTATTGGATTGGGAACCTTTATTGGGGCTATTTCTGGTTTTTATGGCGGCATAGGGGATAACTTGCTCATGCGTTTGACTGACTTGTTTTTGGCTTTGCCTCAGTTACCTGTATTGCTGTTGATCGTCTATTTGTTTCGGGATGGGATTAAAGCCATTGCCGGACCCGAGTTGGGTATTTTTGTCCTCATAGTCTTGATTATTGGTGGCTCAAATTGGATGTCCGTGGCACGACTGGTACGAGGGAGCTTCTTGAAATTCCGCCAAATGGAATTCGTCATGGCAGCCAGGGCAGCAGGTGCGAGGCCAGGAAGGTTAATCTGGATTCATATCCTCCCCAATGTTTTGAGTATCGTTATTGTAGCTGCGACCCTAGCAGTAGGTAATGCTATCATTACCGAGTCTACTCTCAGCTTTTTAGGTTTGGGTTTTCCCCCAGACGTACCCACTTGGGGCAGAATGCTCTTCGATGCTAAGGATTATCTGACATCCGCTCCTCACATGGCTCTTTTTCCCGGTTTGGCAATCTTTCTCACCGTACTGAGTATTAATTATATCGGGGACGGTCTCCGAGATGCCCTGGACCCGAAGAAGAATAACTAACAACTAACAGCGAATAACCAATGGCAAAAGTTCCTTTTGTTGACCTATCCGGGCAAAATCAACCCCCTCATGGAAGAGATAGAACGAGCAGTTCAAACGGTAATGACACGGGGAGACTTTATTTTAGGTAAAGCATTGACAGAGTTTAAGGCTACCGCGCGGGTACAATAGGAAAGGAATGGCTGCTGGTTTCAGCTTTTATCCCAGTAAGAATCTTGGGGCCTTTGGAAATGGAGGGATGTTCATTACAAGGGATGAAGCCATCGCTAAAAAAGTCCGCACCCTTCGCAATTATGGGGCACCCCAGAAATACCGACCTGTGGAATTAGGTAAAAATAGCCGTCTGGATACCATTCAAGCTGCTATCCTCCAAGTAAAACTACCTCATTGAGCTATATGGAATCAAGATCGCTATCACGCGATGACTGCCTTGATGCTCCAACGTCTCGTGCCTTAATCTTTCTTTTACAGATACCCTCTAACATTCAACACTTCTGGATCATGGATAGATTTTATTATGAACTACGCCAAGCCGCTACGCACTCGCTTGGCGTTTCTGACGCTTCTTTGCCCCTAGTTGCCTCATGCTTTCGCAATTGGTAGGATGCGTTACGCTAATCCTAACGGCAGCTACCACATCCTAACGGCAGCTAACGCATCCTACGCCGCGACCCATCTAAAGAGGACAGTTCCTGCCCCCTAGCCCAAGCTAACATTACTTGAGCTGCATTGATGTCCCTATCTTCTTGATGCCCACAATGCTGACAAACATGAACACGCTCGCTCAATGTTTTCTTGGTAGTTTTCCAACATTTAGCACATCTTTGAGTGGGTTTTAACTTTTGTGTCGGTGCTTCTAAATAAACACCACCCGCCTCAATGACCTTGTATTTAATGGCATCTTTCGTCATGCCAATAGCTACATCTAAGAGGGACCGATTGAGGCCGGCATGCAGACCGTTTACCCTTTCCCTTTCCCTTTCGTGTCATGCCCTTGAGGGACGCCAAAGGCGGCACCTTCGGTGTGAGTTTCTCAGTAGCAACCAAGCTATTACTGCTAACGATTTGTGCTGCTACCTTATGAGACCAGTCGTGGCGCTGATTGGCAACTTTGCGCTTTACTTTGCTAATTAGACCTTGCGCCTTGCGCCATCTCCGGGAAGCTCTAGTTTTTCTTTTTTCTGGTCGGCGCTTTCTTCTCAAATGTTTAGAAAGTTGTTTGACCTTCTGAGCTGCTTTAACCTGGAACTTTGGAGCTTCTATAAACTCTCCGGTCGATGTAGCTATAGCTACTTTGCACCCAAAGTCTAAGCCAACCCACCCCCCAACCCCACCCACCCCTACCCACCCACCCCTACCCCCTCCCAGGAGGGGAACCAGGAGGGGAACCTGGGAGGGGGGCGAAGGGGGGTGGGTTTCTCTTTCGGGAACACAGTTAACTGTGATGGAAGCGTACCATTTATTGTTACTCCAAATTAGAGTGCAAGTTGTTGGTTTGCCCCAAGTTCGAGCCTTTCCTCGCATTGGAATAAAGATAGAGCCGGACTTAAAATGTCTCAACTCAAGTTGACCGTTAACACCCATATTGGTGTGAACTTTCCAACCAGCACTGCAAGGATACGTCCATCCTCTATAGCGACGTTTTGCTTTGAATCGAGGATATTTTGCTAAACCCTTAAAAAAGCGCTGATAACCAAAATCTACTCGTTTTAAAGTTGCTTGCAGAGTATGGGAACCTAGCCCTTTGTATTCCGGCCAATTGCGCAAGCAACCGCGTAAGCGTCCCTCTTTAAATGCAGGAAGCGAGTTCTGCTGCTCGAAGTAATCCACCCCTGCTCCTGTGCAGCCGCACCCGCGCCATTAATCAATGCCGCGGGCAGGCCCGAAGCGCTTATATTGAGTTTGACGATTAGCAATGGCGGCATTGTATAGCTCGCAGTGCATCTTGCGGGCCATGTGCAATTTGCGTGAGCTTTCCGCGCTTGGATAGAGTCGGTAGGTTATTCGGCGGGTTGGCCCTGCTCAGGCCAGGCTTGGCAGGAGCAGGACTGTTGAGTCGGATACTCTAACTATAGAACCCATTTGAGATCTTTTTAAGTAGTGGCTAGCCTTTTAAGCATCAGTCGGACAAAACATAGACTAATCTTGGTATTAGCCTGCTCAAGAGTCCTTTCAAAGTTTTTGACCAAACTCTTGCATCTTTCCATCCACGAATTAGTTCTTTCAATCACCCACCGCGCTTTTACTGGCACAAAACCGGTTTTTCCTTCCTTTTTCTTTTGAGCTTTTGATGGTTTACGGGAGACCTTAAATCTAATCTTAGTCATAATCGCCGGATAAATTTTATGTAATTCCTGTGTCAGTTTTTCTGGGTAATATCCATGGTCAAGCAAAATGGTAATCTTGGGGATGTTGACTGGTTTAGACTTGAAATAATCTATGTTTTTCGATAACATTTCAATCAAACCCACATCGTCAGATACCGATGCTTTGGTGCAATGACTAAAAAAAGGAAAGCCCAAAGTATCTACTGCTAGATGTCTTTTAAGACCATTGGTAGACTTGTAAAAACAAAACCCTTTCGACTTTACACTGGCGTTACAGGTATTTTTTACCGCTTGGGAGTCAATGATGATTAGAGTTGTCCATTGCCCTTTTTTTTTAACTTGCTGACGGACTCTACTATGCAAGATATCTCTGATTGCTTCGATTACCCCAAGCGATCGCCACTGTTTGTAGTACCAAAATACTGTGGAATAGGGGGGCAAGTCTTTGGGTAAGTCACACCAATTACAACCATTCTTTAATTGGTACAAGATACCATCTAAAATCTGCCTTTTACTCCATTTTGGTGGTCTTGTCTGTTTCTTTTTGGGCAACAGAGGTTCTATTATTTTCCACTCCCCGTCTGTCAAACTACTTGAGTACGGCATTTTTTCCCTATTTTACTCCACAACAGAGATCTCAAATGGGTTCTATAGCAGTTTTGGTGTAGGATATCAAGATGAAACCCCAAAAAGGTTCCCAAAAGCGTAGTTGGGAACTTAGGGGGTATCGAACCCTCGCTCATTCCCGCGCTATCCTTCCCCCCCCCCGCTTCGCGTAGGATGCGTTACGCTAACCCATTTAATTTAGGATGCTGCTACGTACGATGCGTTACGCCAACAAAGTTTGTATTGTTGCTAGTACGATGCGTTACGCCAACAAAGTTTGTATTGTTGCTACTACTTACGGCTAGTAACGCATCCTACAGTGGCTAGTAACGCATCCTACGACAGCTAACGCATCCTACGGGTGGGGACTGTCGCGCATTCGTTCAACCAGAATTGGAGTTAGTTGAGGAGGAGAGTGATCCAGTGGGTGAGGTTGGCTATACTACTATTTCCGAAAAATAATTTCATATATGTCCCTGTAGGGCACCGTCGATGACGCTGCTCCTACTTTTCTACCCCGAACCCTACACCCTACACCCGCGCGTTGCGCTATAACTGGTAACTGCCTGACTGCCCCGGTTGGCATGAGCAGGACTGATAACTGGTAACTGCTATAGATGATTCGTCAAACATTAACTTTACCAAAACTGCAACTTTCCTACCTAGAATGGAATCAAGGAAAGAAACCTTTAATTTTGTTGCACGGTTTAGCTGATTTAGCTCTGATTTGGAAAAGTCTGGGAGAATATCTCGCTCCAGATTACCATATTGTGGCTCCAGATTTGCGGGGTCATGGAGAAAGTAGCAAACCGTCGCAAGGTTATACTTTTAAGGAGATAATCGACGACTTAGAAGCATTGATGGAGCACCTAGGTTGGTCCTCTGCTCATGTTCTCGGTCACTCTTGGAGTGGGAAACTAGCAGCAATTTGGGCTACCCAAAATCCAGAACGTTTTCAGAGTTTAATTTTAGTGGATCCCTTCTTTATTGGCACAATGCCTAGTTGGTTGAAATTCACCTTTCCTCTATTATATAAAATGTTGCCCTTTCTGAAAATGATGGGACCATTTCCGAGTTACGAAGCAGCCAAAAAAGTAGCCAAGGAGTTAAAACAATATAAAGGTTGGAGTGTTTTACAACAACAAGTCTTTGCAGCAGGATTAGAACGGAAACCAGACGGTACTTGGGGCAGTAAGTTTGTCCTTCAAGCAAGGAATGAAATTTTTGCTGACGTCATGAAAGTAGCAGGATTAACCAAACCCTTGACTATTCCTACTCTCTTCATTAAACCAGCTTCTGGTCTCAATCGTACTTCATGGCAACTTAAACCCTATCAAACCTATTTAACCAATTTACAAATTCGCCAAGTTCCCGGCCATCATTGGCCATTTTTAGTCCAGCCGTCACCATTTAATCGTACTGTAGCAGAATTTCTAGCATGTGTATAGCAAGTACCATGACAGCGAGAGCGAAGCTCCGCTACGCGAGCGCCCGACGAACTTCCTCTCTTATCTTTCTCTGTGTCCTCTGTGCCTCTGTGGTTTAATCCTGTAGCAGAATTTTGAGCATGTCTAACTTAGAATATCGTAAAGCTGTAGAGAAATTTGGCTTTTGCTGTGTCGAAGGTGTTTTAAATAAGAAAGAAGTAGAATTGTTGAGGAATGAAATAGGGAGGATCATTCAACAAAACAACACCAAGCATTATGCCATTCGGCGTCTCCTGGAGATAATTCCTGCCGTTCGTACCCTCACTTCCTCTCCTAAGATCCGGACTTTAGTGGAACCAATTCTGGGTCATGTTGCTTTCCCAGTGCGAGGCATCTTTTTTGACAAGAACCCAAAAGCTAACTGGGGTGTTCCCTGGCACCAAGACCTAACTATTGCCGTGAGCAGACCCATAGATACCCCAGGTTTTGCTCCCTGGTCTCGTAAAGATGGCATTCACCACGTTCAACCCCCAATTGCCCTTTTGGAAAGCATGCTTACTCTGCGCATTCATTTAGACGATGCAGGTGAGGACAATGGTTCTTTGCGTCTTATTCCCACCTCCCATAGTCACGGACGTCTCTCAGAGGAAGCTATTGAGAAGTGGAAACCTCTTGCCGTTAATTGTTCCGGATCAGTTGGTGGAGTACTGGTGATGAAACCGTTAATTCTTCATGGTTCTCAACCTGCACGGAAACCTCACCATCGTCGCGTCCTGCACCTTGAGTTTGCCGCACAAACCCTACCAAATGGCTTAGAATGGTATGGAACTTAGCAACTGTAGGCCGACAGCAGTATAGTCACCACTTTCCGTGCTATACCTCCCAAAAAAGTTATTGGATATTATAGTAAACAGCTTTCAATTGGTTAGTTATACCATCTTGCCAGTTAGGATCGTTGATAACCTGCCACTTGAAGTTTCGGGATGGAATAGAGGTAGGTGGGAGCGCTCCAGTAAAGCTAGCAAAAGCAGCATCAACTTTCAGAGGAATAGCCTGTACTTGACGTAGTTGGAGAGTTTCCAAGTCGAATAACACCCTACCAATCATATCTTTCTGCTTGGCTGCTAGGTTAGGATGGATAAAATTGCCTAAACTTTCAAACATTACGCCTTGTTTGCCAGAAGTTGATTGGACAATTGTAACTGGTTTCCAAACATGGGGTCCATGTCCGAAAACCACATCTCCGTTATAGTTACGGATGAAATCAGTACCAGTATTTACTAATTGCTGTTGGGTTGAATTATTCCAACTGTGAATGGAGAGAATGCGAATATCTGCATCAGCGTCCCGGAGAGACCGCAAGATAGTATTTTTGTCGCTAGCACAAGTAATGTCCCGACAAGCACCTCCTAGGTAAAGGCTGGCAAATGCTACTTTGATTTTTTTCTCTTTCACGGTCATAGTTTTAACTTGCGCTGCTTTTTTCTGCTGCTCACCTACACCATGCCAGATCCAGTCAGCACCTATTTCATCGGTCAATCGCTCCATGTGACGAGCTGACTCTGTAGCTCCGTAAGCGCCATTTTCTCCCACCGGACAATCCCAACTGTGGTTGTTAGCAAGACCGATGAGGTTAAAACCTCGCTTGTAAGCTTCTTTTAAATTATCTGGGTGGGACACAAAGGCATAGGAACTGCGACTGGGTCGTCCTCTAAATTGTTGACAATAATTTCCAACTACAGTTTCCCAATTAATAAAAGATAAATCGCCCCGATAGGATATACGAGTGGGGTCTAAAGCATCAAGACGCTGGCCAAAGTTAGCTGAGCCTCCTTCTGGTAAGGTGGCGCTTAAATCTAAAGGCTGCTTGTAGGTAAGTGCCATACCGGAATCCCCTACTCCCCGAATGTCTAAAAATTCAGGAGCTTGGGTGGTATTTAGGGGTACTGGTGCTAAAGAAGTGTTGGTTGAGATTGATTCCGGGAGGGGAATAGTTTGTTGTGCTCTAACACCAGGAGAGTTGAACCAAGGGGAAGAAATACTGGCCATAGAGAGAGCGATCGCCGAAACCACAAGAGGAAAATGATTGTTTTTGTTCATGAAAATTACTGTTTAATATTGGAGTAAGCTGCTTTTGCTTGGGAGTTAACACCGCTTTGCCAGGTCTTATCCCTAGTATACTTCCAAGTTAGATTAGCAGGGAGACTGGTGGGATTGGGTGTGCCGCCAAAATTAACATAGACTCGATTGACAGCCATGGGGATAATTTGTACCTGCCGTAGTTCCAGGGTATCTAAATCGAAAAGTACCCGCCCAATCAGATGTTGGGAACTGGCAATCAGGGAAGGATGGATGAAGTTGCCCAAGCTTTCAAACAGTACCCCTCGCTTACCTCTGGGGGATTCCACAATGGGTACAGGTTTCCAACGGTGGGGTCCGTGTCCGAAAACAATATCCCCGTCAAAGTTACGAATGAAATTAACTCCGATGTTGACAAGTTGCTTTTGGGTCGCGTCAGTCCAACTGTGCATGGCGAGAATGCGAATGTCCGCTTCTGCATCTCTGAGGGATCGCAATGCAGTTAATTCGTCTTTCAAACAAGTAACGTAAGTACAATCTCCTTGGGCTAGGTATAAGCTGGCAAAAGCTACTCTGATAGTTTTGCCTTTCACAGTCATCTCTTTCACTGTTGCCGTTTTTTCCGTCCCCACACCGTGCCACAACCAATCTGCACCCACCTCTGTAGTCAATCTTTCCATATGGTGTGCGGAAGCATTAGCACCGTCCACACCCTCTTCTGCGTTGGGACAATCCCTAGTGTGGTTATTCGCCAAACCGATGAGATTGAAACCGCGCTGGTAAAGTTGGACCATATTATCCGGATGGGAAATAAAAGCAAAAGACCTGGGTCCTCTTCCAGACCAAAATTGATTGCAACGAGTTCCCACTACGCTTTCCCAATTGATAAAAGAGAGATCGCCGCGATATGATTTACCAGTGGGGTCGAAATTATCCAGACGCTGGCCAAAGTTAGGAGCTAAGGGTTGTTGATGGGTATTGGCCATACCAGAATCTCCTACTCCCCGAATGTCTAAGAAGGCGGCAGTTTCTTCTCCTGCTAAGGGAACTGGGGCTAAAGTAGCTTCCGTATCTGTTTGATTTGGTTCTTGGTAGATACTCCCGGCAATTACGGTCGTGGTGGGTTCCGGGAGAGGGGATGGTTTTGGTTTTGATTCTGTTAATTGTGTTAGAGTTGGAGTTGGAGTTGCTTCTATATCCTCGGTAGTTGGTGTTTCTGGAGGTTGAGAACAGCTTGTGGGTACAGTAAGTAAACTTATACCTAGTATAGCAATCCAAAGGCTATGGGTTTTCTTCATTTGTTCAATATTTTTGTTCTATCGTATCCTGTCTATAAGTGACCCTGGTGGCGATCGCCTTGGGCCACTCTTAGTTATTCCTCTTAGTGTTATCTTAAAACCATAAACATTAAAATTTTTTTTACTTTATTTATAAAATATATAAGTAGTGGAATAACACAGCTAATTTGGTACAATAGATTTTGGGTTATGTAGTCCTGTCCCCTCTTCGGACTCTTCGGACTCTTCCCCAGACCCCAGACCCTGCCTAATCCCCTAATACCCTATTTTAGTTGTGCCACCCCAGTAGGGTGCGTTTCAAAGATTAGATTTACATTAACATAAAATCTAGGCTAAGCAACAAAACAACACATGTAAAACAGTGACCTTGTACCATGACAGTTACCTTGTACCATGACAGTGACCAGTTACTAGTTACCAGTTACCTTCCACCAATAAGTGGCTTGCCACCAAATAAGTGGTGGGGGCCTCAAACCCAAGGTTGAGCTGCTACCATGGTACGTGATTACTGGTCACTGGTAACTGAAAGGTGACTTTTACCATCATTTAAAAAATAATAATGTTATCCTCGAATAACAAGAATACTGCGGTTTGATGGTGTTACAGCATCTTCAGTAGTAGTTCGTTCCGAGATTGGCGGTAGGTTAGGACGACGGTCAAAAATCACCAACCATCCCTCGTGCAGCCCTAGACCAGCCAGATAGCCCTCGATCTGTTCTAACCCTTCTTCAAGGGGATCCGGTCTTCCTTCTCGCCAAACCTTCAGTTCTATCCCCATGGTCACTTCCCCATAACTCAGACAGAGATCCATCCGACCAGTACCAATAGCATATTCCCGCTCCAATGTCCCACCCCCGTTGACAACCCGATGCAAAAATGCCATCATGACAATGTGGGGCGCAGCCTCGTGATAAGGAGCACTTTGAAACAAAGGTTGACCATGTTGTCGCCAGAAGCTCAGAAACGCTTCTAAAAGCTTCGTTGGGTCTAATGTTCCTTCAGGGGTCAACCAGCTGGGATGAATAGTGCTAAAACTGTCTTGTGGTCCATTGGCCAAAACCCGGGGAATAATTTCTTGGTAAATCCGATTGGCGATAACTAACCCCCCAGCCCGATTGCGTTTGAGTAAGCCCAGATCCAGGAGATACTGGCGATCCTCTTCTGGAACATCCCCCAGCTCCTGACCAGACAACATGGGATCAAACACCGCCTGTATTTTTGGTTCTCTGAGCAGTCCCAGCAAACTATCTAAGTGGGTTTCCTGCCGTTGAATGATCAACTCTTTTGCCTGAAATACTGCCTCAAGTGTAATTGGCTCGTCGGGATCAGTCACCAGCACTTCAACCAACTGGCGGGCTATTCCATTCACCAACCAAGGCTGTCCTTGAGTCAGGGTAAACACATAATCTAATGCTTCGGGCAGAAAAACCTGATGGGTTGCTTTCGTATGTTGCTGATAGAGTGCCCCAACTTCTGCTGGGGTAAAGTTCTCCAGGGTGAGAGACTCAATCTTGATATTAAAAGGACTAGCCCTGTTGAGGCGTTTACTGCCTCCAGAAGCCACTTTATAATCCCGCACGTCCCTTACCCCAATCAGGGCTATGGACTGAGGAAAGTTGCGAGGACGACGGGGATATCCAGCCCGCAGTTGTCGTAAAACGGTGATCAATGTCTCATCTTCTAGAGCATCAATTTCATCAATGAGGATAACCAGGGGTCGAGGAGAAGCCTGTGCCCATGCCCGTAGCCCGTTACCCAGTTGAAGATTAGGGCCGAACTCTTCTCGTAAAGTTGAGAGTTTCGGTGGGTGTAGCTCTGAGGGCAGTTCACTTTGGGCTATGTCCCACCAATCCTGAAGGATATAGCGTTCAGCGGTTGTGGGATCATGAGGAAAACCAGCCCCTACTTCTGCTGAGAGCAAGATTGCTGTGTACTGTCCGCTGTGGGTCAGTTGCTGAGCTAGAGCCATCATAGCGGTGGTTTTGCCCGTTTGGCGGGGGGCATGAATGACGAAATAGCCCCGTTGCTCAATCAATCCTGTGAGTTTAGGTAACCGCTCAATCGGCGGCAACATATAGTGAATATCGGCTTGACAAGGACCAGCGGTGTTAAACCAGCGTTCCATAGGTTATAGCGCTACGCGCAGGGGAAGGGGTAAAGGGGAAAGGGGTTTCATCTTATCCCCTAATAACAATAATATGACGGTTTGATTGTGTTACAGCCTCTTCAGTTGTAGTTCGTTCAGAGATTGGCGGTTGGTTGGGGCGACGGTCAAAAATCACCAACCATCCCTCCTGTAGCCCTAAACCAGCCAGATAGCCCTCGATCTGTTCTAATCCTTCTTGAAGGGGATCTGCTCTTCCTTCTCGCCATACCTTTAGTTCCATTCCCATAGTAACTTCTCTATAACGAAGACAGAGATCCATCCTCCCTGTACCAATAGCATATTCCCGCTCCAAGGTGCCACCACCATTCACCACCCGATGCAAAAATGCCATCATCACAATGTGAGGTGCTATTTCATGATAGGTAAAATGTTGCAGTAGGGGCTGACCATGTTGCCGCCAAAAGTTTAGGAACGCTGTCAACAGCTTTTCTGGTAACAGATCCCCGGTTTTACTGAGCCAAGTGGGTTGTACATAACCCAACCCCGCTGTGGTAGAGGCAGCCAAACACCGGGGTAACACTTCCCGATAGATAGGGTTGGCAATAGTGATACTTCCCCCCTGCTCTGTAGTACAGAGTCCTAAGTCCAATAAGTACTGTATATCGTCCCAAGGGGGATTTCTCAGTTCCTGTCCTGCTAAAATGGGTTCTACAATAGCTTGTACCCGTTCCTCATGGAGTTTTTCTGCTAAACTATCTAGGTGAGTATCCTGTCGTTGAATCAAAATCTCTTTAGCTGTAGCTAGGTGTTCCACCGTAATAGGAACCTTAGGATCGGTAACCATTTCTTCCATCACTTCTTTCCCTAAAGCATTAACCAACCAGGGTTGTCCCTGAGTCATGTCATAAGCATATTCTATCGCTTCCGGGGTGAAAACTTGTCCTGTGGCTGCTGTATGTTGATTGTAGAGTGTTGCCACCTCATCATGGTTGAAGTTCCTCAAAGTTAGGGAGCGCACCTTGATATTAAAAGGACTAGCAGTGTTGAGTCTTCCACTCCCCCCAGAGGCTACTTTATAATCTCGCACATCTCGCAACCCAATTAGCCCAACAGATTGGGGAAAACCCTGGGGGCGACGAGGATAACCATCTCGCAACTGTCGCAACACGGTGATAAGAGTTTGGTTTTGTAGCGAATCAATCTCATCGATAAACACCACCAGGGGGCAAGGAGAGGCTTGTGCCCAAGCTTGTAGAGCAGCTCCAATCCCTTCCCCAGGGACAAATTCAGGCAATGCAGGAGGTTGCAACTCTTCAGGGAGGTAAAATTTAATTGTCCTCTCCCATGTTTCTAGGATAGCTTTTTCTGCTATATCCGGTTGATCTGGAAAAGCTGAACCCACTTCCACCGAAACCATGACAGCAGTATAGTCACCACTTTCTGTAAGTTCTTGGGCTAGGGCTAACATAGCACTAGTTTTACCCGTTTGTCGAGGAGCATGAATGACAAAATAACTTTGTTGGGCAATCAATCGCTTCAGTTGAGGGAGGCGATCCCCTGGGGGCAACATATAGTGAATATCCGCCTTACAAGGACCAGCGGTGTTAAACCAGCGTTCCATAGGTTAGAAGTTCAGAGAGGTTGTATTAAATTAAGATTATAGCGCTCTAGCTTAAGAAGGTTCATCAGCCGCGAATCACAACTATAGAGCGCCCCGACTGTGTGTGGGCATCTTCAGTTGTAGTGCGTTCAGAGATTGGCGGTAGGTTGGGGCGACGGTCGAAAATAACCAACCATCCCTCCTGTAGCCCTAAACCAGCCAAATAGCCATCC
Source organism: Prochloron sp. (assembly GCA_965198675.1). Taxonomy (GTDB): domain Bacteria; phylum Cyanobacteriota; class Cyanobacteriia; order Cyanobacteriales; family Prochloraceae; genus Prochloron. The sequence goes on along the minus strand of OZ240666.1, from coordinate 3,790,008 downwards.
AATTGTTCTAATCCTTCTTGAAGGGGATCTGCTCTTCCTTCTCGCCATACCTTTAGTTCCATTCCCATAGTAACTTCTCTATAACGAAGACAGAGATCCATCCTCCTTGTACCAATAGCATATTCCCGCTCCAAGGTGCCACCACCATTCACAACCCGATGTAAAAATGCCATCATGACAAGATGAGGGGCAATTTCATGATAGGGTGCGCTCTTGAGTAAAGGTTCTCCATGTTGTCGCCAAAACCGGAGAAAAGAGGATAGCAGTTTTTCTGGGCAGAGCGCTCCCGTAGGTGTCAACCAATGAGGTTGAATACTCGGTAAACTATCTTGACTACCCATAGCTAAAGAGCGGGGAATCACTTCCCGATAAATAGGATTAGCTACTTTCAAGCCCCCCAGAGGATTGCGCACTAACAAACCTAAATCTAGGAGATAACGGCGATCGTCGTCCGGAGTATCCCCCAACTCTTGACCAGCCAAAAAAGGCTGCATAATCGCCTTCACCCTTGGTTCCCGGAGTCGCTCTGCTAAACTATCTAGGTGGGTATCCTGCCGTTGAATCAAAATCTCTTTAGCTGTAGCTAGGTGTTCCACCGTAATAGGAACCTTAGGATCGGTAACCATTTCTTCCACTACTTCTTTCCCTAAAGCGTTAACTAACCAGGGTTGTCCTTGAGTCATGTCATAAGCATAGTCTATAGCTGGAGGGGTGAAAACTTGTCCTGTGGCTGCTGTATGTTGATTGTAGAGTGTTGCCACCTCATCATGGTTGAAGTTCCTCAAAGTTAGGGAGCGCACCTTAATATTAAAAGGACTAGCAGTGTTGAGTCTCCCACTCCCCCCAGAGGCTACCTTATAATCTCGCACATCTCGCAACCCAATCAGCCCAACGGATTGGGGAAAACCCTGGGGGCGACGGGGATAGCCATCTCGCAACTGTCGCAACACAGTGATGAGAGTTTGGTTTTGTAACGAATCAATCTCATCGATAAACACCACCAGGGGGCGAGGAGAGGCTTCTGCCCAGGCTTGTAAGGCAGCTCCAATCCCTTGCCCAGGGACAAACTCAGGCAATGCAGGAAGTTGCAACTCTTCAGGGAGGCGAAATTTAATTGTTCGTTGCCATGTTTCTAGGATAGCTTTTTCTGCTATATCCGGTTGATCTGGAAAAGCTGAACCCACTTCCACCGAAACCATGACAGCAGTATAGTCACCACTTTCTGTAAGTTCTTGAGCTAGGGCTAACATAGCACTAGTTTTACCCGTTTGTCGAGGAGCATGAATGACAAAATAACTGCGCTGATCAATCAATCGCTTCAGTTGAGGGAGGCGATCCCCTGTAGGCAACATATAGTGAATATCGGCTTGACAAGGACCAGCAGTGTTAAACCAGCGTTCCATAGGTTAGAAGTTCAGAGAGAGTGGATTAAATGATTGTAACCTAAAATTACTTTTATATCAATATTTTCTTCATAAAAATTCATATTTTTCTCCACAAGACAAGGCCATGATAGAATAGAAACAATCAGGCTTAGATTTCGAGTTTATTGTAGATTATCCCATAGTGCTATGAGTACTCCCCTTCTTTGGCTAATTGCTGGATCGATTCTCTGTTTGATGGAGTTTATCTTCCCTACTGCTTTTGTGGCTTTCATGATGGGCATTGGCGCTCTTTTAGTGGCTGTAGTAGGATTGGTTGTGCCTCAGTTTAGCCTCCAGGTGTTGCTGTGGATGGTTTTTTCCACATCTTTGGTAATTCTCTCCCGCCGTTTTTTCACCCCCAACCCCAGACGTGCTCATATAAGGGATTATAAGGAGGGAGAAACTTTAACTGCAATTGCTCCAGGTAAAACAGGAAGAGTGCTTTATGAAGGCAATTCCTGGCGCGCTCAATGCGATCTAGAATACGAGGGTATTGCCCCTCAGGAGAAAGTATACATTCTCAGGGAAGAAGGCACAACTCTCATTGTCTTACCTGCTAAGATCCTCGAAAGTTCAAATTATTAAACCGTGGAGGTTACTGATGGAACCATTGTTTTTACTGGTGTTCCTAGTTTTTGGTGGTTCTGCTTTAGCGGGAACTGTCAAAATTGTGAATGAGAAAAATGAGGTTTTAATCGAAAGTTTTGGACAATATAAAAGGAAACTGGATCCAGGGTTACGGTTCGTGGTTCCCTTTATCGATAAAGCAGTCTATAAAGATACCATTAGGGAAAAAGTCCTGGATATTCCCCCTCAATCCTGCATCACTAGAGATAACGTCACTATTACTGTAGACGCAGTAGTCTATTGGCGCATCATGGATATGTACAAAGCCTACTACAAAGTAGAGAATCTGCGAGATGCTATGGTGAATTTGGTTTTAACCCAAATACGAGCAGAAATGGGTAAACTGGAATTGGATCAAACCTTTACTGCCCGCACAGAAATCAACGAAATTCTCCTGCGGGAACTGGATATTGCCACGGATCCTTGGGGGGTTAAAGTAACTAGGGTGGAGCTGCGGGATATTGTTCCTTCTAAAGCAGTTCAAGAGTCCATGGAATTGCAAATGGCGGCGGAAAGGAAAAAACGGGCTGCCATCCTTACTTCGGAAGGGGAAAGAGATGCTGCGGTGAACTCAGCTCAAGGTCAAGCCTCCGCTAGGGTTTTGGAAGCAGAAGCGCGGAAAAAGGCTGCTATCCTGGAAGCAGAAGCCACAAAAGAGGCGATTGTTCTCAAGGCGGAAGCAGAAAGACAGTCTCAAGAACTACAAGCGGAAGCAACTGCTAAAGCGATGGCTATTGTAACAGAAGCTATTAAAGCAGATCCCAGTGCGGGGGAAGCTCTTCAGTTCCTACTGGCTCAACATTATTTAGATATGGCTCAAACTATTGGTAGTAGTGATAGTAGCAAGGTAATGTTCATGGATCCAAGAAATATTGTCTCCACTTTAGAAGGGGTGCGTTCCCTGGTGGGGGATAAGCAAAAGGGCGAGGATAATACTCTCGATTTCGATTTACAGCAGCTTCGACACCCGGGTCCGGTATGATAGGACCCGCCGCCCTAGTTAACCATTAGCTGTAGCTATAGCAGTTACCAGTTACCAGTTACCAGTTACCAGTTATGAGTTCCCAGGTAGCATGCTTTGAAAATTGCCGACAAGTAAGGGTTAGAACATAATGCTCCAACTATATCCAACTCACCAAGTTCAATCACCTTGGCGACTGCTATAAGTCACATAGGTGACAAAGTCCGAAAAATTCCAAGGTATGATAGTACACTTTAAAATCATAGGACTCTTCTAAATGATTCTTCAAATCCTGAACTGGACACTGATTAATGGGAATGGATTGTCCACAATTTAAACAGGTGAGATGATGTTGGTCTTTAGCAATGGAACTGTAGAGGGACTCTCCCGTTGCTAATGTGCGCACCTGCACTACTCCTTCCATTTTCAGGGCTTCTAGGGAACGGTAGACCGTCGCAAGTCCCATCTTTTGCTTCCGTTCCCGCAGTTCCAAATACAGTTCCTGGGCGGAAATGGACCGCTTTAGCTGGTTGAGCAAGTGCAAAATTATTTTTTGAGAGCTGGTACGTTCCCTTTTCATGAATAAATCCCTTCGTTGGAAACCCCGTCTTTGATCAGCGGGGATGAAAACGGGTAGCGACTTTAGTCGCCGTGAGAAAACCCCGAGAAGGGGTTGAGGGCTAATAGAGCAAGCAAAACTTCCAATTCGGTCGTAATGTTAGCCTCGCCAACCCACCGCCCATAGCTTTAGAGCGGGGTGCTGACTTCACCTATTTTTATAGTAGGTTGGGCCGACAGGCAACTGTCGGGGCACGAAACCCAACAGCGTCAACCCATCTCCACAAAACCCTCCTGCCCCCTCACCCTCTCAATCCACCCATCTAACGCCGGAAACTCTCCCAAGTCAAACCCACCATCTGCGGCAACATGAGTATAGGCAAACAGGGCAATATCCGCAATTGAGTAGCGATTTTCAACAAATTGACATACTCACCGCGCTGAAAGCGTCGGTGATTCTCATTCATTCCAGGTTACTAACGAGACCGCTTACTTGATCTGGTTTCCCATGACAAACAGAGGCGGGACTCTCCCCCATTGGCGTTCGGCTATTGTCTAGCTCAGTTTCCCCATGCCCTAGGGTTGACACACAGTGGTTGATTTGCACCCACCCCCCCTTTCGCCCCCCTCCCAGGTTCCCCTCCTGGTTCCCCTCCTGGTTCCCCTCCTGGTTCCCCTCCTGGGAGGGGGTAGGGGTGGGTGGGTAGGGGTGGGTGGGTAGGGGTGGGTGGGTAGGGGTGGGTGGGGTTGGGGGGTGGGTTTGCCAAAAGGCTTTTAATTAGGTATATTGGAAACACAGCGATAACCAAGCTGACAAAATAGAACAAAGAGCAGTTACTTTCTAATGGAAGCTCACAGAGACACAGAGGCGCAGAGAATAACATGATATGGATGAGCGCTTGAAGCGCCTGTTTATTAATTCTCCGTGCCGTCCCGCCTCTGCGCGAGAGTGACTGCATTGGGAGATAGCCCACATTTGTTAGCTAAAATCTATCGGTACTGTGTTGATTCCACTCGACCCCTAGAATGCTCATGCCCTTCTGCAAGATGTTCATCGCAGCCGCAGTATCTCGGCAGATCTCCAACTTGCAACTAGGGCAACTGTGGGTTCTAGTACTGAGTGACTTCTTAACTCTATGGCCGCATTTAGGGCAATCCTGACTAGTGAAGTTAGGATTGACAGCAATCACTGTCTTATCCCAAATCTGACCATAGTAGTTAAGCCATTGAGTGAATTGATACCAGCCAGCATCAGAGATTGACTTTGCTAGGTGATGATTTTTCACCATATTCCGAATCTTCAGATCCTCATAGACAATCACATCATTAGAGTGAACTACGCACCGAGCCGCCTTAATAGCCCAGTCTTTACGCTGTCTTTGAATCTTCAGATGAGCTTTACCAAGTCTCACTCTGGCATCATGGTAGTTATTGGATTCTTGCTCTTTGCCCTTCACAAACTTGCGGGATAGTCTCCGTTGTAGTTTCTTCAGTTTACGCCCTGCTCTTCTCAGATATTGAGGGTAGACAACCCCATTATCATTCTGGTCTTTATAGAAGTACTTCAGACCTAGATCAAGCCCGACAACGTTTCCTGTGTAGTTTCCCTGCTCTTTACGGTTGGCATCAAAGCAGAACTGAGCATAGTAGCCGTCAGATCTCCTAACAACTCTCACTCGATTGATTTTGAGTCTGAATAAATCCTCTCTGGTTTCCTGATTACAGAATAGAGAGAACTGACCCGCTTCAAAACCATCTGTGAAGGTGATTGACTGACAATCCTCAGAGAGTTTCCAGCCTGATGTTTTGTACTCAACCGACCTGGAGTGCTTTTTGAATTTGAGAAATCCCTTTTTCTTAGCACCCTCTTTGCAACGTCGATAGAAGCTAGAAATTGAAATCCAAGCCCTTTCAGCACTAGCTTGTCTAGCCATAGAGTTTAACTTCTTAGCCCAAGGAAATTCTTGAGCAAGTTCCTTGCATAGCTTAGACAGTCTAGCTTTATTGGTTCCTCGATTTTCCATCCAAAATCTAACAGCCTTGTTCCTAATGAACTGAGCTGTACGGATGGCATCATCTAAAGCTCGATATTGAGTCTCAGAACCTAATAATAACTTGGCTTCTCTAACTATCATGACTCTATTTTATCACAGACAATTCTGGATAAGACTATAAAGTCGTGCTAAAAGCACGGGGCTTTAGACCCAATTATTTCGGTAAGATTTACTCCTGAAATGACGCCATGGATTCCAATATGTTTTTCTATATTTTACAATCAACCAAGGACAATCAGCCAAAAATTCCATGGACAAATATAATGCTCGCATTTACATTACTCTACGACCTTCAGTTCTCGATCCCGCAGGGACTGCTGTATCGGAGGGGCTGAAACAGCTAGGCTATGAAGGAGTAGAGGGGGTTAGAATTGGTAAATATGTGGAACTTACCATTGCAGCAACTTCAGAAGAGAGCGCACGAATGCAGTTAAATCAGATGTGTGACCAACTTTTGGCTAACCCCACCATTGAGAATTATCGTTTTGAATTGAGATGATGAAATTTGGGATTATTGTTTTTCCGGGCTCTAACTGCGATCGCGACGTAGCTTGGGTTACCCAAAATTTACTAAACCTCCCAACCCGCATGGTTTGGCACGAAGAGACGGATCTGGCTGATTTGGACATTATCATTATCCCAGGAGGGTTTAGCTATGGAGACTATCTCCGGTGCGGTGCCATCGCCCGTTTTTCCCCAGTTATGAAAAGCGTCGTCACTCACGCCCAACAAGGGAAAATAGTCCTGGGTATCTGCAATGGTTTCCAAATTTTAACAGAGGTTGGATTGTTACCGGGAATCTTAATTCGCAATGAAAACTTACATTTTATCTGCGATCGCGTCTCCTTGCGAGTAGAACGAACGGACCTTCCCTGTACTCAATCCTACTCTCCCGGACAGGTTATTACCCTACCTATCGCTCACGGTGAAGGTCGTTACTACGCCAACCCCCATACCCTCAAAGCTTTAGAAGATAAGGGTCAAGTCCTCTTCCGCTATTGTACCCCCTCAGGGGAAATCAACTCCACAGCCAACCCCAACGGTTCCTTAAATAATATCGCTGCTATTACTAATGAAAAAGGTAATGTTTTCGGAATGATGCCCCACCCGGAAAGGGCTTCAGACCCCATTCTCGGCGCCACAGACGGTAAGAAACTCTTTCAAAGCCTATATAGCGCCCAAGGGCGGGTGTAGGGCCGACAGGCAACTGTCGGGGTTGTGCGCCCTGCCCCTACACTCTCCAGTAATACTTGAAATAACTTATTTAAGTGGTTGATAAAACAAAATATCACCTTTCAGTTACCAGTGACCAGTAATCACGTACCATGGTAGCAGCTCAACCTTGGGTTTGAGGCCCCCACCACTTATTTGGTGGCAAGCCACTTATTGGTGGAAGGTAACTGGTAACTGCCTGACTGCCCCGGTTGGCATGAGCAGGACTGGTAACTGGTAACTGGTAACTAGTAACTGGTAACTGGTAACTGGTAACTGGTAACTGGTAACTGGTAACTGGTAACTGGTAACTGGTAACTGGTAACTGGTAACTGGTAACTGGTAACTGGTAACTGTCATGGTACAAGGTCACTGTTTTACCCTACACCCTCCTATTCAAAGGGGAAGATTTTCATCACTAATGCGCGCGCCGATATTATTCCATACTTCATAAAGTATAGACTCTGGAAGCCAATCAACATTATTGACTAATGCATTACAAAACTTAGTCGGTGAATTTTTAACTAGTCCCTTAATCATAGCTTCAATTTTGTCCTGACTGAGATTTTCCAAATTACCCAGGAACTGGTCGAAATTATCTTGCTCTTTTTTTGCCCCTCCTGAGGACCCAGTTGCTGTTGACTCGTGAGAAAGATACTTCCCCGACTTTTCTGCTGCTGTTCCAGTGTTATTGGCTTTTTTCTTCTCTTTATCCCCCGTTATTTCAGAGGTTGTCATTTGTGCGCCGTCTTGGTGCTTCTTGCTGCCTTTGCCGATTTGAGCTACATTCATGGTACTTTGGGTGCCGTGTTTGGTAACGTAAGTTCTGACATCGTTTTGTACGATGTTAAACTCTTTTTTGAGTTTTCGCACAAAACTTTCAGCGACCCCGCAAGCTTTGGCAATAGCAACGTTAGTCCATTTGCTCCACTCTTCATCTTCTAAAAGAATCAACACAGCCCGTCGCTTATCCGCGTTGGTTCGTCGCAGTCCATGGGTAGCGTTAGCCCCAACTGAATAGAAGATTGCGTCCCGTTGGGTTCCCCTTCTGACTGTTGCTGAAATGGACCTTATACCGATGGACTCTGAAGCTAGAATGCGGTGGAAGCCGTCTGCTAACCAGTAGTCCGTACCGTCGAAATAGACTAGTACGGGGGGGAATATATCCCCTCTTTTCATACTCTCCGCGTATTCTTTGACTGTATTTGAATTTATTTTATTTCGCGGCTGTGTATTGCCGTCTCGTCGAATAGATAAAATTGAAAGATTATCTTTACTCTCTGTTTTATCTATTTGAGAACTAAATGGTGAATTTTTTTTAGGCTCTTCCTCTTGATTCATATTTCTTTGTTATAAGAACTCAATACAGCTGCTAAGGTCGCAATTCGCTCCTTATTGAGCTTTTGCGAGCTGTGAATTTCAAGTTATAGCATTTTCCTCTTATTCCTTATCCAACACTTTACTCTAACTTAGTTAGTAGATTCAATAATCTGCTATCATATCACGTGGAACCGGAAACAGAAAAGGGAGAATCGTGAAGAAAATACCTTTTATTTAAGGACTTCTGCTTTATTTGTCAGTCTAACATCAATATTGGACTGCTCTATTAAACTAAATAACTCATCTGTATTTATCATCTTTTATTCCCCTATGATAAATATATAATAATACAGGGGATTTAGTAAGGGCGGACCCGCCATGGATGGTGCCGGATATTCTTCAATCAGTAATTTTGTAATCCTTGCCTCAAATTCTATGCCACAAATTAATAGACACATTTAGACATAGAATATTTATGTTGAAGACAACGTAGTGTCGTGACAAAGCTAAAATGGTGCAATAGATTTTGGGTTATGCAGTCCTGTCCCCTCTTCTCCCTCTTCCCCCTCTTCCCCACACCCCACACCCTGCCTAATCCCCTATTTTAAGGTTGCCACGACAGTTTCCGTAAAGCCCGTAGGGTGGGCAATTGGGGAAACGTTTGATACTCTTAATATGAGGATAAATTTATTATTGCCCACCGAACCAGAAAGCTCTGGGCTGGTGGGCAAAGTCTTAAATTAATCTCCAATTATGAATTATAAATTTTCTACTACCTTGCCCACCCTACTAGTACTTTTAAGCCGTAGGTTTGGTTTCGCGCAAAGCCGCCAAGTCGCGTAGGGTGGGCATCGCCCACCGCCGTAACGCACCGTTTCCGTAAGTGCGACTCGTTTCCAGTGAAAAGTTGCGGCGTAAGCCACATATAAGCTGGAGCTTGGTTTAACGGGATGTCCCTCTTAACAGCGATATGAGGAGTCCAAAGGATAAATCATATCAAAGCACTCCTGTTATAGTAAGCGTCAGCATAGTTTGGATTTAGGCGAATAACTTCCGTGTAATAGGCGATCTGGCGTATCCGCCAGATTGCCCCCTCAAAGTCTTTTATAGCTTTGCGAGCATTACCCCGATTGTGATAAGCTAAGACATTATGAGGATTGAGGCGAATAGCAGTATCGTAATCTTGTATCGCCCCACTGATATTCTGCCAATTCTTTGCGAGCATTGCCCCGATTGTGATAAGCTAAATCATTGTTAGGATCTAAACCAATAGCTTTCGTGTAATCTTCTATGGCTCAGTGATAATCCTTTAACTCATAGCGAGCAAAATCCCTATTGTAGTAGGCTAAAGCATCGTTAGGATTAAGATGGATAGCAGCATCGTAATCTTGTATCGCCCCCTTATAATCTTTCAACTTTATGCAAGCGTTACCTCTGTTATAGTAGACATCCGCATCGTTACCATTAATAAGAAGAGCTTTATTGTAATCTTGTATCGCTTCCTTATAATCTTTCAACTCATAGCGAGCCAAACCCCGATTTTTGTAAGCTTCTGGATAGTTAGGAATTAGACGAATGGCTTCCGTATAATCCCCGATCGCCCCCTCATAGTCTTTCAACTCATAGCGAGCCAAACCCCGATTGTAGTAGGCTAAAGCATCGTTAGGATTAAGATGGATAGCAGCATCGTAATCTTGTATCGCCCCCTTATAATCTTTCAAGTCATCGCGAGCAACACCTCTGTTATAGTAGGCGTTAGCATAGTTAGGATCCAGACGGATAGCTTCGTTATAATCGGCGATCGCTCCCTGATAGTCTTTTAAAGCTTTCCGAGCCAAACCTCTGTCGCGGTGAGCTAAAGCATTATTAGGTTTGAGTCGAATAGCAACATCGTAATCTTGTATAGCCCCCTGATAGTCTTCCAACTCATAGCGAGCAAAACCCCGATTGTTGTAGGCTTCTGGATAGTTAGGATTGAGGCGAATAATTTCCGTGTAATCTTCTATGACTCCCTGATAGTCTTCCAACTGATATAAAGCCGTACCCCGGTTGTGGTAAGCTAAAGCTAACTTAGGCTCCAGACGAATGGCTTCCGTGAAATCGGTGATCGCCTCTATATAGTCTTCCAACTCATAGCGAGCATTACCCCTGTTATTGTAGGCGTCTGCATTATTAGGATCCAGACGAATTGCTTCCGTGTAATCGGCAATCGCCCCCTCATAATCTCTTCTCTCCCGTTTCTGCTCTCCTTCGTTAAAGAAATCCTCGGCTTTCATCATCTCTCCTTTTATAAGAATGTGTCGTGCAAAGGCGCTGCATACGCAAAGAAAGGCGCAAATTTTACAATCGTTTCAGCACCTCAGGTACCAACTCCCCTAAAGAAACGTCAATTTGTTCTCCTTGACGCATATCCTTCAAACCGCAGGAACTTTTGGACGCTTCCACCTCACCAATAATGACGCAAAAAGGAATACCCAACCGATCTGCTTGCTGCAACTGTTTCTTCAGAGGACGCTTGTCAAAATTCGTCACAGCATTTAATCCCCCCTGTCGCAGTTGCTGAGATACTTGTAAATATAAAGGTATCAAATCTTCTGACATATTAACCACCATTACCTGAGTGGGGGTAGGAGACAGAGACTTAAGAATACCACCTTTGAGCAACCGACTCATTAACCGGGTCAAACCGATAGAAATGCCCACTCCCGGCATTTTCTCTCCCACAAAAGTCCCCACTAAACCCTCATACCTCCCTCCAGAACAAATACTCCCTAAACCCTCATTCCCGATTAAAGTAGTCTCGTAAACCGTTCCCGTGTAATAATCAAGTCCCCGAGCAATAGACAAATCAACGGAAAAACGTTCTGAGGGTACTCCCAAATGACCCACCCCGGTAATTACTGTTTCTAATTCTTTAATTCCCTCATTCAAGACCGAACTATCACCACCAGAGGATGATCCCCCCTTCTTAGGGGGGGGATTAAGGGGGGGGTTCGCAGCCATATCTTTCAATTTAGCCAAAACCTCATCCACCGTACCCCCAATACTAGTAAAAGCCAGCACTTTTTCCACCTGTTCTGGGGATAACCCTTCCCCCGTCAGTGCTGCTTTCACCTTAGGAATACCCATTTTTTCCGCACCGTCTATAATACGCAGAGAAGAGGCAATCTTATCCCCGACCAAACCGATAGACTGAAAGAAACCTGTCAGTATCTTGCGATTATTAATTCGGATTAAAAAATCCCCAATCTCAATGGCCTCAAAAATTTCCGCAATAATGGCAGGAATTTGAGCATCGTACAATAAACTCAGCTTTCCCCGTCCCACCACGTCGATATCGCACTGGCGAAATTGACGATAGCGCCCGTCTTTTGCTCGTTCTCCCCGAAAAACCATATCCATTTGATAGCGAGCAAAAGGAAATGTCAGTTCATTGAGATGACGCGCAATATAAGCAGCTAGAGGAACTGTTTGGTCGAACTTCAACCCCCTCTCCTCCCCTTTGGACCGAGCCAATGCTTTTTCGGCTTCAGGTACATTCGGGAGAATGGGATTAATACCATAAATAATATTATCCCCTTGATTTCCTTTAGCTTGCAGTATTTCCAAACGCTCGATCGCAGGTGTTTCGATGGGAGTAAAGCCATAACGTTCAAACACCTGACGAATAGTATCTAGCAAATATAATTCCAAGCGCTTTTCTCCAGGGAGAAATTCAGGAAACCCACTCGGACAAGAAAAGTGTGTTTGCTTATGCATAATATAGTACTATTAACAAGTTATTTATTTAAAATATTACTTCTTTTTATTCCCGCCAAAGAAAGTGCCAAACATACCACCCTTCTTAGATTCCTTACCCTTAGTCTTATCTGCCACAGCAGTGGTAGCTTTCCTCAGTGCTGATTTACCTTGGATTGCGAAGGTATCCTGAGGATTGGATGCATAAGCTTTGTTGATATGAACTTTAGCCATTCCCAGTTGGTTTTGCCTCAAATAAGCCAATCCCAGCAAACCATGATAGCTGCTATGATTCGGGTTAACCTTGAGTCCTTCCCGCAACTTCAAGATTGCTTTGTCAACATTTCCTTGACTGAGATACTCTTGAGCGCGACGAATCACAGGATCTACTTGTTTTGCTGTTGGTTGAGAACTCTGGGTATTTTGATTCTCCTCAGCCATCTTTATTGGCTTTAACTGAGTCCCTTCCTTGAGAATCAAGTATACCAAATTTAGCTCGCTGATCTGGGCAATTATATTCCCTAGCACGTTTGTTTCTAGAGACTGATATTGGTCAAGTGCTAGCTCTTCTATTTTCTGGTTATATAGCAACTCTAAATTAGCCTCAGCTTTAAACAAATCCTTCGCGTCCTCACTTGCGATGGTAATTTTACCCCCTTCGGATGCCTGACGCTTACCCATCTGAGATAGAATGGAATTAAACTCATTGCGAAACTTTTCTTTAGATAACACTTTGTAAGCGGGATTGACCAATTTAGATAGAATTTGAGTTGCCTGCTTCAAGTCTTCCTTATCTTCTCCGGGACGAGTGTCCGGATGCAGTTGACGAGCAATATTCAGATATCTTTGGCGAATCTGTTTCGAGTCTGCATCCAGAGAGATACCTAAGAGAGCATAGTAATCGGTGAGATCCAGTTTAAAAAGTCCGTGTTGGATGTGAAAAAGCATAGGGTGCTATCTCATAATCATAAAAGCTATCTTCTCCTAGTATCTCTCAGATTTCTTTAATTCTCATCTTAGGAGTTTCCCCCAGTGCTTGACTGAGACTAGAGTGAATGGTACCGTTGGTTGCAAGAATGCGTCCTGACTCCAAAACAATAGCACTACCATCATAGGCTGTCACCTTTCCCCCAGCCTCCTCCACCAGCACTATTCCTGCCACAACATCCCAAATATGTATTCCCCTTTCCCAGTAACCATCTAACCGCCCGCAAGCCACATCAGTCAAATCCAAAGCTGCCGCACCGGATCGCCGCACCCCCTGAGTCAGGTGAGTCAGATGGCAAAACTCGGCGTAGTTGTTGTCAGCAGTTTCCCTGCGATCGTAGGCAAAACCAGTTACCAGAAGGCTTCTAGCCAATTTTTCTGTCTGGGAGACGGCGATGGGGCAGCGATTCAGGGTAGCCCCCAAGCCTTTTGCCCCACGAAATAATTCATCACGAAAGGGATTGTACACTACCCCTACTGTAGGAACCCCCCTAATCATTAAGCCCACGGAAACTGCTGCCACGGGATAGCCGTGAGCAAAATTAGTCGTCCCGTCCAGAGGGTCGATGGCCCAGAGATATTCCCTCCTATCCCCTCCCAGAGTACCGGATTCTTCGGCAAGAATACCGTGGTCCGGTAGGTGGCGCCCCAGAACCTTCAATATTTCTGCTTCCGCTGCTTTATCCGCTGCGGTAACTAGATCTCCAGCCCGTCCTTTTTCTTCGTAGTGCTCAATTTTACCCCAGTAGTTTTTCACGATCGCCCCAGCTGACATAGCAGCTTCCGTAGCAATATCGAGGAAAATTTCCAGTTCTGCTGTAGAGTGTTGGCTCATAATTAAGAAGGATTCTGGGAGCGAAATTCTTGGGGAGTTAAGCGCAGCGGTTGTTCTAACTGCCAAATACCGTAACCCATGACTCGGGCATATTCCTGCGCCCGGGCGAGACGTTGGCCGTATTTGGGCGCTAATTCTGCATCAGCCAAAACATAGCCCAATGCCACTAACTCTTCATTTACCAGCTTATTATCATACCACACATAGGCTAGGAGACGTCCAAATCTGTCTTTTTGCCCCGATCCCTCCAACAACACCCATGAGAACTCACCGTTTTCATCAAGTAGCAATTCTTCCAGCTTCCTTTTCGCCGCCTTTCCCCAGGGTTCTTGGCGCAGATCCGGTGCCTGAATACCAATCATTCTCACTCTTTCGCGCAATTGCTGATTCTCGGGGGAAAGAATTTCCAAAGTTTGTCCGCTGACAACCCGCTGCACTTGTACTGTCAATCCCTGAGGTGGTTGGCTTGACTGACAAGCCACCAACAAAAAGCAGCAAAGCCACCAGGCAATAATTTTTCTGAACCTCACCAATCCGTCGCCCCCTAATCTTCCTCTAAGGGAAGTCCAAACCGCACTCTTCCTTTAGCAAAATAACGCCCGAATTGTAGTTCGTAGACTTCATCTTCGTCTTGGGTCTCCACTTCCAAGTCGGAACGGGGATAACTAACACAGAGGAGAGCGTAACCTTGTTGCTTTAACTCAGGGGATAGTCCCATGGCCTCTGGTTGATGGACTTTCCCTGCTAGGACCCGGACAGCACAGGTGGTACAAGCTCCATTGCGACAAGAAAAGGGCAGAGAAACCCCTTGATCTTCCCCGCTGTGGAGAATATACTCATCTTCCCGTACTCTGACTGTGTGAAAAGTACCTGTTTGGCGATTATGAATCTTAATATTATAATATTTTTTCACAATAATTTTATTTTATCACATTAGTTATGTAAGTTAAGGGGCAAGGCTTGCGCCCCGCATCGAAAAAAATTTAGAAAAAGGTATTGACAAAAGCACCATGAGGAAATTATAATAGAAAAATGTGACACTACCTGGAGAGGTGGCCGAGTGGTTGAAGGCGCAGCACTGGAAATGCTGTTTGGCGGCAACGTCAACGAGGGTTCGAATCCCTCCCTCTCCGTTAGACAATAACTTTGCTAACATATACCAGGCCGAAAAGTTTAGTATATAGAGGATTGGCTACATGAGCAAACAAGTAATCCCCATAGGCTCCCATCCAGATGAATCAAACCCAGATCCAGAGGATAGTATCCTCACCCTAACCCAGCCTTATAGAACCCATTTGAGATCTCTGTTGTGGAGTAAAATAGGGAAAAAATGCCGTACTCAAGTAGTTTGACAGACGGGGAGTGGAAAATAATAGAACCTCTGTTGCCCAAAAAGAAACAGACAAGACCACCAAAATGGAGTAAAAGGCAGATTTTAGATGGTATCTTGTACCAATTAAAGAATGGTTGTAATTGGTGTGACTTACCCAAAGACTTGCCCCCCTATTCCACAGTATTTTGGTACTACAAACAGTGGCGATCGCTTGGGGTAATCGAAGCAATCAGAGATATCTTGCATAGTAGAGTCCGTCAGCAAGTTAAAAAAAAAGGGCAATGGACAACCCTAATCATCATTGACTCCCAAGCGGTAAAAAATACCTGTAACGCCAGTGTAAAGTCGAAAGGGTTTTGTTTTTACAAGTCTACCAATGGTCTTAAAAGACATCTAGCAGTAGATACTTTGGGCTTTCCTTTTTTTAGTCATTGCACCAAAGCATCGGTATCTGACGATGTGGGTTTGATTGAAATGTTATCGAAAAACATAGATTATTTCAAGTCTAAACCAGTCAACATCCCCAAGATTACCATTTTGCTTGACCATGGATATCACCCAGAAAAACTGACCCAGGAATTACATAAAATTTATCCGGCGATTATGACTAAGATTAGATTTAAGGTCTCCCGTAAACCATCAAAAGCTCAAAAGAAAAAGGAAGGAAAAACCGGTTTTGTGCCAGTAAAAGCGCGGTGGGTGATTGAAAGAACTAATTCGTGGATGGAAAGATGCAAGAGTTTGGTCAAAAACTTTGAAAGGACTCTTGAGCAGGCTAATACCAAGATTAGTCTATGTTTTGTCCGACTGATGCTTAAAAGGCTAGCCACTACTTAAAAAGATCTCAAATGGGTTCTATACATATGGTAAATGTCAACTACCTAGTCTTCATCCCATTGTTCCACCATTAGCAATTCTTGGACCGGATCTTCCAGACTGAAGCCAAACTCCAGCAGTTCTCGTTTCCAATATCCCCAGCGATCGCCGTAAAGAAAGGCAATTTTCCAAATTTGCTCTTCTGGTTTGAAAATTTTTGAGGACACCAGTGAAGAGACTTTTCGCTGCAACGCCACCATCGGGTGAGCAACCTGATTAGTCATACACGCTTATTTAATCAAATATCTGAATTTTACACATGCTCCTTTGAGCAGTGCTTTCCAACTCCTGTTAAGCCACCGGGAAGCACTCATAATATAAACTATAACTCATCTAGTCCCGTTTGTGCAAGTCTATTTTCGTAAAAGTTCGGTAATTACTACCCCAAATCGGGGCGGCGCTTATATTTCCTCTGTTTCGTCTTCTGGGAGGTCGCTTATTCCCGTGATAGCATCCAGAATTACTTCAAGTTTACCCTGTAGTCGGTTGAATTGATGCTTCATCCGATCGAACCGTGAGTTATACTGTTTCTCCATCCTGTTGATACGAGCTTCCAGGTAGTCAAACCTTTCATCCATGTGATCAAACCGTTCATCCATATGTTTTTCTAAGACGGTAAATCCTTCACTAATTCTTCCCTCTGGTTCTACATCCAGTTCTAAAGTTTTGATCCGTTCCACTGCATTAACTAATTGTCTTTGGAGTTTGTTAATTTTGGCGTTCTGCTCTCGTTCACTCATTTTATACTCTCACCTATCTAAGATTACGTACTATACAGTCTGATAATAACAAACCATATTCTATTCCTTCCACCACAGCTTCATAAGAAGCCTCCAGAATATTAGGAGAAACCCCTAAAGTTGTCCAACGCTGCTCCCCATTACTGGACTCTACTAAGACGCGAGTTTTCGCCGCCGTACCCGCAGTTCCATCCAGAATGCGTACTTTATAATCCGTGAGATAAAAAGCGGCAATTTGGGGATAAAAATTCACGAGGGCTTTCCTTAATGCTTTATCTAGTGCGGAGACAGGGCCTTCTCCCTCAGCTACTTCTAAGATATCTTCCCCCTTAACGGCTACCTTAATAGTTGCCAAGGCATTATTATAGGGCGTTCCTTCCCCTTGGTGCAAATCGCAATGAACTTGGAAACCTTTGAATTGAAACATTTCTTGGCGGACTCCCAAAGCAGAACGCATGAGCAACTCGAAACTTGCTTCTGCTGCTTCAAACTGGTAGCCTTGATGTTCTAATTCTTTCAGACGTTCCAAAATTTCCCGACATGCTGGATCTTGCTTCTGCAACTGGATGCCAAAATTACGAGCTTTTGCTAAAACATTACTCAATCCCGACTGCTCAGAAATGAGAATGCGACGCTCATTACCGATAGCTTCCGGTTGAATATGCTCGTAAGTGAGGGGATTCCGTTCCACTGCGGAAACGTGGATACCCCCTTTGTGAGCAAAAGCGCAACGTCCCACAAAAGGAGCCCGTTCGTCGGGAGCTAAATTGACAATTTCGCTCACCACACGACTTGTTTTCGTTAATTCTGTTAACTGTCCCGACTCAAGACAGGTATAGCCCATTTTCAGTTGTAAATTGGGAATCACAGTACAGAGGTTAGCATTGCCGCAACGTTCCCCATAGCCTGAGATGGTACCCTGGACCATGGTGGCTCCTTCTCTCACTGCTGCGAGGCTATTGGCTACGGCTGTGCCGGAATCGTTGTGGGTATGAATGCCCAATTTGGGGGCTGAATCGGAACTAGGTAATACAGGAAAAACTCTCCTTACCTCCCCAAGGATTTGACTGATTTCGTGAGGCAGAGTACCTCCATTAGTATCGCACAAAACCAACCATTCAGCCCCCGCGTCCAGAGCAGCTTTCAGGGTTTGGAGGGCATAATCCGGATTCTGCTTGTAGCCGTCAAACCAGTGTTCTGCATCGTAAATTACCCTTCTGGCCTGACTGCCCAGATACTCAATGGTATCCCCAATCATGGCCAAGTTTTCCTCTAAGGTGGTTTTCAGACCTTTAGTGACGTGGAGATCCCAGGATTTGCCAAAAATTGTAATCCAGCGAGTGCCTGCTGTCAGCAGGGCTTGGAGCATTTTATCTTCAGCTGCTGCTTTGTGGGGACGACGGGTGGAACAAAAAGCCACTATTTCTGCTTGGCTGAGAGGTTCTTCTTTCAGCTGCCAAAAGAATTGTACGTCCTTGGGATTGGCGCCGGGCCACCCCCCTTCAATAAAGGGAATCCCCATAGCGTCCAGTTGATGGGCAATACGCAGCTTGTCTCCTACAGAGAGGGAGATTCCATCAGCTTGAGCACCATCTCTAAGGGTGGTATCGTAAATCCAAATCCGGTTTGAAGTCTTATTCATTTTTTCACGAGGAAGGCACGGGAGCGGGGGTGGGGGAAATTGTTGTATCCCCCAAACCTCCAATTCGGTCGTAAAGTTTGCCGAGCCAATGTTATCGGTCGGTACTATCCAGACAGCACTGTTTTACCCCTCGTAAGACTGTTTAACCATCCGGTTCTAGAGCTTGAAGCTGGCAAGCACCTCAAGGTAGGAATTTTAACTCTTGCCAATAACGTAGTCCTTTTAAAGACTTAGGCTGGTCAGCTATCTAAAGTTGGAGGCTCGAGAGCAACGTCTCTTCAGAGCGGGGTGCTGACAATTATCGCTGGTTAATTATAATTTCCAATTCTAACGTATTTTCCCGCCGTGGGGAAAGGAACATGACTTTTAATTCATTAATCGCCTCCTCCTGCACTTTTCCCCTCCCTAAAATTCTCAACGTAGTTGTGATGGTGAATCACAACCAGAGAGTTTCTGGGTGGCGCGGTAATTGATGTATCACCACAATAGCACTTTGAAGATATTTTTTATTCATCGGGGTACGTGGCACTTCTGATGTTACTTCTCTTAATAATTATAAGGTATTCTTGGGCAAATTGGTTGTGCACAACTCTTGTTATAGTCTTTGAATTTTACCACAAAGATACCGATAATATAGAGAAAAATCAGAAGGAAAACTGGCGATCGCCTACTCCCACCCACCCCCTTTCCCCCTCCCGATCTCCCCCTGGGGGGAGTAGAGGGGGGTTGGGGGTAGGGGGTGGGTGAGGTCGTCTCTTGTGAAAGAACTGGTAACTGGTAACTGGTAACTGCTATAGCAATCTCCCGAAAGCTTTGTAACACGGTCATTGAGTAAATTTAGTGCCCTAGAGATCCAGGTAAAATCTGTCAATCCGCCCTAAAATATTTATGTTTTTAAGCACCTAATATATGATACTCTTTACTTTGTTATCATTTGACAGAAGATTAAAATGTGGTTAATGTCTACCTTACCTATTTGGATGAGGTATTTTGTGGACGTTTGAGATTGTTTCCTATGATAATAGTGTGGGGATGTTCTTTTCCTAGTTTTCTTTCAGCAATGTCTAACGCTTCCTTATAAAGAGGTTTTGCTTCCGAGTACTTTCCTTGGGAGTCGTAGTGGGCATTGCCCACCATGGACCTGGTATGATGAAACTATTTTGATAAGATATTCTGTAGGGTGGGCATTGTCCACCATGGACCTGGTATGATGAAACAACAAAATGTTAGATTTGACCACAGAGGTATTCATGTCCATGGTATTATTAAATTGCCGGATTTGAAGCGCTACGGGCGGGTGTGGGGAAGATAAAAGCCTTATCTGGACTTGTCCCAATCCCCCTGGCGGTTGCTATAACTTTGGACGGTGGGCAATGCCTACTATTTTGATAAGCTATTCTGTAGGGTGGGCATTGCCCACCATGGACCTGGTATGATGAAACAACAGAATGTTAGATTTGACCACAGAGGTATTCATGTCTATGGTATTATTAAATTGCCGGATTTGAAGCGCTACGGGCGGGTGTGGGGAAGATAAAAGCCTTATCTGGACTTGTCCCAATCCCCCTGGCGGTTGCTATAACTTTGGACGGTGGACAATGCCCACCCTACTATTTTGATAAGCTATTCTGTGGGCATTGCCCACCATGGATCTGGTATGATGAAACAACAGAATGTTAGATTTGACCACAGAGGTATTCATGTCTATGGTATTATTAAATTGCCGGATTTGAAGCGCTACGGGCGGGTGTGGGGAAGATAAAAGCCTTATCTGAACTTGTCCCAATCCCCCTGGCGGTTGCTATAACTTTGGACGGTGGGCAATGCCTACTATTTTGATAAGCTATTCTGTGGGCATTGCCCACCATGGACCTGGTATGATGAAACAACAGAATGTTAGATTTGACCACAGAGGTATTCATGTCTATGGTATTATTAAATTGCCGGATTTGAAGCGCTACGGGCGAGTGTGGGGAAGATAAAAGCCTTATCTGGACTTGTCCCAATCCCCCTGGCGGTTGCTATAACTTTGGACGGTGGGCAATGCCCACCCTACTATTTTGATAAGATATTCTGTGGGCATTGCCCACCATGGACCTGGTATGATGAAACAACAGAATGTTAGATTTGACCACAGAGGTATTCATGTCTATGGTATTATTAAATTGCCGGATTTGAAGCGCTACGGGCGGGTGTGGGGAAGATAAAAGCCTTATCTAGCCATCGCTATAAAGCTAGCTAAGAAGCAAAATGAATTGAAGTAATGCTAGACTATTCCGTAATATAATAGTGTGGGGGTGTTCTTTTCCTAGCTTTCGTTCAGCAATGTCCAACGCTTCCTTATAAAGAGGTTCTGCTTCCGAGTACCTTCCTTGGGACTTATAGAGTTCTGCCAGGTTGTTGAGACTGGCAGCTACATCAGGATGTTCCTCTCCGAGTAGCCGTTTTCTCATTGCCAACGCTTCCTTATAAAGAGGTTCTGCTTCCGAGTACCTTCCTTGGGACTTATAGAGTTCTGCCAGGTTGTTGAGACTGGCAGCTACATCAGGATGTTCCTCTCCGAGTAGCCGTTTTCTCATTGCCAACGCTTCCTTATAAAGAGGTTCTGCTTCCGAGTACCTTCCTTGGGACTTATAGAGTTCTGCCAGGTTGTTGAGACTGGCAGCTACATCAGGATGTTCCTCTCCGAGTAGCCGTTTTCTCATTGCCAACGCTTCCTTATAAAGAGGTTCTGCTTCCGAGTACCTTCCTTGGGAAAAATAGAGTAAAGCCAGGTTGTTGAAACTGGCAGCTACATCAGGATGTTCCTCTCCGAGTAGCCGTTTATTCATTGCCAACGCTTTCTTATAAAGAAGTTCTGCTTCGGAGTACTTTCCTTGGGAAAAATAGAGTAAAGCCAGGTTGTTGAGACTGGTTGCTACATCAGGATATTCCTTTCCGAGACGACTTCTGGTTACAGACAGACACTTCTCGTACCAAGGTTTTGCTTCCTCATATGCTCCTTGTCCTTGATAGAACCTCCCTAAACCAACAAAAGGCCTAACTATATCTTCATCTTTTACCCACTTCGTCAAAACTGTAGCCACTTCCTGAAGATGAGGAATATAGGGAGTAAACCTTTCAATGTCCTGAAGAGTGGGGGTTTGGGATATTTCTTTAGCTACAGATACTATAACCTCACACACCCTTTTCTTCATACTGGACATATGATCCACGTTCCCCTTCCCTTGGAAAAACTCTCGAATCAACTGATGAAGTTGGTAAAACCCTTCTCCCTTCCTTGACAACAAACTCAAATTTACCATCTCATCTCGATTATCCTCCAACTCCTCCTCCTCGTCTTCTCCCGGTAAACACTGTTTTACAGCAGACCAAGGAATAGGAGCTAAAACAAAGAGACTCAATAAACCTGCTAAACTTTGTTGTTCTGGATTTAACTCCTTCCAACTCAACTCAAAAGCAGCCTTTACTCCCCTTTGAGCAGTCATGTCTCCAGAAGGTTCTTTCAAAGAACGATGTTCCAAACCCAGTCTCTGTCTCATTTTCTGCCAAGATAGGTCTGGTTTCCCCTTTAAATAGCTCCCTACCAGTTGTATCCCTAAAGGGAGACATCCCAAATCCGCACAAATTCCTTCAGCTTCCTCTACTTCCCGGTTCCACCGTTCTTCACCAATATAAGCAATTAACAGTTCTTGTGCTGCTTTTGATTCCAACACCTGCAAGTCTAACTCCTCACAAGAAGAGAGCAAATCTTTGTGTCTGGTGGTAATTAAGATTTTAAACCGAGACTGGGAGGGAGGAAGATAAGCTTGAATATCTTCATAGGCTACCACATCATCCAAAACCAATAATACGTCCCCTTCTATCCAGTGTCTCCAACAATATTGGACCTGAGTTTTTAAATCTAAACCTTCCGGTGGATTTATATCTAACTGAGAACGAGCAAAATTGACAATTTCCGTTCCTAATTTCCCCTGACGAGCTTCCAACCAACAAACCCCACCAGGATAATGGTTATTTTCCCAATGATATCGAGAGTATTGAAGTGCTAATTCTGTCTTCCCCACTCCACCCATTCCTGAAATGGCCGAAATGACCACAGAAACGCCTTTTTGCAACTTTTCATGCAAAGTTGACATTTCCAGAGAACGTCCCACAAATTTACTCACATTGCTGAATGGTAGATTATTGGGAGGGTTTAGTTCCTTCTCTTTACCCTCAGCATCATGAAAATGTATCTCTTGAGCATTATAAACATGAGAACCCGATTCTGCTTTAGTTTGAAACCCCGTCGCATTATCCTGATTGTTTTGGTTCATGATAATAATCTAATTAGGGAGAAAGAAGTGCAACCAAATATAAATCACCTTTCAGTTACCAGTGACCAGTAATCACGTACCATGGTAGCAGCTCAACCTTGGGTTTGAGGCTCCCACCATACGCCTGGTAACTGGTAACTGGTAACTGGTAACTGGTAACTGGTCACTGGTAACTGGTAACTGGTAACTGGTAACTGGTAACTGGTAACTGGTAACTGGTCACTGGTAACTGGTAACTGGTCACTGGTCAATGCTTCCTCAGAACCTGCTTCTAATTGAGCGATCGCCTCTTTGGCTTTCGGTTTTCCTTGCAATCGAGTTATAATAAGCTGACGGAGTGTCTTTATTTTAGCGATCGCCCCTTCCGTAAACCGTTTCCCCAACTCCATGGTACTCCCCTTGAGAACCAAACCGACAATTTCTGTAATAATTTGTTCCATCTTTAAAAATAATCCATCATATCTGTTACAATAAGAGTCTAACACAAAAATCTGCAATCGTTTGCGGTTTCTTTAACAAAGTTTAACATTCCCCACCAACCAAAGCCGAAAATTGCTGTAATAATTTGTGACCCATTTAGAAATAATCCATCCTGTCTGTTACAATAGCGGTTCAAAAATTAACAATGTCCTACCCATCTGTATTCTCAATTTCTCCCATTATTCGCATCACTCTGTTAACTTTATACCTAGCCTTAACCGTATCCCTGCCATTTTTAGCCACTGTTTCTTCAGCCCCCATATCCCCCAACTTGCTCTGGTTTGGTATTGCCATAGGAGCAGCAACCCTGTACGCTGCTTTAAAGGAAAAAGTAATTTTAGATGAAGATAAAATTCAAGTAACTTATCCTTCGTGGGTACCATCCTTTTTCCGCCAAGGGTGGTCTTTATCTTGGACAGAGATTAAAGACTTGAAAATGCGTACTACGGGACAAGGAGGACTGATTTATTATTTCGTGACTCACTCAGAAGAACGGGCTTACTTATTACCTATGCGGGTAGCTGGGTTTGCTGCTATGGTAAAATTAGTAACAGAAAAGACAGGGATTGATACTACAGATATTCGTCCCCTATCCCAACCTTGGATGTATTTGATTTTATTCATTTGTACTGTATTCTTATTATTAGTGGATAGTTGGACCATTTGGACAGCAGTAACGAAAGCGGGAATTGGGTAATGAGCAAAAATGCTCCCATTATGAAAGTCAAAGGAGTAAATTTGACTGCTTCAGTGGGTTCTACTTATTTAGTGCAAGATATTTCCTTTAATATTACAACAGGCGATCGCCTCGCAATTATCGGTCCTTCTGGTGCGGGGAAAACCTCCTTATTGCGGCTGTTAAATCGACTGAGTACCCCAACTTCCGGTTCTATTACCCTAGAAAATCGCCCTGTGGCTGAGATTCCGGTTATTTCCCTAAGACGACAAGTAGTCTTAGTACCTCAAGAACCAAAACTGTTAGGCATGAAAGTGTTTGAAGCGTTAGCCTATCCTTTAGTTTTGCAGAACCTATCTCCAAGGGAAATTAGAGAAAGGGTAGAAACTTCGAGCGACAGATTGAGGCTAGCAGAAGATTGGTTAGATCGCAACGAATTAGAACTCTCAGGAGGACAAAAGCAATTAGTAGCCATTGCTCGCGCTTTGGTTATGGAACCGAAAGTCTTGTTACTAGACGAACCCACCTCCGCTTTAGATCTAGGTCGTGCTGTTCATCTTATAACACTGTTAACTGAATTAGCTAATAGGGCCCAGACTGCCATTTTAATGGTTAATCACCAATTAGAATTAGCCCAGCAGTTTGCCAATCGGGTTGTATATTTACAGTCAGGAAGGTTACTAGAGGATAGTTCTATTGAGAAAGTAGATTGGACAAAATTACGTGATAATTTAATTCAAGCAGAAGCTCAAACTGCCCAAGAATGGCTTTGAAACAGACTATGCAGACTCCTGAGGGGTGCCTAGAGCATTATAATTAAATTGATAACCCACATTGCACACTGTTTGAACAATATTGGGCTGTCGATAGTACGGGGATTATCAAGCGGGACGCAGCAGTTCCGAACGACTCATAGAGTAGACTAAACTCTTGTAACAATCGCCACTTCCCGAGTTAAAATCAAGTTAAACGACGAAAAACAAGCCATTCCACCATAAAAGACGCGCTCAATTTTAAGATCATGCTTCAAGATAGCCAAACAATCCGTTTTTACCAAAAACTTACCGATGCTATGTTGTACTTATGGAAGAGGGGTTATAGCTTTGATGAATTGCGTTTGTATACTGATGGTTACATAGCTTGTCTCCGTCACAGCAATACTTTAGAAGCATACCACATCCACCGCTTAGAAGAAGAAGCTTTCCGTTTTCTGCGGGATCCCTCCAATTTTGAATTACCGATGCCGCAAACTTATGCAAGCATCAGGTAAGCAATAGAAAGTACCAATAAATTAGTATGCTAAACTATCCACTGGTAACTATCCACTGGTAACTAATTTAAGAGGCGAGAGCTACTTCCACCATTTCCTGTAATTCGTTATTTTGGTAAAGCTCGATGGCGATATCCGAACCGCCGATGAATTCCCCATTAATGTATACTTGGGGAATAGTCGGCCAGTTGGAATATTCTTTAATTCCCTGACGCAGTTCGTTGTCTTGTAAAATATCTACTGTCTCGTAGGGGACTCCCAAGCTATTCATAATTTGGACCACGTTGTTGGAAAAACCGCACTGGGGCATCAACTTGGAACCCTTCATGAAAACCAAAATTTTGTGCTCGTTGATGAGATTTTCGATTCTTTCTTTCACTGATGGTGTCATCTTCTCCTCTCCCAATTGTGAGTTAATATTATCTTAAATAGATTGACCCGTAGCGATCCATGCTTGCGGGGTGTAAGTTTTCAAAGCGAGAGCGTGGATTGCTTCACTCGCCATGGCATCAGTCAATGCCTCATAAACGATTTGGTGCTGCTTCACTCTGGTTTGGCCTTCAAACTCAGAAGAGACGACTATTGCCTCTAGATGATCGCCTCCACCAGTCAAATCTTTGACCATCACCTGGGCATCGGGCAGTTTTCCTTGAATCATTGCTTTAACTTGATTCAGGGTAATCATTAGACATCTCCTATTGGCAGAATTAGTATCAATTGTTTAGAGTTCGCTACTATAAGGAGAATCGACGAAACCGATTTCCAGTAGCTGCTGGTAACATTTCTGACCCAGTTCAGTGGTCGGATTTTGGGAACCAATCACTTGAACCAGCAAAGGAACAGCTAGTTCCGGCTGATTTTTGGCTCGATAAACTAAAGCTAACTGATAAGTGGCTTCATCTCGCATTTGACCAGTATCTCTAGCCTTGCCCCTTTGCTCCTCGAAAATCCGATTTTCAATCCCGGAGAAACTCTGGGCAAGTTTTAAATAAAAATTAGACAACTGGTTAAAAATTTTTCTTGCATCATCTAATTTGCTGGCTGCTAGTTCGTATTCCTGATTATCGATCGCCTCTTTTGCTTCATCCATTAGTCTTCGACCTCCTTGAACACTCAGCAAGCTATCCGACTGAGTTAGAGAACGAAGGTTATTGGGAGTCACTTTGCTTTCGGCTCCGGTTTGAGCAGGAGTCGCCTCTTCTGCCCGCAGAGGCAAGACTAAGGGCAAGAATAAAAAATAAAGGGAACCGAAACTGGCAATTATTGATTTTAGCATGGAAATTACTCTAGACACCGAATATGACATTTTACTAAAAGCCCTTGAGAACCCGTTCCAATGCCGACAAAAATAAGATTACATTTTCCCGCCGACTGTTAAAGCCCATGAGACCGATACGCCAAACTTTACCGGCTAGTTCTCCTAAACCCCCGCCAATTTCTAGATTGTATTCCTGTAACAATTGACGAGCAACTGCTTTGCCATCTACTCCTGGAGGAATGATAACGGTAGTGAGAGTAGGGAGGCGAAATTCTTTGGGCACGTGGCAGGTTAAGCCCAGATCTGCCAAACCTTGCCAAAGCAACTCCGCATTGGCTTGATGTCTTGCCCAAACGGCTGCCAGTCCTTCTTCCGCCACTAGGCGCAAAGCTTCTCGCAAGGCATAATTCATGTTAATTGGTGCAGTGTGGTGGTAAGTGCGTTCCTTCCCCCAATATTGGCACAGCATGGACATATCTAGATACCAGTTAGCCACTTTGGTGCGACGTTGCAGCAGTTTTTCCACTGCCCGAGGACTCATAGTAAAGGGGGCGATACCCGGGGGACAAGCGAGACCTTTTTGACTGCAACTATAGGCCAAGTCTATGCCCCATTCATCAATGAATAGGGGGACCCCTCCCAAACTGGTAACGGTGTCCACCAGCAAGAGGCACTTAAACTCCCGACACAATTCCCCGACCCCTGCTAAAGGCTGACAAGCACCAGTTGAAGTTTCGGCGTGGACTAGAGCAAGGATAGCGGGACGATGGCTTTCAAGACCTATTCTCAGTTCTTCTAGAGAAAATACTTCTCCCCAAGGCTTGGTCAGCTTCCGGGTATCGGCACCATAGCGACCAGCCATGTCCAAGAGACGGTGTCCGAAGTAACCATTAACCCCCACCAAAACCACATCTCCCGGTTCTACCGTATTGGCGAGAGTTGCTTCCATCGCCGCACTACCAGTACCGCTGACAGGAATTGTCATGGGATTATCCGTTTGCCATGCGTAGCGCAGTAAGGTTTGGGTCTCGTCCATCATTTGCAGGAAAAGGGGATCGAGATGTCCCACAGTGGTCATACTCAAAGCTTGCAGGACCCGGGGAGGCACGTTAGATGGTCCTGGTCCTAACAACAGACGGGGTGGCATGTCTAGCTGGTTCGCCAGGAGCCGATGACTATCGTGAATTGATATGGTAGTGGTCATTGATTTTTGGTAAAAAGAAACAGAGAGGACAGAACTGGAACTGGGTATGGTAGGGGCGGCATCATCATTATATTAGATCTGGGTTAGGAAAGGTCTAATCGGATCTTCGTCAGGGGACAATGCTACTATACTTGATAGAGGCCCAAGCCATTATTTTAAACGAGGAGGTACATGGAAATGTCTAAACCGGTAATTTTATGCGTTGACGATGAACTATTAGTTTTGAACAGTTTAGAAATAGAACTCCGTAAAGCTTTGGGTAATAATTATTTTTACGAATTTGCTGAAGGTGCTGAAGAAGCTCTCGAAATCATCGACGAGGTGGAGGAAGATGAAAATCAAGTGATTTTAATCGTATCTGATTGGTTGATGCCGGGAATGAAAGGAGATGAATTTTTAAAGGTGGTTCATCAAAATCATCCTGAAATAATTAAAATAATGTTAACAGGTCAAGCTAGTGAAGAAGCGATATCGGACGCCAGAAAACAAGTTAATTTATATGCTTGCTTGCGCAAACCATGGGATGGGAATGAATTAATTACGGTAATTAAATCGGGAATAGGGCAATAAAGCTGCAACCTGCCGTCCTAGGCTGGGAGAATCTAGACCTTGACATGACAGCAGCAGAAAGGTATAATATGAAAGTGGCAGTAAAAGGTTTACCAGGGAGCATCCCTCGCTACTAAATGTCGATCCCATTTCTCAATCGCACCATAGCCAAAGTTCTTCCAAAAGTATCCCTCCGCACAGTTATCATCGTTCCGATGGTCTTGCCAATATTTGTGGCAGTGGGATTGGTGGGGTATTCCTCTTGGAAAAATGGGGAAAAAGCAGTAAATGACCTCGCCAGTCAATTGATGCAGGAAGTGGGGGATCGCATCTGGGAACAGCTTGATTTCTACTTAGCAAACCCCTAGAAAATCAATCAACTCAATTACAATGCTCTCGATCTGGGTGAGATAAATATCCAAGACCTGAAGAGCATGAAAAATCATTTCTGGAGGCAATATCAAATCTTCAATGGGGTAAGTCAGATTCAATTTGCTACCACCGAGGGAAAATTTGTCGCGTTAGCAGTGGGGGACGATGGCACTCTCACCTATCAAGTAAGAGAATTGACTGGGATTGTGACTCGCCGTCACAATTACGAACTACAAACCTATGCCATGGATAAAGATGGCAACCGGGGCAAAATGTTGACAAGTTCAGGCAATTTTGACCCGCGAGAAATACCCTGGTACAAAGCTGCGCTTAAAGCCTTGGGAGAACCCGCTTGGACTAAAAGTGATTTCAAAGATATGCCTAAGTTAGGGGTAATTACTCTCTCTCAAGCTTACTACGACGATACGGGAACTTTCCGGGGCGTGGTAGCAGTGGATCTGAGTCTAGCTCAAATTAGTAAATTTCTCCAGAGTTTAGAAATTGGCAAGGAGGGGAAAATATTTATCTTAGAGCGCAATGGCAATCTACTCTCCACCAATTCAACCCATGAAGACCCTTTAATTCCAGCTTCAGTCCGATATTTAAAGGAACAATTCTCCGGCGATCTGAGCCAAATAGAGAATACCCAAGAGTTAAAATTTAAAATCCATGGCCAGGAACAATTGTTGCAAGTCGTACCTTTTAAAAATGTTGGCGGTATTGATTGGCTGATTGTGGTGGTGGTACCGAAAGCGGACTTTATGACGGAAATATCTGCTAACACTCGCACTACAATCTCAGTTTATATTATTGCCTTGGCCATGGCCATAGCTTTCGGCATTGGCAGCGCTGGCTGGGTGCTGGGGCCGATTCTGCGCTTAAACGCATCGGCCAAGAATTTAGCCCTCGGGGAATGGGAGCAGCGAGTAGAGGTAGAAGGGGCGGCTGAATTGAGAGAATTAGCCAAGTCTTTTAACACCATGGCTAAGGAACTGCAAGCTACTGTGGCTACTTTAGAAAAAACTAATGTGGAACTGGAAGATAAGGTGTCGTCCAGAACCGCTGCCCTAACAGCAGCAGAGGCAGAAATGCGGAGTTTCTTCGAGGCGATGACAGAGTTGATTTTCGTCTTTGATAGAGAAGGACGCTATTGTAAAATTGCATCCACCAATCCCAAACTGACCAAGCCTACATCGGAGCTTCTGGGGAAGACTCTCCACGAAACCATGCTCATAGCAACAGCGGATCGCCTCCTGGATTGCATTCAAGCCGCTATGGATAACCAGCATACTACTGAGGTGGAGTACTTCCTGATCTGGGGTGAACGCCAAGTTTGGTTTTCCGCCAATGTTTCTCCCATTGGGGAAAACTACGCCATTTGGGTGGCGCGGGATATTAGCGATCGCAAGGCATTAGAGAAAAATCTCCGCAGTTCAGAGGAGAAAATGCGGGCGGTTTTTGGCGCTATGACCGATATTATTCTGATTGTTGAAGTTGAAGATAATCAGATCGGTGATGTGGAAGTGGCACCGACGGATCCCAGTCGCGTCTATGAAGCTTATGCCGACCTGATCAGGGAGACAGTAGAATCATTTTATCGGTCCGAGACAGGTCCAATTTGGTCCAGTAAGATCCGGCAGTCTTTAGAGACGGGGAAGGCAGTTCATTTTGAATACGATCTCTGTGTTGGTTACGATCGCTTTTGGTTTACCGCCAGTATTTCCCCTATTTCAGACCGCAACACCATTTGGGTCGCCCGGGATATTAGCGATCGCAAGCAAGTAGAAGAAGCGCTGCGAGGAGCTGAGGAAAATTATCGCAGCATTTTTGAGAATGCGGCAGAGGGTATTTTTCAGAGCACCAGAGATGGTTTATACCTCAGTGCCAATCCGGCCTTAGCTCAGATGTATGGCTATTCTTCTGCCCAGGAATTAATATTCAATCTCAACCGTACTCAGCTTTATGTCAACCTCAGCCGTCATCATGAATTTCTCGCGGCGATGGACGAATATGGGACGGTGTCCAATTTTGAATCTCAAGTTTATCGCGCCGACGGCCAAATTATCTGGATCTCGGAAAACGTCCATGTGGTTCTGGATGAGGAAGGAGAACTGTTTTATTATGAGGGTACGGTAGAGAATATCACCGCTCGCAAGGAAGCAGAGGAAGCTTTGCGGCAGAAAAATGAAGATTTGGCCCATACCCTCAGTCAGCTCAAAACCACTCAAGAAGGACTAATTAAATCGGAAAAAATGGCAGCTTTGGGACAACTCATTGCCGGGGTGGCCCATGAAGTTAATACTCCCCTGGGAGCGATTCGCTCTTCAGTGCATAACATTGCCGATTTTTTTGCAGGAATACCTGAAAGTGCTTCCGCAATTTTTCCAGGAACTATCTTCTCAATGTCATGAGTATTTCTTGGCTTTACTACAACAGCAAAGTAAACAAACCACTGTTTTATCTACCAGAGAAAAACGGAAATTGAATCGGGCTTTTAAAAAACAACTGTGGGAGTTGGGAGTGGAAGAACCAGATTTTATCGCTTCTACTTTAATTAACACCGGAGTTTACGATATCAAACCGTTTTTGCCTCTTTTAACAGAAGAGTCAGAAGGGGGAAAAGTTATTAATATGGCTTATCAATTCGCCACTTTACGCACCAGTACGGCAACAATTGCTACTGCTGCGGAACGGGCTGATAAAGTAGTATTTGCCCTGAAAACCCATGCTCGTTGCGATAATTCCGGACAAAAGACAGAAGCTAAGATTACTAAGGGCATCGATACGGTATTAACCATTTATAACAATAAACTGAAACAGGGCATTGAACTGGTGAAAAACTATGGAGACATTCCCTCGATTCTCTGTTACCCGGACGAACTAAATCAAGTTTGGACGAATCTATTACACAATGGGATCCAAGCTATGAATAATCAGGCTACTTTAATTATTGATGCCAAAACTAAGTATGATATATTTAAAATAAGTATAACTGATAGCGGCACAGGAATACCACCAGAGATAAAAAATAAAATATTTGAACCTTTCTTTACTACTAAACCGCCAGGGGAAGGCAGTGGCTTAGGATTGGATATTGTCCAGAAGATTATTGACAAACATCAAGGAAAAATTGAGGTAGAATCAGTACCGGGAGAAACTACTTTTACCGTCTTTCTTCCCATTCATAACGCTTAAATGGGGTACAAAAAAAAGGAGAGTAGCCATGTCTATAGCCCAAGGAACCATTAAAAAGAAACCCTACCCACTATGTACGACTTACCTAGCGAGGAGGAATCTGGTTTGCCTCTCGTGACTCGACGTCACGAGTACGATGAATATCACCTATTACAATCAGAATTGTGTACGGCTACATTTTTGCCTTCTCTTTCCCCCGATGAAGTTTTTGTGGCCAGCGATTTAAATCTTTATTACGATAGCAATCATACCCAGTGGTACAAACGATAGATTTTAGCTAACAAATGCTGGAATAATTGCCAGCATTTTTAAAAGGGGTGGGTGCAAATCAACCACTGTGTGTCATCCCCCAATGTCTTCCATCTTTATTCCCAGGACATCCAACAGTGGGTAGACAGGGCAGTAAGAGGGGGAAATTTCGACGCCATTACCTGTGAACATAGCGTCATTGACATCCTCCCCTCCCCGCTACGCGTAGGATGCGTTACGCTAACCCATTAAAGACGGTAGTCAATGTCCACAGTTCCGTAGTGGGGAGCGAGAGCGCGGTTTGGAAGGGTTGAACGTGGATGGGGATAATGTTCCAGAAAGAGCATTGCGTGCTAACCAAGTGGGGGAGTATGTGGCGGCGATCGGTCGGTTATTTGATTCCCAGCAACTTAGAGCTAAGCTATCCAGTAATGGGCGCGCTTTTATCGAGATTGTGACTCACCGTCACAATTACCAGGGGTATACTTGGGAACGGGTGGGAGCGCTTTATGAAAAGGTTTTACAAATTTAATGTTTTATTAACCGCAGATGAATCCTTTGGGGTGGTAATTTTACTTAAAAAAGTTATTTAAACAGTAATACTGTAAGTTGGGTTGAGGCACAAAACCCAACAGCAACAATCTTCACTCGTGCAAAAATAAATCTCTTGATAAAATCTTATTGTATAAGATACCATTGGTTTAGTTCAGTTTTTCATTTGTAAACCTTGCTCTAAATGTAATATAAGTGTATTATTAAGTAATACGTTATCGAAAAGGGGGTTGACAATCTGTATTTTTTTGTATATGATAAAATTGTAAGATAGTCTGCCTAAAAAAAAGAACCAATTTCACCACTATTACTGCAATTAAACTCTTTCTCCTCTCTCTGCGCCTCTGCGCCTCTGTGTGAAACCTTCTTAATTGGTAGGTGGAGGGAGCCGGAGAGGGAGAGGGAGAGGGCGAAATGAATTGCAAAAGCCCGTTTAATAAAAGGTTTGTAATTTCCCTCAGATCCAGTAGTGACTTCATTTGACCATTGAAAGAGGTTATATAACTTGGGTGAGTTGATATAAGTTTGGGCTTCCTTTTCCATTTGTAGCAAAAGTTGGTCAGCCCCACCTCCCATAAGTCCAGCCACGAGGAGAAAAACCTCTCGCCAACGGGAGTCTGTCAGGTGCTCGGTAACTAATTGCTCAATTTGGCGATGGTCGTCTATATACTGAGCCGTCAGATATTCTTGTAGAGTCAAATGGGAGAAAGAATATATTCCCTCAGCTCGCTGCACCAATATTCCATGTTGCACTTCAATGGACTGAATGACATTTTCCCCATGAATTCTTTTTTCTTCTGTGAGCACTTTCTCCAAAAACGCTTTAATTTGGTCTGCTACCTCTCGACAGGGTAAAAATAGGCGATCTTCTTGGAACGCAGTGTGGGCAATTTCCGAAAGCATTGTTTCTTTCAGCCTCGTGTCTAATCCCTTGTAGATTTCCTCCTGGGGAATGCCTTTTTCACCTGCCCATTCTTCCAATAGTACTCGGAGTGCCTTTTCGTAAAGAGTAGCCCGTTTAGTTGGGAATTTTCCTGCTCGCTGGTAGAGTAAACAAACTAATGTGAGGAGGAGGGGAGTTTGGGTGAGTTCTTTCGCAGCAGAGTTTTCAGGGCTGTTGAGTTTTTTCCAGCAGTCTTCACCTACTCTAGAGTCAAAGCTGAACCAGTTTGTAATGAAAGCTTTAATTTGCTCATCGTCAAATTCTGCCATAGCCACGTCGGTGAAGCGGCGGAAGTTATAACGATAGGCTGCAACCCGACAGGAGGTAATAAAGCGGTTTTTATCATATAGATCCACGAAATTTTGGATCTGCTTAATGGCTTCATTTCCGTGTTCCGTAGGTACTTCGTCCAACCCGTCCAGTAAAATGAGCAGTTTCCCTTGTTCTAGTGCTCTCTTGGTGAACTTTTCTGGATCTGGGAAGCCACAAATGCGAAATTCCGCCGCAATTTTCTCCTCAATATTGATATTATGAGAGCGAAACTCCTTCAACTCAATGAATACAGGAATGCAGCAGTGCTTGAACTTTCCTTTTTTGCCCTTCAGTGCTTCCAGTCCTACCCGTCGTAAAAAGGTAGATTTCCCGGCACCAGGTCCACCCAAAACCATGAGAAACTGTTTTTCATTAGCGACTTCAAGTCCTGAACGCTTGCTCTGCTTTTTACCCTCAAAGCTACGGTGTTTTGCCTTACGATAAGCTTCCTCTAAAGCTTCCACCGACTCCAACCTTTGAATTTCCTCTTCCCCCAAAAATTGCACAGCAGTGTAGACTGACTCTAGTGGTTTAGGTTCTCGCATTCCCAGGACTTTGAGAATGCCGTGTCGCTCTCTATAATTTGTATCATATTCTCTCGATGCTTGAAAAATGAGCTGTCTAGATTTATCGTCCAGGGTTTTACTAAACGAACCTAAAAATTTGCCCCCACCTTCCCAGAGGGATTTAAAAATGGTAACAGCGATCGCCCTAATAATGAGAGGTTCAACTCCAGTCATATAACACGTACCATGACAGTACATCGACCAACTATCTAACTACTATAACAGTCCTCAGGGGAGTTAGGAGCAAAAATCTTGAATACTGTTACAAAACTTTACATGGCAAATAGGTCTCTAGTCCGTAGGGTGGGCATTGCCCACCAAGTCCGTAGGGTGGGCATTGCCCACCAAGTCTGTAGGGTGGGCATTGCCCACCAAGTCTGTAGGGTTGGCATTGCCCACCAAGTCCGTAGGGTTGGCATTGCCCACCAAGTCCGTAGGGTGGGCATTGCCCACCAAGTCCGTAGGGTTGGCATTGCCCACCAAGCCAGTAACATTGCCTAACAAATTATTAGTGTCCCCCCAAAATAAAGATTAAAAACAGTCAAATCACCGTACAACGGTCATTCCTGTAACTATACCTGCCCCGTTGCGCTATAGGACCAAAAACATTGAATACTGTTACAAAACTTTACATGGCAAATAGTCTATGATGTATAATGTAGATATAGGGTGAGCAAGTGGACAATTTTACCAACAGTTATATAATAAGGAACTAGAACGAAAAATGGACAGTACAGCAATTTTATCTAAGTTCAGGAAAGGCGATCGTGACGCGAAATGACCCTCTTAGTGCTCCTCCTTTTATGTTCTTGTTGGAAATTAACATAGACTTTCCCCGCCAACAGTTATATAATAATGACAGAGTGGCTGATGGACAAGTGGAAAATTTCAGAAGCATTTTCTGTCCTTGTTGGAAGTTAACATATACTTTCCCCACCAACGGTTGTATAATAAGGAAGGAGAACGAAAAATGGACAGTGCAGGTGTAAAAATAGTAG
The DNA here is from genome assembly GCA_965198675.1 of Prochloron sp. Taxonomy (GTDB): domain Bacteria; phylum Cyanobacteriota; class Cyanobacteriia; order Cyanobacteriales; family Prochloraceae; genus Prochloron. The sequence goes on along the minus strand of OZ240666.1, from coordinate 3,754,758 downwards.
GGGCGGGGTCTTCCCGCCCTCCCCAGTCATCTAACTATAGCAGTCCTCAGACGAGTTAGGAGTAGAAATATTGAATACTGTTACAAAAGTTTACATTTTAAATTAGTCTATAACATATAATGTAGATATAGGGTGGACAAAATGCTCGCTAACCTTGGCGACGTGCGACCCCGTTTATGTCATTGTCGGAAATTAACATGTATTTTCTCCACCAGTAGTTATATAATAATGACAGGGTGACTGGCGAACAAATGGACAATTTTTACAAACCATTTCGGTCCTTGTTTGAAATTAATATAGACTTTCCCCACCAAAGCTTGTATAATAAGGAACTAGAACGAAAAATGGACAGTACAGCAATTTTAGATGAAGGTTACGCGAAACGCCACTCTTAGCGATCGCCCTTTTATGTCATTGTTGAAAATTAACATATATACTAAAAAATAATAATGAAAGGGAAACAAGTTTTACTCACAGGTGGCACAGGGGGACTCGGACTGGGGGTAACACCAGCGGTTTTAGGTCGCGGTGCTATGGTAACAATCCCCTATTGCAGCGAAAACAACCTCCAAAGACTCAAAGAAAAACTCCCCGCTGCTGATTTCTCTCGTATCCGCTTTGTCAAAGTGGACTTAATGGTAGAGTCCGCAGTAGAAAAATTAATCAATGACCTAGGACGAGTGGATATATTAATCCATTTAGTCGGCGGTTTTAGTATGGGGAGAACCGATGAACTTAATTTCCAAGACTGGCAAGAATCTTTTAATTTAAACCTCAATACTACCTTCCTCGTCTGTAAGCACAGTTTGAGAATAATGCGTCAGCGGGGATATGGGAGAATAATAACCGTAGCCTCCAGAGGGGCAGTAGAACCAGGAGCACAACTGGCAGCTTACTCAGCGGCTAAAGCAGGGGTAGTGGCCCTCACCAAGGCGATCGCCGCCGAAACCGTCGGTATGGATATTACCGCTAATGTGGTCCTCCCCAGTATCATCGATACCCCCAGCAACCGGGAAGCAATGGGTAGGGAAAATGCTGATAAATGGGTCAAACCCGAGTCTTTAGCAGAAGTAATTTGTTTCTATGCATCAGCAGCAGCAAAGGATGTCAGCGGTTCTGCCATCCCAGTTTACGGCAATGCGTAGGTAGCACTTGCTATAACTCTTTTGTAGTTATTTATGTCAAATTTGTTTGCATAAATAAAATACACAGCTATAGTATGGCTTGTTATACCTTACACCAGGGCACCTTGAAAGAGCTGCCCCTACTCTTTTGTGATATAAATCGCCCGAATATCTTGTGGTAAACTATTATTAAGCATCTGATGACCTTTTAGGAGCAATTGTTTGACTTCTGCGGGGGAAACCATCTCACCCTCTGCTTGGAAATGTGCTGCTATGCGAGTTTCGCTCCAGTGGAAATTATCTGCCATCACCACCATTAAACGAATGACTGGCTCTAAAAGCTCCAAACCTTGCTCCAGATAACACCAAAGTGGGGGTGGTGCGGCTTTTAAATTGTAGTTAATTGCCGAAACGGGAGGTAAAGTTGCATTATAGATATAAAGTCCCGTCATATCGATCAGCCAATTTTGCCAAGAATAGGACTTGGAGTTGCTCACCTCAGAGAGTGGGAACTCGAGCATTTCGTAGAAGATATGTCTCCAGGTCAAGGCAAAAAGATAGTCCCCTTGGACTTTCGATTTCGTGCCATGGGCAATTAAAGTATAGACAATGGGACCGTAACGACAGAAAATAGCCGTGAAATACTTTCCCTCTTCTGGATATAGCTGAAACGAACTCAACAAAGATCGGTCGCTCTCGTGCAATAAAGATTTGACCAGGGGATGTTTCGATTCCGGAAAACGGGGAATTTGCACCATTGAGAGTAACTTAAGGATCATTGACACTTGTTAGCCTTTTGTTACAATAGACTAGTTGAGATATACAGCTATTTTGACTTCTTTTTTCCCACTCACCCTTTATCTGAGTGCCTTTTTGCCCGCTCTCACAGATAGTGTCTTTTCCACCCAGGGCATAATGGTAATGCTGTTAGCTGCCTATGCCGTGGCCATGTGGATGTTTCTCACCAGTGCCCCCAAGGTACATACTATCATGGTGTCTGACCTAGGAATAGCCCAGCAATTTTACGAAGGTCTTCTCGATTTGCCCGTAGCCCAAGTTCCCCTGCACTATTACTATGATTACGAGCAAACTATTGGCGCAACTGGTATCGATCCCCTCTATATGTCAGCTACTTCAGGAGTCGCAACTCAAACTAGAGGTTCTGACGGACTGTGGTATCAACTCAAGAAAAATACCCAGTTGCACGTTATTTCTGGAGCAAGTTTAGGTCGCAAAAATCGTCAACGTCACGTCTGCTTTGACCGCGAATGTTTAGAATCAGTGCTACTGCGGGTACAGTCTCGACGCCTGAAATACAAAGTGCGCCGGTCATTGCCTCTCAATTTTCTGGTGAAAGATATAGAAGATCGGGTGATTGAAATGGCAGAAGTTGACCATTAAAAACCTAAAATCCCTTGCATAGTTTCAACATTTGGGGTAGAATCTAAATCGCCCGCAATTTCTGGGTGCGTAACTCAGTGGATAGAGTAGCTGCCTTCTAAGCAGCGAGTCGTAGGTTCGAGTCCTACCGCACCCGTTCTTCAACAGTGACCAGTTACCAGTTACCAGTTACCAGTTACCAGTGAGCAGTGACCAGTTACCAGTTACCAGTGAGCAGTGACCAGTTACCAGTGAGCAGTGAGCAGTGAGCAGTGAGCAGTGACCAGTGAGCAGTGACCAGTTACCAGTTACCAGTGAGCAGTGAGCAGTGACCAGTGAGCAGTGACCAGTTACCAGTTACCAGTGAGCAGTGACCAGTGAGCAGTGAGCAGTATTGATAAATATTACTTATAACGTTGATAATAGAGTGAAGGAGCAAAATTGAGATGAATTATCATTATAATCCCAATATACACAATCAAACTCCAGACAAATGATGGTCAGCCCTAACAAGAGGGGAATCTTGTCATTAAATAAAATTCTTGAATTTATTCACAAAATATCTCAATAGTTTTATAATAGCAGATGCAGATAAGAAGCAAAAACAGACAGTCAGCACCCCGCGCTAAACCTCCGTGGCTCTCGAGCCCAAGAGCATGAAGCTGCAAGACCAGCCGTAGGGGCACGGCATTGCCGTGCCCCTACCTCGGACTACGTTATCGGCAAGCGTTTAAGTTCCTACCCAGGCTCTAGAACCCGGCGGTTAAACAGTTGTACGAGGGGTAAGACAGTGCCGTTGGGATAGTACCCACCGGGGTGGCTTGGCTCGGCTAACATTACCGCCTTTTGGCGTGTTGGAGGGCGTTATTGCCCTCGCCCCTCACGGTGGATAAATCCGCTACCCGTTTTTATCCCCGCTCGCTTTGTGACGGGGTTTCCAACGAAAGGAGTTTTTCATGAAGATTTCACGACGTATATTTGTCGGCGCAAGTGCAGCCACAGCCGCAGTTGCAGCTAGTCAACTGGGTACAATAAAAATAAGCACTGCCAATACAGGTCAAATCAACCTCTATTCCTCCCGTCACTACAATACTGACAATGAGTTATACGATAACTTCACCCGTATCACCGGGATTAAAGTGAATCTAGTGGAAGGGCAAGCAGACGAATTAATCGAACGGATTAAAAGTGAAGGTCGCAATAGTCCAGCAGATATACTCATTACCGTAGATGCAGGTCGTCTGTGGCGAGCAGATCAGGCTGGTATTTTTGCCCCTGTAGATTCACCAGTACTAAAAGAAAAGATTCCCCCTCACTTGCGCCAGGAGCAAAATTACTGGTTTGGTTTTACTAAGCGAGCCAGGGTCATCATGTACAATAAAGATAGGGTAAATCCGGCAGAACTATCCACCTATGAGGATTTAGCCAATTCTAAGTGGAGAGGTAGAATTGCCATCCGTTCTTCCAATAATATCTACAATCAGTCCCTTGTTGCTTCCCTGATTGAAGTTCACGGCAGGCGGGAAACAGGGGAGTGGTGTCGCGGTTTAGTAGCCAACTTTGCCCGATCTCCTCAGGGAAACGACAGAGCGCAAATTGAAGCAGCAGCCTCGGGTTTAGCAGACATCGCCATCGCCAATACCTATTATCTCCCCCGCTACGCCAAATCCAAAGACCGCACTTTACAGGCGATTTTCTCCAAAATTGGCGTTTTCTTTCCCAACCAAAAAGATCGGGGAACTCACATCAATATCAGCGGTGGTGGTTTAGTCAAAACTGCTCCCAATCCAGAAGGAGCCATCAAATTCCTGGAATATCTTGTCAGCAAGAACGCTCAGGTTTTCTTTGCTCAGGGGAATAATGAATATCCCGTAGTTGAGGGAACTCCCTTGGATCCGGTTGTCGCCAGTTTTGGTTTTCCCTTCAAAGAAGATACCACTGATGTTGCGTTTTATGGGGAAAACAACTCCGACGCCATCAGAATAATGGACGAGGCTGGTTGGAAGTAGAGAAATTGCAACCTCTTACTGCCCACGAGAGGGGTAAGGCATTGCCTTACCCCTCCTGTCCTAATTAGGAGCGATCGCGGCGGTACCTCTTGTTTTCCTAACCTCGTCCGTGAGAACTTCCAGAGCTTTAGCAAATTGAGGATCTTTGACCGTACCGATTTGAGTGCGATCGCCCTGTAATTCAGTCCGCTCCTCTTCAGTCAATTCAGAGACTATATCCGGAGCAATTCCCTCTTTATGGATATCCCGCCCGGAAGGGGTTAAATATTTGGCAATGGTAACAGCCAAACCAGAACCATCTCTCAACTTTCGCACCGACTGCACCAAGCCCTTGCCAAAAGTACGAGTTCCCACCAATACTGCCCGTTGGTTATCTTGTAAAGCACCAGAGAGGATCTCGCTAGCGCTAGCAGAACCGCCGTCCACCAGCACCACCAGGGGTTTATCCGTCAAGGCCCGACGGTTAGCCTTTTGACGATCTTTCATACCCTTCCGATTTACCGTCGAGACAATCGTTCCTTCCTCAATCCACATGCGGGCAATTTCAATGCTGGCGAAGAGCAAGCCGCCGGGGTTAGAGCGCAAATCCAGTATATAGCCCTGAACTTCTTGCCTGTCCAAATCCTTAATCGCCGAGCGCATTTCTTGACTTGCTTGAGCGCTGAAGGTCGTCAGGCGAATATAACCAATTTCACCAACGGAATTCATCTCTGTTCGAGCACGCACCGGATGAATTTCAATCCGCGCCCTCGTAATGGGAAAATCTATTTCTGCCTCACCCCGCTGTATAGTCAATATAACTTCAGTCTCCGGCTTGCCGCGAATAAGCCCAACAGCATCATTAACATCCATGCCCTCAGTACTTTGGCCATCAATCTGGGTTATAATATCTAGGGATTGAATTCCGGCCTTCATCGCTGGAGTGTCTTCAATGGGGGCAATGACTATCAGTTTGTCCGTTTCCTCATCTTTGGCAATTTGGATTCCCACCCCAGTCAATTCCCCAGAAGTATCGATCCTCATATTTTCAAACTCTTGAGGGTCCATAAAGCGGGTATAAGGATCACCGAGCTGTTCCAACATTTCGCGAATTGCATCGTAAACCTCTTCCGGATCTGTATAGGAACGTTCCAGATAGTCTTCCCGCACTGCTTGCCAATCGATTTGATTGAAAGTGCCATCTACATACTGGCGATCGATGATTTGCCATACTTCGTCGATTAGCTCTTTCGGACTTTCATCTAATTTAGCTAAACTGGACGCAAGATGAATACCCGCTCCCGTCACTGCTACAGTAGAGAGTACTACTGCCGTGGCACTAAGAATAAGCCTGCGTTTTGTAACAATCATAAATCTAACTAGAAGATGGTGGGAGAGTAATGTCCCAATATTAACAATAGATGGACAAAAACTTGGTTAAAGTAAAGCATAGTCAAGATATCGGCACTGTAATGTTAGTTACAGCATGATATTATTGCACAAACATCATCTATAATCAAGTTATCTAAAACTATATAAATTGAATTAAGCAAATTCATTATTTGTTTTTAATCTCAACTTTAGTCCAATATAACTCCTCTATGTTATTAATCTTGAAATAAAAATACTGAGCAAGAGACTTCTTGCTTTATTACCAATAACTCCAGTTTAGCACAGAAATTTTGCCTTCGGTAAAATCTAGCAATCATGGCAGATCCGTATTTAAATTTATTAAGATTTGGCATGGAAAACTTGATGAAACTCTCTTGCTCAGTAGCTTCAGGGGTAGCTCAAGTAACAGCCGAAGCGAGTTGACATATTTCTAACATGGGTATATAATAGCACTCCAGAAGCTTCCAGGCTTAGAGAAAGGCGCGCTTTGTGGAGAGTATATGGTTAGCACAAACTAGGTAACTAGAGAGCGAATCACCGAAAAAAGCGTCCAAAGTCTAACCTACCGTCCAACCGGAGCCTAGTAAGGGTGGCTCCTGAAAAGCAATGAAGGAAGGAGTAAACGGGAGGTAATGTGGCAATCAAAACCCCGTCTACATTTTTCTTGTAAGAGACTTTCCTGGGGAGCTGCGGGCGAATTGGTGGAACCTAAATGCTCGAATCAATTCTAAATTTGGAACGAAGAAAAACGTCGATTGCTCTCAATGCGGACATCGTCAAAAGAAAAGCCTGAGCCAAAGGACTCATCAATGCGTAAAATGCGGCGATCAACTGCATCGCGACCATAATGCAGCATTGGATAGACAAAAATACCGAGGGGCACTCGGAAATTAACGCTTGGGGAGAGAACGCCCTCTGCCTTGAGCTGGAAACAGTTCAAGGTAAGACGGCTCGGTGTCACCGAAGGTGCCGCCCTTGGCGTCCCAAGAATCCCACGGCTTTAGCGTAGCCCAGCCGTGGGAGTGTCAATACCTTTGCGTCTTTGCGCCTTTGCGCGAAACATTCTGATAAAATCATTCCCTAAAGAACGTCCCATCGAATTGCAATAATCGTCCTGTCCTATAATCTTTGAATCCGGGACTCAGGTGATATAAAGCAAATCCCATTTCTTTGAGTTGATTTAACATCTCCTCAAAGAGGATTTGTCCCTCATAAAGAGGAACAATAGATAATTCTAAGTGAATTCCCTTTATTTTCGAGATAATCTCATCTGCTCCTTTGAGAACTTGCTCCTCATAACCTTGGGTATCTATCTTGAGCAAAATTCCTGTCATACCATCTATATAGGTCGCTGCTGCATCTGAAAGCTTCATCAGCTTAACTGTTTCTGAATCAACATAGGTTGAGTTCGGTGCAGCATCGAATCGATGTTTTGGTAAGTTAGCCTTTTCAGAAAATATGCCTTTTGTTGAGAGTTAATTGCCGTTGCTCGTGCCATTTCCGGATCGGGATAATATTTAACAAGATCAAACCCTAGGGAATGAATAAATTGTTTAATTTGTTCTTTCAACATGTTTTTTCTAACTATTTTTAACTATCATAGCATGTTTGGGAAATAATGTCAATGTCCAGAATCGAATCAAAGTTATACCCCAAAAATACACAGTCCCAGGTGGTTGGAAGCTGCAAGAAGCTCTGGAACGTGCTTATATTGCTCTCCAAAAAGTTATTGTCGATCTCTATGGGGAAGCTGATAATGCTGTAGCTGTGGGTCGTTATAATGATGCTAGCTTGCTCCAGAGTCAGGCAGATCTGCTTATACCTTACAGCAGAAAACCTGGGAATATTGATTGCCCAGCAGGAGAAATGAACAGGATGAGCGATATTAAAGTAGAAATCCAGTCTCTAGTCAGTCGGGCTGCACGGTTAAGCCAGGAGGCACAATCGGCATTTGCAGTGCGTAATTTTGCTCAGGGGCGCGCTCTGATGAAGCAAGCGGTGGATGGGGGAAGGAATTGTCAAAGTCTGATTCAGCAATATACTCACTAGGAGAGAAGGCGCGCCGCAAAGCTTATCCCTGCGGGATCCCTTGCTTCCTCATCTGATAAAAATATTGTCCATCCTAACTAACACTAGCAAAAATGATTTTCCAACAATCGCGCATTGTACCTGGTCCGGGTCAAGAATCGGTCTGGGATTATCCCCGTCCACCTCGTCTGGAACCATCCTCAAAAAGAATTCAAGTTGTCTTCAATCAAGTCACAATTGCCGATAGTCAGCAGACTCAAAGAGTGCTAGAAACAAGTCACCCTCCTGTTTATTATATACCCCCAGAAGATATTCTCATGAAATACTTACAAGTAAATCCCAATCAGTCTTTTTGCGAGTGGAAGGGAAAGGCGGGATATTATAATGTGGTTGTAGGTGACAAACAAACTGTTGGTGCGGCTTGGTTTTATCCTCACCCCACAGCAGCTTTTAGTAAGATTAAAAACTATGTCGCCTTCTATCCTAGTAAAATGGATGTTTGCTATGTAGATGGAGAAAAAGTACAGTCTCAACCAGGCGATTTCTACGGTGGCTGGATTACTAAGGATATTGTCGGTCCTTTTAAGGGCAGTCCTGGAACTTGGGGTTGGTAATATTTTAGACTGAGAGCGGGCCGCGCTACCGCGCGTATCCGGGCAAAGCCCGGGTCGCCCGCAAATAAATAATAAATTGATTGCTCATAGGGGAAGGTTGACTATACCCTAGGGTTTTAATCCCAGGCTAAGTATCTATACACAATTATATTCTTACTCCTTATCAAACAAGTCTCTCTCAGAAGGATGGATACCGTGACAAGCATAAACACTGTAGCCATCAGCAAATTGAAGAGCAGGTTCACCTTCTGCATGAAGCATATTTTCTTCATCGAAAGACAACTTACAAGGACCATCGCACGCTATACAAACCTTTTCAAATTGAAATATTAAACCAGAGTGTTGAATCAATTCTTGAATGACTCGCCATTTTTTCTTGTCGTGGTGAAGGGCAAGAACTGAGATACAGAAATCATACACGCAACCCCAAATTGCCCACTGTGCTGGTCTATGTAGGTGTGTCGTCAAATATGAAACGTCAGCCCCGTAATCGTCAGCGAATTCCTGTTTGGACTGGCGAAGATCGGTAATTAATTGTTGTTCGATATATCTTATTACATCATCTGGGAAGTATGAAATTTGTGGATTACTCTCAGTTGGGTAATATGGAAATTCAGGAAATTGAATTTGATTCCTCAGTCTCATTAAGAGTTCTTCAGATAGCTGTTGCCTTATTCCATGTCTGACGTGATCGAGTACTCTTTTCAGAAATTTTATATGGATATCGCGCCCCAGATAAACCTTAAAGTTTTCCATAGCAAGAACTTGTTCAATTGCCGTCAGAGGATTACTGTAGAATACAATCTCAGGCTCAGAATAATCGCTTGCCACATAAGCAGCTTTAATTACTGCTGCGGCTTTTTCTCGATCTATTGATTCAGTTGACATTTCTATAGCTCGCCATTTGTCTCGATAGATAGGAATCATTGCCTTTTGTTCTTCGGTGAGTTTGGTGATGATGAGTTTCGGCATATTTCAATGGGTTGTGATTCACAATTAGTAACTTTAGCACCGAAAAACCAAAGCATAGCAAATTTTCCAATCCCCAGGATTTTCGGATTACACCCTACTCTTCATAAATTAGATCGCCATTTTCAATTCTTTTTTGGATATTACCTAAATAGGAATTAAAATTTAATCCGAGATGATTTCTTCTAATGGGAGAATCATCATGAATATAACTGATTATCTGGTCAACATTGCCTATTTCGGAAGGCTCAAAATCTATACAGATATAATCGCAAGTTCTCATATCGCCAATTGGGAGTTCAGTGATAACCCTTGACTGCCCCTTGAATATTGTAAAGCGCTCCACAATCCGGATCCCAATCCATTGCTTCTTTCATTGATAGCCATGCATTTTTCACCTCTTCCAGAGGCATAAATGTATAAGCAAGAGACATCAATGGATAACCATCTTCAAACAAAGGTACACATTCTGCCTCTTCCCGCCCATTGGGAAGATACATTTTATTCACATTCTCTTGCCTTTGCCCATTGGCAAGAAGATATATTTTTCTCACATCTTCAGGGAACTGATGCCCCACTATCTGCTCAACTTGATTTATCTCATGAAGTGTAGCAGGTTCATTTAAACACACCCTTTTACCAGATATCCTTTCCACAGCGGTCACAAGTTCTCGAAAGGTATTCACCACTTCGCGTTTTTCTTGGTACTTATTGATATTTTGAGGTCGGATATCTTTCATTGATTTTTCTGGATTAGTGTTAAAGCTAATAAAACAATACATCATAAAGGACAACTTTTTAAATGACTAAGGATTTTGAGAAGCCCCCGCTTTCTTCAAAAGATTAGCAACTTTGGTTGATTTACCCAATTCTGCCATCATCAGTGCTGTGTTGCCTTGATTATCTTTTATATTCAGGTCTGCACCAGCTTTAATCAATGTTTCAATCACATCTATATCTGAATATCCTAGAGCATGCATTAAAGCCGTATTCCCCTGAGCATCCTGCTGATTTATATCTGCTCCTCCTTGAATGAGAAGACGAACCATATCACCCCGATTGGTTGCAAAAAAGGTACTGGCAGCTATCATCAAAGGATAATTTCCAACTAAACCATCATCAGTTTCATCTGGTAAATTGGGATCTGCTCCAGCATCTAGCAACGTCTCAATGACTGAAATTTGACCCCCTTGAATGGCCAAAGACAGTGCAGTCCGATTACAGGATCCGATCCCATTCACATCTACCCCATTGGCAATTAATTGTTGAATTTGTTTAAAATTTCCATCCATTGCAGCGTCAATCAGCTTTTCAACAGCTTTGTTTTGCTCTCTGCTTCTGCGTTTGAGGGTTAGTGCCATTTCTTTTTCAGCATCGCGATCTCCAATGGCACGAATTTCCTCAGACACCAAGGGATAGAGAAACTCATACACCTCTGGATGAGCTCCACTCGCAGCAAGCATTAGAGGCGTTTCTCCCTGACTCCAAGCATTTACATCTGCTCCTCGCTCAACCAGCAATTGAACAATTGGTAAGTGTCCAGCCTCGGAAGCAGCCATCAGTGCGGTCCAATAATCTTCCTCGTATCCTTCAACATCAGCCCCAGTATCAAGAAGTAGACGCACCACTTCCAGATGTCCCTCTTCAGCGGCAGTATGCAATGGTCGCTCGTCAAAACCACGATTAACCTCGGCTCCTGCTGCAATTAATTCTTGCACAATCTCTCCACAACCTTTGTGCGCAGCAACCACAAGCGCGGGAGTTTCATACCAGACAGATGGATTTGGATCAGCTCTAGTCTGAAGGAGTGTTCTCACTGTGGTAATATCCCCCTTCAGTACTGCTGCTTTAAGGGGTGTGTTGGCTTGATACTCATCTTCGTCTTCGTAGTCTTCTTCTTCATCATCCTCTTCTACCATCAATTGCTCTTTTTCAGTCATCTCCTCATCTGTTTCATCCTCAGATAAAGCATCCACAACAGACATAAAGCCAGCATAGAAGTTTTTTACTTCTTCAGAAGCTTTCCCAGTGGCTTGAGCAATGAGATCGCCAAGATTCTGCCCACCAGGAAGTTTTGGACTACTAATACGAGGGTTAAAAACCAATGGCTCTGGCTCTACATTGATTTTGGCGCCTGCTGAGATGAGCAGATTGATGATTTCTGAGTTACCAATGCTGGAAGCTAAAGTCAAGGCAGTTTGCCCATTGCCATCTTTTTTATCCAGATCGATACCTGATGCTAGGAGTTGTTTAACTTGTTCAACATCAGATTTTTGAATTGCAGCAAATAGTTTTTTCATATTTTCAATTAGAAAGATGGATCGGAGCTGCATTTAGCTAATTTTTGTATTACTTTTGGGAATGGAGAGAAATAACCTTAGCCTCATTACTTTCCCGAGCAACCCGAATTAGTAAAGCGGCCAAGAATAAACTGGCAATAATGGAACTACCGCCGTAACTTAAGAGGGGAAAAGGCAAACCAGTAGTAGGCAATCCTCCAGCAGCCACCCCAATATTGAGCAGGGATTGCCCCACCAAAAAAACCATACTGCCCATAGCCACCAATCGCTTAACGGGATGACGGCACTTCATGGCTACCAGCAGGGCCATGGTACCATAAGCAATCAGGAGCAGCAATAAAGTTACACTGCCGACGAAACCGAATTCTTCGGCAAATACAGAAAAGATAAAATCGGTGTACTGAATAGGCAAAAAAAATTGTTTCTGTTGGGATAAACCGTAGCCAGCACCCCAGGTGCCCCCAGAACCGATGGCTAACAAACTTTGAACCAGTTGATAGCCGTCTCCCCGAGGATCTGCCCAGGGATCGAGAAAGCTAGTAATGCGACGCTGCTGATATTCGTTAATGGTAATACTGAGAGTCCCAACCAGCAGGCCTGCGATCGCCGTTGTGCCCAAATAAGCCAAAGGCAATCCCCCAGCGAGAGCAATCAGCCACAGACTCATACCGCATAAAGCAGTAGTACTTAAATTGGGCTGGAGCAAAATGGAGGCCAGCACTGCACCAAAAAGGAGCAGCCAGCCCAATCTTACCCACCAAGTCAATCGCTCCCATTGTCCGAAAAGTCGAGCGCTTTGCAGCACTAGGAAAGGTTTAATTAATTCAGAAGGTTGAATAACAGCAGGTCCTACCTTCAGCCAGCGAGTAGCCCCATTAATGGTAATTCCCAAACCGGGAACGTGAGTCAAGACAATCAACCCAAGGACAATGAAAAAAACCCAGTGGCTGATTTTCCAGAGATTGTCCAAAGGCGATTTAGTTACAATATTAAAGCCGATAAATCCTAGGAGCGCCCAAGCTAATTGTCGTTTAAAATAATATAAACCATCTCCGTAACCCACATCCCCCACAGGATAGGAGGCAGAATATAAAGCTACCAAACCAATAGATAGCCACAGGAAAGTAAACCACCGCAGTATTCTTGCACTCAGCGCCCAATGCCGCACTGAGGTGTCAATAAAAGGAATTATATATCGTAGAACTTGTAGCATTCAGAGTACCCTAAATTTGAGCTACTATTGCTATACTTATCTCGTAAGACTAGGATTAACTTTTTTTAAATAATCCTCAAATATTTGACGTGCAGTTTTGTGATCACCTTCTGGAGACATATTACCTGCTCTGGTAACATTTCGGCTGATCGGTTGCAATTAACCGAGCAAGATGTTCACAATTCCAGCCAGTTAAAGTATATTCCCAATCAGCAAAACAATGAATGGCATGTTTCATGCGCTCAATAGTTTGTTCTGGTTCAAAAGCGATATCTTCAATGCCAATAACCAATTTCGCCTCCTTTCTCTCAAATGGACATAAACCTTGACCGATATCAAAGATATGTAAGTCGGAAAGACCAATTCCATAGTGCCAGAACGGATCAGGTGGATTCTGCCAGTTAAGTAAACGTCCGTAACGCTCACTTAATGGCGCAACTTGGCTTTCAACTGCTTCAATTGTCTTCTTAATATCATTTAGAGATAATGACATAGCTGGAATAAATACTGAACATGAGCATCATATTGGCGAAGGTCTGCTCCGTGAACCAAAACGATGAACAACTCGATGTCCGATGGGAACGATCCAATGGGACCTCAAATGCTCCCGTTTCGATGTCGATAATCTTCCAGTGGCGCTGACGCGATCGCTACAATCTTGCCATGATTACCCGCTTCAACCTTTTGGCGGATTTCAGTATCGTACCAGTGATCGCCCCGTTGGGCAAATTCTTCTTTGTTATAGCGAGGTTGCCCTACTGCCATGACTTTCTCCGATGACGTTATTTTGTGTCATTATAACCAAGCCAGATAGCCGACGAATGCATGGGTGGGTTAGGCAGCAGATAGGCGTTTGACCTTAATGTTGCCTACAGTCTTCTCCGCTTGCCAGAGATCATACTGCATTTGTTGATTTAGCCAGCTTTCGGCAGATGTGCCAAAAGCCTTGGAAAGCCGTATGGCCATTTCGGGGCTGATGCCCGCTCTGCCGTTCAAAATAGCAGATAGTGTGTTTCGACTCACACCTAAGGCTTCTGCGGCCTCAGTAATGGTCAGATTCAAAGGCTCAATGCAAAGCCCTTTGAGCACTTCGCCAGGATGTGGTGGGTTGTGCATCTTCATCAGTGGTAATCCTCAAGATCGACATCATACGCATCAACGCCGTCAAACGTGAACGTGATACGCCAGTTTCCGGATACTCTCACTGACCAGGTTCCTTTACGTTGACCAGTCAGCTCATGCAGTACCAGTCCAGGCAAATTCATGTCTTGCGGAGAAGTCGCTGCATTCAGACGAGCTAAAATCATCCGGATGCGATTGGCATGCTTTGCCTGAATACCTCGGGTTGTTCCCGATTCAAAGAATCCCTCTAAACCTCGATGCTTAAAACTAACTATCATTCATTAATTGTAACCTGTAACATTACAGGTTACAATTATCATGGAAAGCTGCCTAACGTCCTTGAGGCCAGCGGCGCGCAATAAACCTTGAGCCAAAGCCGTCGTGTCTTTCGAGCGTCCGCTGGGGTGAACTGGTGTGCGATTCGTTCATCCTAAATGAGCCTAACAAGCTCAGGGACTGATGGCAAGGACTCGCGCCTTGTAACTGAATAACCGTGAGGGTGAAAAGGCGGTAACTGAGAGCCTAACCCGGAACTCCGTCGAGCATGAGTCTATGGATAGCGCAAGCGAAGGTGTGGTAGAATTGTCGTGAATGCAAACCAGTGCAATCTATAGCAGTCCGGTATTCGTTCCCTGCTTCCCAGAGGCTAATTCTACCTTAACAATTGTCCCGCCCATTTTCATGATGCGCTGCTGTTCCCGGAACCAGTTATCATAGGGAACCAGTTTGGTAAAGTAAGTATTCTGCAATTCTCGTTGGGTGCGGATTCTAGTTTGACTAGGCACGCAAGCAGTTATTTTAAACATGCGCATTGGTCGATTTCTCCTGATATTTTCTTATGCATTCAATATTTTAATGATAATACACAAAGTGAAAGTGGGAAGTCTCCAGCTATAACTCACTCTCGACGAACCCAACCTCCACCAAACTAAAGAAAGCGCCACAAGCAAGGCTTTGCTCAAGTTATTAGCTCAAGCCAGAGCTGATGTAGTCGAAATAGACACCCATTTCCTTGTCGGCACCAGGACCAACTAGAGCAGCAGTGACTTCCTTCATAGCCTGGATAGCTTGAACGGTGGAGCTGATGGGAACCCCCAGGGAATTGTAGGTTTCCTTCAGACCGTTGAGTACCCGCTCATCCAAGATAGAAGGGTCGCCAGCTAACATAGCATAAGTGGCATAGCGGAGAAAATAGTCCAAGTCGCGGATACAAGCAGCATAGCGACGAGTGGTGTACATATTGCCACCGGGACGAGTGACATCAGAATAAAGTAATGCTTTAGCCACAGCGTCCCTGACGATGGCCGCTGCGTTAGCGCTGATTACGCTCGCAGCCCGAACTCGGAGTTCCCCTGTTTCAAAATAGCCTTTCAGCTTGTCCATAGCAGAACCATCCAGGTACTTGCCCTGGACATCGGCGGAATTAATAACAGCGGTAATTGCGTCTTGCATAGTCTTGTTTCCTTATCTTACCTAGTGCAGCTTTTAACATGCTCAAATCTCATCAAATTTGATTAAATCAAAGCATAGTACAGCATCTCCTGCATAGGAGAAGGAGGCTGCCCTCAAAGCTTTGCCAATCGACAAAGCGCATTTGTCTTAAAATCCTGTTTTTCTTTGGAGTTAGGCGCTCGTAACCCGGCTCATTTGAGTAGAATTTCCCTACTCCATGGCGCCAATTACATAGTCGAAGTAAGAAGCTGCTTCCGCAGCATCTTCAGCAGACATCAAAGAACCCGCAACATCTTTCATTTCGCGAACGCTTTGAGCAACTGCACCAATGTCAGTGCCTAAAGACTTGTACATTTCCCGCACGCCCACCAAACCGATTTCGTCAATCGGGGTTACATCGCCGGAAACAACTCCATAGGTAATAAGACGCAGATAGTAATCCATGTCCCGCAGGCAAGTAGCAGTCATTTCTTCGCCGTAAGCGTTACCACCAGGAGAAACAACATCAGGACGCTTTTGGAACAGCCGGTCCCCTGCTTCTTTAACAATGCGCTCGCGAGACTCTGTCATAATTTGGGCAATCCGCAAGCGGCTTTCACCACCAGTGACAAAAGCTTTAATTCTATCTAGTTCCCCAGGACTGAGATAGCGGGCTTCAGCATCCGCATTGACGATTGACTTCGTGACTATACTCATCGATTCCTCCAATGAGACCAAAAAAAAATTAGACCAGATCTAGTTAAACTGGCATCTTCAAACTGGTTGCCGCTTTATGATTTCACAAATCGCCGCCTCAATCAACAGTCACAATCAAAAAAAATGCGACCTTGTTTTGGGTGCTTGGGGCCATCAAGCCAGCTTACTATCAGCTGGGAATGGTTAGCCCACGGCAACCTGACTCCAATTATTCTGCGGCATTAAGAAGACCTATGAGGTGACTTCTTAATATTTTTTAACATTTCTACTCAGATTTTGGGAAAGGGGATAGGTATTCAGCGGGGCTGGGGTCTGGGGGTTAGGATCTGGGGTGTGAGTGACAGAGCTCCTAACTCGCAGCCTTAGACTGTGTACAGAGTCCCCCTAGACCCTGACCCCTATACCCTATACCCTTGTTTTAACCCCTATACCCCATACCCTTCTTCTAAGCTTTAAACTGGCGAAAAGCTAGGTACGACAATTTCATCATCCTGCTTAGTCTGCTTGTTATACAGCGTCTGAGTATTGGGGAAGTTAGCAGCTGGGAGAGTGGGGAAGCGGCGATAGGGAACCGTATCCTCCCCAAAAACTTGGAGATACTCCATACTGCTGACCATTGTCCCAATAAAGGCCCGCAGACCTTGATAGGCAAGAATCTGATTGTAATACTGAATTTCCGTCTGATTCAAAGGTGCCCGTCCCAAGAAGTGCTTCGTTCCCAACTCAATTACCTTGGTGTTGGGGTAGGGGGTGTAGAACTCCTTAATATATAAACCTGAGCAACCCAAAGCTTCGATAAACTCTTTGACGGTGATTTCCCCGTTGCTCAGTTTGCTCTCCAAAGAAGTAAATTCTTCTTGGACGATGAAAGCTGAGAGGTTACGCTCGAAAATCTGCCGATAAGCAGCGCCAAGAGCATTTCCTATCGCTACCTTATCGCTGAAGTCGATGACCTTGAAAATCTTAGTTTGTTCCCGCTGAACGGCAACACCCTGATTAATGCGGAATTTCAATTCTGGCTCTGTCCGCATTTGTTTCACTTCGCCCAACTGGACAAAGCGAGGCGTCTCCTTCTTCTCAACCTTCGAGCCAATACCTTCGCCCAAAGTACCTGGTCGGATCATGCGCAATTGCATTCCTGCGGGAGTGACGTAGCGCTCGTAGGGAACTGTGTCTTCCCCAAAAGTCTCGGCGTATTCTGTACTGTCTATAATGGCATCCACTAAGGCATAGAAGCCCTGCTTAGAGCAAATATCGAAGTACTGGTTTATCTCCTGACGTCCGTAGGTAGGACGACCCAAGAGGCGACGGTGAATGTACTCTACTGCCTTGACTACGTAATAGGGAGTCCAATACATACCTCGGAAAGTATCGGATTTGGCCAGAGTGCGAACGAACTCCTTGACGGAAATTTCCCCCTGGCTTAATTGCTGTTCTGCCGCAGTATCCCCTTGACCTTCGTAAACCTGGAAGCCAAACACTTGCTGATAGCCTGCTCGAATGAGTGTATCGTAGGTTACTTCTTCGTCGGTGGATTTAAATACTTTTGGACCTAAAGAACCGGGAGCCACTCCTCGTACGGAAGGATTGCCAATTTGGCTGTTGATGGCTGGACCCTGATTAATTAAAATGCGCTGGGTATCCTTACCAAAAGGAGCGGGACTGCTGGAAGGATGGCGGGTTTCCTTGGGGAAAATGGCTCCAAACTGAATTTCCAGGGGGTCATTCCCAGAACCGTAAACGTGCTGATCCGGTAAGGGACCATCGTAGCTCGCAAAAGTGGTAACGAATTGAGGTACTTTGCGGAATGGGGCGCTGTAGTTAAACAGATCCTGCTGCATACCCCAGTTGCGGCACTCCTGAGCTTCAGTACCTAGTCCTCTGAGGTAGGGTACGGTTTCTTCCCCAAAGTAGTCGGCGTATTCGTTAGAATCCACCAGAGCATTAACTAGGGCTGACTGTCCCCCAGCAGTGACAATGGCGAAGTATTTTTGGAATTCTTCTGGGGAGGAGACACCGCGACCGAGGAAGTGACGGAATGCCAATTCCACCACCCGACTGTTGACGAAAGGTTCGTAGAATTGCTCCCGGTACAGGGGAGATTTACCCAGACGACGGACAAACTCTTTCATGGAGATGTCGCCATTTTTGACCTGGGATTCTAGATATGATATGGACTGATTATAAGCTCGGGTAATGTCCCGTTCAAAGATTTGCCGATAGGCAGCTTTCACTACTGCTGTCTTTTCAAGGTTGGACAGTCCGGGCTTCATCACGAATTTTTGTCGTTTTTGAGCTGCGTTGAAGTAACTTTGAGGCAGTTGCAGCCCTTGTAGGTCGGGGGTGGGACGCTGTCGCAATTTATCAGCGGGGGTGGGTGCTTCAAATTCTTTAATGAGAATGTCGAAGTAGTAGCTGATAATTTCTTTTGCTTCTGTGTCGCTCTTGAAGTAATCACATGATGCAGCCCGCATGGATAGGAGGGCGACGATGGCTGCGGCTGAGGAGCAACCTTTTTCAATGGTTTCCCGCAAACCCCTGGTGTTAACTGTCAGAATATTGGGGTCACCAGCGACAATAGCGTAAGTGACATAGCGCAAGAACCAAGACATATCTCGCAGAGACTTCTGCATATTGCTCGGTCCGTACTTAGAAACGTTAATCGGTCTGAACCCTGGGGGAATTCGACCAATAGGAGTCCCGCCCCCACCAAAGAGAGAGCGTACACCGGCAAATATTCCGCCACCACCGCTGCTACTACTCTTGGCTTCCACGTAGGTGACAGTTCCCAGTTTCATCTCTTCTTTTGTCGTCTCCGTGGTTGTAGTATTTGCAGCCTCTGGTTCCGGATCTGGGGCTGGTTTTTCCAGGTAGGCTAGGGGAGAACCCCCTGAGAAAATACGGTTGGCAGCACGAGAAACGATTAAATCAGAGTTGTTGGAGAGAACCTGAGCAATACCCAAACGCTTCGCGCCGGAGCGAAAATATGCTGTTAGTTCCCCCAGTTCAGCTCTTTCCAGAAACCGATCCTGTTGTTCCGCCTGGGAAATGGCTTCCAGTGGAACTGTTTGATATAGCTGGGGAGTGGCTAATGAACTTCCACCGCTTGCTTTAACAGTCATTTAAAAAAAACACATGTTTATAATACGTCAGCATCTAGAGTAAAACTTTTCCGGCATCTTTTTTGCTCTTTGTTAAGAATTGTATCTTTTTTTAGCGATCAGCACCTTGTGGGCGATCGGGGCGCAGGAGATGAGGCACAGGAGATGAGGCATAATAATGATAATGATTATCGTTTTCCACCAAGTTGCTTTCATGAGTAGAAGAAATTATAATATATATACCTCTTTATATTACATCATCATGTGGACAAAAATTAGATAATAATCCTCTTTTTACAGAAGTAGGGGTTGACTATACTAGGTTGCGGGACTTATTAGCAGCGGGGAAGTGGAAGGAGGCGAATGAGGAAACTGGACGAGTCATGTTACGTACTGCTAACCGAGAGGAAGAAGGTTGGTTGAGATATGAAGACATGGAAAGGTTTCCAAAAACAGACTTTCGCACTATCGACCAGTTATGGGTGAAATATTCCTCTGGGCGCTTCGGTTTTAGCGTATAGTAAATTAAGTCCCCTATTAGGAAATACTTGCTATGTATGAATTTGAGACTTTTGGTTTATCCTAACTTATGTTTCCACTGCTATAGCTGTGTGTCAACCCTCTTCTGTCCCTCTCCGAAAACATTTGCCATTTATCGATTCTATATCTTTTGTATACATAGCGATCGGGGCGCAGGATAGGAGGGACAAGATAGGAGGCAAAAGCCTAACTATTTATTAGTGGGACGACAAATGAACCCCATTTGTGTAAAATGATGATCGAAGGTAAAAACTTCCCTAATTCCTCTTTGTTTCATAACGACGTAGGAAACACAGTCGGTAAAAGACCAAAATTTGTCTACATTGTACTTGGCAAAAATTTTCCAGGTTTCCTGCTCTATTGTTTCGGAAACAAAAATTACTTCTATAATTTTTTGTTCTGTGAGAATGTCAAGCGTGCTTTTGAAATTTATAACCTGTCTATATCCGAGACTAACTAATAGTAATGTATATAGCTCGTCTAAGATATAGTTAGTTATTACTAATTTGTACTTTCTGGCAATTTCATCTCTATAAGTAATAGCAGCTACGTGGTTTTAATCTCCAGGATGGATCAGAGGATACCAAGCACTTGTATCTACAAATAATTGCTTCATCAATTTGTTCCGTAAAGATAGCGATCATGGTTGGTGGAGGCATCTGATAGTTTGCCTGGAGATGCTTCAGCTTCTATGGAAAGAAAAGCTTCCCAGCCTTCTTCTGTATCAATGGTTTCCGATTCATTGGGAGTCGCATCTAGAATACGAATCTCTCCTTGTTGAACGATAATTTTGAGTTGATTCGTTAAACCAGCTTCTTCAAGATAACGGCGATTAATCCAAACTCCTTGTCTAAGTTCTAAAAGTTGTTGTTCGTACATGACTTTTTATTATCTCCAAAGCTAATAGTATAATACTCCTACGATTATAGCTAACTATCATGAATTATGCAATTATAGCTTGGCGGGTGTGTGGGGTGTGAGTGATCGCCTTATCATTATTTTGCTGTCAACTTGCCCTATCAAGATTATTTTGAATTAATCGTCCTCATTATATTTAAAAATACAACTAATGTTTTGTAAAGCAGGATGAAAAGTAATAACTTCTTCGGTTATATGCCAGTAGTATTTTCCTTCAAAATTTTGAATCTTTTGCTCTGATATTAAAATTTTCATAAAATATTGAAATAATGATATACTGCGGGTAATTTTATTACTTGGAGTTGCTTGAACTTTTTTAATTATCTTTTTAATGATATTTTTGATTTCTTTTTCGTCGGCTACCTGATTTAAAAGACGATATAGATTATCGCAAAAACGACTCATATTCTTTGGTTTTAGTTCATCAGGTATTTTATTTTTATTGTTTTTGTTTTCAAATAATTTGTTGATTTCACTAGCTAAGAAACTTTTTATTTTGGTTTCACGATAATCATTGTTTTGAATAAACTCAGAGTTTTGTTCAAAAGCGAGAATAAACATATCTAGTTGTTCAACAGTTGCTTTTATTTGTGCAGCTAAACGCAATTTTCGCCAGTCAATGTCCGAACTTTTATACACGATATCGTGGGTTGAAACTAACCATGCGTGTTCAAAAGCACTTTGTATTTGAATTTCAAAGATTATTTTATAAATGCTTAATTCATTATCTGGAACTGTATTATTATTATTTCTGAGTTGAGGGTAAATTCTAGTTGAGTCAAATCTAAATATGTCAGGAGATTTTTGATTTTGTCCTCTTTTTACTATACGGGTAATCTTAAATGCTTTTTGGCAAAATTCTTTAACTTCTTTTTCGTGAGATAAAGTAGGTATTATCACTGTACAAGCAAATAAATCATCTAAATCTGACCATTTTGCAAATCTTCCTGTTTCAATTTTTTCAGCTAAAGATTCAATAGTTTTGATGCGAGAAATAAACGCATATTTTGGTCGCTCCTCACAAAACTTGGATAGTGTTTGCTTGACTTTTTCCGCAACCTTTTCAACCAAAGGTTTATATTCGTCATATTTGCGCTTTAGTATAGATGGATAAAGCATAAATTTACGATTCTTCTAAAGTAATATTTCCCTGAATCAAAGATTTCATGATTTCAATTCTCTTTTTTCTTGCACCTGCATCTGTGAAAGAGAATTTGACTGCTTTATAGTATTGGAGTGTATATTCATTTTTGTTACTTTTTTCTTCATCATTTACGATTTCTAAGAACTGATAAATTTTCGCTACCATTTCAGAGGATATAACAAGATTGTCTTCTTCTTGACGATTTAACTCTGCAAGAGCACCAAATAAAGAATAAAAATCTGCTTGATTCCTTAGTCTCGTTTTAACTAAGTTTATGTCTTGCTTTTGTGAAATTTCTAGGATTTCACCTATTAATTTAATAGTATTCCGAAATTCATCTTCAATATCATCTTTCTTCTCCCACTCAATATCGCGATCGCTAAATGCTTTGTCCAAATAATCCTGATTCTGCGTCTTAGCACCTTCTTCTAACAAAAGCAATAATTGGGCTACCATTTCAACATCCTTCATTTGTTTTCTGGAAGTTGAATTTAGGTTAGGAAAAGTAAGTGATTTACTTTTTGCAACTATTTTATCCAAATAGTTCAACATCCAATTAGTTAAATCTTCCGCAGTAGTAATAAAAATACCGCTGAACTTTGCATGGCGAAGTTCTTGAGGTTTTAACTTAATAACATTGCGATTAATACGGTCGAATATATTACTGATAATTTGTTCGTCTTCTGATGGCAGATATTCAAGGGCAAATTGATATCTCCAAAAAATTTGTTTGCCTTCTTTATCTAAATCTTTGAAAAATTTTTCTCGAAATCGTTCAATTGTAGCTTTCTGATAAACAGGGAACTTATTGTCAGCAAATGCTAACACAGTGGATAATCTTTGTTTTCCATCAACTATACTGTATTTCAAGGTTCCTTCAGAAGTAATTTCTTCATAGATAAATATGGCAGGTGCAGGATAGTTATTGAGTACGGTATCAATAAAATAATCCTTATAATCTTGATTCCACACACTGCGTCTCTGATAAGGTGGATCTAATTCCAAGAGTTTTCTCTGGTACAGATCCCAAAACCACGCAATAGTTTGAAAGTTAATTCTTCTGGTCATTGGTTTTCCTTAATTGGCTGGAGTTATTTATTTACTTTAATCTCATGGATAGAGGGCGGGTCCAGAAAAGAGCCACTAATCTCATTATAGCAATTTCTGCCCCTCCGCGCCTCTGTGCCTCTGCGTGAAACATTATCCCATTATAACACCTTTGGAAGACCTACCTCCTTCGGTGCCACAAAATTCCCATCAAAACCCATGGCTTTATCTTCAAAAGTTCTTGCTTTAGCTAAATCTTCTTGCAGCTTAGCACGTTCCAGATTATCTTCAATACCAGCCACAAGATAGACCATTAATCTGGCGGCTAAATCTCGTCTCGAAGTCAGCACCCGCTTCTTATTAGGGTCGTAAAGCACCCCATACCACAGGGATTTGGGTTCGGACACTCCCGCAAAACCTCCCCCTAAATCGTAGGGGCGTAATTTATCGAAAATATCTGCTAATAACCACTTTTTCTTAAATACCAAGATTCCCAAAGCTTGAGCTAAAGCAATTTGTCCTATGGGGCGGAAGAGGATATTTGCTTCTCCACCAGGCTTCTCGTGACTGAAGCGACGCAGGCTGGGGGTTTGGGTTTCTTGTTCCAGCCGCTGGTAACTGGGGAGACTGCCTAAATGGTCCCATAATTCCCTAAAATCAGCCAATCCTTCTTCTAGTTCATCATCCTCTGGACGCATGGGAATCAAACCCCTATCCTGGGATTTCCACGAACGTAATGGGGATTCTAAATAGCGCTCACACATATCTTGGATCGCCTGAAGAGTAGTGAGGACCGTAGCTTTAGCGGCGACAGTGGCGCTTTCGAAATTAACCCGATCCTCCCGTCCCTCCTTTTTTTTCAACAGAGAATGGGTGACGGCAACAGTGCGGGCGACGATGGCAAAACCATTATCTTCGTTCAGAGAAGCTAACTGTCCTTTGCTCAACCGCACTGCTGTTAAGTTGACGTGGACGAAGATGGAACGGACTCGGCGCCTTGCTTCTTCTCTGGTTTCCCCCGGGGCCACGGCGGGAATAAACTCGATGCCGATTTTTTCCTTGGCTAAATTTTGCAGATAACCTGATTGGATGTTGAATCTTTCCTCCAGGTCTTCCATGGTAATGGGGGAACCTATAGTCTTTTTGTTTTTATTATACTTAGGCAACGTGCCTGTTTTGAGCAGTTCCATCAAACCTTGAATCCCCATGAGGCGATGCTGACCGTCTAGAGCGAAAATGGAAACACTTTTGGCAACATCTAGTAATCCCACAGTTTCGTTTTGGTCTAGAGGGTCAAAATTGGCAGCCAATTTTGAGCAGCGTCCCTCCTCATCCCACTCCTCTGCCTGGAGATCATCTATCCAAGTGGGGCTGATCACTGCTAGGATGGCGGGGAATTTATGGGATTTGCGGGCGACGAGATACTGGGCTAGAACTGCTTGACGAGACCAGTCCAGGGGACGCTGTAGCATTGCTTCCACCGTTTCCCCATCTCTGATTAAGTTGTTGGTTTCTGGGTCGAATTTTTGCCGAAACAGGGGTAGTTGGGAAGCAAAACAGAGACGGTGGGCCAGCCATTCCAGGGTGACGGAACCGATGAATGCTTCCGTCGTCCCCATTTGGGTTTTCTGCACTAGAATGCGATCGCGATCGCGAAGATATTTGTCCAGCAGGAGGGCAAGGTCCTCTCTGTCTTCCTTCTCTCGTTCTGTTGGGCGGCGGCGGGTAATGCTATCCATTTCGTTCATGCCACTGTATAATTACTCTACTGGAATAGTTTTTTAAAATTATATTGCAGTTTTCGCAAACTACATGGTAGAATTTGTTTAATATCTTGGGGTTTTCAAAAATATAACGGTTCTGGACTGTTGCCTTAATATTTTTGTCAAAAACCATAAAATAGTTATTAATATTGTTAATTGTAAAAAGTCATACAGGAGTTTTTAGGGATGAGAGAAACACAGATATCATTATTTCCAAGTCGGACTGTAACTGAGTTAGTAAAAGATATCCAAAAGTTAACGGTGGAAATTCAAGATTTGTACTGTCTGGATGATATACCCTGGGTTATAGGCTATAGTGGTGGTAAGGATAGTACCGCAGTACTACAGCTAATTTGGAATGGTATTTCCCAGCTTCCACCAGAAAAACGCACTAAAACAATTCATGTTATCACCACAGATACCCGGGTGGAAAATCCTATTGTTTCTGCTTGGGTAAATAAATCTATCGCCAAAATGAAGACTGCTGCGAAAGAACAGCAAATTCCCATCGAACCTCATCTGTTGCAACCAGAAATTAAACAAACCTACTGGGTTGGATTAATTGGTAAAGGGTACCCAGCACCTCGCACTAAATTCCGGTGGTGTACTTCCAGGTTGAAAATAGATCCATCTAATCGTTTTATCCGCGAGATAGTGCGAGCCTGTGGAGAAACAATTCTTGCTTTAGGAATTCGCAAGACTGAAAGTGCTAACCGGGCTGCCATAATGACTAAACGGGAAGTGGAAAGAGTACGCGATCGCCTCTCTCCAAATCCTAGTTTACCTAACTCCTTACTTTACACCCCCATCGAAGACTGGCGCACGGATGAAGTTTGGCTTTATTTAATGCAGTGGGAAAACCCTTGGGGAAACGACAACAAAGACTTACTCACCATGTATCAAGGGGCAACAGCAGATAACGAATGTCCCCTGGTAATAGATACCTCTACCCCTAGCTGCGGCGACTCCCGCTTTGGTTGCTGGGTTTGTACCCTGGTGGACAGCGATAAATCTCTCAAAGCGCAGATCCAGAATGATGAAGAGAAAGAGTGGTTGCAACCTCTAATGGATCTCCGTGAAGAACTAGATGTTAACAATGACCACGACAAGCGAGACTTCCGCCGCATCTACGGTAAAGTGGAGTTATTCGAGCGGAATACGGACCAAGGTGCCTCGGTGGTACCCATTCCCGGTCCCTATACTAAGTACTGGCGGGAATACTATTTGCGCCGAGTCTTGGAAGCACAAGTGCAAATCCGTAACACTGCACCGGAAGAGTTTCGCGGCACTACTCTCATATCGAATGAGGAACTGAGCGAAATTCGCCGCATTTGGTTAGAGGAAAAACACGAATTCGACGACAGTTTACCCCGCATTTACAAGGAAGTTACTGGGGAACCTTTCCAGGATAGCCGTCTCGGTGCTGGTAGCAGTCTCCTCGGTAGCGATGAATGGAATGTGTTGGCAGAAATTTGCGAGGATGCTATGCATTTGGAATTGATGGCTAAACTCCTGGATACGGAACGGCAATACTATACCAAGTATCGTCGCTTGGGTATTTACGACAGCCTGGAAAAATGCTTTGAAACTAGCTCCCGCTCTAAAGAAGAGGCGATCGCTAATGCTCATCGCAAACGGGATGTGAAAACTGCTGTCCAGAAAGGAAATGTGGAAACGGTTAAACAGCTAACTTGGTCCGATCTTAAATTCTCCACTCCAGTCTAGCACGTACCAGTCCTGCTCATGCCAAGCCTGGCATGAGCAGGCAATTACCAGTTTCTTTAAGTAGTTACCAGTTTCTTTAAGTAGGGTGGGCATTGCCCACCAAAAGGATAGACAAAAATCCCATTCTACCTCAAGTATAGATTCCAATTTCTCTTGATTTCTTCCATTATAGGATAAACAGATTAAATACCCGGTGGGCAATGCCTACTACATAATCAAAGCATGATTTTTACAGAACTCGTCCTAGAAAACTTCGGACCTTATCGTCAGCGCCACAACCTTATTCTCCGTCCCGAAAGGAGAGAAAATACTGGCCCTATCATTCTTTTTGGGGGCATGAATGGAGGGGGTAAAACTACCCTCATGGACGCTATTCGCCTCGCTTTATATGGACAAAGAGCACAATGTTCCACTCGGGGTAATTTAAGCTATAGTGACTTTCTCACCCAGTGCGTTAATACCCAAACTCCCAGCAACGAATACGCTCGCATTGAATTAGCTTTTGAAATTATTACGGAGGACAGACCTGAACCTGTTCAGTTGAGAATTGTCCGCCACTGGACCAGAAACCCCAAAGATGGGAAAGATAATTTGGGCATTTTGGACGGAGAATGGCCCGATACTGCTTTGGTGAATACTTGGGACGAATATATAGAGAATATCCTCCCTATCGGTATTTCTAATCTCTTTCTTTTTGACGGGGAACAAGTTAAGGAACTGGCAGAACGAGATACCCCTATTCCTGCGGTGGTGGAAGCAATTAAGTCTTTGTTAGGGTTGGAATTAGCGGAAAGGTTAGGGGGAGATTTAGATGTTATTGCCAGTCGCAAGCGCAAAGCTTTAGCTAATAATACTCAATTGGCTGACTTAGAAGCAATTGAAGCTAAACTCCATGGTCTCAATATAACTAAGGCTGAAATTGAGGCGAAATTAGAGCAGGGTAAAAGTAATCTAGAGCAGGCAGAGAAACTCTATCGCCGGGCTTATAATAAATATCGCTTGGAAGGGGGTAAAATAGCAGCAGGAAGGAGTAAATTGGAAGGTAAAATCCAGAATTTGGAAGAGGAGAAAAGACAGCAACGGGAAGCAATGCGCTTTTTAGCGGCTGGGGTACTTCCTGTGAGTTTAATTGTCCCCCTGCTAAAAGAGAGTCTTTCCCAAGGGGAACAGGAGTTAAAATACCAAGATGCCCAGATAGCAAGACAAATATTGGTAGCCAGAGATAGTCGTTTGTTAGCTTATCTGAAAGCATTATCTCTGAGTGGGGAGCAAGTTGAAAAGATTAAATCCTTTCTGGAGGAAGAAAATCAAGCTTTGGAGCGGAAGGTGAGAAGCGGGGTACGACCTTTCTTAGCCATAGAAAGAGAAGATGTAAAGCAGTTAATTAATATCTTAGAGTATCAAGTTCCCCATGCCATGGAAGTAGTAAGAGAAAGAAAGGAAAAGCTGGCCAGTTTGGAACTGGAAATAGACGCCCTGCAACGAGAATTAGCTGTTGCAGCTTCTCCGGAAGCATATCAAGAATTGGATCATGCTGTTAAGGAAGCTGAGAGCCTTAGGATTGATTGCAAGGTGAATTTAGAGATGGCGCAGCGCAAATTTAATCAAATCGAAAAGGAGATTGCGGCAACGAAAAAGGAACTGGAGACCTATAGTGAAGAGGTTCTGACTCGCAAGAACAATGAACATATTATAGACTCGGTGGAAAAAGTTAAAAAAACCCTGGAATCATTCCGGGAAAAGTTAACTCTAAAGAAGTTAAACAAACTGGAAAGGGAAGTCTGGTCGTGTTTTCGCTATCTGCTGCACAAGTCAGGTTTAGTTAATCGTGTTACTATAGATAAGGATAGTTTTCGTCTTTCTCTCTCTAACTCAGAGGGAGAAGTTCCCAAACACCGACTCTCAGCTGGGGAAAAACAATTACTCGCTATTGCTTTTCTTTGGGCACTAGCCCGGGTGTCGGGGCGAAATTTACCTGTAGCTATTGATACTCCCTTAGGAAGACTGGACTCTGAGCATCGTCATAACCTGGTGGAACGCTATTTTACCGCTGCTTCCCATCAAGTAATCCTCCTCTCTACGGACACGGAAATTGCTCAAGTGGAAGTAGGAAAATTGCGAGAACTGGGGGCGATCGGGAGGGAATATCTCCTCCAATATGATTCACAGAAACGGCAAACTACTATTTCTCCGGGTTATTTTTGGAACCGCAGATGATTGCGAAGCTTTGCGCAAGCAACCGCCCTTGGCGGGAGCAGATGAACGCAGATTGAGCATTGGTATAACTATTAACTATTAACTGATAACTGGTAACTGGTAACTGGTAACTGCTATGGAAACACCAATAGAGCGGATTCGTCTTTCCCAAACAGCGAAAGACCAATTAACTAAACTCAAACGCAACACAAAGATAGACCAATGGAATATTTTGTGTCGCTGGGGATTTTGTCGTTCTCTGGCTGAACCCACCATTCCTTCTCCTGTACCTATTCCCGCTGACAGTAATGTAGAGCTATCCTGGCGGGTATTTGGGGGGGACATGACTGATATTTTCTTAATTGCTTTAAAGCAAAGATGTTATCAGGATGGTTTGGGGACGGATCCGGAAACTTTGAGCAAGCAATTTCGCTTACACCTCCACCGAGGTATTGGTTACTTGGCTGGAGACCCTAATGTTAAGAAAATTGAAGATTTGCTTGCCTTTTCCTTTTTGATTGGCTACTCTGTGAAGAGTACGAAATTTTGAAACAAGTATTATGAATAGTGCTAGTACTTCTGAAACAATCACCACCCGCTATGGTGGTCCCGGGAACGACACCCTCATTGGTAGTTGGAGAAACGACACCCTCTATGGTGAGGAGGGGAAGGACTCCCTCCATGGTGAGGAGGGCGACGACACCCTTCATGGTGGGGAGAGGAACGACACCCTCGAGGGTGATCCCGGGAACGACACCCTCATTGGTAGTTGAGGAAACGACACCCTCTGTGGTGGGGAGGGGAACGACTCCCTCGAGGGTTGGACTGGCGACGACCTCCTCCATGGTAAGGAGGGCGACGACACCCTCTATGGTGGTCCCGGGAACGACTTCCTCCATGGTGAGGACGGGAACGACCTCCTCCATGGTCAGGACGGCGACGACACCCTCATAGGTGGGAAGGGGAACGACACTCTCTATGGTGAGGAGGGGAACGACATCCTCGGTGGTAGTTGGGGGAACGACACCCTCTATAATAAAAAGGGGAACGACTTCCTCTCGGGTTGGACTGACGAGGACCTCCTCTATGGTGGGGAGGGAAACGACACCCTCTCGGGTAGTTCCGGGAACGACACTCTCTATGGTGAGGAGGGGAACGACACCCTCGGTGGTAGTTGGGGGAACGACACCCTCTATGATGGGGAGGGGAACGACTCCCTCTCGGGTTGGACTAGCGACGACCTCCTCCATGGTGGTTTGGGGAACGACATCTTCTATGGTGGTCCCGGGAACGACCTCCTCCATGGTGAGGAGGGGAACGACACTCTCCATGGTGAGGAGGGGAACGACCTCCTCCATGGTGAGGAGGGGAACGACTCCCTTGATGGTAATACCGGGAACGACACTCTCTATGGTGAGGAGGGGAACGACTCCCTCGGTGGTAGTTGGGGGAACGACACCCTCTATGGTGGGGAGGGGAACGACTTCCTCTCGGGTTGGACTGGCGACGACCTCCTCCATGGTGGTTTGGGGAACGACATCTTCTATGGTGGTCCCGGGAACGACCTCCTCCATGGTGAGGAGAGGAACGACACTCTCCATGGTGAGGACGGGAACGACCTCCTCCATGGTGAGGACGGCGACGACACCCTCATAGGTGGGAAGGGGAACGACTCCCTCAAGGGTGGTTCCGAGAACGACATCCTTGATGGTCAGGACGGTGACGACACCCTCAATGGTGATTCCGGGCACGACACACTCCTGGGTAGTTCCGGCAACGATTCCCTCATAGGTGGTTCCGAGAACGACTCCCTCATAGGTGGTTCCGAGAACGATTCCCTCATAGGTGGTTCCGACAACGATTCCCTCATAGGTGATTCCGGCGACGACACCCTCATAGGTGGGGAGGGGAACGACTCCCTCTCGGGTGGTTCCGAGAACGACAGATTCAATGGTCAGGACGGTGACGACACCCTCAATGGTGGTTCCGGCAACGATTCCCTCAATGGTGGTTCCGGCAACGATTCCCTCAATGGTGGTTCCGGCAACGATTCCCTCAATGGTGGTTCCGGCAACGATTCCCTCATAGGTGGGGCTGACAACGACACCCTCTATGGTGAGGACGGTGCAGATGAGTTTATTGTAAATTCTGGCTTCGCTTTAATCACAGACTTCAACCGTGACCAAGAAGATATTCTCGTCTTACAATCTGGTTTTGAATACGAGTTAGAGTCCTTCACTGATGGCACAGTGGGAACCTATCTATCCCAAAATACCAATCAGATAGCTGCTTTGGAAAACATTAGTCTAGAGGTAGCCCAAGACATTCTCGATAATCATACCGATTTCATTTAAAATGAATGACCATATCCTTACTGCTTCAATCTTGATATTCAATGTGATGACAGAGCCAAGTGCCCTAGTGGCTCGGCCCACTTAAAATTGTTGTCAGAATTGTAGGTTGGGCCTAAGGCCCACTGTCGGGGCAACGAAACCCAACCTACGCGCTTTTCACCATTTTAGGGGTATCTTCTTCTCAGAAGGTACCCTAGTGCTTGACAAAACTAGATTAGTGGTTTATCCTAGATAATGGGAAATAGTTGCTATTTTTAGCAACTCCTCTCTAAAATAAGTTTTCCTTATACTACATAATGTAAATTATAAGTATTTCTTATCTAGGCCAAATTTGTTCTCCGTGGTCTTATTTGAGCATATCTACCTAGGAAAAATTCTCTTAACAATTCTTAATAATTAACGACAGAATAGGGGTTGACAAGGTCACATTAGGGGTCTATGATAAGGTCACAGAAAAATGGAGAAGCTGTGTCTAAAAAAAAAGCGGCATGATTGGCAAAATCACCCTCTTCCCCTCTCCCAGTCTAAATTTTCCCCAAAAATTATGAAAATAGGGGTTGACATGAGTGAGCTTTTGGGATTAAGATAAAATTGGGAGAGACTCCGTCTAAAAAAAGGTCACCATTCTAGGCCCAGATCCCAAACCAACTCTATCTTCCCCCTTCGCGTCTTTGCGGCTTTGCGCGAAACTCTGACTTTGGGACTTATTTGCAGAGGCGATCGCCTTCGGGCCACTAATTACTATAAAAAATTGCTCCAACTGGGAGAAACTAAGACAAAGCAGCAAAATCTCTCCCTACCTCCCTCGGCGTGAAACACAATCATCTATGACTAACTTAGGAGAAACTATCGTCGCCATCGCCACTGCTATTGTTCCCCAACAGGGGAGTATTGGTATTGTGAGAGTGTCAGGAGAGGAAGCAATGACCATTGCCCGCACCCTATTTTCTGCCCCTGGTTCCCAAGAATGGGCGAGTCACCGCATTCTCTACGGTTACATTCGCCACCCCCAAACCCAGGAAATAGTAGATGAAGCCCTCTTGCTCCCCATGTTAGCACCCCGTTCCTTCACCCGGCAAGACATAGTGGAATTTCACTGTCACGGAGGTATTATCCCTGTACAGCAAGTGTTGCAGTTGTGTTTAGATCAGGGAGCGAGACTAGCGCAACCGGGAGAATTTACTCTCCGAGCCTTCTTAAATGGGAGAATTGATTTAACCCAAGCAGAAAGTGTAGCCGAATTAGTGAGTGCCCGCTCCCCAGAAGCGGCAAAAATTGCCCTGGGGGGGTATCTCGGGAAATTAGCTCAGCCAATCCGCAATTTACGCCGTACCTGCGTAGATATCTTAGCAGAAGTAGAGGCACGAATCGACTTTGAAGAAGATTTACCCCCTTTGAATGAAGAGGAGATTCGTGGGAGTTTAGGGAAAGTATTAGGAGAAGTAAAAGCTATTTTAAAGACTTCCGTTCAAGGTGAATTGCTGCGAGACGGTTTAAAAGTAGCCATAGTGGGTCGTCCCAATGTGGGGAAGTCCAGTTTATTGAATGCTTGGAGTAAGAGCGATCGCGCTATTGTCACCCACTTACCGGGAACAACTCGGGACGTAGTAGAATCAGAATTGGTAGTAGGAGGGATTCCGGTACGAGTGCTGGATACTGCGGGAATGCGAGAAACAGCAGATATGGTAGAGCAAATGGGAGTATCCCGATCCCGTCATGCTGCCAAAGAAGCAGATTTAGTCTTATTAACCATGGATGCAACAGCGGGGTGGACTGGTGAAGATGAAGCAATTTATCAGGAAATCAAACATCGACCCTTAATATTGGTGATTAATAAAATAGATCTAGGATCCCCGGAGTCCGTAAAATATCCCCCAGAGATTGAGAATACAGTCCAAACTGCTGCTGCCCACTGTCAAGGAATAGAGAGTTTAGAAAGAACTATTCTCCAGGTCGTCCAGCTCGGAAATCTTCATGGAGCTAACTTAGACTTAGCCATTAATCAAAGACAAGCAGCAGCCTTAAGGTTAGCTCAAATAGCATTAGAACGAGTCCAGGAAACCATTGACAACCAATTACCTTTGGATTTTTGGACCATTGACTTGCGCCGCGCTATTCTCCCCTTGGGAGAAATTACAGGAGAGGAGGTGACTGAATCAGTACTGGATCGGATTTTCAGTCGTTTTTGTATTGGCAAGTAGTTGACGCTCCCCGCGCTGAAGCAGCGGGGATTCTAAACGGATAAAAATTGACGGGTTAAAACACCGTCAATTTTTTTGATCTTTTTAGCTAACCAAAGCGAAACCCTGGCTGGGGCGGTCAAACACCCCCTAGACACTTTGCTTAAATCCAAATTTAGATTAAGCATTGTGCTTACTTTTGATAACAAATTGGCACAAGCATTGCTGTCAGCATTAACTAAATAGCCAGCTTGAGTGCGATACAAGCCTCTTTTTACTCGTGTTCCTGATGATTTCCAATCGCTGGGTTTTTCACCATATTCGGTAATTTTATCACCATCTAGAAAACTTGCTTTTGAAGTGTAACTTTCCGTTACTTCAATAAACTCAATCCCATGGAGTTCGCATAGCTGCGATATGAGGCTTTTTAACCGAGCAGTGGGGATTTGGACGAAGTTTTGGTTGTTTTTCCTGCCTAAATTACATTCTTGTTTTTGCCCCTCGTTCCACCCAAAAACTATTTTTCCTATTTTATTCTTTAGGCAATGCTTGACCACTATTCTAGCTGCTTTATTAACCCCGTCACGCATTTGACGATTGCGCCGTTCCGTTATACTAGCTAATTTTTCTGACCAGAAACCTTGAGGCTTATCCTTCTTGAGCTTTGCCATCCTTTTGTTATACCATTGGTTCATGCTTTTTAGACGCTTCCCGTCTACGATAAAGTTGTTTCCCAAGGTGTCAACACAAGTGAGCAAGTTAGTTACACCGTGGTCAATTGCTAATACTGCATTAGGATTTAGTTCTACCAGCTCTGCTTCTGTCTTATAGACATATTCGGCATATAAACAGCCGTTGCGTGGTAGGATTCGCAGCTCTCTAATGGTAGAGAAATCCAAATTAGAAGGAAATGGAAGATAAATTTCAGATAGTCCAAACCATGTTTTCATTTGCTTTCCTAAAGGGACTCTGATTTGACCACCAACTAGCTTCAAAGCTTGCTTAGGGTAGCTAACAGTGTACAATCCTCCTGATTTTCGATATTTAGGTAACGAAGGATAGAAATGAAGTCCCCCCTTAAAGAACTTTTTAAACAATGTCTTATATGATTTGAGGGCCTCTACTAGGCTTTTGAGGGTTTGTTGTGCTGCTTGGGCAAAAAGACTTTTGTAATTCTTATTGCTCTTCAAGGTTTGGCATAAAAAACTATACCCTACTAAATACCCTCCTCTTTTCCTTTCTACACCTCGCTCATCTATGGTTAATTGGCTAGATTTAAAATATCTTTGCCGAACTTCGTACAGTGCGCTATTATATAAGCTGTTGCTCTGTTGGCAAATGAATACCAGGACAGCCTTGT
This sequence comes from Prochloron sp., assembly GCA_965198675.1. Classification (GTDB taxonomy): domain Bacteria; phylum Cyanobacteriota; class Cyanobacteriia; order Cyanobacteriales; family Prochloraceae; genus Prochloron. The sequence goes on along the minus strand of OZ240666.1, from coordinate 3,720,152 downwards.
CTAGCTTATTAAGATGGAGTAGGTTTTGTTGGCACGCAAACATTTTTATAGTACTCAATCTTTCACTATAATTATAATCAAAGTGTTAACAAAATGTCAAGTTTTTTTTATATTTTAGAGCCGCCAAAGATACGAGGGGTTAAAACCCCACTTCGCTCCACAGCCACCCGTTAAAACAGGTGGCTATCTCTCGCTCAGGGATTTTCTTGGTATTATGAATATAGCTAGTATTTCTGAAACAATCACCGCACTCAATGGTGGTTTCGGCAACGACTCCCTCAATGGTGGGGACGGGAAGGACATTCTCTATGGTCGGGACGGCAACGACTCCCTTGATGGTGGGGACGACAACGACATCCTTGATGGTCAGGACGGCAACGACACCCTCTATGGTAGTTCCGGGTACGACATCCTTGATGGTCAGGATGGCAACGACTCCCTCATAGGTGGTGCCCATGAAGACACCCTCCGGGGTGGGAACGGCAACGACACCCTCCATGGTAGTTCCGGAAACGACATCCTCGATGGTGAGGACGGAAACGACCTCCTCAAGGGTTGGATTGGCAACGACACCCTCACTGGTGGGAAGGGCAACGACATCCTTGATGGTGGGAAGGGCAACGATTCCCTCCATGGTGGGGACGGTGCAGATGAGTTTATTGTAAATTCTGGCTTCGCTTTAATCACAGACTTCAACCGTGACCAAGAAGATATTCTCGTCTTACAATCTGGTTTTGAATACGAGTTAGAGTCCTTCACTGATGGCACAGTGGGAACCTATCTATCCCAAAATACCAATCAGATAGCTGCTTTGGAAAACATTAGTCTAGAGGTAGCCCAAGACATTCTCGATAATCATACCGATTTCATTTAAAATGAATGACCATATCCTTACTGCTTCAATCTTGATATCCAATGTGATGACAGAGCCAAGTGCCCTAGTGACTCGGCCCACTTAAAATTGTTGTCAGAATTGTAGGTTGGGCCTAAGGCCCACTGTCGGGGCAACGAAACCCAACCTACGCGCTTTTCACCATTTTAGGGGTATCTTCTTCTCAGAAGGTACCCTAGTGCTTGACAAAACTAGATTAGTGGTTTATCCTAGATAATGGGAAATAGTTGCTATTTTTAGCAACTCCTCTCTAAAATAAGTTTTCCTTATACTACATAATGTAAATTATAAGTATTTCTTATCTAGGCCAAATTTGTTCTCCGTGGTCTTATTTGAGCATATCTACCTAGGAAAAATTCTCTTAACAATTCTTAATAATTAACGACAGAATAGGGGTTGACAAGGTCACATTAGGGGTCTATGATAAGGTCACAGAAAAATGGAGAAGCTGTGTCTAAAAAAAAAAGCGGCATGATTGGCAAAATCACCCTCTTCCCCTCTCCCAGTCTAAATTTTCCCCAAAAATTATGAAAATAGGGGTTGACATGAGTGAGCTTTTGGGGTTAAGATAAAATTGGGAGAGACTCCGTCTAAAAAAAGGTCACCATTCTAGGCCCAGATCCCAAACCAACTCTATCTTCCCCCTTTGCGTCTTTGCGGCTTTGCGCGAAACTCTTAAAAATGAAGCTACTTCAGATAAGAAAACTACATAAAACAATAGCCCCAATTGTTTTATTACCCCTTATGGTAACAATGTTAACAGGAGTAGTATATCGACTGGGAAAAAGCTGGTTTGGTTTATCCCGAGACCAAGTCCACTTTTTAATGACTATTCATGAAGGAGAATATCTCGGACCAACTTTAGAACCAATTTACGTCTTCTTGAATGGTTTGGGACTACTGTGGATGTTAGTTACGGGAGGAGTCATGTTAATCCAAAGTTTCAAAGGTAAAAAGAAGAAAGATAAGATAACCGCTCCTTAACCCACTATATATATGGGCGCACCTTTTCCCACTCTTACACCTTATCACCTAAAAAAAGCAAATGCAAGCATTTTCAAAATTAAATTTGAAAATAGCAGCGTAATTGTTCTAGAGCAGGGTGAGTTGGATTAACAGTCAAATTGCCCAGGGAAGTCAAAACCCGATGGAAAGGAATTATTTCCATGACGCAATTAGTATAAGCGATCGCCTCCAAATCCCGAACAAAATCTACAGTCCAAGTATTTTCCTGAACTGGGAGCTGCTTATTTTGGAGATAGACCATGAGTTGGGTAGCTGTTATCCCCGGTAAAATACCCCCAGCTAAAGAAGGGGTCCACCAAGAACCATCTTTATAGCCCCAGAGATTGCCCGTACTGGTTTCCAGCCAATTACCATCCCCAGCAATTAAAATAGCCTCCTGAGCACCTAACCTTCCAGCTTCCTGTAGTGCCAACCAAGCTCCCAGATAATTACCAGTCTTATAACGGGGTAACTCACGACGAAACAAAGGCCCATTAGCTCCCCAAGCAACAATTCCTTCAGTTTGACGTTTCCTTAAATCTGCTGGTAAAAAACGCCCCAAAATCCATTCCCGTCCATCAGCAAAAATAACCATCCGCAGCACGGGAAAAGAAGAAAGTAAAATTTCTGCACCTCTCCTTAACCTGTCCCAGTTCGGCAGTTGCCAGCCAAAAGCCTGTAAACTATCTTTAAGGCGATGGCAATGTACCTGCCAATTAGTCAGGGGATAGTCTAAAGACTGATGATAAACTCGCATGGTGGTAAAAGCCGTTGTCCCGTAAAGCAAAGCGGGATCGTTAATATCTAATTCGAGAGTATCTTTTTCAATTAACCGACCTTCATACCAAAACATATAGTAGTTACCAGTTACCAGTTACTGAGGAACGATTTCGTCCCCAAAATAAGGTGAGAGGTCGGAGGGTGGGCAATGCCTACCAAGCTAGGAGAACGAAGTGGGAACCTGTTACTTAATAAAGTTATTATGCTAACAAATATAAGTTCATAAACCCTCTCTTTTCTCTTTCTCGGCGTCCTCTGCGTCTCTGCGGTCCGATCCTATGTTAACATATGAATTACAGAGGCACCCCCTACGCTATAGATTTTTTTGATCCTCAATACCGCAGATATTCGCTAATCTAGACTTTAACCAACAACCAACAACAAAAAAATCGTGTCAGATCTAAATCGCGGTATCATGAAGTTCTCAGGAGCAGACAAACCAGTTGTGGTAGCCCTCACAGCCTTGCTCGTTTTTAGCAGCATAATCGGGCTACTCGTCTGGGCTCTTAATACTGCCTATATAGTAAACTAGACTCTCAGCGCCTCTGCGCCTCTGCGTGAAACTTTATCATCCCATTGCCATTTCCGAACCCCGTCCCCTCCTGGGAGACATATGGTTAGATCTGGCCTTTTTGGTAGTATTGCTGTTCCTGTCCGCCTTTTTTGCCGGATCCGAAACCGCAATTACCGCCTTCGATAACTTAAAACTGAGGGGACTGATTAAAAACCAGGGAGACCCGACAGGGATATTTCAGCTGGTGCTAGAAAACCGAACTCGGTTTATCACCACCCTCCTGTTGGGGAATAACCTGGTGAATAATTTTTCCGCCATTCTCACCAGTAACCTATTTGCCATCTGGCTGGGTAACGCTGGACTGGGGATTGCCACTGCTGTGGTCACCATTTTAGTGCTGATTTTTGGCGAAATTACCCCCAAATCCCTAGCTATCCTCAACGTCAAAGCCACCTTTATGGTGGCAGTCCGCCCGATCTTTTGGCTATCGAAGATTCTCTCCTTCTTCCGAATAATTGATATTTTTGAAACTATTACCCAGAAAACAATCGGACTCTTACAAGGAAAGCAAGTCAAAACAGCCCCACAGTCAGAATCTTTAACAGATTTGGAACTAATGATCGAGCTTTTGAGTGGTAAAGGGAAGCTGGACTTTTATCGACACCGACTGCTGAACAAAGCTTTGATGCTGGATCGCCTCATGGCCAAAGATGTAGTCAAACCCAGGATTGAGATGCGCACCATTTCCCATCAAGCTAGTTTGCAGGATTTGCTCAATCTCTGTCTGGAGACAGGTTATTCTCGCATTCCGGTGCAAGAAGAGTCCAAAGACCAAATCGTCGGTATTATCAACCTCAAGCGGGCATTAAGACATTTAAAAGCCAAAGCGTCGCCAAATCGCTCTCAAATCCCAGTGACAGTAGCCATGACTCCCCCAGTATATATTCCAGAAACCAAGCGAGTCACCAATCTACTCAAGCAAATGCTCCAGCAAAGGTTACACATTGTCATTGTGGTGGATGAATATGGTGGTACCGTGGGCTTAGTTACCTTAGAGGACATTCTCGAAGAGCTGGTGGGGGAAATTTACGACGAGAGCGATTTTGAATAAAAAAAAATTTTGGCCCAAGTATTGTCATTGTCACAAAGCTGTGTTATGATGAATAATCGTGAAAATAAATGGGTCGATGCCCGAGTTGGTCGAAGGGAACGGACTGTAAATCCGCTGGCTTAGTCCTACGCTGGTTCAAATCCAGCTCGGCCCATCTGCCCCTTAAACTGCGGAAAATGAATAAAAAAAAATTTTTCCCAAGTATTGTCATAGTGAAAAAGCTGTGTTACGATTAAAAAGTGTGAAACAAATGGGTCGATGCCCGAGTGGTTAATGGGGGCGGACTGTAAATCCGCTGGCTATGCCTACGCTGGTTCAAATCCAGCTCGGCCCACCAGCCCGTGTAGCTCAGTGGTAGAGCACACCCTTGGTAAGGGTGAGGTCACGAGTTCAATCCTCGTCACGGGCTTATTGAGTGAGTTCATTTTACCGTTTGGGAAAACCACGGCGTTGGCGGAGAAAATCGGGAAGATCCAAGCCACCTTTATTAGCAGGAGCAGGAGCAGGCTTCCTGATGGTCTGGGGTGGTGCCTCGTCGTAGCTCTTGATACTCGTAACTTTTTTGGTAGGAGCAGATGGAGACATTTCTCCCGTAAAACCAGTAGCAATCACCGTGATTCTGACCTCCCCTTGCATTTTGTCATCGATCACCGCGCCAAAAATAATATTAGCATTGGGATCCACCACCTCATAGATAGTTTCCGCCGCAATATTAACTTCGTGGAGAGTCAGGTCGTTACCACCAGTGATATTTAAGACAACTCCTTTAGCTCCTTCAATAGAAGACTCCAGCAAAGGAGAACAACTTGCCGCCAGTGCTGCTTCGCGAGCCCGAGATTTCCCCGAACCAATCCCAATACCCATCAGAGCAGAACCAGCATCAGCCATAACGGCCCGGACATCGGCAAAATCAACATTAACCAATCCAGGAATAGTGATAATATCGGAAATCCCTTGTACCCCTTGACGCAGAACGTCATCGGCAACCCGAAGAGCCTCTTGTACGGGCGTTTCAGGAGAAATGACTTGCAAGAGTTGATTGTTAGGAATGATAATGAGAGTATCCACCCGACTTTGCAGTTGGGCAATTCCTTCATCTGCTTGAGTGGTACGGCGGCGTCCCTCGAAAGTAAAAGGACGAGTAACCACACCTACAGTAAGGCAACCCATTTCCTTCGCCACTTCAGCGACAATGGGAGATGCTCCCGTGCCAGTGCCCCCACCCATACCAGCAGTGATGAATACTAGATCTGTATTTTCCAAAGCTTGGGCGATTTCATCCCGGGATTCCTCCGCTGCTTTCTGTCCGATGGCTGGATTTCCTCCAGCACCAAGTCCTCTCGTTAATTTTTGCCCTAGTTGCAACCGTTGAGGAGCTGCGGAATGAGTCAAGGCTTGGGCATCGGTGTTAATTGCCCAAAATTCAATGCCGCCAATACCGCTTTCGATCATCCGATTGACTGCATTGCACCCTCCGCCACCAACGCCAATGACTTTAATTTGGGCTGCGAGACTGGGGACGATATTGACCGGGCGCATTTCTTCCCCAGGTATTCTCTGGGAATCTTGATTTGGCAGATAAGCTATACCTAACTGATTAGGTGAATAACTTGTATCAGCAGAAATAACTTTAGTTAATAATTTTTGGGTATTTGCGCCTTGATGGGTAATATTTAGTTTAGTATTGCTTGTCATTGCGATTGAGCCTGGATTAAGATACAAATTAAGTCAATGGTATGTCATTGTTACCAGTTATACAACCACTATCTATTTTGCTTTTGACAAATATGTTACGCTCTTAGACTAGAAAGAATAAGGATATTTGTCAATTTTGGTTGATCCGATCTTTATCTGGTTTTTGGGATAGTAAATTAGAGCAACAGTAGTAAAATTACTGTAATAGACGGTGACTATTGAAGTAATTGAATTCCAGGCGATCGGGGATTGGTGAGGTCGAGATAGTCAATTTTGCTTGGATCTAGCCGCTCTGGTAATTTGACCATTTGCGCCAATACTGCCAATTGTGCCCCTATTTGGGAAATGTCAGCACCTAAATAGACCTTCCCTAATTCTGTCCAGAGAATGAGATTGCTGGGATTTTGCCAATCCACCTCAAATATCTCCACTGTAGAGCGATGGACGAACTGATAAATTTGGAACCAAGATCGCCTATCTCCCTCTCGGTAGCCTGTCAGCTTGAGAGTTGGTAATTGAAAATTAGGGCTGATTTGGGTATAGAAGCTTTTCGGCAAGAAAATACCGCTCTGATCTAAAAAACCCAATTCTTCTTGACCAGACAAGGGGTCGGAAGGTTTTGAAGATAAGACTATGGCGATCGGTCGCCGTTCTTCTATCTCAATAGTCAGACTGGGAGGTATTAGTTGACGGGTAACTAAGGCTTTAGCTATCGGAGCTGTTGACTCTAGTTGTTGGCGTAATTGTTCCGTTGACAATCGCAAGAGAGATTGGGGGTAGGATAAGGGAATTAGTTCCCGAATACTATCTTTGCTTAAAAGTTCATCCCCTTCTATTTGAATTTGCGAACAAGTATAAAGGGTCCAGTTCCGTAGGGTAGTGCCCCACATAGAGCAACCTGTAATTCCTGTTACTAGCAGAGTACGCCAAATTTGCATCAGTAATTGGCGTTGTAATTTTGACCGCCGATTTTTTTGAGCTTCTGAATGAGTATAAGATGTCATGGTTCTGCTCAAACCGCCCAAAAGAGAGAAAGTTTACTATGTCCGAAGGCAAAAAAACGCTGCCTTGCGGCACGCTTCGCGCCCGCGCCCGCCATGGGATGCTTGAACGGGTCGAAGGAGTATGTTGCCATACCCCATCCCTGTAGGAACCGGACTTGAAAGTTTCCCTTCATCCGGCTCCTATGACCTCGGGACGTTACTCCATTGACAAATTTCTACCATGTTTGGTGCAGTATAAAACTGGTTAGGTAACTTCGAGTTGCCTTTCCTTCTCTCAAACTTTTCGGTTTCAGGGTTTGGGGTTCATTGGTAAGACCTTTTTCCTTACTCGCCCGAGTACCATATCATTGGGGTAAACTAAATTACAGGGAGCAACTCTTTTATTGTAACCAATTGACGGGATGTGATATTAGAATTGGTTCGAGCATTTAGGTTCCACCAATTCGCCCGCAGCTCCCCAGGAAAGTCTCTTACAAGAAAAATGTAGACGGGGTTTTGATTGCCACATTACCTCCCGTTTACTCCTTCCTTCATTGCCTTTCAGGAGCCACCCTTACTAGGCTCCGGTTGGATGGTAGGTTAGACTTTGGACGCTTTTTTCGGTGATTCGCTCTCTAGTTACCTAGTTTGTGCTAACCATATACTCTCCACAAAGCGCACCAGTGTAAGCTTACCCCCGACTGAAGCACGGGGGCTTTCGCGCTAATCCTATATATAGCACGTACCATGACAGGTGACCAGTGACCAGTTATGAGTTAGCAGTGACTAGTTACCAGTTTCTTCAGTCTGACAGAGGTTTTGAACATTTCTCTTGGACTATATCCAACTCCCGGAGAGCGTACTAAGCCCCTTGGCGCTTGCTATAATTCGATGGCTTCAATGACCTTCTCACGAAAATCACGACTATAGGATTTGGGCATCTGCACTCTCCTGTTAGCACACTCCTGAATTGCCTTGATGATGTCCGAATCGTTTCCGGTGAAATCGAGGCGTAGCCAAGAATAAGCCGGAGCTTGGGTAAGCAGCCCCCGTTCAATCTAAGCCTTGAAAAGGGCTGAAAAGCGGATTTCCCAAAAGGGAGCTGATTGCGCTTGCAACCGCGTAAGCGTCCCATGACAACTGAATTTAGGATGCGGGTGAGAGAAATCAAGTCCCGCCTACGAAGGGAACGTGGACTCCTTATCTGACCACATCTAACCTGTGAAATCAAGCAACCCACCCCCCAACCCCCTCCCGGGAGGAGGCGAAGGGGGTGGGTTGCATCCGGGAGATGAAGCTGCGGTGCGGTGCATTTTCTCGAATCGCATTCGAGGTGGAAAGCGCACCCCTGCAGAGCGCCGCGCCCGCGCCATTAATCAATGCCGCGGGCAGGTAACAGGGCGTAATCAGGTACGAAAGTAACCCTGGCGCTAATAGGGAGAGCATATGGTTAACAGAAGCAGAAAACTGTAGTAAGTACACCGCCGTAAAAAGCGTCTAACATCTAGGAGTACAGCGATATAGTTTGAGGGTGATACCTCTTCATGGGCTTCCTGGCTATCAATCAAAACCCCGCCTCGTTTTTATAGGGATAGAGGTTTCCCTGGGGGGATAGCGGGCGAAATGGTCGAACCTAAAGGCTCAGAACAATCTTAGATTCGGAACGATGAAAAACGTCGGGGGGACTAAGGGGGGGGTTTCCATCTGGTGTGGTAACCAGGAGGGAGTTAGCAAGCTCTAGCGAGAACGACGGATAGGATGCGAGAACGAAACGAAAACCAGTAATGGCTGAAACTATTGCTCGCTGTAACCGAGACCCAAAGGAAGTACTTGAAATTGAAGAAGACGCCTATAGAACCCATTTGAGATCTCTGTTGTGGAGTAAAATAGGGAAAAAATGCCGTACTCAAGTAGTTTGACAGACGGGGAGTGGAAAATAATAGAACCTCTGTTGCCCAAAAAGAAACAGACAAGACCACCAAAATGGAGTAAAAGGCAGATTTTAGATGGTATCTTGTACCAATTAAAGAATGGTTGTAATTGGTGTGACTTACCCAAAGACTTGCCCCCCTATTCCACAGTATTTTGGTACTACAAACAGTGGCGATCGCTTGGGGTAATCGAAGCAATCAGAGATATCTTGCATAGTAGAGTCCGTCAGCAAGTTAAAAAAAAAGGGCAATGGACAACCCTAATCATCATTGACTCCCAAGCGGTAAAAAATACCTGTAACGCCAGTGTAAAGTCGAAAGGGTTTTGTTTTTACAAGTCTACCAATGGTCTTAAAAGACATCTAGCAGTAGATACTTTGGGCTTTCCTTTTTTTAGTCATTGCACCAAAGCATCGGTATCTGACGATGTGGGTTTGATTGAAATGTTATCGAAAAACATAGATTATTTCAAGTCTAAACCAGTCAACATCCCCAAGATTACCATTTTGCTTGACCATGGATATCACCCAGAAAAACTGACACAGGAATTACATAAAATTTATCCGGCGATTATGACTAAGATTAGATTTAAGATCTCCCGTAAACCATCAAAAGCTCAAAAGAAAAAGGAAGGAAAAACCGGTTTTGTGCCAGTAAAAGCGCGGTGGGTGATTGAAAGAACTAATTCGTGGATGGAAAGATGCAAGAGTTTGGTCAAAAACTTTGAAAGGACTCTTGAGCAGGCTAATACCAAGATTAGTCTATGTTTTGTCCGACTGATGCTTAAAAGGCTAGCCACTACTTAAAAAGATCTCAAATGGGTTCTATAGTTCTCGAAAAAGACAATACCACGCCTTAAAGGTGAAGAAGAAATGGGCGGGCAACTAAAGTAAAGGAAAATGTTGGGAAAGGCAGACCAAGGATATCTAAACCGGAAACGGAAACCAAATCTCGTATCTAAGGGTGTCAATGGCTGGACAGCCACAGGTTACAAGAAGCCGTGTGCGGCGGTGAAAGCTGCAAGCACGGTTTTGGAGGGGGGCTGGGGTGTGGAGACACACTCCTTCTACCCTGTCTACCTTGGCCATTGCTATAACTGGTCACTGGTCACTGTCAAGGTACGTGCTATAATTTCCTAAAATCAATTTGATTCGCTCGCGTCCTGCAACTGTAGACAAACTAACGGTTTGGTCTTTACTCCCGGTAAGAGAAAATCCGAGCGTCATAATCTGCTGAGCAGGGTAAGCGCTTTAACAGGTCTTTTCTTTAAAGCTGCTGTTTTACGATTAGACGCAACTCTAGCACCAGCACGGACAGCAAGGTTAGCTGATAGGCTAAACTGCTCTCGAACCGTCTTATAAACTTCAGCTTGAATCCGGTTTTTGTTCTTAATTTTAGGATTGACGGTTGCATTGATATAGTTGCAAGCATCAGCAAAAGCCCCCAAAATTAGCTCAAGCTTTTGTACCTGGTCTGGGGTGGGTTTAATTTTGCCAACTATAGTCAATACTTGTTCTCGGAATAGGTAGACATGCGACAGGTTTTCCCCTCCACAGTACCGGACTTGCAAGTTTCCAAGCATCCGGCTCCTGCTGTTTCCAACCTACTTGGAACTCTTTCGGACAATTTAAGGAACCAATCTGTTGGCAAGTTTCACACGCTGTGCTGGGGTATCTATAATCTCTCCATCTACCCCGGCTGTTTGCTTTCCGGTGTAACCCCCCCCCTTAATCCCCCCCCTATTGCGAAGCTTTGCGAAGCAACCGCCCTTGGCGTCCCGCCCTTGGCGTCCAGGGGATGCTGGTGTTTGCCTAGGGGGGATAGAGGATGGGAGGGGTGGGATGATAAGGGGGGTAAGGGGGGATCTTCCGCTGCGTGATTTGTCTAATGCTCAGTAATAGGTTCGCACGGCTACGCTTCATTAACTTTTGCAAGCGTATTAATCTTCTGTAGTTTCCAAGCTTTCGGTCACGAAATATCCGACCGCGTAAATTCCTAACAATCTTCTTCGCGCGACGCCAATGAATGTCGCCCCACTCTGTTAACTGTCCTTCTGGTCCATTTTCTAGCGTCGTCGCTATCATCTAACTTTTCCTTCAGTTTGGTTTCTAGTTGTCTTTCTATTTCGTATCGAACCCTGTTGTGAAGTCTGCTATTCCTGCAGGTCTTGGGCAAATTTTGATTGCGTAAGCAACCGCCAAAGGCGTCCCCTTATCTCCCCCATTACAGAGGAGCATTTGCTTTTTCACTCATCCTTTACCCTCCAGAGAGTTCCGTCTTTGTTGCCTCTGACCTACTAGTGGTAATCGACCTCCCACTAGACTCTGTAGGGCTTATCCTGTTGTTTCGCTTAGTTTTTCTTCGTTGGCTGGGTTGGTTCCTATCCCCCGGTAGAGCTTCGGTTCCACGATTCAGTGAAAGACCAGCACTGAATTCTGTCTACTTGCCATTTTGGCTGAGGCGTGTCAAAGATAATTTCGCCTCAACTTCTTTCTCCGGCCATCGCCTCATAAGCCGGTTCTGCTGCATATTTCAGCAAGCATTGCCAGGCTCTATCAGCGATAGTGGGAATGCCTAATCCCCTGGTTTTGCCGTTAGGCTTGGGGATATTTACCCAACGAGCGTGGTTTATGGTTCCATTTATGCCAGTGCCTATTAAGACGCTGACACAAGACCAACCTTTCCTTGGTAGTCAAGGCTGTTTTACCATCCACTCCGGGGGTCTTCTGTTACGGTCGAAGGAGCTATCACTAGCCCCAACTCCGCTTCAGAACCGGACATGAAAGTTTCCCCTCATCCGGCTCCTATAGCTCGTGAATCACTTTAACCCATTGATAACTTTGTGTCTACCGTTGGCTTCGGTAGTTTCCATTACCTTCGTCCTCTTACTAACTGCTTACTACTTACCCAACCAATCGTCACCTTTTAGTGCGTTATTGAGCTTTAAGCTCTGTGGAACTCCTTCTTCAGCAGCCGTTTTAGACTCTGAGCCATTGCGGGCAGTTGTCTCTTAAGTGTTTCTTTCCCGCGTCCTACCCGAACATGGTCGATAAACGTATGCCTGCCGTTCCTCTCCGATGCCAACCGGAGTGACTCTTGTTCGTTTCTTCTCGTTCCAAATCAGAAATTGGTCTGAATCTTTAGGTCTCATCAATTCGCCCACCGATTTCCCAAGGATGCTGCTGTCAAGGAATAACGCAGCGGGGTTTTGATTATCGGTTCGGAAGCCCATTAAGACGCGCTACCGCCAAACTAAAACGCTGTACTCCTACAATTTGGACACTTTTTCCGATGATTCGCTTCACCCGTTTCCGGGATACCTGTTACACCGAAGGTGCCGCCCTTGGCGTCCCATAGATTCTCCTCATTAGCGGCCGGGTACGATGCGTTACGCCAACAAAGTTTGTATTGTTGGCGTAACGCATCGTACGTAGCAGCTGCCTTGGCAGAATCTGTCAGCGTAACGCATCCTACATTTTCCTCCATTCTTACAGTACCAAGCCCAGGTTTATGTTTCGGCTATTAAGCCGCGACTTTCGCCTGGAACGAGCCGCACTTCCTTGATTGCTCTGGGTAACTTGCCGTATGGCTAGAGCTTGGGCTGCACGACTGCATAACAGTAGTCGTTGTAAGCGTTTGACCTTAGTTTTGTTACCGTTCTTTTGCGCTTTGAAGATGGCACGCTGTAATCGGAAGACCTGGCACTGGAATTTCTTCCAGGGTAAATCCTTCCAGACATCGTCAGCCCTCCTGCCAATCCGCCTCATGTACAGCAGAACTGACATATCTAGCATCAAGGCTCTTAGGCTGCGGTATTCAGTTGGGACCAGTTTAGTGATTTTCACAATTTAGGCTCCGTATTCAGCTCTGATAATTACGACTTGTCATCTTCTCTCTAGAATCCATCGGGCAATTACGCCCTTCTTACCCTCACTCTTCCGATAATCCAGCAATCTACTGAATCCACCACCTTGGCTATGAGTTTGGACCCCCGCTTCAGGTGGAAGTTGAGTAAGTTTCTACTCGTTCCGAATGAACTATTGTTTTTACCCAGGAAACTCATCTTTTGACCCCCTGCTCAGGAGTGTAAGTGCTATCAGTTTGCCTTACGAGTATTCTTGCGGTCTCTCTTCTATAATTTTAATTTATGTAGTATTGATGGTTAACTTTTTTTTAGATGATTCACATTAAGTTATTCCGGTGTTCTCCCCAAAGCGCGCCAGTGTGGTTATCCACCGCTTGTTTACCTCTGATTGCGCCCTGTTCCCAGCTTCGACCTGGATGATTAGTCCTCATCGTGGGCAGATAGGGATTAACGTTAGTGCGGCTCGTTCTAGGTGAAGTCGCGGGTTAAGACCCGCATATAAACCTAGGCTTGGTTCAACGTTATAGGCTCCCAGAGGACAGTCAGAGAGGCCAAAAGGTTCAAAGGTCAAACCGAAGAGAGACTACACGTGAAGGCGAAAATCCAGGGGCAATCTAAGTCGGGAAACTGGCTGAAAATCTAAGGAGATTACATCGGACCTGCCGGAAAAGAGGGGGAAATCCCCGGAAATATGGCGGAGAGGGAGGTGAGCAGCCGAACTCACAAGGTAGTAATAACCGAACCTTGACAATTGAATGGATTATGAGGGTGAGCACATGGTTAGAAATCATGGGAAGCAAGTCCCTCCCGCTAAGGAGTAGCGTGAATTTCTATCTGTTCACACCGAGGGCTAGTCACCCGGAGTGAAGCTGGAAGCAGGGCGTAATCAGTGGTAACAAAACGGTTGGAAACCACGGCGCTAATGGGGAGAACACCGGAATAACCTAGCGTGATTGCGCAAGCAACCGCCTTAGCGTCCCATCTGAAAAAAGACCTAAAGTCCGACACTGCATAACCGTGCATAGCAGAAGAGAGGCCGAAAGAATACTCGTAAGGCACTAACCAGGCACTTACACTCCTGAGATGGGTTTCCTGGGTAAAAACAATAGTCCGTTCGGAACGAGTAGAAACTTGCCGGACTTCCACCGATACGGGTTGCAATAGCCTGGTCGATGTCGGTGGTGGAGGCTGGATGACAACAGTCTTATCGGAACGGTGAGGGTAGGAAGCGGCGTAATTGCCGCCGGGTTTCATTACAGAAGAGAACAAACTGTGATTATCAGAACGACCGATTACAAGTCAATACCGCTGATGGTAACCGTATTAGATTCCTTGCTTGCAAGGCTCAAAGTGCGGAAAAAGTCGGACGATGTCTGGAAAGATATGCCGTGGAAGAAATTCCGCCGCCAAGTCTTTCGGTTACAGCGCGCAATCTTCAAAGCTCAAAAGAACGGTAACAAAGCCGAGGTCAAACGCTTGCAAAGACTGTTATTGCGCAGTCGGGCAGCCAAAGCGTTAGCTGTACGTCAGGTAACCCTAATTAACACCGGGAAACGGACACCTGGAGTGGATGGGAAAACTGCCCTCTCAACTAAAGAGCGGTTAGCTCTATGCCAACGGATACATCAGAAATGGGAGAGATGGCAGCACCAGAAGCTCAGAAGAGTCAACATCCCGAAGTCCAAAGGCAAGGTCAGAGGACTGGGTATCCCAACAATAGCTGATAGAGCATGGCAATGTTTGCTGAAGTATGCAGCAGAGCCAGCCTACGAAGCTACAGCGGGAGATAGGAGCTATGGGTTCAGACCCGGACGCTCTACCCACGACGCCCAAAGGCTAGTCTATAACAACCTGAGCAGCAGAACCAACGGGAGAGACAAAAGAATACTGGAAACAGACATCTCAAAATGCTTCGATAAGATAAGCCATGAGGCGATGCTAAAAGGAGTAGTCTTACCCAAGGAAGACAAACAGGGACTGAAGAGAGCAATTAAGGCAGGTGTCAAGGGAGAATACCCCTCTAGCGAGGAAGGAACCCCCCAAGGCGGGGTAATATCGCCTCTACTAGCAAATATCGCCCTAGATGGATTCGAGAACCTAGGTTCAGACCAATATTCCCGGAAACAATTCGGGAGACAGGGATTCGGTATAAGGGGTATCAGATACGCAGACGACGCCATATTCATCTGTAAACCCAACGCCGATATCCAGAAGCTGCGGAGTGACATAGATGAATGGTTAGCGCAGAGAGGCTTAAAGATAAATGAGGCTAAGACTAAGGTGTCTAAGGCGACGGAAGAATTCGACTTTTTGGGATGGCACTTTCGAGTGGACTCCAGAAGAAGATTCAAATCTACACCGAGCCATGAATCATACGTAAGCATCAAAGAGGAAATCAAGAAGACGTGGAGTAACACGGGTGTACCCGACAAATCGGGGAGGAAAAGAGACACCGAGTTCCGACTAGCGGCGATTGGGTCAAAGGTCAGAGGATGGAGGAATTACCACCGATTCTGCAATATGGGCAAGCATAGCCTCTGGTTCGTTAGCCACTGGTTATGGAAGAAGTTAAGAAGGGATAAAGCCAGAACAAAGCAGAAGGAGATAAAGAAATTGTTATCTGCCAAAAAGGCAGGAACTTTAGCCCACCTCAAAGGAAAAGAGCTAGAGTCCCTAGAGACCCGGAATAATTTCCGTGAGACAAATAATAACAAACCAGCCCCGAAAGTGAAAGGGGCTGCTAAAAGAATTCTCACGAATGCTCAAATCGATACAGCCTTCCCAAAAATCCCCTGGAAGGTGAACAGCCATGTGATGGTTAAGGGAGCTGCAAGCCCATTCGATGGGAATCTGACCTACTGGGTAAGCCGTAAGTCAAAGATGTACAAAGACAGCCCGACCGGACAGGCTATAACCCGACAAAAGGGGAGATGCTCTCACTGCAACCTACCGTTTTTGCCGGACGACACTGTGGAATTGCACCACGTCGATGGGGACCATACTAACTGGAAGCCCAGAAACTGTGTCGCCCTACACCGAGAATGCCACCAACATCAGGAGGTCCATAAGACCCGGATAAAGGAAGGTATAACTCGGAAGAGCAGCTTAACAGCGATGAAACCGGGGAGCCGTGTGAGCGTAGATACGGCACGGTTCTAAGCACGGGGGCGGTTGGTATTTAACCTCAGCCCCTCTAGTGTAACCTCCCTCACGTGAGGGGCTTACTTAACACGATTACTGACCGTCTGCTCACCCTCATAGTTCATTCAGTTATCATGGTTTGGTTATCACTATCTTAGAGTTTCGGTAATCCTTTTCAGAATCATCTAATTTCTCTTCAGTTTTCCCTTGCGGGTCCACTAATTCAGATAGGATTTCTCAGGTTTTCAGCCAGTTTCCCGGCTTAGATTCTCACTGAGTTTTTAGCCTGAAACCAAGCCCCTGCTTATATGTGGCTTACGCCCCTGCTAAGGCCAAGCCTGGCCTTAGCAGGCTTTCACAGGGAACGAGCCGCACTCTGATTCGCTGTACGCTCATCATACCCGTCTTCCCCATAACTCCCTCCATTGTCGGGTAAGGTTCATAAGTTGCCTTAATCCCCTCCCCTAAGAACCGGACGTGGCGCGGTTCCTCCCTGGTCTGAAGACGCCGGGCTTCCCCGCTACCGTACTTTTCCTGTGATTAGCTTGGCGATTGAAACGGACCACGTTCACTTGTTTCTCAATTGTCCCCCGAGCCTTTCTCCTGCTCAAATTATGCACCGCATCAAAGGATATTCTTCTTATGTTCTTAGGAAGGAATTCCCAAAGCTCAAAAAAATGCCTTCAATGTGGACCCGCAGCTATTTGGTTTCTACGGCGGGGAATGTTTCTAGCGTTACCATTCAAAAATATATTGAGGCGCAAGGCAAAACTTGACGGCGCTTTGCGCACCGTGCTACATCCCACCCACCCCCTAGGGGGTGGGTTTTGCGCGGGACTCTATAAGGTGGACTCGATCCACGATGGATCGAGTTCCACTAAGTTTACTTCATGGTGACTTTGGCACCAGCATCTTCGAGCTTTTTCTTGATTTCCTCGGCTTCTTCCTTAGCAATTGCTTCTTTAATTGCCTTGGGAGCTGATTCTACCATTTCTTTGGCTTCTTTCAGACCTAAACCAGTAATGGCCCGGACTACCTTGAGAATGGCAATCTTCTTGTCGCTGGGAACTTCGTCGAGAATAACGTCGAATTCCGTTTGCTCTTCTTTCTCTTCTTCAGCAGGAGCACCAGCAGCACCACCTTGTGCCATCATCATCATACCACCAGCAGGAGCAGCAGCGCTGACGCCAAATGCTTCTTCAATTTGCTTGACTAACTCCGATGCTTCTAGCAGAGTTAGGGATTTGAGCTTTTCCAAGATTTCGTCAGTTGTGGCAGACATGAATATATTCCTCTTTTGAGATTAAAAACAATGTAGGGGCACCTTCGATGACGCTGCCCTTTTACTCTTCATCAGTCGCGGAAATTGCTCCGACAACGCGACCCAAGGATGCCGGCACTTCGTTGATACCCCGTGCCAGGGATCCAGGCACTTCGTTGATACCCCGTGCCAGTTGGGTGGCAATAGAATTGAGGGCGCCAGCAATTTGGGCAATCAGTTCTTCCTTAGAAGGCAAGTCTGCGATCGCCTTTACTTGCTGTTCATTTAAGGCTTGACCCTGCATTACGCCACCGCGAAATTCTGTTTTCTTGGTATCTTTTTGGAATGCTTGATAAGCCCTAACTGCACCGCCAATATCGTCTTTGACCAGCAGAAAGGCTGATGAACCTGCCAGAAATTGGGTCATTGGCTGCCAGTTTTCATCCTCTTCACACGCTTTGCGCATCAGAGTGTTTTTGGTCACTTGACAAATGGCACCTGTGGGGCGCAGGCGATCGCGCAAATCGGTGATTTCTGCCACCGATAGCCCTTTGTAGTCAATAACCACGGCTAGTTGAGACTCGCTCAACATTTCTTTGATATTCCCCACCAGGGCTTGTTTTTCTTCCCGACTTTTTCCCATTTCTCTTCTCACCTCCTTTTCTATTGCCCGAGCGCGGACAAAATTAAACCCCTAGCATTTCGCCGGGGTTTTACTCTCCTCCCATGGTTCACTATGGGAGTATTGGTATCCACCTCGGCAGGAAATTAAGCTCTTGGCACCTGCTGTCTTTGGTTGGTTGTTGGTTGTTGGTTGTTGGTTGTTGTTTGTCAATTCTATACAATTCACAAACAAGTGACATTGGTTGGGTGAGGTTCAAGAGTCGCCTCTCTCCCCTCCCCTAAGAACCGGACGTGACAGTTTCCTATCATCCGCTCTGCGTACCTTCAAGTCCTACTTGTTCGGGTCGAAGGAGTGGTCGCCCACCCCATCCCTGTAGGAACCGTGCATGAGACTTTCACCTCACACGGCTCCTATGACCTATGGGTTGAAACCCGCCTCTTTTAAAAGGCTAGAAACCCCTTGATTAGTTCGGGGTCGAAGGAGTGGTCACCCACCCCAGCTCCCTTTCAAAACCGTGCATGAGACTTTCACCTCACACGGCTCCTATGACCTACGGGTTGAAACACAGCCTCTAATATGAGGCTATAATCCCTTTTATTGCCTCCTATCCGTTTGGTAACGGGGTTTGTGGCAACCTTCGCCTTTTACTATTCCTTTTCAGTTTCCTGATTCCTACTCGGATTTACCAGAGCCTTAATTTCGGTACTATTTCATTTCATTTTTCCTACTCGGCTATCATCTTACCTGGACCTTAAATTCAGAACTAGGTTATCCTCTTGTCCGTATCTCTACGGCAGTACCGGTTATATTTCAACCACAGGCATCCCTATTGGATAGCAAATTTGCTCTCGGTCATTGCGGGCAATTGTTCAGCTATTAGCTTTCGTTCCCGCGTCCTATCCGAATGGCCTCGATAGAAGTATGCCTGCCTTCCCTCTCTGGGTACCACCCCTATGAGAGAGAACCATTCGTTTTTCCTCGTTCCAAATCAGAAATTGTTTTGAACCTTTAGGTCTCACCATTTCGCCCACCGACCCCCTAAGGAAGCTGCTATCTAGAGGAAAATGCAGCAGGGTTTTGATTGTCGGTTTTGTTGCCCATTAAGAGGTCTTACCCTCAAACTTTGCGCTGTACTCCCGCCGGTAGGACGCTTTTTCCGGTTCAGCGTACCTGTTTCCAGGATACCTGTTACACCGAAGGTGCCGCCCTTGGCGTCCCATGGATTCTCCACAAAGCGCGGCAGGGTACGATGCGTTACGCCAACAAAGTTTGTATTGTTGCTAGTACGATGCGTTACGCCAACAAAGTTTGTATTGTTGCTACTACTTACGGCTAGTAACGCATCCTACAGTGGCTAGTAACGCATCCTACAGTGTCTGATTCCGCCCTGTTCCCTGCCCGCGGCATTGATTAATGGCGCGGGCGCGGCGCTCTGCAGGGGTGCGCTTTCCACCTCGAATGCGATTCGAGAAAATGCACCGCACCGCAGCTTCACACCCCGGAGGCTAACCCGGCAAGCCTGCTTGAATTCACAGTTGTGTGTGGGCAGATAGAGATTCGCTTATCCCCGTAGGATGCGTTACTCTTCTTAATTCTGTTTTGTTTCTACTACTAACGATGGCTAACGCATCCTACGCGGTTGGACTTGGAAAGCTGATTACTGTCCAGCCCCTCACCAACAATTCTGATTTAGTTGTCAAGGCACATACATACCAAGCCTGGGGTTATATCATTCGGCTGTTAGGCCGCGACTTTCGCCCAGAACGAGTCGCCCCCTCTATCCAGCTGGTACTGGGGGTTGTGGCAATCTTTGCCTTTTCCTATTCCTTATCGGTTTTCTCTGTTCCTACTCGGATTTATCAGGGCCTAAATTCGGAATAAATTCCTACTCGGCCTTCATCTTACCTGGACCTTAAATTCAGAACCGGATTATCCTCATCGTTCGTATCTCTACGACGGTATCTGGTCTTTTTTTTTTCAACCTCAGGCATCCCTTTTGGATAGAAATTGGCTCTCGGTGACTGCGGGCAATTGTTTCTGTTGTTACCAACTTACGTTTCGTTCCCGCGTCCTATCCGAATAGTCTCGATAGAGGTATGCCTGCCCTCTCTCTCCGGGTACCATCCCTAGAGAAAGAACTATTCGTTTTTCCTCGTTCCAAATCAGGAATTGTTTTGAATCTTTAGGTTTCATCAATTCGCCTATCGACCTCCCAGGGAAACTCTTGTCCCAAACATAACAGAGTGGGGTTTTGATTATCGATAAAGAAGCCCATTAAGGAGGTCTTTACCGATAGATTTTAGCTAACAAATGTTGCACTACTGAAATAAGCCAGTAGAGGGGCTATCTCCCAATGCAGTCACTTAGAAAGTAACTGCTCTTTGTTCTATTTTGTCAGCTTGGTTATCGCTGTGTTTCCAATATACCTAATTAAAAGCCTTTTGGCAATAGGTATTTACTACTAATTTCCCAGGCAGTTTTTAGATTATCTGTAAGCGAATGTAGCTTTTTGTTAGCAAATCAACCACTGTGTGTCAACCTCCAAACTTAGCGCTGTACTCTCAGAATTAAGACGCTTTTTCCGGTTCAGCGTACCTGTTTCCAGGATACCTGTTACACCGAAGGTGCCGCCCTTGGCGTCCCATAGATTCTCCACAAAGCGCGGCAGGGTACGATGCGTTACGCCAACAAAGTTTGTATTGTTGCTACTACTTACGGCTAGTAACGCATCCTACAGTGTCTGATTCCGCCCTGTTCCCTGCCCGCGGCATTGATTAATGGCGCGGGCGCGGCGCTCTGCAGGGGTGCGCTTTCCACCTCGAATGCGATTCGAGAAAATGCACCGCACCGCAGCTTCACGCCCCAACCCACCCCCTACGGGGGTGGGTTGCTTGAATTCACAGCTGCGTGTGGGCAGATAGAGATTGTTCGGGTCGAAGGAGTGGTTACCCACCCCATCCCTGTAGGAACCGTGCATGAGACTTTCACCTCACACGGCTCCTATGACCTACGGGTTGAAACACAGCCTCTAATATGAGGCTATAATCCCTTTTATTGCCTCCTATCCGTTTGGTAACGGGGTTTGTGGCAACCTTCGCCTTTTACTATTCCTTTTCAGTTTCCTGATTCCTACTCGGATTTACCAGAGCCTTAATTTCGGTACTATTTCATTTCATTTTTCCTACTCGGCTATCATCTTACCTGGACCTTAAATTCAGAACTAGGTTATCCTCTTATCCGTATCTCTACGGCAGTACCGGTTATATTTCAACCACAGGCATCCCTATTGGATAGCAAGTTCGGGGTCGAAGGAGTGGTCACCCACCCCAGCTCCCTTTCAAAACCGTGCATGAGACTTTCACCTCACACGGCTCCTATGACCTACGGGTTGAAACACAGCCTCTAATATGAGGCTATAATCCCTTTGATTGCCTCATCCGTTTGGTACCGGGGTTTGTGGCAACCTTCGCCTTTTACTATTCCTTTTCAGTTTCCTGATTTCTACTCGGATTTACCAGAGCCTTAATTTCGGTACTATTTCATTTCATTTTTCCTACTCGGCTATCATCTTACCTGGACCTTAAATTCAGAACTAGGTTATCCTCTTGTCCATATCTCTACGGCAGTATCGATTATATTTCAACCACAGGCGTCCCTATTGGATAGTAAATTTAGCTCTTGGTCATTGCGGACAATTGTTTAGCACTTGGCTTTCGTTCCCGCGTCCTATCCGAATGGCCTCGATAGAAGTATGCCTGCCTTCCCTCTCCGGGTACCACCCCTAGAAGAGAGAACCATTCGTTTTTCCTCGTTCCAAATCAGAAATTGTTCCGAATCTTTAGGTCTCACCATTTCGCCCACCGACCCCCTAGGGAAGCTGCTATCCAAACAAAAATGCAGCAGGGTTTTGATTATCGGTTTTGTTGCCCATTAAGGAGGTGGCCCTCCAAACTCAACGCTAAGAGCAAGCTCTCAGCGCTTTTTCGCTGTTCTCCTCCGAGTCAGACGCTTTTTCCGGTGATTCGCTTCACCTATTTCTAGGATACCTGTTACACCGAAGGTGCCGCCCTTGGCGTCCCGTGGATTCTCCACAAAGCGCGGCAGGGTACGATGCGTTACGCCAACAAAGTTTGTATTATTGCTACTACTTACGGCTAGTAACGCATCCTACAGTGGCTAGTAACGCATCCTACAGTGGCTAGTAACGCATCCTACGACTTCTTAGCATCCTACGGGTGGAGTCTCCCGCGCGATTGATAAAAATTATCCTTCTTCTGTCAACTTCAAATCTCGCAAAGCACTAACATCAACCTGGATCGACGGTCCCATGGACGCTGAGACATACACGCTGCGCCAGTAGCGACCTTTTGCACCGCTTGGACGATTGCGGTCAATGGTTTCCTGCAAGGCTTTTAAGTTGACCAGCAGGTCTTCTGCTGGGAAAGAAGCTTTGCCGAACATGACGTGAACTATCCCGGTTCTGTCGGCTCGAAATTCTTGTTTACCTCCTTTAAAGTCGGCGATCGCCCCTGTTAGATCGTTAGTCACGGTACCTCCTTTAGGAGAGGGCATTAAACCCCTTGGACCTAGCAACCGTCCCAATTTTGCTACTTTTGGCATCATATCCGGGGTGGCAATCACCAGGTCGAAATCCATTCTTCCTTTTTGGATTTCTTCAATCAGTTCTTCCGAACCGACTACATCTGCTCCTGCGTTATTTGCATCAGTTACTTTCTCACCCCGGGTAATTACTGCTACTCTTACTGTTTGACCTGTTCCTTTGGGGAAACTTACTGTAGTGCGCAACTGCTGGTCGGTATATTTTGGGTCGATACCTAAACGGACGTGAGCTTCTGCTGTTTCGTCAAATTTAGCTGTAGCGGTCTCTTTGAGCAGCGAAAGAGCTTCCAAAGGCTCGTAAGCTCTATCTTCTTCAACTTTTGCTAGAGCTTCTCTCAGTCGGCGCGATAATTTTTTGGCCATTTTTTTCTCCTTGGGTGGTTAACGAAGCTAATGCCTCTCCCCATTATTTCTTTTAAAGCGCTTTGCGCCGGGATAAGGTTTATGTCTTATTCTGTATGTAGACAGTGACTTTGTCCCATAAGTTATGACAATACTACCTAAAACTTGCTGGATAAATACTTAACTGGTCACTGTTTACTGGTAACTGGTTACTGTTGAATGGCTACACCCATATTGCGGGCTGTTCCCGCCACAATTTTCATTGCTGCCTCCATATCATTGGCGTTGAGGTCTGGCATTTTCGTCTGGGCTATTTCCTGTAACTGGACGCGAGTAATAGTGCCAACTGTTTGTTTGTTGGGTTCGCTGGCGCCTTTTTCTACCCCTGCTGCTTTGCGGATCAGCACCGATGCTGGGGGGGTTTTGAGGACAAAGGTAAAACTCCGGTCTTCATAGACGGAAATTTCTACTGGAATTACCATCCCTGCTTGGTTGGCAGTGCGGACGTTGTATTCTTTACAAAACACCATGATATTGACGCCGTGTTGACCCAATGCTGGACCCACGGGGGGTGCTGGGTTAGCTTTTCCGGCAGGCAGCGCCAATTTTATCAGTGCTACGACTTTCTTGGCCATTAATTTTGTTTCTCAATCTGATTGATTTCCAATTCTACTGGAGTATCTCGCCCAAAAATTGACAGCAGTGCTTTTAATTTGTTCCTTTCTGGGAACACTTCCACCACTTCCCCTTCAAAATCTTTAAAGGGACCGGATAGTACCAAAATTTGGTCTCCCACTTGTAGATCGATTTTGACTACGACCTCTTCCTCTTCTGCTTGTTTGAAGATTCGCTCTACTTCTGCATTACTTAGAGGTAGTGGTTTTACGTGACCTCTGCCCCTACCATAGCGGCGTTTTTGCTCTGCCCCGACAAAGTTAATGATGTGAGGGGTGCTTTTCACCACCTGCCACGCTTCATCATCCAGCATCATTTCGATGAGGATGTAGCCTGGGAAGACTTTTTCTTTTACCTGTTGCCGGGAGCCATCTTTCTTGATTTTGACGGTGGGGGTTTGGGGAATTTGCACCTGCAATATGCGATCTGCTACATCCAGAGTATGAATACGCTGTTCCAGGTTGGTTTTGACCCTTTTTTCGCAGCCAGAGGCTACCTGCACTGCATACCAGCGAGGCTTTTGCTCAAAATCAAGTTCCTGTCCAAATTCTGTCATTCCATCAACAGCAAAACTCATCAAAATACAATCCCCGATCCCCATGAAAATAATTTATCCACTAGAGAAATGGTTGTTGCCACCAAAATTACCATTAAAATGACAGCGGCTGACTCGCTGAATAACTGCTGACGAGAAGGCCAAACTACTTTATTCAGTTCTTCTTTTGTTTCATAGACAAATTTAGCTAGGTTAAAACCATTGGTTTTCTTTTTGGTCTCGGTACTTTCTTTTTTGGCCACCTTCAGTCCCCTCTTCCTAGTCTGTTCTCCATTGTAACACAATTTTTCCAGTTTTCCCCAGGAAAAAATGAAAAATTAACTTTTCTCATGGCTTGGTAACGCGCTCTAGAGGACTTGAACCCCTGACATCTGATTTTGGAGACCAGCGTTCTACCAACTGAACTAAGAGCGCACTTCACTTTTATTCTATCTTACTTTAGATTATAGCGCAAGTTTTATTTTTCCTTGCGCTGCCGGAGTCTGGATTAAATAGGGCGATCGAACCTTTGCTTGATCCGAGTAGCTTTGCCGACGCGATCGCGCAGGTAATAAAGCTTCCCTCTTCTTACTTTACCACGACGAACCACCTTTATCTTATCTACGATAGGGGAATGGAGCAGAAATACTCTTTCTACACCAACACCCTGGAATATCTTCCGCACGGTAATTGTTTCATTTATACCGCCATTTCGCATGGCGATCACTGTGCCTTCATAGGGTTGAACTCTTTCTTTGTTCCCTTCTTTAATTTTAACCCCTACCCGAACTGTATCGCCGACGTAGATTTGCGGCAAGTCACTTTTTAGGTGTTCTGCTTCGATGGAGCGAATAATCGCTTCTGCATTCATTCTTCTTCTTCCTCCTATAATAGTCACAATTTCCCATTATATAGCTATCCTGGTTTTGAGCTAGAACTTAAAAGTGGTACGAAGCGCTCCTAGGAATATTGTCTTGTTGTTTTTATTATGTTCTGGATTAAGGACAACATAAAAACCTGGAGTTACGTGGATATTGTCGTTTACTTGGTAACGATACAAGGCTTCGATGTGGAAAGAAGAGTCGTTATCTACTCGCGAATTAGCATCGCTATCGGTTACTTTTGGTTGCATACCAAATATTATTCCTCCCAAGTTACCTTCCCTACCTAGATCCGGGAACGCAAAGTGTAATGCCCAGTTTATGACTGTAGCGCTGGGATTGTTTGGCGCACCCTGAAAAACTGCTTCCAGATTCCCATTTGCCAAACCGAACCAACCCCCAATATTCACCCGCTCGCTGGCCCGCCAAGAAGCAGCTAAACCAAAGCGATCCGCTGAAGTGTCTGCTGGGGGATCTGCTGCAAGTGATACAAATGGTTGGCGAGCAAACTGACTCCCTGCACTACCGGAAATGTTCACGTGCCCTCCTAATTCATAACTGTGGAAATAACCGAACGCGGTCGCTGAAGGTAATATTGTCATCAATTGGTGGTGCGGTGGTTGCACTTGTGCCACTTGGAAATGCCTGTTCATCCCTAAAAGCACCTGCTAGAGTAAATATTACTTCCCCTTTTAACTTGGTAGTTGTGGAAAACTGACGGTCTTCTTGGAAATCCACCTTTCCTTCTATGTCATCTAACCGAGTGCCCAGAACTGCCAATTCTGCTTCAAACTCCTCTGTTAACCTTTTGATTTGACGCAGTTCCCGCTCTTCAAGTCTAACTCTTTCATCTCCTCTCTGATTGGATCGAGCGCTGGTCTGGATTAAGCCCTCGATTGATGCTAGACATTTATTTAAGACTGCGGCAAATTGATAGCGGTTCAACATCAGTTCCCCTCGGAAGGTGCCATCTTCAAATCCACTCAGACACTGATACTTCTCCACTAAATTCCGCACTGCGTCAAATGACCAGTGATCTGGACTGAGGTCTTGTAACTGAAAGACGTTATTTATTTGCCCCATAGAGTCTTCCTCCGTGGGAAACTCTAGTTCACCGTATTGGTCGATTAGTTCTAAGAGGTTGTTTTCTCCTGACGTGGTTTGGGCTGCTACGTTGCCGTTAGCCACTAAGATGGAAGCGGCGATGACTGCTGTAGTTATTTTACCTAGTTGCCAGAATAACCTTGACATTTTTTCTTTCCTCACACCCCCACTTAGGTTCAATCTCGATTTATAGGGGTTTTTACTGTTCTACCACACTCTGATTCAATAAAATCATCTGGTTAATTAATATTTTGGCAGATGCCAGCCAGCCGCAACTCACTGGCTTCTGACCGTGACAGCAATGCTATTGTTAAGTTTTGACATACTCCCACGGCTGAAGCCTGTGGGATTCTCATTCATTCCAGGTTGCTAACGAGACTGCTTACTTGCTCTGGTTTCCCATCACAAGGAGAGGCAGGACTCTCCCCTGGCGTTCCCCCCGTGCCGAGGGCAGTTTCCCCATGCCCTAGGGTACTGTTGAGATCATGACCTAGAATGCTCATTCTCTTCTGCAAGATATTGAGGGCCGCATTTGTATCACGGCAAATCTCAATCTTGCAGCTAGGGCAACTATGCGTTCTCGCACTGAGCGATATCTTAACCCGAGGACCACAGTAAGAGGAATCCAGAGATGTGAAGTAAGGCGAAACAGCCACAACTGCTTTATCCCAGATCTGACCGTAGTAGTTTAACCATTGGGTGAATTGATACCAACTGGCATCAGAGATTGACTTTGCTAAATGGTGGTTCTTCACCATATTCCGAATCTTCAGATCCTCGTAGACAATCACATCGTTAGAGTGAACTACGCACCGAGCGATCTTAATTGCCCAGTCTTTACGCTGTCTTTGAACCTTCAGATGAGCTTTACCTAATCTAATCCTGACTTTGTGGTAGTTGCTTGATTCTTGCTCTTTGCCTTTCACAAACTTTCTCGAGAGTCGCCGTTGCAGTTTCTTGAGTCTGCGTTCAGCCTGTCTCAAGTATTGAGGATAGACAACTGCATTATCATTCTGGTCTTTGTAGAAGTACTTCAGCCCCAAGTCAATCCCAACCACATCACCTGTGTAGTTACCTTTCTCCTTCCGGTTGGCACCAAAACAGAACTGAGCGTAGTAGCCATCAGATCTCCTGACAACTCTCACCCGATTGATCTTGAGTCTGAATAAATCTTCCCTGGTTTCCTAATTACAGAATAGGGAGAACTCTCCAGTTTCAAAACCATCTGTGAATATGATGCTCAGGCAATCATCAGCCAGTTTCCAGCCAGTTGTCTTGTACTCTACAGACCGACAGTGCTTTTTGAATTTGGGAAATCCCTTCTTCTTTGCACCTTCCTTGCAACGGCGATAGAAGCTAGTTATCGAATTCCAAGCACGTTCGGCGCTGGCTTGACGAGCCATAGAGTTTAACTTTTTGGCAAACGGGAACTCTTCTGCGAGCTGCTTGCAAAGCTTAGACAGTCTTGCTTTATTGATTCCGTGATTGTCCATCCAGAATCTAACAGCCTTATTTCTGATGAACTGGGCTGTTCGTATAGCTTCGTCTAATGCTCTGTATTGAGTGTTAGATCCTAATAGTAGCTTAACTTCTCTTACTAGCATTCTTCCATTTTACCACAATTTGCTGGATAAACTTATAGTGCCAAGGATAACTTCACGCCACCAGCCGCTCTGGATCCCACGGCTGAAGCACGGGGGCTTTGAGCGGAGTTATCTGTCAAACCTTGACGGCGCTTTGCGCGCCGCGCTACATCCCACCCTTGTTCATAGGTGGGTTTTGCGCGGGAATCTGTAATAAACTGAGGCGATCGTCTTGGTTTGCTGGCATTTGCAGCTGTGTCAAAGCTATTATTTTATCATCGGATGTAGCTGATAGAGGTTCTATCAATTCTGCTTGGGAGATTGAATGCTCTATGGTTTCCGATAAGAAGACAGAAACATCTCGATCTCGCTGTTGTGCCAAACCTAGAGCAATTTGGTAAACTTTGTCTGGCAGGGTAACAGTGACTTGGGTACCCATAACATGACTTGGACATCTGGTACTTTATATTTTACGAGGTGCAAAGCGTAAAGCCCCCGTATTTTAATCGGGGGATATAAGCGCAAGCTGAATTTATTCAGCCGTAGTATAATCAAAAAGGTTGGGGCCTCAGCCATTGGGTTAGGCGATGTAAGACGGGCTGTGCCTGCTGTTGCCGCCTTACCCTGTTCCCCCGTTTAGAAAACGGGGGAGTAGGTCAATAAAAAATTATAGCTAATAGACGTAGCATTGCCCACCTACACTGGCGTTGTGGACAAGGTTTGGGACTGCATAGGTATAAAATTGGACAAATTTATCTTTGCTAATCCGACCACTACTACTACCGAAGCGTGGCACGGCAATGTTACTGGCTTGGTGGGCAATGCCCACCTATAGCAAACCTAAATGATTTGATCCCCTCGCCCTATCGGGCACCCCCCGCTACGCGGGGGGCTGGGGGGGATCAAGGGGGGATCTAGCGTTAGGACTTGTACAACGGATTGGTGGGCATTGCCCACCCTACGGAAATACTACCAAAATACCTAGAACTTAAAGGTAGTCCGTACTGCTCCTACAACTATGGTATCGTTGTTGGAATTGCTCTCTGGGTTTAAAATCACGTACACCCCAGGGGTTACTGAGATGTTCTTGCTCACCTTATATTTGTAGAGGGCTTCGATATGGAAGGCAGTGTCAGGATCTGCTTGTGCTGCACCATTTGCTGAAGTAACGGTGGCAGGCTGACCGAAGATTATACCCCCCACATTGCCATCTTTACCCAAATCCGGGAAAGCTAAATTGACGGACCAGTTAATGATAGTAGCGCTATTATTTGCCTCAACTTCTTGAGCATCTACTAAACCGAACCAGCCACCTACATTGAAGCGATCGCTCACTTTATAATTAGTGTTGATGCCAAAATGATTTACTTCCGTATCGTTTTCACCAAAAGGTCGCCTGGCATTTCGACTTCCAGTACTACCTGACAGGTTTACATCGTTGCCAGTTTGAAAGCTACGGAGATAAGTCAAACTCAGATCCCAGTTCTCAGTGGGGGCAATATCTAACTGAACCCCAGCGCTATAAGTGCCATTGAACAATCCTTCACCAGAAGCAGGATTAGCAGCATCATTGCTAGTAGTTAGATAGAGAGCAGATACTTTGAATTGTTTGTTGAATTTATGTTGGATTGCTGCACCAGCTCCGGCAGGAGCACGATGTACCAAAGAGTTTCGTCGTCCGAAGCGAGCAAGCGCGCCGCTACCACTACTGGCTAAATAGGGATTCAAGACAGGGAAAACATCATTAATTGAAAAATCGTTTGCCCCCACATAGATGCGGGTTTTATCCCCCACGGGGAAATGATAAACCAACTCATTCAGTTCTATATTGTTGCCACCCTCTGCGTCGTGACCCAAACGAGCTGAATCAGTGTTTGTAGCATCCCTAAGATTGACAAAGTTTCCGGCTTGCAAACGGGTGCGCAGGCGGTCTTTTCCGGTGAAGCTGGTATCGAAGTTCAAACGAACCCGATCGCTCAAGGTAATATTGTCATCAATTTGACCTACGGTACCTGGAGTTGGGTTAATGCGAGCCGCTCGATCCTCCCCAAAAGCACTAGCTAGAGTAAAGATTACTTCCCCTTTCAGCTTAGTAGTGGTGGAAAATTGATGGTCTTCGAGAAAATCAACCTTTCCTTCCAAGTCATCTACCCGAGCGCTCAAAATTGCTAATTCTGCTTCAAACTCTGAGGTTAGCCGTTGAATGCGACGTAAATCTCCACTGCTGACGGGGGAAGAACCAGAGCGTTCGCTTTCCCAGGCTACAATTAACCGCTCAATGCTTTGCAAACATTTATTGAGAGTGACGGCAAACTCATAGCGGTTTACCCCGTTGGTACCTCGGTAGGTTCCGTCTTCATAGCCGCGAATGCAGCGATACCGTTCGATTAAGTTGCGCAGCGCTTCATAAGCCCAATGTCCCGGAGCAACGTCCCTTAACTCTCGGACGCTATTCACTTGATCCATTTCCCCGTTGTAGCGGTTGAGCTGCTCCAATAGATCCCTGTCAGAGCTGGGTGTTTGTGCCAGGGAGCTGTTGGCTACCAACAAAGAAGCTGCCAATACGGCAGGTGTTATTTTCAGTAATTTCGAGAACATTTTTTTTCCTCACACCTCGATTTAGATGTCTCTGTTCACCATTTGTCAATCCTTTGGCCATGATAATATAGATAATGGCTTTTGTCAATAAGTCTCTTTTGTTCTCACAATCAAAACCTTTTATTGACAATCCTGAGCTTTCGGGTTTGGAGGAAATTATGTTATGTTAAGCAGCCAAAACTATTAGCTACTTGGTCAAAAGATATTAACATGGCTATAGTTCAGTCATGGTAAAACTGCTAGTTTATTTCTAGGTAATATCTAGGTAATTTTAAGGTTAAAATAAGGTTAAATTTTAAGATTATAGCAATCTATCATGATTTGATCCCCCCTTAGATCGGGGGGCAGGGGGGATCTAGCGTTATTGCTCCTTACAAATGATGATAGACTGCTATAGTGGTGGTGGACTGACACTACTAAAATGGTGCAATAGATTTTGGGTTATGTAGTCATGTCTCCTCTTCCCTACGGGCGAAACCCCACACCCGCGCGCAGCGCTATGAATTATTCTCGATAGCCGTTCACAATATAAGAGACTCTTTGGGCAATATTAGTGGCATGATCCGCCATTCTTTCCAAATCCCGAATTACTAGCCCTAAAAGTAAAATTGGCTCTACTACTCCTTGAATATCTCGCTCAGCCGCCAAAATTTGATATATTCTATCGTGAGCTGCGTCTACTTCATCATCTAGATTATGTACAATTTGCCCTGCGGTTCCATCTAATTGGACCAATGCTTGGAGACTATGAAGCAACATTCCCTGAGCGCAATTAGACATTTCCTCTATTTCCTTCATAGCAGGATGAGGGGGATAAGGAAAGAGCTTGACTGCTGTTTCGGTCAAATTTTCAGCATAATCCCCAATGCGCTCCAAGTCTCGTACCAATTGCATGAAGGCACTCAAAATACGCAATTCCTTGGCTATAGGTGCTTGCAGGGTTATAATAGTAGCGCAATCTTCCTCGATTTTGTGATAATATTTGTCGATGCGCTTATCCCGCAAGCTAAATTCTTTGGCTACTTTCAGATTACCTGTAAATAAACATTGATGACTGAGGCGAAAAGATTCTTCCACTAAAGCTCCCATGCGCAAAACATCTTGCTTTAATCGCAGCAGACACCGCTGAAAGTGAGTTGTTCCCTGTAAAGTATTAACCATATCGACTCTCCCTGTATCTCCTTGGCCTCATAATAAAGCATTAAGGTCGAGTAGGGTAACGGCCATGCCCAGGCCCTTTTTAGGGTAGAATAATTTGGATCCATGCACCGCCAGTTTCTGGATGATTTTGAGCTTCAATGGAACCACCATGAGCTTGGATAATTTCCTGGACGATCGCCAGTCCCAAACCGCTACCTTCATGTTCTTTTGATGGTTGTCTGGTGCGGGAAGGATCTCCTCGATATAGTCGCTCGAATATATGGGGTAAGTCTGACGCCTGAAAGCCGGATCCGGAATCTATAATATTAATAGTAACATCGGACCCCTTTTGGACTTCGACCCTTATTTCTCCTTGGGGGTAGCTATGTTTAATGGCATTATGGAATAAGTTGAGAAATACTTGAGTTAGGCGATGAGGATCCCCTTCCAGTTGGATAGACTCGTCACCAAAATAAGTCATATCTACTTCTTTTTGCCCTGCTAGAGGAGAGAGAGTTTCCCAGGTAGCAAGAATTAAATCCCCCAATAGGATAGACTGATACTGAAGATGTTGGTTAGGATTTTCCTGTAAGCGACTTATATCAAGCCATTTTTGCACTAAATCAATCAGACGATGAATTTCCTTGGACATTCGCTCCACCCAGCGACCTTCAGAATTTTCCAGACGCTGAAGTAAAAGTTCTGTCACCAGAGAGATAGAGGTGAGTGGGGTTCTCACCTCGTGAGCCAGATCTGCAAAAGCGCGATCGCGGGAGCGAGAAAGTTCCACCAAAGGTTGTTGGTTTTCGATAAAAACAGCAACATTTCCTGAAGGTTGAGGAAAACAAGAGGCTTTCAAAAGGAGGGGGGATTTATTATTGGTGTAAGATTCCCATTCTACCACTTGCAGTTTTTGGCATTGGCGAGTTCGTTCGATAGAGCGATCCAGTTCGTAGGAAAGAACCAACTCCAAGAGCAAACGTACCTTTCCTGGTTGCCAACGATCAATATTTAACAGTTCTCGTGCCCGTTGGTTACACCATAGGAGTTGGTTTTCTTCATCGACGTGCAAATAGCCTATGGGAGCTATTTCCCATAACTGCTGCCAGGTTTGCAATTCTCCGGCCAATTGTTGGCTAGTTTGAAGGATACCAGAAATCTCACGGCGCACTAGAGAAAGTACGGGCTTGGAGGTCAACTCTGCACCCGTTCCATGGTCGAATAAATCTAATATTCGCCTCAACTGCTGATTTACTTGGTGCTGTTTCCAGAAGCCAAAACCAACTCCCAGACATAGTCCCAGGATAAATGTAATCAAAGGCATTGAGTTGTTGGTGGCAATGTTTTGGGTGTTGGTTCGACCTCTGCTCTAAATTAGCACTGATCTAGCCAAAACGATAACCAAAACCCCGCACCGTAATTATATATTCTGGCTGAGAGGGGTCTTGCTCTAATTTTTCCCGTAACCAACGAATATGGACATCTACAGTTTTCATATCTCCGAAGAAATCATGTCCCCAAACCTGTTGGATCAATTGCTCCCGAGACCAAACTCGGCGAGGATAACTCATGAATAAATCCAGCAAGCGAAACTCTTTGGGAGAAAGATTGACTTCTTTTTCCCGAACCACTACACGACACTCTTCCGAAAACAGCATCACATCTTTATACTGTCTTACCGGGGTTGGCTCGTGCGGTAAAGAACTAAAGCGCTGACGACGGAGTAAAGCCCGAGTTCGAGCAACTAACTCTCGCATACTAAAAGGTTTGGTGAGGTAATCATCAGCCCCTACCTCTAAACCCAAGACCCGATCGGTTTCGCTACCTTTAGCACTGAGAATTAAAATTGGGATAATATTGCCTTGATAGCGCAGCAAGCGACAGACATCTAAACCGTTAACCTGAGGTAGCATGATATCTAAGACAATCAGATCCAGAGGGGAACTGGAAGAGGAGTCGGCATTTTGCAGCAATGTTAATGCTGCACGTCCATCAATGGCCGTAATCACCTCGTAACCTTCCTCTTCTAGGGCTAATGCGATGGTATCCCGAATCAAATCCTCATCCTCCACTAAGAGAATGCGACTCCTTGGGGTTAACTCCGGATTAGAAGTACTCTTCGGCAGCAAATCGAGTGTCGGCATAAAACCCTTGATTTTCAAGTTCTCCATACCAACTTATACACCAAAATATCTCTTTTAGATATTAAGATTAGTAGCCTCCCAGGGTGGGGTAAAACCGCCTCGGGCTGCCCCCAGCCTCCTGTTGACGTTTATTCTTCCTCCTCTTCCTCTTCTTGAGTGGGATAAACAAAACTATTGGAACGTTCAGTCAGAACTGACTTTCCCAGAGAGAGAGCTTTTTGCGCCTCGGTTGCAGCTTTTCTTTCCCAATGTGCTCTGCGATGATTGCGTTTCGACTTGGAAGTTTTCTTCTTGGGGACAGCCATAATTTGACCACATTTTAGACAACCTCTTCATTGTAATATCATAATAACCCAGCTCAAATCCGATTCTGGATGAATGTCAAAAAGATGAGCAACAAAGACACGTCCACTGAAACCACCAGCGGGAAGTGGCAGTGGTTTTTGTGGGGAGCAGCTTCTACTCTGGTAGTGACAATGATTTTTGATGAGGTGGTGGGGTTGAGTAAGATTCCCAGAGGGTTCGCCAATCTAGAACCTGAACCAACTCTCTTGACTACACGCAACCACCAGAGCTTGGTAGCCTCGTCACAAAGCGAGCGGGGTGGAAAAGCGACAACGCGGCTTTAGCTGCAGTAAAATAGAGGAAGTCGCAAGACTCGTAGACCCGACTAGAAAGGGGCGATCCATCCCGTGAGGGCAAACATATCTGTCGGTAGCAAAGTCGTTCCATCGGCGAGAGAATTTATGAGCCCCAACAGTTAAACCAACGTAAAAGGAAGCCTTCGGGCAACCTATAGAGGCGTCTTTGACTTCGCCTATGAGTCCGAGTCATCGGAAGTTCAGAAATCCCTCCGGGGAATCCCCGCGTCTTTAGACCGGGGAGTAGTCAACTACTCCTGGACCACAATCAACCCCTTCCGAGCAAACTGTAGCAGGGAATGAAGCTATTTAAAAAAATGCTAGAGTTTCCCTTCAATTCTTACGGAGAAATCCCTTCGTTGGAAACTCCGTCTCAAAAGAAGCGGAGATGAAAACGGGTAGCGGCTTTAGCCGCAGTCAGAAATCCCCTTGCGGGGCGAGGGCTGATAGAGCAAGCAAAACTTCCAATTTGGTCGTAATGTTAGCCTCGCCAACCCACCCCCCGTAGCCCCCTATTGAAGGAAAGGTGAAAACAGTCACTGTTAAACGCACCCCCTTAGGCGAGGTGTTTGTGTTTGTGGTAGCGGATAACGAACCTATTCCTGAAGTCCAGCTCGAGACGGGTAAAATTGCAGGGTTTGACTTCGGATTAAAAATTTTCCTAACTTGCTCAGATGGCTCTAAGATAGAATCCCCGCAATACTTTAAACAATCTCTCAACGCGATACAGAAGGCAAGCCGCCAACACTCTATGAAAAAGAAAGGCTCCTCCAATAGAGAGCGGACACGACTCAATCTCGCCAGGAGATATGAAGATATTGTCAATCGCAGACGGGACTGGTTCTGGAAACTAGCTCATCAGCTGACCGATAAGTTCGATATACTCTGTTTTGAGAATCTAAATCTCAAAGGGATGCAGCGACTCTGTTCCCGCTTTGCAGGGGATTTAGGGTTTCGGGAATTCTTCCAAAGATTGGAATGGGTTGCAAAGAAGAAAGGAAAGCGACTGGTATTCATTGACAGGCGGTACCCATCTAGCAAGACTTGCTCTTCCTGTGGGCATACCCTGGATAAGTTGAGTATCGAGGTGCGGCGGTGGCGTTGTCCATCCTGTAATTCAGAGCATGACCGTGACGATAACGCGGCTCTAAACATAAAAACAGTCGGGGCATCGACTGTTGGGCTAGATGGTGTTAGACAGGCTCAGCCTGCGACCATTGTTTGAATCCAGAATCCCCTGTGATTCATCCGGGGGAGTATGTCAAAAGCCTATGGTTTTAATCGGGCTATTGCAGAAGCGGGGCAGGTGGAACCCAATGCTCCCCTTTATTCCGAAGCAAGAGAGGATATTACCCGGTGGAGTGAGACGATTTTGGATATTGCTCTCGGGCGAGCAGCCGACGGCAATCATATCGACGCTATTGGAACTGCTCAATTAGTTCCCGAAGACGATCCGAGTGCTTACGTGAGAGCACAGCAGTTAATCGAGCAATGGAAAATTCAAATTGGCAGGGAGAAAATTAATTCCGCTCTCCTGGCAGCAGCAAAAGGACTGATCAATCCCCAACTGGCTTCCTCTTATCATCGGGGTATAGCTATTCTGGGTCAAATTAATCCCCAGCAACCGGGCTATGAAGAAGCGATGGAACTAATTCTTCAGTGGAGCGAAGCAATTTATCTCATGGCTATGGATCTGGCGGCTCAAGGAGAGCGGCAACTGGCTATTGATACCGCAGCTTTAATCCCTGAGAATACTCCTTTTTATGAAACAGCGCAAAAAGCCACCACCCAGTGGAAAGAAAGTAATTAGTCTTCTAGATTGACGTATTATATCATATAATATGAGAATATGTGATAAAATTTAATAATTAGTTACAAAAATTTAACAAAATAAATATAAGACTGGGAAAAATCCAATAATCTTAGCAAAACTTTATATAAAGTATAAGGATTGTAAAATATACTAAGGAAAATCTTGATAAAAACTTAAGATTAGGTGTTTAATCGAGATCAGTTTCATAACTAGAGAGGAGAAACAATTAGATGTACTCGACTTTACTATTAGCTGCATCCATTCCTAACACGGTAGCATGGAGCCCGAAAGTTGCCATGGTGATGATTGTCTGCAATATCATTGCTATTGCTTTCGGCAAAGCTACAATTAAAAACGCAAGTGAAGGGCCGGCTTTACCAATGCCAGAAATGTTTGGTGGCATGGGTTTTCCAGCATTACTGGCTACCACAAGCTTGGGTCATATAATCGGTCTGGGTACCATTTTAGGACTAGCAAGTGCTGGCGCTCTTTAACACGTGTCATGGTTGACTAATTTTTCTGCGGCTGATTGATGCTAACTCGTGGGAGTCGGTGTTTGAAGCCGCAGAGTATTTCCCAAGAAATAGTACCTAAAGCGTTAGCCCAATGGTCGGCGGATATTTCCACGTTGCCATCAATACCTATCAGGGTGACCACTTCACCCACTCGCAGGTCGGGAATGGCGCTCACATCTAACATCAACTGATCCATTGTAATGGCACCAATTTGGAGCACTAACTGACCTCTAATGGAGACTTGAAGGCGGTTAGAGAGGTTGCGAGGCACTCCATCAGCGTAACCGATACCTACCACAGCGATCCGCAAATCCCTATGAGCAATAAATTGATGACCATAGCTCACACCAGTACCCGAAGGAATGGTTTTGACTTGGGTAACTCTGGCGAATACTTGAAGCACTGGTGTGAGAGGGACTAAACCTTGCAGGTGAGGAGCGGGATAAAGTCCGTAAAGGGCTAAACCCACCCGAACCAGGTCATAGTGATAAGAGGCATCTGCCATCGCCGCTGCTGAGTTGGCAAGATGGAGTTTTGGTTGGGGTATTGGGAGGTCTTTAATTTGGGCGATCGCCAACTGAAAACGCCTCTGCTGCTCTTCCATAGTGGTGGTATGGGGGTCGTCAGCAGTGGCTAGATGGGAATAAATACTTGCTATTTTTAGGTTAGGCAACTGACTGACAGAACGGACAAATTCCCCTGTCCTATACCAGGGAGTTCCCAGACGGGACATACCAGTATCTAATTTGAGATGGACTGGTAAAATTTGGTTCAGTCTCCTCATAGTTGCCGCAACCATCTCAGCAGTGGACAGGTTGCAGAGAGTAGGTTGCAATTGCCAGTGGGCGATGGCTTCGATTTCTGCTACCGTATTTGAGCTTCCTAAAATCAAGATGGGTGCTCCAATGCCAGCTTGCCGCAATTCCATGCCTTCTGCTAGGGTGGCAATGGCAAGACTTGAACTGCCTGCTTGTAAGACAGTTTCAGCAACCCTCACAGTCCCGTGACCATAAGCATCTGCTTTAACCACCGCCATTAGTTCTGTTTGAGGCGACAATATCTTTTTAATCTGGCTCGTATTCTGGGCTAGAGCTTCGAGATTGATTTCTACCCAAGCCCGTTGGCGAATTATCTCCATATTAATCTATAATAAAACCACTTAGTCCGCTATGGTAATATGGGCTATAAAGGTGATCCCGCAGGGATACGCTTCGCGGCGCGCCCCTAAGCGTTCCCATTTGGGAGGCGATGTGCTAGAATTTCATTCTAGGGTAGGGCATACCCAAAGTAACGCTTAGGTCGAGGATCACCTAGTAGGAGTAGATTCCTTTCGGGATCTAGTTTAGTAGGGTCACGGCAATGCCGCGCGCCCGATATGAAAGGGCGCGCCCTACGAGCTGAACTAAGAATCCCACGGATGATCGCGTAGGCGATCCGTGGGAGTGTCAAATATCTGAGCTAGCAATGGGCAAGGTTCTGGTGCTAAACGCTTCCTACGAACCGCTGAACATCACCAGTTGGCGGAGGGCAGTTGTTTTATTACTCAAAGGCAAAGCCGAGCAACTTGAACACAATGGGAAATACCTATTTCCCGGATTTCCTCTGCCGACGGTGATTCGCCTCCTTTACTATGTTAGAATTCCCTATAAGGAAATTACTTTAACCCGCCGGAATATTCTCGAACGAGATCGTCACACTTGTCAATACTGTCATTATCAAGGGGAGGGATTAACCCTAGACCACATTATTCCTCGTTCTCGCGGTGGTGGGGATACCTGGGAGAATTTGGTGGCTGCCTGCGTTCGGTGTAATGTAAAAAAAGGGAATCGCACACCGAAAGAAGCGAGTATGAACTTGCTCACTCGACCGAGACGACCCCACAGCAGCCTTCATTTTGAAATCGTCAAACAGACAAAAGGAAATGCCGAGCACAAGTGGCGTAAATACGCGATCGGGCTTTAACAGTTACCAGGACGCCAAGGGCGTCCCGCCAAGGGCGTCCCGCCAAGGGCGGTTGCTTCGCAAAGCTTGCGCAAAGCTTCGCAATACCAGTGAGCAGTGACCAGTTGAGGGTTTGCACACCGGATCATGAGAATATTTCAGATTTGGGTGAGTTTGTTGTTCTAATGGTGCTACAATGGATCCAGATGCAGCCTTCCCCTCTTAGGTCATTGCAACTGCCACGAGTTGCCCTGGGGCACGTTTTGTGGTAAGATTGTTTTGTGTTGTGTTGTGTGGTAATTTTGCTTTATTAGAAAGTTATTTTCGTCAAAATATGCAATCATCGTTAAATTTTCAATCATCCTATAAGCCCGGTCTGGAAGGGATTCCTGTTACAAAATCGAGTATTAGTTATGTTGACGGACACAAAGGAATTCTCAAGTATCGGGGTATTAAAATCGATGAATTGGCCAAAAAGAGTACTTTTTTAGAAACAGTTTATTTGTTGATATGGGGAAAACTGCCGACACAACAAGAACTAGAGTATTTCCAAAGCCGCATCCTGAACGAGCGCCGGATCAATTATAAGATTCGGGATATGATGAAGTGCTTCCCGGAAAATGGTCATCCAATGCATGCTTTGCAAACTTCTGTAGCCTCATTGGGTCTGTTTTCTTCTCGTCGTGCTTTCAATGAGGAAGTGGAAGTCTGCAAAGACGTAGTGCAACTGCTGGCTAAAATACCCACCATGGTGGCTGGGTTTCATCGACTCCGTGAGGGTAATGATCCCATTAAACCCAACGATAATTTGGACTACGCGGCTAACTTTTTGTACATGCTGACGGAAAGAAAACCGGATAATTTAGAAGCGCGGATCATGGATATTTGTTTGATGCTCCATGCAGAACATACTATCAATGCTTCTACCTTTTCCGCTTTGGTGACAGCCTCCACTTTAACTGACCCATATACCGTCATTACTTCCGCAGTGGGTACCCTAGGAGGTCGGCTTCATGGAGGTGCTAATGAAGAAGTGTTGAAGATGCTGGCCAACATTGGCTCCGTGGAGAATGTTCGTCCTTATGTGGAAGAGTGCATCTCGCGATCGCAAAGAATTATGGGTTTCGGACATCGGGTATATAAGGTGAAAGACCCGAGAGCGAAGATTTTGCAGGGTTTGGCAGAAGAACTCTTCTCTAAAAAAGATCAAGATCCTTATTACAAAATTGCCATTGAGTTAGAAAAGGTGGTAGAGGAAAAATTGGGTCAGAAGGGAATTTATGCCAATGTGGATTTTTATTCCGGTTTGGTATATCGGAAGTTGAGCATTCCCACGGACTTGTTTACACCGGTATTTGCCATCGCCCGAGTTGCTGGTTGGCTAGCTCATTGGAAGGAACAGTTGGGCAATAGCCGCATTTACCGTCCCACTCAAGTTTATATAGGAGAGCATAATCGTCCCTATATTCCCTTAGATAAGAGGAGAATAATGCAACAAAACGAAGACAAGAATGGAGCTGAACTACATAATAGTAATGGTAATGGTAAAGTTGATGGTGAGTTTGTCTATATCGGAAGTGTTGGAGAGGTGATAACACCCAATTAAAGAAATCGACTTAAATCGAATTCTTCTTCTGGGAATTCTTCTTTAAATCTTTCCTGACTGAGAATTAAGAGGATTCTCTCAGAATAGTCTACTGCTCCTTTTAACTCCTGGCGCAGTTTCTCCAGTCCCCCGTTAGCGTACTCTTAAAAGATTTTTATTCTCTGTTCTTCCGCAGCAGCATCTCCGGTGGAGATAATTTTCGGGTCTTTAGTCTCTGCGATCGCCAGTAATTTAATCGCCAGATCGTATCCTCGGGAAATAAAGATTTCCAACCCGATGGGTGCTGGTTCTTTTTTCGATATTTCTTTGAGAGGGACTAGCTTTTTATACTTGGCTCCCAATGCTGCGGCAAATGCAATTACGTCTGCATAGGTTTGAAAAGGTCCTGTGGTTCCCTTAGACTCTACTAAATTTTGAACCAAGTCCCCTTTGTCTTTAGCTACCCTAATTTTGCTTGCCGCCATTTGTTTTCCAGTATTCTCTAGCCATTCGCGCTGGTGTGTTTACAACTAAAATTGAGGAACTGTTGATACAGAATATATACCAGTTATATCTGTAATTTTTAAAAAAGATTCAGTATTGTTACTATTCTTAAGTATTTCTGCGTAAACGTTCATACTTATAGCAGTTACCAGTTACCAGTTCCCAGTTATGAGTTCCCAGTCTGAGCCTTTAGGTTCCACCAATTCGCCTGCCTCCCCCCCAGGGAAGCCAATTCATAAAGCGAATGTTGGCGGGGTTTTGATTGGCGGCCAGGAAGCCCATTAAGAGGCACTACTCTCAAACTATGACGCTGTACTCCTTCACCTTAGAAGCTTTTTACGGTGGTTCACTTACCGCAGTTACCTGCTGACCTTATCCGTGGACTCTCCCGATTAGCAGCAGTGTGGCTTTTGCCTCTGATTCCGCCCTGTTCCCAGCCTTACCCGACCGTATCAACCCCGGCAAGATTGCTTGATTTCACAATCGGGTGTGGGCAGATAAGGAGTCCGTAATCCCTTTACGGGCGCGACTTGAGTTATCTCTCACCCGCATCCTAGATTTAATTACCAAGGGACGCTTACGCGGTTGCAAGCGCAATCAGCTCCTTTTCAGGAAATCCGCTTTTCAGCCTCAATAGGTGCTTAGATTTAGTGGGGGTTGCTTATCCCAGCTTTGGGTTACTCTTGGCTTGCGCCGCGATTTCGCCGGAAACGAATCCCCCGGCTTTTACTAATTTTACTCACAATCTCACTCTATCACCCTATCACCAAATTTGTCAAGTCAATCACCAAAAATTTTTTTCTCTCCATCACCTGCATTTCTCAACTATAGCGCCCAGGAGTTATGGAAATACCCCGGCGCGCGGAATCTCAACGGTCTAACCAAGTGGTCAAATCCGTTAAAGTTTCAAACTCCAAAAGTGCTTCCCCCAGTGATTGAACAAGTTCTGACGACAACGCGTGAATCCCTTTTTCTTCCCAACTGGTAATCGTCTGCATAATGGTTTCCCGTTCCACTGGTTCTAATTTATCAAATTCAGCACGAAATATTTGTTCTTCAACTTGGTTCAATCGCAAGTAGGTATCCACGAACTTAGAAATAAATTCTGTCCGAGCTGGATCAAGCTTGAGGGTGGCTAACATGCGGAGGCACTCGGTTTTAACTTTGGGTCTATCATGAATCTAAAATTTGCATCTTTGCCATCAGTGCGGAGGCGACTGGATTGGGTTTATTGAGGTAGTCGCGCCAGTTGAGTCGGTTGAGTTGAATGGCGTGGAAATTGAATTGTAAGACTTGGAAATCGGGGAATTCGACACGATATTCTGTTTCTGCGGCTTTGCGGGGGTTGTCGTCGGAAAAAATGACGATGGGGTAAATGGGTAGGTTGTATTTTTTGTGCAAACGGGCAAAGTAGCAGAACATGCGTCGTTCAAATTGGGGCTTATCGCTCGATTGAGGTTCAATGTGAAACAGGAAGTAGCTGTCTTGACCACGAAATTTGACCCGTGCCAGTAGGTCGATGATGCGTTTTTTTTCGGCTCCGATGCTGCTATAGATCTCCTGGGGAAAGAAGGTTACTTCACCTGGAACTATGTAATCCAATACTTGGGGTAGGAATAATTCTAGGAATTCCCAGAAGAAGGTTTCGATTAGTTCTTTGAATAAACCGTCGTGATTGATAGAAGGGGAGCTATTGGGAAAGAGTTGGATCATCTGCAACTAATAAGTATAACTCACCTTTCTGCGGTAGGATAGCTATCTTGGCTGTCCCAGAGGTATAGATTCTTGCGCCTCCTACTTTTAACCAGTCTAAGGAAAGAGTAGAATAGCTTGGTATTAAACAAGAGATATTCTATGGGAGAAGCGAAGCGACGTAAAGCCATAGGTGAAAAACAAGAACGTCAAAGGTATCTGGATGACATTTTTACCGTGTCCGCTTTTGTTGATGATCTTGAGGAATTGAAGAACGGATGCTTGGATCTATTTCTATGTGATTATCGTGGTTCCATTCTAGATATAGCAGAACGTAGAATCCCTGGATTTGACAAAAAGAAATACTCAGATATTTGGGAAACAGCAAGCGAATAATTTTGCGAGGAGTGTGAATTAGAACAGAAACAAGAAAGGGACGAACACCTTGCAAAGCCTATGATCCAATATTTATCATCCCTGACTATTCCCTCTTTCGAGGAAATAGCTCTTGCAGAGGGATATAGCGAGGAGGAGATCTCCACATATCTGCAGAATAATGATCTTTGTACGTAATTCAAAGGTTTGCATTGAAGGATAGTAGGAGTAGCATCATGGATGCTCCCCTACCGCTATGGAAGTTAGACGGATGCTGCCATTTTCACTTCATTATTGGCTAGTAATTTTTGCAACTCCTCTGCATCCACAGTTTCTTTCTCCACCAGCATTTCTGCCAAGCGATTCAGAACGGGACGATTCCCTACTAACACGTCCTTAGCGCGACGATAGGCTTGATCTACCAAGCTGTTCACTTCCTCGTCGATAGTAGCTGCTGTTTCGTCAGAGAAATCCCGATCAGAGGCAATATCCCGTCCGAGGAAAACATTGCCGTTCTGCCGTCCTAAAGCTACGGGTCCGAGGCGATCGCTCATACCGAAACGAGTTACCATTTGACGGGCTATTCTGGCTACTTGCTGCAAGTCATTAGCAGCCCCAGTAGTTATTTCTTCTTCCCCGAAGACGATTTCCTCCGCAATGCGACCCCCTAATGCTACGGCCATCTGATTTTGTAGATAGGAGCGGCTCATCAAACCGGAGTCCATCCTGTCTTCACTGGGGGTGAACCAAGTCAAACCGCCAGCGCGACCCCGAGGAATGATGCTGATTTTCTGCACTGGGTCATAGTCTGGCATCAGGGCACCTACTAAAGCGTGACCCGCTTCGTGATAGGCTACTAATTCCTTGCGCTTCTCGCTCATCACCCGATTTTTCTTCTCCGGTCCCGCTAGCACACGGTCGATGGCATCGTTGATCTCATCCATGGATATTTCCGTCAGGTCGCGACGGGCTGCGAGAATGGCGGCTTCGTTCAAGAGGTTGGAGAGGTCCGCACCGGTAAAGCCTGGAGTACGACGGGCAATTTTGTCCAAGTCTACATCTTTACCGAGGGTTTTGCCCCGAGCGTGGACTTGGAGGATTTCCTGACGACCAGCATAGTCCGGGCGCTCCACTACTACTTGGCGATCGAAACGACCGGGACGTAACAGGGCGGCATCCAGAACGTCGGGACGGTTGGTAGCGGCGACGATAATGATACCCGTATTACCTTCAAAACCGTCCATCTCTGTGAGTAACTGGTTCAGGGTTTGCTCCCGTTCGTCGTTACCTCCTCCTAAACCAGCTCCCCGCTGACGACCCACTGCATCGATTTCATCGATAAAGACGATGCAGGGAGCGTTGTTTTTAGCTTGCTCGAACAGATCCCGTACTCGGGAAGCGCCGACACCCACGAACATTTCTACGAACTCGGAACCGGAAATGGAGAAAAAAGGTACTCCAGCTTCCCCAGCAACTGCCTTAGCTAAAAGGGTTTTCCCCGTTCCCGGAGGACCGACTAAAAGAACGCCCTTGGGAATTTTCGCCCCAATAGCTGTGAAGCGATCGGCGTTTTTGAGGAAGTCTACTACTTCCGTCAGTTCTAACTTGGCTTGCTCGATCCCAGCTACGTCGGCAAATGTTACTTGAGTTTGGGGTTCCATTTGCACCCTGGCTTTAGATTTACCAAAGTTCATGGCTTGGGAACCAGGACCGCTCCCTGCCCGACGCAGC
Source organism: Prochloron sp. (assembly GCA_965198675.1). Taxonomy (GTDB): domain Bacteria; phylum Cyanobacteriota; class Cyanobacteriia; order Cyanobacteriales; family Prochloraceae; genus Prochloron. Next base: position 3,675,930 of record OZ240666.1, on the reverse strand, counting down.
AAGAAGAACAGTCCCACCAACAGCAAGATAGGGAAGAACAGGCTGCTCAGGGCGCGGAACCAGAAGCCATCGTCGCTAGGGGGGAGAACGGCAATGTCTACCTCGTTTTTGGTGAGAATATTAATTAGTTGGGGGTCGTTGGGGAGGTTGACAAGTATTGGCTGACCCCCTTCCGGGTTGGGAACCCTAGCTTGGGTGCGATCGGCGCTGAGGCTGACCCGATCTATTTGGTTATTTTCGACTTGGTTGATGAATTCGCTGTACTTTAATACGGGACGACTTTGGGTCTGTCGATCGTCTAAAAAGGCGGTTCCCAGGGCGATGACTACTATTGCTAGTAGTGCATATAGTCCTGCATTGCGCCATTTTTTATTATTTTTACTCACGCTTTGAGCCTCCTGGGTCTTATAGGGCAGGGCTGCCTTCCTCAAGGTGCCCCTACCATTCGATTTTATATTGTAAATTTATGTTAACTCATCTGGGATTGTCTTGACAAATGGGGTGATTGGGATTTACAATGGGGCAAATTTGTACAAGTGGGGCGATTGGTTGGGAGGGAAAGTGGCTTAATAATAAGCATCATTACATATAAACTCCCGCTAGGGAAATGTAGCCTCTGCACAATCTAAGTGTTTAACGACAGGGAGTTGGAGTATAGCAATATACTCCTTCGACCCGCTCAACGAATCGCACACCATTCACCGTAGCAGATGCTCTGGGAGACAGGGGCGATCGGTACTACCCGAAAGATGGTGTCGCACCGCTAGCCTCAAGGCCGTTAGGCTAGCAGTTAAAGGCATTCTTTGCTTCTGAAGAACAGTTTGGATTAACTAAGTTTGGATTAACTAGAAGTAGATGAAGACTCTATTTTTTGATATGGAATGGGGGCAAATTTATGGTTCTAACAGGAAAGACTTTATCCCAACAGAGATTGGTGCAGTTATATCTGATTCAGAAAAAGATATACCTATTCTGGAGAGTAAGAAGCTTTGCTATGACATTGACATTGTTATAAGAAAAAACATCATTAATCAGGTAGGAAAAACGATTGGGTTATCAGAGACGGTTGCAAATGTTGGAAAAGGAGAATATCAGAAGCACTTCAATCCAAGTTACAAGATCCGTAAAGCTGATAAAGCAGTTGGAGAAAAGCTTTCACATAAATTTTTGTATGAGCTATGTCAATATATTCACACTTTATTTAAAAAGTATCATATTGCAAAAATGGTATTATTTGGAGGGAGTGAAGACCTGAAATTGCTGAGAAAAGCAAATGTCAATTTATACAAAATTAAAATTATTGATGTGCAGCATCTTATTAGAAGAAAAATTCGCTATCTGTTTTCTCTAGATAAGGTTTCACTAATTATCGGTTTTTACTCCAGCAGTAGGTTTTTTGGATCCAGAAGCTTTCGCTATCCATTACCAAAACGTTACAAATACCTCATCAAACCACATAAAGCCATTGGAGATGCATGTAGAATTTTCATGGTTTACAAGGAATTTTATGATGTAAATTATGAGTTTGTGCAACGGTGCAGAAACTATCTTCATGCCAATAAAACCTAAAAAGTAATCATTAAGGCTGTTAGCACCCCCGCTTGTTCACAAATATTTCGGTTGGAGTTGGTTTGGCGCCTCAATCCATTCTCACTTAGGTGAAAAAAGTGCTAGACTTAGGTTGATTGGAGTTAATTGGCTTCTGGAACTTGAATTATTAGATCGGAGAGATTCGATGGGTGACTACGCGGAATACTACATTGAACAACAAGAAGAGGAACAATTCTTCTCACAGCTTGTTAATCATGACCCTTATCGTAGGAGTCTGATGTGTTGGATAGATGAAATAGCAGCACATGAGATATGGCATTGGTATCCAGGATGCCGAATTTTTGGATGGATGTCCCGAATCCATGAAGAGTTGAAAATTGGAACTAAGTCTTTCTTGGCAAGAAATATTTATCCTGCTTACCATCAGGAGCTTCTACACTCTTCTAGCAGACGACCCTTACAAATCATAAATGGTATTGTTTATGAAGTAACAGGGAGTGAATCAGATGCTCGGTTTGATATCATCATTCTTTCACAGAGCGATCTGAGCAGTTTAAAGAGAGAAGCACAGAACTTAGCCAACAGCGCAAAGGATATGAAGGAAGAGCTCTTTGCAGAGATGTTAGATGCGATCGCTACGTTCCTTGAAAAAAAACCAAGCATTAAAGAATTTGTTATCTATAGAGAGCTCTAAATTCTTGAATTCTTTGTCCAAGTTGCTACAAAACCGAACGTGAGACTTATGTTAAATGAAAGGAGCTATCCATGAGGATTCAAATGATGGTTGCGACTATTGCAAAATGGGGGAATAGTCAAGAGTTTCCTATTCCGCAAAGTTTAGCAAAGAGATTCATGTAGCCTCAGGGGCTGGTGTAGTGTATGGAACTCTGGTAATTAAGCACTGATGCCGAAAGCGTTATTCCCTCGATGGGCTTGTCAAGGGAATAACACCAGAAAATCTTCATGGTGAGATTGATAGTGGAATCGCAGTAGGAAGTGAAATTTGGTAGCGCAAGTCATATCATATCCGCTAATCAGACCAAAATAGCCGCTTTGTTAGCCGTAGGTTGGGTAGAGCGCAAGCGTTACCCAACATAGATTGGTGCTGTTGGGTTTCGTTCCTCAACCCAACCTACAGTTTCTAATGTTAGCTTGAAGTTCCTCTAGAGATTCAGGAGTGCCATCGCCTGCTTCAGCGCGAGCAATTGCTCTAAAAAGTCGTTGAGCATTGTTAGGGGATCTAAGGAGGTGCAGCGTCTCTAAGATGCTGGTGAGTTTTCGTGCAGGAAGCACAGCAACTGGCTCTTTGTCTGGATGACTGATAATGGTGACGGAATTATCATCTAGAATGTTGTCCATCATCTCGGCTAGATGTTGTCGCGCCCAATTGTAACTGACTTTTGTAGCGGTTAACATTGTTTATCTATAGTCGTGTATCATTCTACAATATTAGAGGAGTCAAGGTATTATTTCCACTTGGTTTGGTTGTCGATGAGGTTATCTGAGTTATTGGGTACGCCGTGAATACCTATTTCTCCACCGATAGGATAGAACCAATTCAGTTTACCCTGCTTTTTTGCTTCTAGGTGTTTTTGCCAGGAATTTTGGTTGGGATAGTCTAACCAAATGAATTTTGACCAACGGTCGTGGGGATATAAGTCGCGAATTTTAAATATCCCTTCTGGAGTGCGGCGATCGCCCTCCCTTAGTTTATCTCCTTCTGGGTTACCACCGAAGACGACAGGATAAGATTTAAGTGGTTCTCCTTCGTGGTACAGGGTGAGTCTATATTTGGATTTCTCGATGAGAATCGAGGTTTTTGTCTTATCTAATTGGGGAATAATTTGGGATATCTCTTTATTATAGTTGAATAGTTCTGCTTTTGTCAAGGGTTCGTGGTGAGAATCTTGTGTTACATATTTATTCTCATGGAAGAGATAGGGTATATATTTCAAGGGGATGAAGTAACCGCTGCGCAGGATAAGGAAGTAGAGGGTTAAAGATATTGTTGGGAGGGCAATGGCTGTAATAATCCATTTATTTTTCATTTTCACAAAGAGAAGGTATAGCGCGGATCTCTGGTGTGGGGAAATGTAAACCCTGAAAGGGTTTTATAAAGTAGCCCGCAATTTATTAGCGGGCGATATTGGTGGGCAATGCCCACCCTACTCACTGGTCACTGATTGAGGAATCCCAGTAATTTGGAGTAAATCTGTTACTGTAGGACAATATTGCTTATGACCAAAAGTTGCCGGATTTACGTAATTATGATAGGTAAAATGGGGATGATTCATACAAAACAGATCCCAAGGAGCTACTTGAATGTGGAATAGCTGAATAAAGACATTAGCTAACCACTGGGATAAAGGGAAACGAAAATAAATTTGCTTTCCTAAATAAGAACAGATTTGTTCTAGGGCTTGATTGGCAGTTAAAGGGGCATTTCCCAGGACTAATTTATTCCCTATAGCAGGATTGTCCATCAAATGTCTCACCACTGTAGCAATATCCTGAGCGTGAATAAAATGAAAGCTTCCTTCTGCTTGAAACCAACGCACTAGGTTCACCCATTTTATTATGTCAGGTAACCCTCCAGAAAGATGAGAATAGGGTTTATTTTCATCCCCCCCAAATACCAGGGTGGGGAACACAGTGGTAATTTTATCTGCGAGAGCTAGTTTACCTAATTTCTCGCAACACTGGTACTTAGTACGAATATAATCAGTTCCCAAATCTTTGGCTTCTGAGAGTAATTGATTGTCTTGTGTTAGAATGCTGGCAGTGGAGAAATAAATTACTTGCTGGCAAATTGTGGGAGATAGTAAATTTATCGCTTCGATTGTTTTGGTTACATTAATTGTATATGCTTCCTCTTCTCCTCCCCAAGCAGCGGCGGTGAGAATGGCAACATTGATAGTTTCCAGGAGGCTTTGGTATTGTCCAATGTCTCGCATATCTCCCTGTAAGAGGGTAACCCCTGGACGATATTTTAAGTCTAATTTCAGCTTGTCCGGGTTCCTGAGAAACAGAAACAACTCGTGTTCTGTTTCCCGCATCAAAACATCGGCGATATAATGACCGATACAGCCACTTGCACCTGTTAAGAAGATTTTCATAGCACTGCTTGCTTGGCGGTTTCAAAGAAGAAGCGGACGTTATCTTCTGGGGTTCCCACCAAAACACCGTGACCCAGGTTCATGATATGACCACCTTTACCTGCTTTGTGAATGGTATCCAGAATGCGATGGCGGATAAAGTCCTGGGAACCAAATAGTACCCCTGGGTCCATATTTCCCTGTACTTTCATCTCCCGTCCTAACCTTTGCCGTCCTTCTGCCATATCCACAGTCCAGTCTAAACTGATAATATCAAAGCCTGACTGACCCATGCGTTCCAATACCCCTGCACTACCACTAATATAGAGAATTAAGGGGGTATCTGGGTGAGTGGCTTTGACAGACTTAGCCACTTGTTGATGATAGGGTAAAGCGAAGACTTCGTAGTCTTGAGGGGATAATTTCCCAGCCCAAGAGTCGAACATTTGCACTACTTGAGCACCACAGTCGATTTGATAACGTATATAGGTGGCGATCGCCGACCCTAGCTTACTTAAAAATCGATGCAGCATGGTGGGTTCGGAGAAAGCCATGCTTTTGATAACAGCATAGTTCTTGGAGCTTTTTCCTTCAATAGCATAAGCTGCCAAAGTCCAAGGTGCGCCAACAAAACCCAGGACAGTAGACTTATTCCCCACCTCAGTACGGAGACTTTTGAGGATAGTTTTGATAAACGGTAGGGACTCTTCTGGTTCTAAAGGATGAAGTTTGTCTATTTGCTCTTGAGAACGAATAGGGGGGTCGATAATCGGTCCCTTACTTTCGATAATATCAAAGGGAATGCCTATTCCAGGGAGAGGAGTGAGAATATCGGAGAACATTATCACTCCGTCTGGTTGGAAAGCCCGCCAAGGTTGCAAGGAGATTTCGATGGCAATGTCGGCATTTTCGGAACGTTCCCGGAAGCTGGGATATTTATCTCGTAGATCCCGATAAACTTTCATATAGCGTCCTGCTTGACGCATCATCCACACGGGGGGACGGTCCAATATTTCTCCTCTGGCGGCCTTTAAAAGATAGGGAACATCCTGTGACACTGCCATATTCACTCCTAATCAAGATTTTAGTGCATTTGTTAGCTTATCATTATTCTCACCTCTTTTCCCCCTCTCTGCGCCTCGGCGCCTCTGCGTGAAACCAAACCTTACCAATATCACCGTCTAAAGTTACCGGTACTCCTACAGGGAGAGCTGCATTGACGCCCTCATGTCCAAAGGGTAAATTGGAGATAATGGGGATATTGAGGTGAGAAAGGCGATCGCCCAATACTTCCTCAGCAGTCCAGCTACCGGGGGAAGGTTCACAGCGGCTAAACCTTCCTAAGGCAATACCTTTTACTCCCTGTAATGCTCCCATCATCCGCCATTGAGTCAGGAGGCGATCCAGGCGATAGGGTGCTTCTGCCACATCTTCTAGGGCGAGGATAACTCCTTTTAAACTTGGTTGGTGGGGGGTACCTAGGACCTGGGTAGCTACTGTCAGATTACCCGCAAGGAGCATCCCTGTAGCTTTTCCCCCGCCCCAACCCTTACCCTCAAGGGGGGCTAGGGGGGATCCTTCCACCGAGTCAAACAACCTTTGAATTGACCAATCTGGTTCTTGAGCGAGAGTAGTTAAAACAGGTGCGTGAAGGCTGGGGATACCCACTTTAGCCAGACTCCAGAGTAAAGCAGTGATGTCAGAAAAGCCAATGAGCCATTTTGGTTTGCCTCCTTGCCACTGCCAACTTTCTAGGAGTCTGGTGCTACCATAACCTCCTCTAGCGCAGAGAATGGCTTTGCATTCCGGGTCGTTCCAAGCTGAACTCATTGCTTCACGGCGTTGTTCGTCGGTTCCTGCCAAGTAGCCGTACCGTAGCCCCACGTTAGCATCTAATTCTATTCTATAACCCCGTTCCCGCCAAATTGCTACTCCTTGCTCAAATACTTCCCTTTCTTTCAAAGCACCGCTAGGGGCTATTACCCGCAGCAAATCTCCTGGTTTTATTGGTGTTGGTGGTTGGTTATTTGTCATGAACAGCACCCTAGGTATTGCTGGGAATTGTTTTCATTTTCCATTACCTCCGATTCTGGTAAAATCCAATCTGCACCATCTTGCCTATAATGTACAGTCAAGGCAGGATCTACCTTCGGTAAATTCCTCTTTGGCTTTGAGGAATGGGAAGAGTGATTCTGGCTGTATTTCTGGTTCTGACTCTTGTTCTGACTCTGATTCGGGGATTTGTCTGACATTTATAATAACCGATATTCACAAATTGGTACTAGATGAGTGAGAAGACAGAGTATTGCCCACCACAGAGAGCGGCGGGCTTTCGTCTTGCCCTGCCAACTCTACTGTTTATCAGACTTGTTGCGCTCTGGACCTTCTTGCCAATAAATTGCAGTCAAGGCAGGATCAACTTTCGGTAAATTCCTCTTGGACTTTAAGGAATGGGAAGAGTGATTCTGGCTGTATTTCTGGTTGTGACTTTGGTTGTGACTCTGGTTCTGGGATTTATCTGACATTTCTGATAACCTTGGTACAATGACAAACGTTAAACTTACTTACGAGTATACTCTAAATTCAATCAAAGTGGTGGAAGAAAGTATCCAGCAGATACACACAAAATTGGCCGTGGTTCTTACTGTCAGTGGCGTACTGGTGAATTTTGGCAAAGATTTACCTGCTTATTCTATTCCAAGCGGTTCTGACTATCCTTGTCTAAGTTGTTATCTATTGAAATTGATGGCTTATGTTTTCATTATCATTGCTATTTTAACTGCATTCAGGAGATTATCAGTAGCAACTGGTGGTAAAATTGTGTTGTCGGAACAGTTGCTTAAAGATGAATGTAATCTGGCTAATGAAGAAGACTACATGACTGCTTTAATTGAATATCTGGAGAAAGAAACTCTATTGGTATTAATAAAAATTAGATCTAAAAAAGCTAGCGGATTAAATTGGGCGATACGCGCACTAGCAACATCTGTTATACTATTCTGTCTGGATGAAATCTTAGCAATTTCAATTCCAGTACTTGGATAGTTCTAACTTTGCGCCTTTGCGACTTGGCACGAAACCTTCCAATTGTATTTAGCTTACTTTGAGCCTTTGCGTCAAGGCTAAACTTTTCTCATCACAAAGAATTCGTTCAAATTTGGTTGTACAGGTTTTGCGACGGGAACGACGCTCATCGGGAATTAAATCATCATAAATAGTCTCTACTGCAAATCTTTGGTTAGTTACCTCACCTGCCAAGTTTGCCAGGATTTCAGCAGTCCGCTTTGTTCGTCCTTTTCTTTCAACATCCCCTCAAACAAGTACACAGTAATGACCTGGTTTGAGAATCCGCTCCATTTCCTTCAGACAAACTGCCATCTGGGATAAATAAACCTTGCTACTTGAAGTTAAAGAGGAATCTAGTTCTTTCCAGTTTTCACAACCTAGAAACCAAAGCCTTAATCTATTGTCACGAGCATAGTCCAACGCACCAAAATACGGTGGACTTGAAATAATTACATCCACACTTTCTTCTTTCACAGGCAAGTTCATGGAGTTTGTTTGCCATACCTGGTACTGACGTTGTTGCCAACTTTCTGGTATGAAATGGCGGCGATAGGCACGTCTAACTTTAGCTAGCAAGCGCGATCTTAGATCCCTATAGCCATACATTTCAGGAAATTGCTCTGGTGGGTATTTGTTCTTACGCAGGTAGGGAACGAGATGGCTAGCAGGATAGGAAAGAAAACCAGGACGTACATGATGCAAAATGCCCAACATGCAAGCAGTTAGGAAGTAATTTTCCTGTTGCTTAAGTAGTTGAAATGCAACTATAATTTCTCCCAATGTATCAGGATGAAAAAAAGCCCTTACCCATTCAGGAACGGAAGCCACATCGACGGAAGCAGCAAGCTGCTCTACCATGTCCAACAACCTGCTTGCTTGCTGAATAGCAATCATTTCGCTCTTGGGTGACTCTAATTTCCCTCTTGTTACAACATATGCATATGGGCTGAGATCATTCGTCCACGCCTGTCGTTGATATAGTGCCGCTTCAAGAGGTACAACACCTGAACCTGAAAAGGGATCAAGAACTATATCCCCCGGTTTTGAGTACAAGTCAATTAAAACTTTAGCCATCCCTGACTTCAACTTTCCTACATAGGGAGAAAGCTGTTGTAGTGAACTTTCACGGCTATTGAATGAACCACTCCAGAGGGAGGAATCTAATTTTGGGCTTTGATCCCAATCTTCAAATAAAGATAACTGTTTGTATTCCCGAACTTCTTGGAACATAGTATCCACTCCTATACTCGCCATGGGCGTGATAAACTTCTATCTACAACTATTCCTTGATGCCAAACCTGAACTTCGCATTTTCAAGTTCAATAATCCTTACATGAACTTCCCAAGTGTGTGCAGTTTGAGCATTTCCTGAGACACCAAACAATTCCAAAATTAGTTTTGGAAGCCGTAAACTGTTCAAAGTGTGGGTTGGGGGCGCAGGGTCATCAAGTGACGGAATCCGTTGGGGAAATAGAAACACATCTGGCGCAGCGTCAAAGGCAATCGTGCTTTCACGTCCTGGATATTTTGGACAAGGACGTGTAGTAGTTCCACAAAGAATGTCTTTAAAGAAAACCACATCGACGAGCTTTTGACGCCTTACCAGCTCATTAGTCACACGAATGCCTCCTGCCACGCTGGTTTGCTATAGTGACTTTCCATTGGGTGCCTCCTCATCTAATATAACGAGAGTATTTTTTTTATTTAACCACTAGAAAATAACCCCTTTAACAGGAGAGTGTTGCTTATTAGCATATGCTGTCAAAGCAAGATACTGCCGCCAGATAATCTCCCAGCAACTGCTCCGCCTTCTCATCAATAGGAATAATCTTCAGAATCGACTTCTTCTCCCCAGGGGTAAGATTAGTGGTGAGAGGAGAAAGGGCAGCTAAACCAGCTTTATCGTACTTTCGCAGTGCCTGTTGGCTACCAGGATCGATACCATGACCCAAAACCCCTAAGATATTGTTTGACCGCACTAAATCTTGAGCCAGAGATGACCCTTTCCTAGGTTCGTCTGCATTTACCACCACTATTTCTAACAGTCTACCATCCAATGGTGGGGATTGATGAAACTCCTGTTGATAGCTAGCAACACCTCGGAGTATTTCCTTCGCCGAGTCTGGAGACTGAGTAATAGGCACTACAGCGGCCATAGTGAGGAGGTTCCCTGCTTGTCTCGCCTTGGCGTTGTGCAGCTTGTTCATATTGGGCGATGGTTTCATCCCAGTTTTGCTGCCCAAAAGTATTTTCTCTTCCTGACTGATAAGCTGGGGATTGGTAGCTGCCCCACTGACTAAATCTTTAGTAGTTAATGTGGTAGTATTGGCGGTAGGATTATTCGAAGGGTTATCCTTTGAATATAGGAGGCGAAATACACCAAATCCCCCCACAGCAAATACTACTACTACCGCAGCGATAACAGGTGCGAGCCATTTAGGAATAGAACTCCTAGGAGCGCCGGCAATTATTGCTCACCTAAATTTGTCAATATCAAGATTGCGTATTACTATACACTATGAAAACTTCAATTCAATCTCCAAAAGAAGTCGCTACCTCATCCCCTCCTCGGGCAAACTTCCTGCCGACAATGTATGATTTACCTAGCGAAAACCCCAAGGAGCCTGGTTTGCCTGACGAATTTCATGACTTTCAACCTGAATTATTACGCCGTACTTTCAAACCACCTCATTACCTACCAAAACAGGTTTTTAGTGGCAGTGATTTGAACCTATATTACGACTTAGCCCATACCCAATGGTATAAGCGCCCTGACTGGTTTGGAGTGGTAAGAGATGGGAACTTTTATGAGAGCGCCAAGTTACGACGAAGTTACGTAATGTGGCAAGAGAGAGTGCCCCCCATAGTCATTGTTGAGTTGCTATCCCCAGGAACAGAAGGGGAAGATTTAGGGAAAACTACCCGCCAGGAAGAGGAAGCGCCCACCAAATGGGAAGTGTATGAGGAGATTTTGCAAGTGCCTTATTACGTGGTGTTTAATCGCTATACAGGGGAATTACGGGCATTTTTTCTCGATAACCATCGCTATGAAGAGTTACCTTTAACACAGCCCAGGATCTGGATGCCAAAACTGGAATTAGGATTAGGATTATGGGAAGGGATCTATGAAACAGGCTTGCGCAAGATTGAAGGACTTTGGTTGCGATGGTATGACTTGGAGGAGAACTGGATCCTGACGGATACAGAAATAGAGCGCCAACGGGCTGAGCAGGAACGCCAGCAAGCTGAGCTGGAGCGCCAACGGGCTGAACAGGAACGCCAACGGGCTGAACAGGAACGCCAGCAAGCTGAGCTGGAGCGCCAACGGGCTGAGCAGGAACGCCAACGGGCTGAACGATTGGCTGAAAAATTACGGGAGTTAAACATTGATCCTAATGGCATTTAGCAAGGTTTTGAGAACCATTAGTGACATTGTTCTCAAAACAGCCTACCAACAAATTTACTGTCAAAGACAATCTAATTATGAAAACTTCAATTCAATCTCCAAAAGAAGCCGCTACCTCATCCCCTCCTCAGGCAAACTTCCTGCCGACAATGTATGATTTACCTAGCGAAAACCCCAAGGAGCCTGGTTTGCCTGACGAATTTCATGACTTTCAACCTGAATTATTACGCCGTACTTTCAAACCACCTCATTACCTACCAAAACAGGTTTTTAGTGGCAGTGATTTGAACCTATATTACGACTTAGCCCATACCCAATGGTATAAGCGCCCTGACTGGTTTGGAGTGGTAAGAGATGGGAACTTTTATGAGAGCGCCAAGTTACGACGAAGTTACGTAATGTGGCAAGAGAGAGTGCCCCCCATAGTCATTGTTGAGTTGCTATCCCCAGGAACAGAAGGGGAAGATTTAGGGAAAACTACCCGCCAGGAAGAGGAAGCGCCCACCAAATGGGAAGTGTATGAGCAGATTTTGCAAGTGCCTTACTACGTGGTATTTAATCGCTATACAGGGGAATTACGGGCATTTTTTCATGATAACCATCGCTATGAAGAGTTACCTTTAACACAGCCCAGGATCTGGATGCCAAAACTGGAATTAGGATTAGGATTATGGGAAGGGATCTATGAAACAGGCTTGCGCAAGATTGAAGGACTTTGGTTGCGATGGTATGACTTGGAGGAGAACTGGATCCTGACAGATACAGAAATAGAGCGTCAACGGGCTGAACGATTGGCTGAAAAATTACGGGAGTTAAACATTGATCCTGATAGCATTTAGCAAGGTTTTTATAATCCCTCTAGAATATCAACTATGAAAACTTCAATTCAATCTCCAAAAGAAGCCGCTACCTCATCCCCTCCTCGGGCAAACTTCCTGCCGACAATGTATGATTTACCTAGCGAAAACCCCAAGGAGCCTGGTTTGCCTGACGAATTTCATGACTTTCAACCTGAATTATTACGCCGTACTTTCAAACCACCTCATTACCTACCAAAACAGGTTTTTAGTGGCAGTGATTTGAACCTATATTACGACTTAGCCCATACCCAATGGTATAAGCGCCCTGACTGGTTTGGAGTGGTAAGAGATGGGAACTTTTATGAGAGCGCCAAGTTACGACGAAGTTACGTAATGTGGCAAGAGAGAGTGCCCCCCATAGTCATTGTTGAGTTGCTATCCCCAGGAACAGAAGGGGAAGATTTAGGGAAAACTACCCGCCAGGAAGAGGAAGCGCCCACCAAATGGGAAGTGTATGAGCAGATTTTGCAAGTGCCTTATTACGTGGTGTTTAATCGCTATACAGGGGAATTACGGGCATTTTTTCTCGATAACCATCGCTATGAAGAGTTACCTTTAACACAGCCCAGGATCTGGATGCCAAAACTGGAATTAGGATTAGGATTATGGGAAGGGATCTATGAAACAGGCTTGCGCAAGATTGAAGGACTTTGGTTGCGATGGTATGACTTGGAGGAGAACTGGATCCTGACGGATACAGAAATAGAGCGCCAACGGGCTGAGCAGGAACGCCAGCAAGCTGAGCTGGAGCGCCAACGGGCTGAACAGGAACGCCAACGGGCTGAACAGGAACGCCAGCAAGCTGAGCTGGAGCGCCAACGGGCTGAGCAGGAACGCCAACGGGCTGAACGATTGGCTGAAAAATTACGGGAGTTAAACATTGATCCTAATGGCATTTAGCAAGGTTTTGAGAACCATTAGTGACATTGTTCTCAAAACAGCCTACCAACAAATTTACTGTCAAAGACAATCTAATTATGAAAACTTCAATTCAATCTCCAAAAGAAGCCGCTACCTTATCCCCTCCTCAGGCAAACTTCCTGCCGACAATGTATGATTTACCTAGCGAAAACCCCAAGGAGCCTGGTTTGCCTGACGAATTTCATGACTTTCAACCTGAATTATTACGCCGTACTTTCAAACCACCTCATTACCTACCAAAACAGGTTTTTAGTGGCAGTGATTTGAACCTATATTACGACTTAGCCCATACCCAATGGTATAAGCGCCCTGACTGGTTTGGAGTGGTAAGAGATGGGAACTTTTATGAGAGCGCCAAGTTACGACGAAGTTACGTAATGTGGCAAGAGAGAGTGCCCCCCATAGTCATTGTTGAGTTGCTATCCCCAGGAACAGAAGGGGAAGATTTAGGGAAAACTACCCGCCAGGAAGAGGAAGCGCCCACCAAATGGGAAGTGTATGAGCAGATTTTGCAAGTGCCTTACTACGTGGTATTTAATCGCTATACAGGGGAATTACGGGCATTTTTTCTCGATAACCATCGCTATGAAGAGTTACCTTTAACACAGCCCAGGATCTGGATGCCAAAACTGGAATTAGGATTAGGATTATGGGAAGGGATCTATGAAACAGGCTTGCGCAAGATTGAAGGACTTTGGTTGCGATGGTATGACTTGGAGGAGAACTGGATCCTGACGGATACAGAAATAGCTCAGACTGATACGGAAACTGCCCAACAGGAATTGGAAAAAGAGCGTCAACGGGCTGAGCAGGAACGCCAGCAAGCTGAGCTGGAGCGCCAACGGGCTGAACAGGAACACCAACGGGCTGAACGATTGGCTGCGAAATTACGGGAGTTGAATATTGATCTTGATGACATTTAGCTTTGAGGTTTTTGCACTGTTTTGGCAATATACTTTGCTGCTAAAAATTATAACAAAATTGGTTTACATTTGACGTTTTCACACCCCCACGAACGCGCTATAATAGAAATGAAGTTATTTTTTAACAAACATTTTGTTTTCAAATATACTGGACATGTCGCAGCAAGTTTATAGATGGAAACGGTTTTGGTGTCCTCGTTATCCAGACTCAGACAGGGGGCAGAATCCTAAGCCTGTTAGCTTTGAAAAGATCGCCCATCTACCCTGCCTAGTTCTTCTAGGTGAAGCAGGTACAGGCAAAACGACGGCTATAAAAACCACGCACCAGGAAGTCTTTGAGCAAACTAAGAACTCAAAAGATGTTTGCTTGCCATTATTTAGGTTAGGAGATTACAGTTCAGAGAAAAAACTATGTAAAAAACTCTAATCATAAGAAAGTTAAGTAGGGCGTCAAGGAACCTATAAATTACATTTGTTCCTCGACAGTCTAGACGAAGGCTTACTCTCAATTAATTTTCTGGCCAGAATCTTAAAACGTGAGCTAGAGAAATTGCCTTGCGCTCGTCTGTGTCTTCGGATTACCTGTCGAACAGCAGAATGGTCCTCTAGTTTAGAGGAAAAACTAAAGGAGAAGTGGGGAAAAGATAAGGTTGGCGTCTATGAGATAGCTCCCCTGGGTAAAGCTGATGTGATTGAAGCAGCGCGGCAAAATCCTATTGATTCTGACGCTTTCTGCAATGAGATTGTCAATAAAAATGCCATTCCTCTCGCCAGCAAGCCAATTACCCTTAAGTTACTCCTAGATCTTTATCGTCAACAAAAACAGTTGCCTTCCTCTCAAGTCGAACTATACAAGCAAGGCTGTCTACAACTTTGTGAAGAATTCAACGATGATCGACTGGATGCAGGCTTTACAGGGCAACTATCTCCAAAGAAAAGAATGATTGTGGCGGGTCGAATTGCCGCTGTAATGTTGTTTTCCAATCGATCTGCTCTCTGGACAAGTCCAGATTACGGGCAGATGCCTAGTTCTGACATCCCACTTTCCGATCTATGTATAGATAAGGAAAAGGCTTTTGATGTGAATGAAGCTTGTATCACAGAGGTTTTTGCCATAACCGGGTTGTTCTCTGCACCAGGAAGTAACCATCAAATAGGGTTTGCTCACCGAACATATGCTGAATTTTTAGCCCCTTGGTATTTGAAACAGCACAACTTGAAGTTGGAGCAGATTAAGAATCTAATTATTCATCCTGATAACAGGGTTGTTCCTCAATTGCATGAAACCGCTGCTTGGCTCGCCAGCATGATTCCTGAAATGTTTCAGGAGATTGCAAAAACAGATCCAGATGTTTTGCTTCGGAGTGATATCTCAACAGCTACTGATGCTGACAAAGCGGTTATTACTAAATCTCTACTGAAGGCATATGACCAAGCCAGGTTGCCCTACTGTTACAGATTGTCTGAATATCAGCACTTGAATCACTCAGATTTAGAGGCTCAACTTCAGGATTACATTGCTAACTCCACTAAACATGAGTCATCGAGATGGGTGGCGATTGATATTGCCAGAGCTTGCAGTATCAAAGCCATTCAACCTGATCTTGTAAATGTAACCCTGGACTCATCCCAGCCCTACTGGATTCGGTACAACGCCGCCCAAACCCTAGTTCAAATTGGAGATGAAGAACATAAAGGAAAATTGAAACCCCTGGCAATCGGTCACCACCAGGAAGATCCAGAAGATGACCTCAAAGGCTATGCACTGCAAGCAATTTTTCCCCACCATATGACCGTGGCAGAATTACTGAACAACATCACAGAGCCGAAATCCCAATGTAGAGGTTTAGTTTATTCAGAGTTCATTGCGAAGAGCCTGGCCGAGGTATTGCCGATTGAGGATATCCCAAGAGTGCTTGGATGGTTAGGGGAACATCTGGCTCCCACATACAGTTTGAGCTACCCATTTAGGGAGCTTTTTGATTTAGTAATGTCGAAAGCCTGGCAGAACTGCGATCGGCCCGATGTGCTTGAAGCTTTCGCCAAAGTAGTAATAATCAGGCTCAATAAGGATTATACTCTTAGCGATGGTGAAATTGAACTTTATTTCAATGATTTTGATGGGAAGTGTCAGAAACTAATAGAAAAAATAGTTTCGTTAATTTTAATTTCAAAATTAGAAAGTTTTTTCTACGCTGTTACATTAAAAAACATACCTTGGATCATTGACCATGTGAGATCAGCAAAATCTGAGGAAGCTGCTCATATCTGGGTCAAGCTTCTACGTCTATCCTACAACCACCTGGGTTGGCAAGATACAGGGCATATTGATGCTATTTTAAAAGCCTGCCAAGACAATTCAGTAATAAAAGCGGAGTTTGAATCTGACATCACCCCAATTGAGCTCAATTCAGAGAGAGCAAAGCAAGCAAAAACCGACTATCTAAAATATTGGATGCAGCCTGAACCAAAACCTCGCCCCGACCCACCACTCCAGCAAATAGTCCTCGCAACTTTAAAGACAATCGAAGCAGGACACCCTGAACTATGGTGGGAGATATGTTGTGCAATGACATTAGGACCAACCAGCATTTTTAAACCAGATATAACAAAATTTCCTGGATGGACAGAAGCGGAAGCAGACACAAGAGCGAGGATTATCAAAACCGCAAAGGATTACCTTGATGCCGGAGACCCTAAAACTCTGACATGGATTAGAACAAATGATTTCCCTCAAATTCCGTTTGCAGGCTACCAAGCACTGTATCTCCTATCAAAACAAGAGCCCGAGTTTATCTCAACGATTTCTCCTGATACATGGAAGAAGTGGCTCCCCGTTCTTCTTAGATCTATAAGTTTGATTCATAGATCTACAGAGAGCCAAGATAAATTTTGTCAAAAGATAGTGAGAGCAGCATATCAAAAGGCCTCAGAGGAATTCCTGGAAACACTAATTGTTTTGACGCTCCAAGAAAACTACCGGCCTCGTACTTATTATACTCATAATATCTATAGACTAACCAGTGATTTATTGGAGCAGTGCCTAGCCAGTTCAATTTTCCACAAAGTTCAAGGTAAGGACTTGAATGCTGGCATGTTGGAGATTTTGCTAACGGATCTCTTCGAGAAAGAAGTTGATCAAGCTAAGTCCATCGCCATGTCTTGTTTCGTGACACCAGTACCTGAAGCTGGAGAAGCCAGGCATAAAGCAATTGTCGCGGCTCGTATGCTGGCGAGTCACTCTGATAATTCGAGCTGGTCAACTCTATGGTCTGCAATACAGCAAGATGATAAATTTGGTCGGGAAGTATTAAAATCTATTCCATTCCAACAGCCCCTTCAAGGGAAAATTGAACGGCAACTTAAAGAAGACTATGTAGCCGATTTTTATATTCTTCTTTCTCAGCAATACCCAGAGGCTGAAAAACCTGCTGCTATCAAGGAAATCAGTGATAGAAAAAATCAAAAATTAGCAGGTATAACAGCATCAATAATGGAGAAAAGTGATAGTGTCAAGATGTGGAAACAGCATCTTCTAAAAAGTCTTCAAGAGCGTGGAACTCCAGAAGCCTGTGATGCACTGAGAAAAATCATTTCTGAGAGCTCTACAGAGCAGAAAGAGCTATTACAACCGAGGCTGCTGAAAGCTGAGATTTTAACACGTCGTCAAACCTGGCAACCTCCGAAACCTGAAAAGGTCCTTCGGCTTATCCTTAATTCAAATCTACGGCTGGTTCAGAATGGCGATCAACTTCTTGAGGTATTGATTGAGGCCTTTAATCCCCTCCAACAAGAGCTTCAAGGGGAAACTCCTGCTGCTAGGGATTTATGGGATAAGGTAGGGGATAAATCTTTCAAACCTGTAGATGAAAATGATTTTTCAGACTATGTAAAGCGCTTCCTTGATAGAGACTTGAAATCCCGAGGCATTATTGTTAATCGCGAAGTAGAACTAAGGCGTAACTGTGGAGGTAATCCTGGAGAACGAACAGATATTCAGGTTGATGCTATCCTAAAACATCCAAATGGTGGAACCTATGATTCGGTAACTGTGATTATTGAAGTGAAAGGTTGTTGGCATGGGGAAGTTCAAACAGCAATGAAGACCCAGCTTGTTGAGCGGTATCTGGCAGATAATACTTGTCCCTATGGGTTGTACTTAGTAGGCTGGTTTTATTGTGAGCAATGGGACGATGAAAATTCACGGAAAAAGAAGAAACAAAAAACGATAAAGGAGGCAAGACAGCAGTTTGATAAGCAAGCTAGGGACTTATCCTCATCTGGCACTATAGTACGTTCATATGTACTAAACACAGCTTTGAGATAGTAAGGCGATTCGGCGTTCGCCTTCGGCATGTGTAACAAATTTCCTGGGTACCCCTCCCTATTGGCCCGCAATTTATTCGCGGGCGGGGCAACAACAGCTGCTAGAGTCAAACCAGCGATCGCCCCATGGGTCACCATTTTCCACTCCCTTTCAACATGCATTATAACACAAAAGTTTAAAATGCAGCGGAAAAATTAATATAACTTAACAATCAGTCCTTCCGCGCAAAACCTGCTGACCTTGTATTGTTGATTGAACAAAAGTTTAAATAAATCTAAAAATGTTCCCAAATACCCCTAAGGCTATTGCTAAAACTCAACAAAAAGAGTAAGAATATATTGAATGACTATCTGTGGCTATAGTGAATGCTCAAAGTTTGGTTAACCAGTTTGACTGTATTAATGTTAAATCTCTCTCTTGGCTGCACATCTCAACCGACAATAAATAAGATATCCAACGAGAAAGGAACACTTAGACTCGTGGCTTCAGGGGAAGATTTTGTTCGTCAGGGTTTGCTTTCTCAAGACGGCTGGAAAATAGACTTCAACTATGTTAATGTTACCCTAGCCAATGTAAAAGCTTACCAAACCAATGCCCCTTTTAACCCAGAGCAAGACAAGGAAATCAATGCTTCAGAAACTGTAGTACTTTTAGATACCCCCAAAACTGTAGATTTAGCCGCAGGTGACGAAGACGCAGCACCAATTCTAGTGCAGCGGGTTCCCGCGCCAGGGGGGATTTACAATGCCTTATCCTGGGAACTAGGTAAACCTATAGTATTAGATGGCAGGGCGGAAAAAGACGGAAAAACCATTGATTTTATCCTGGAATTGAACCCTAAACTTAAATACATCTGCGGCGAATATGTGGGAGAAGAAAGGAAAGGTATATTGAAAGCCAACGGGGAAGCTGAAGTTGAAATAACCTTTCACTTCGACCACATCTTCGGAGACGCTAATATGACAGCCCAGGAGAGTATTAATACGGACTCTCTAGGGTTTCAACCCCTAGCAGATATAGGAGCCAATGGTACCTTGAAAGTAGACATGTTAACCTTAAAGCAAAAACTCTCTGAATCCGATTATCAAATTCTCTCCTCAGCCATAGAAGGTTTAGGTCACGTCGGTGAAGGGCATTGTACAATAACCACCAATAACTAATGAAATGGCAATCTCTTATCCCCCTTGTTACTATATCCATGATGAGTTGGACAGGGCAATCCCTTGCTCATGGCAGCAAAATCCAGTACCGCAAAACTACTGCTATCCAAATTCAAGCTACTTACGATAGTGGGGAACCCATGGCTAATGCTCAAGTAGTAGTCTATGAACCGAATAACCCTTCTACTCCTTGGATCAGAGGAATCACCGATGAAAAAGGCTACTTTACTTTTACCCCAGACCTCGACCAAACAGGGAACTGGGATGTTAAAGTACGGTCTTCTGGTCACGGTACCATCGTCTCTATTCCCTTAGGAGCAGAAACTGAGGCTTCCTTCTCCTCACCTAAAACAGGAGGGGAACCCTTACAGAAGCTAGTGATGGCAGGTTCGGTGGTTTGGGGATTTGTGGGCACTGGTTTGTTCTTTGCGCGGAAAAAGGGGGAATAATGCACATTGCCGACGGTTTCCTGCCCCCAAACATCTGTATAGCAGGTTATGGAATCACGGGAGGTATGACTTGGTATTCCTTGCGTCAGATCAATAAGCAAAACAATCAAAGAGAGCATATTACCAAAGCCTCCCTGCTCGCAGCAGCTTTTTTTGTCATTTCTTCCATTCATATTCCCCTACCCCTCGGAAGCATTCATTTAGTGCTAAATGGGTTAATGGGAGTTTTGTTGGGTTATCACGCTTTCTGTGCCATTCTCATCGGACTCTTCTTGCAAGCAGTGATGTGGAACCATGGGGGTTTAACTACTTTAGGGGTAAATGGAGCGCTTCTGGGCATTCCTGCACTCCTTGCTTATTACATTTTCCAAATATCCTCTAGGCTAAAACAACCCATCTGGAAAAAAGTTTTTGCATTCTTAGCTGGTGCAGGGGGTTTCGGGATAACGGCGATCGCCTTTACCTTACTCGTTATTACCACCATTTCCGCCCATATTGACGCCCAAATGGAACAAACAGCAATTTACGCATCAATGGTGGGTTACTCAATCCAAATGGCTATAGAAGGAACCTTTACCACCATGTTAGTTTCTTTTCTCCAGCGAGTGAAACCGGAACTTGTACCATGAAACTTGCCTTAGAGCGCTATGCTCGTTTAAATTCTCCCATTCATCGCTGGGAACCAACTTCTAAGTTTACAGCACTGTTGGCGTTGATTTTTGCCTTTGCGTTTGTCCAAAAATTGACTTTATTGCCCCCAATGGTGCTGGTAACTATCCTCCTTTATACTCTAGCAAAACTGCCCCTATCTTTCTTCCTCTCTCGATTGCGCTATCCCGGTTTATTTCTCACCGCCGCCGTCATATTTTTACCTTTTGTGGCAGGAGAAACGGCAATTGTCAGTTGGGGTATACTAACCATCAAAGAGGAAGGATGTCAAACGGCTTTACTCATTGTAACCCGCGCCTGCTCCATTCTCACAGTCAGTTTAGTCTTATTTGGAACCGCCCCCATTCTCAGCAGTATTAGAGCCATGCGTTCCCTCCGTCTTCCCGATATAATTATAGATATGACTCTGCTGACTTATCGTTACTTAGAAGAATTGGGAGCCATACTGAAAACGATGGAACAGTCCATGAAGTTGCGGGGTTTTAATTCACGCAAGTTAACCCCGGACTATCTGAGGAAAATAGTTCATTTATCAGGTACTTTATTTGTCCGCAGTTACGAGCGCTCCCAGCGTATTTATCAAGCCATGATTTTGCGGGGCTACGGTTACGCCCCCTCCCCTAATTATAGCAAAAAAACACCCATTAAGCTAGATTGTAGTAGTGGGATTCTTTCCGCCACAACTCTGCTTGTAGCAATATTTTTTATCGTAGCATCTCTCAGCTTTAAATAGCGTCTATCTGGAGAATTATTGGCAAATTAGCGATGACAGTATTAGAAGCGAGACCAACTTTTAAACCAGTAAAAGAAAGAGAAGTCCTGAAAATTGCAAACTTATCCTTTAGATATGGCGTCGGCGAGAGAATTTTGCAAAAGCTTAATTGCCAGATTTTACAGGGAGAGAAAATAGGTTTAATCGGTACCAACGGTGCGGGAAAAACCACATTATTTTTCTTAATGAGCGGCATTTTAACCCCAGAGTCAGGAGAAATTCGCTTATTAGGGAAGAGAGTTCAAACAGGAGAATTCCGCCCCGAAATCGGTTTAGTATTTCAAAATCCAGAAGACCAGCTATTTTGCGGCACAGTCAGGGATGATGTTGCCTTTGGACCGGAGAATATGGGGTTAACACCGGAAGAAGTAGAAAAGCGAGTAGAAGAAGCTTTAGCCCTCACCGGAACATTGCACCTAAGAGATAGAATACCCCACCACCTATCTGGAGGGGAGAAATGCATGGTGGCGATCGCCTCAATCTTAGCCATGAGACCCCAGTTAATTCTCTATGACGAACCCACTGCTAACCTAGACTTACGAGCACGTCGTCGCTTGATTCAATTTTTGCAATCCTCTATAGAGACAATTATCTTATCTTCCCATGACTTAGAATCGATTTTGGAGGTATGCGATCGCGTCTTGTTGCTGAACCGGGGCAAAATAATTGCAGACGGTAAACCCCGAGAAGTGATGGGGGATAGAGAACTGATGGAAGCCAATAGTTTAGAAGTACCTCATTCTCTCCTTTAATCTTGGGGACGATTTCTCCCCGGCTTGGAACATATGGACTCACTTGCGCTACCAAATTTCGTTTCCTGTTTCCTACTGCGATTCCACTCTCAATCTCACCATGAAGATTCTCCGGTGTTATTCCCTTGACAAGTTCATCAAGGGAATAACGCTTTCGGCATCAGTGCTTAATTACCAGAGTTCCATCCACTACACCAAGATCTATCTCAGCCCCTGAGGCTACATGAATTTCTTTGGCTAAACTTTGCGGAATACGAAACTCTTGACTATTCCCCCATTTTGCAATAGTCGCAATCATCATTTTAATCCTTATCTAAGTGCAGCGCCTTGTTAGCCCTATATTAAGAAACCCCGATTGAGACCAAAAGTTATTCCACCTTTCCATTCTGTTGTAAGAAATTCCCTCACAGTGTTAAAGAAGTGCTCAACAACATCGGCATAAATAGGATAGGATTCTTTTGGTATACATCACCAAACCTAAATTCACTATCTGTATTTTTTTGTTTTCGTAATATGTAGATTTGATCGACTTTGTATTTTTTGAGATTTACGAAATCAGTAAGTTTAAGCCATTCTGCGACTACAATATACATTGCGTTGGGGTTTTTCTGCTTTAACTGTTCTGCCGCAGTTGAAACATCCTGAAGCATAGTCTTATCCAGATATGTCTTGCATTCAATGGCAACGGCTGGAATACCCCATTTGTGTTGTTCTTCTATATCAGATCCACTGCACTTGATTACCGCATTTACCCTTGCTCCAATGGCAAAATCGTGGTCTTTTATTTCGATTAAGGCATGAGGTTTTTTCAGCATTTCCCCGTAAGAGGAAGCCCTGAAAAAAATATCTTTGAAAGAATGTGATTTGCCAATTAATGCAGACTCAGAGATAATACATAAACTCTTCTAACACAGAAGAATGGAGATTGGAACGGCTATCAAATTTCTCAGCATAATGCTGTTGATCCAAAAAATCTTTGTATTTGTTCAGCAATTGGACACGTTTGGAAATAATTTCTGAGTCCCCATCTGTTTTTTCAGTTGTAGGTCCGACAAGTGTCTCATTTGCAGTTTTCCACTCATTGTAATGTTCTCGAATCTCAACTAAATAATGCCGAGAATCAGCATCTATGTATTTTGTTTTGTGGTTTTCTTTTTGTTCTAAATTATTGCCGTGGATGTACATATTTTGCTCCAAGCTGATTAATAATATTTTCGGCTATTGCTTTTGCCATCAAAGGAGGAACTGCATTCCCTATCTGGTTATATTGACAAAGATGTTTCTCCTCAAGTCGTCCCTCACGCTCTAATAACTTATGGCTTACGACTGTTGGTTTGCCTTTAAACACATACCAGTCAGGGAATGACTGGATTCTTGCCCCTTCTCGTGCCGTAAAGTTCCTATTTTTATATGGATGTACAAAATTTGCATAAAAGGATGCCGGAACAGTATGACAGGGGCGATCAGGATGCATTCTTCTGTTATTTTGCTCGTAAGTTTTCTCAGAATACTCTGTGCTATTTCTTCTGAGGGGGCGCAAGTGATCTGGTACATTAGAAGTTGAATCACCCCAGCCCATGGCTGCAAAGCGTTCAACAAGACGCTTTGAATGGCTCATAGCCTTATGATTAAAAAGCTTGGTTGCATTTTGCCGCAAAAGTAGCTGATATTCATTTTGTGGAGATTTTGTATACTCAGACTCCTCCGCACCCTCTCGTGCCTCAATCTCAGGAAGGTCGGAAATGGCATCCCACAATGTTGGGCATTTTTTAAGCTGGGGTTCAAATAAACTTTGGGCATTCGTTAAAGAATGTGTTCTTTGTGGAAATGGACTTTGAAGCTTTGTTTTTGATGCAACAACGAAAAGCCGCTTTCTGATTTGTGGGACACCATAATCAGTGGCTTCTAAAATATGACTGTTAACAAAATATCCAATCTTTTCAAGCTCGATTTTAATAATATCAATGACTAGCTCTTTGCTTTTTGTTTTTGCCTTTATTAAGTTCGGGACATTTTCCATGATCATGACACTAGGCTTTAACAAGCGGCCAATTCGAATAAACTCTTCGAATAGTGAATTTCTTGGGTCTTTTGGGTCACCATTGTTTTTATTGCAGATTGAGAAACCTTGGCAAGGTGGACCACCAAGAATCAGATCGAGTTTATATCTGCTGAATGCTTCGAGAATTGAATCATCAGTGATTTTACTGATGTCACCTTGCAAGACAGTGGCGTCAGGATGATTGAACTTGAAGGTTTCTGAAGCCCAGCTATCTATCTCAATGGCACCAACAACATTAGCCCCAGCAAGCTCAAAGCCCAAGCTAAAACCACCTGCTCCTGCAAATGTATCAAGTACCGTGTAAGGCTTTTTAAAATATTTATCTTCCATGTTATTATTTACATACCGATGAAGATTACCGCCTGCATCTGTCAGGAGCTTTTGTCTAGAGGCATGTAGTTCATTAAAAATTAATTGGATTTTTCATATGTCTATTACAACTCCAATATTCTATCAGACCATATGCGCGATCGCGAGGCAATTTGATTACGTTGAACTGGATCACTCCAAACTGTCACCCAATTTAGCTGCCAACAGGCGAGTTGAACTTGAAGTTTCACCTCCTCGCGCCGCCGTTTCCACCTAAAGGCGGCAAGGGGGCGGACGGCTGTATCCGCGATTTAAGAACCTAGATTGGCGATAACGAGTTTTGCGATTCCTACGCCCTCGTCTTAATTGTCGCCCTTTGCTTATAATTTGTCCTCTATGGGTTAATTCAGCACCCCAAATTACTCTATTAATATCTTTTTAAAAGGGGTACAGTTAGCCTCGCCGCCCGCGGCATTGATTAATGGCGCGGGCGCGGCGCTCTGCAGGGGTGCGCTTTCCACCTTGAATTCGATTCAAGAAAATGCACCGCACCGCAATGTTATTTAACCTTGTTGAGTACAACTCACTGGCTTAACTCGTTAGGTTCGTTTAAAGTTACACGCGCATAGCTAGGAACTGGCACGCATTCTTAGGTTTCATCAGTTAAATAACGTAGTTCGATCAAAACTTAGCCTGGTCAAGTCAGAGCCAAAACATCGCTCCCACTATAGCCCGTAGGGCTTAGTGGCGAGTTCTTGACTTCCGTATCGCCTGCCGTCCATTCGATGAAAAACTTACTTTCATCTCGCGAGGCTGTACTAAGCTATTTGCGGTTGCAGTAGCACAGCCAACTGCTCAATCCCCTTGCGCAGATATCGCGTCACCGTAACAGGGCTAATACCAATCCGTCGAGCTGCTTCCTTGCGGGACAACTCCCGGAGAAAAACGAATTCGATGGTAGTTTTGGTTTTCTCCTCCAGCTGACTCATAGCTTCTTCTAACTCAAGGCGATCTTCCTGTAATTTCTGTTGAGCACGGTCGTTCGGATCCGGGAGAATATCCCCAAAAGTCTGGGAACTATCCGCTCCGTGTACCTTCCCATCTAAACTCACCAGCAGGCGATTTTGGATCGCCAACTGACATTCGCTCCACTCTTGAGAAGATACCCCGAGAGCGCCAGCAATTTCCTGATCCTTAGGTAAGCGTCCGAGTGTAACCGTCAGTTCCTTCCGTAGCTTTTTACCCTTTTGATCCAGATCCTGCCATCGACGGGGAATTTTCACCATAGTAGCCCGATCTCTCAGGTAATGGAGCATTTCGCCGCGAATGTAAGTTATAGCAAAAGAACTAAAAGCAGAGCCTTGATGAGGATCAAACCGTTCAATTGCCCGGATCAAACCCAAATAGCCGATTTGCTCCAAATCTTCATAAGGTTCCCCACATTGCTGCCGAAATTGATGAGCCACCTTCCGCACCAGCCCGGAATGCAAAGACACCAATTGATTGCGCAGTTTGACAGAAGGATTGCGAGAGTAAGTCATCAGCAGTTCAATACCGGGAAAAGTAGTAGACATAGTCGTAAAATCTGAAATATAGTGGACTTATAATTATTTTCAGCTTTTGCCAACCTGTCTTACCATGGTTATTTCACGGAAATATTCTTAGGGGGCGATCGGGTATCCGCACATACACCCAAGAGAGAAAAGAGGGATAGGGTGATGAGGGGATAGGGGGATAGGGAGATTGGGTGATTGGGGGCAGTTTAGGAGAACATCTCCCCTGTATAGGTTCGTTTCCGTCACAATAGAATTAGAAAAGAAATTTCTTTGATAAAATCGAAAAAAGAAAAGTATCATGAGCAGCACCAGTAACTTCCGCCAAGCAATGCGGGAAGTCAAAGGTCAAGCCTTAATCGGACCAAATGTCATCGCCAACGCCCTCCCTTATCTCGGTGGTGGATTGGTATTGACTGCTGTGGGTATCTATGGCGGTCTAGGCGTAATTCAGTCTAACCCAGAACTATTCTTTCCTAGCTTCTGGGTGGCATTAATCGCCGAGATTATTATTTTCTTCGTCGTCCGTAACGTTGCCGAAAAAGGGAACAACAGCCTCGCACTCCCCCTGCTAGCCCTGTACAGTCTCCTGTCGGGGTACACCCTCACAGCCCTAATTTTAACTGCCCTTGGAACTTCTGGGGTAGGCATTCAAGGGATTGGCATTGCCGCTCTTGGCTGCGGCGTTACCTTTGTCGTTGCCCGCAACATGGGATCCAATCTCTCCGACGAAGATGGCATGGCCCTGATGAAAACAGTATACCTAGGTTTAACTGCCTTGGTAGTGGTTCTCATCGGTCAGCTTATCTTCTTTCTCTTTGGAGTCTACACTCCAAGCTGGCTGGAAATTGCCATTTCCGGCTTAGGAGTCTTCCTCTTTGCCGGTGCAGCCGTGGTAGATTTTTACCTCCTACCCCGAGTCTATCAAGACGACCAGTATTTATCCGCTGCCCTGTCCATGTACTTGACCTACATCAACTTATTTGTCTTTATTCTCCGTCTGTTGATTGCCCTCAATAGCCGGGATTAAAGCTAATCTTGAAATACCTCAGAAACGTCTCTCATGGGGCGTTTCTTCTGGTCAATTTTGGTAGGGTGGGCAATGCCCACCAAAGCGGAAGATCCCCCCTTGCCCCCCTTGTCATCCCCCCCCTAACAGCAGGGCTGTTTCATTCTCAAGTCTCCTTGAGTAAACTGCCCTCGGTTCGTGAAAATTGTGCAATTATTCCCAAATATGTTTGACAATTATCCCTGTTATCCTTGTGCAGTGCCCTATCAGCCTTATCAGTCAAGTGATACAGTCCATTGATAAATCTTGAAACTATTATCATAGAGGCGATAACTAAAAGTTGCGCTTACGCGATCGCCGGGAAAAGCAACGAGCTCAAAAATCCAAAATACTCTAGAATCAGAGTAAATATAACCACAATAAAGATTCTAGAGGTATGGAAAAGATACCGCTCCAGCTGGATATATAAGGCCAAAAAATGACTGAAATTGTTATTCAAGACTGGCGACAACAAGATAATAAAGAACTGAGATTGTGGCTCAAAAAGTCCATTGCATAAGTGATTGAATCATAGCCATTAAGACGGAACCAACTCAATACCAAATTTTTGAGTAAGGATAAATTAATAGGAGCAAAACCTGCAAGTTGCGGGCTGGTATCTTCTTCATAAACTACATCTTTAACCCAGTGTAGTCTATTTTCAATTTCCCAACCCACCCCAAACCTCTATATCCCCAGTAACCACTCATCATACCCAGAATTATAATTAATAATACCAACCATAAAGGATGTCTTCTCCCTGAAGAATGTCGAAAATTTGGGATTTGTTTTAGATAATCAATTAAGCTTTTTTCCATTGATAAATTTCCCATTTCACTACAATTTTACTCCAGAAGTGTTGAATGTGTTAACTATTATTGTAGGGCGATCCCGAAGGGCTCCGCGGCGCGGCGCGCCACTCGTGGTTTGGTTTAAGGTCTCTATAATAGGTATACCCGATTCGGGCGCGGTGCGCGCTATAATTTATTTTCAAGACCAGCTTATTTCTTCCAGTAATACTGTGATGGGGTGATGGGGAGCTGGGGAGCTGGGGAGATGGGGAGATGGGGAGCTGGGGAGCTGGAGAGATTGGAAAATCGTCCGGTTTTTGCCATAATTCGACTTTGCTTTCTCACCCTATCCCCCTATCCCCCTACCCCCGGATCCCCCTACCCCCGAATCCCCTCCCGCCACCAAAAATGGGAATAATTCAGCAATTTTCACGAACAGAGGGCAATTTACTCAAGGAGACTTGAGAATGAAACAGCCCTGCCCCCCTAACAGGGGGGGGACTAAGGGGGGGGTTTTTGCTAGCTTTCCTCTTCAGCGGTGGAAGTTTCCTCCCGTGTACTAGGCCGCTTTTTCAGTTTAATGGTTAAATAGCGAATTACTTCATCGCTGAGACGCATAGCTTTCTCCAGAGGTGCTACTTGCTTGCCCGAGGCAATATAATTCATCTGGATATAGATGCCATCCAGATATTTTAGAATGGGATAAGCTAAGCGTCGCTTACCGCGATTTTGAATCTCAATTTCCTCTGCTCTATATTCGGTAATAAAATCGCGATATTTTTGGATTTCCTGCTCTACCCGCTCTTCTGACAGATCGGGACGGAGGATATACATCATTTCGTAACTTACACTCATCAATTCAACTCCTTATGGACAAAATGGCTTCTTTTCCCTATGCTCGACAAAACCAGGTAGAATTTGAGATCTAGCAATAAGTAAAAAAGCAAGGACTTAAAATCTTACCAGGATATCACTGGGGATTGCTAGTAATCTAGCGAGGGAAAAAATCTCCCAGCCTATTCAATAACCATTCTGCAACGTTATGGCGCAACGCTACGTCCGAGTAAAAACCACCCAAGGACAAACCTACTACGGGTTACTTCGACTTGACCGGAGCGTACAAGTTCTGGATGCACCTCCCTGGTTAGGGGGACAAACCACCGATCTGGAATTGGAACCCAAGAGTTACCAACTGCTAGCTCCCTGCGCTCCTTCCAAAATTGTCGCTGTCGGGAAAAATTATGCCGCTCACGCCGCAGAAATGGGAGGGGAAACACCAACTGAGCCGATTTTATTCCTGAAACCTCCTACCGCCGTTACTGCTCATGGCATGCCGATCTATTATCCAGAACAGTCCCATCGAGTAGATTATGAGGGCGAATTAGCCCTAGTGATAGGGGAGCCGGCCAAAAACTCCACCCCAGAGGAGGCAGTACGTCAAATTTGGGGCTACACTATCGCCAATGATGTTACTGCTAGAGATTTGCAAAAGAAAGACGGTCAATGGACTAGAGGAAAAGGATTTGATAGCTTTTGTCCTCTGGGTCCATGGATCGTGCGGGAATTGAGTGCTGGAGCAAAATTGCAAACTTTTATGAATGAAGAAGAGATTCCGCGTCAATTTACCGACCTTGAAGAAATGGTCTTCTCCCCAGAATTTATCGTCTCTTACATTTCGAGAGTCATGACCTTGTCCCCAGGAGATGTTATCCTCACGGGAACCCCAGAAGGAGTAGGACCAATGCAAGAAGGCGATCGCGTTAGAATCGAAATCGAAGGCATTGGTCATTTAGAAAACCACGTTCTGGTCACTATCTAATGCAAGGATACCCCTCACTTGCAATTTAGTACCGGATTTGAGAATAAGCAGCATCGGAAATAGTGGGAATTTCTGCGTATTGTCCCAAAGCTGACTGAACCATGGAATAGAAACAGACAGCAAGTCCTCCCAAAAAGATTGTATTGCTCAGGGTTTCCACCAGCAAACCACCCCCTAAATCAGGGAAGATAAATTGGAAAGCAACTAATTCCAACAAATACAAAAGAATCCCAATCAGAATTGTCTGGATAGTGTTAAAGCGGATAAAATCGCTGATTCTTGTATTTCTCACTACTGCAAAGTACAATATTAAGAAAACGATAAAACCTGACAATGGCAAACTGTTGTAAATCCACAATACAGGTGAGAGCAGAAGGGAAAGAAGTTGTCTTAGAGGGGGAAACTCTAGTAAAAACCTGCCAAAGGGTAAGACATCGCAGATGGCAAATAAATAAACAAGGGTACTAAAAATTCTGTCTTTAGCATCTGTATAACCGCGCCAATTCATGTTTTTGCTCCTTTTCTTGACTAATTACTGAGTATCCATCTATTATATTAGATATATGATATATTTTGATTTCGTGCTAATATAGATGTTTACCCTTAGTATTGAGTACGACCACCGCTAGTTACACAAATTAGATAATGTTTATTGTGTACTGCTATCAATACTAGCGATGCGGAACCCCATCTTACATTCATAAAGAGCAGGTCGCTCCTTCCCGCCTTTTTTTGATATACAATGGCCACAGCCCAGTTTACCTTGGTGCCAGCGAGGTAAGCCAGTGCGATCCGCTAGCAGACAACCTTGACAAACTTGCTGCGCCCGCAGGACTTGTTGGTCAGTAAGAATGACTAGCATTTTACGCCCCTCCAATTTACTGACGATTATAACTTAGGTTGGTGGGCAATAGGTCGCTATAAATTAAGGCAGGAGAGATTCCCCTGTCTATCCTTGGCTAAACTCACAAAAACGGTTAAGATAAGAGGCTTGGTAAAGTAGAGAATATTATCGGGAGTAGGATCGGTCAGTAATGGAAACAAATTTAGATTTTCTCGCCCAGACAGATGGAGCAATAGCAGAAATAATCCAGCTGGAACTCCAGCGCCAAAGAGAGCATCTAGAGTTGATTGCGAGCGAAAACTTTACCACACCTGCCGTTTTAGCAGCCCAAGGGTCAGTATTAACCAATAAATACGCTGAAGGTTTGCCAGGAAAGCGCTATTACGGCGGCTGCGAGTTCGTAGATCGGGCAGAACAACTGGCAATAGATCGGGCAAAACAGCTCTTCGGAGCAGCTCACGCTAACGTTCAGCCTCACTCGGGCGCCCAAGCTAATTTTGCCGTTTTCCTGGCTCTGCTACAACCAGGAGATAAAATCATGGGGATGGAACTATCCCACGGCGGACATCTGACCCACGGTTCCCCCGTCAACGTATCGGGTAAGTGGTTTGAAGTAGTTCATTATGGTGTCAACAGAGAAACAGAACTGCTGGACTACGATCATATTCGGTCTCTAGCACTGAAGGAACGGCCAAAATTAATCATTTGCGGCTATTCTGCCTATTCCCGCATCATCGAATTTGCCAAGTTCCGAGAAATCGCCGATGAAGTGAGAGCCTATTTAATGGCAGATATAGCTCACATTGCCGGACTAGTTGCCACAAACCATCATCCAAACCCAGTACCCTACTGCGATGTGGTCACAACCACCACCCACAAAACCCTCCGGGGACCACGAGGGGGTTTGATTCTCAGCCGGGACCAGGAATTAGGCAAAAAGTTAAATAAGGCAGTTTTCCCCGGTTCTCAAGGTGGTCCCTTAGAACATGTGATCGCTGCTAAGGCAGTAGCTTTCCAGGGAGCTGCTCAACCAGAGTTTAAAGTTTACTCCCAACAAGTTATCGCCAATGCTCGGGCAATGGCCCAAGGCTTTGCAGATCGGGGCTTCAAACTAGTTTCTGGAGGGACTGACAATCACCTACTGCTGGTAGATCTCCGTTCCATTGGCATGACAGGAAAACTAGCAGAACAATTGCTCGGAGAAGTAAACGTGACTGCTAATAAAAATACCGTACCCTTCGACACCTCCTCCCCCTTTGTTACCAGTGGGTTGCGTCTCGGTTCCCCAGCTATGACTACCAGAGGTATGGGATCCGCTGAATTTATCGAAATTACCAATATTATTGCCGATCGCCTCCTGAAGCCAGAAGATGAAGCAGTTCATATTGATTGTCTGAGTCGAGTCAGGGCATTGTGTGCTCGCTTCCCTCTCTATCCTCATTTACGTATTCCAGTGCCTGCAATGGTTTAGCCATATTGGAACATATAATTAAGATGTCAGCCCAGCTTTACCATCCCATCGCCTTTCTCATCTCTATGAATGTGGTCCTCTGGAGTACTCCAGTGGTCAAGAATATTGGTCTGGCCAGCGGACAAGTAGATCGACCGAACGACCGGAAAGTCCACAATCGCCCCATGGTGAGGCTCGGAGGTGTTTCTATATTTGGCGGAACGGTCATCGCTCTGGCCATCGTCTGGCTCTTGGGGGGATTTGCAATAATTGACCCTACCACCAAATGGGAAATATTGGGGGTAACTTTAGGGGGTTTGGGCTTCTTTTTAATCGGTCTTGCCGACGATATTTTCCATCTGACTGCCATTTCTCGCCTGGTAATGCAAGGTATAGTGGCTACCGCCTCCTGGTTCGCCGGAGTGCGGATTGATTTTCTTTCCTTTCCCTTTGAAGGGATAGTACAACTGAGCTGGTTGAGCCTACCCATAACCATAGTTTGGCTGGTGGGCATGGCCAATGCTATAAACTGGATTGATGGCTTAGATGGTTTGGCGGCTGGGGTTTCTGGTATTTCAGCATTGGTAATGCTCTTTGTTGCCCTTTTTATGAAGCAACCAGCAGCAGCAATCATCGCTGCTGCTTTGGCTGGAGGCGCTTTAGGCTTTTTGCGCTACAATTTCAACCCAGCAGAAATTTTTATGGGAGATGGGGGAGCTTATTTTATGGGCTTCACCTTAGGGGCAGTGGGGGCTATCGGCTTGGTGAAAACCACCGCAGCAACTGGGGTTATCCTGCCTTACCTCATTCTGGCAGTACCAATTTTGGATATGTCCACGGTGATTTTATCCCGCATTAAGCACGGCAAATCCCCTTTCGTGGCGGATAAACGACACCTCCATCACCGCTTATTAAAAGCAGGTATTCCCCAAAGGCTGACTGTGGTTTTTATCTACGCTCTTACTCTCTGGTTGGGGAGCTTGGCACTAGGTTTTTCTGGCATTCCCAGCGGTTGGGGCTACGCTCTAGGAGCCACCTTTCTCTTAGGTTACATTAGCTGGGAAGTACGGCGCAATCAAAAGTAGGGGCGGGGGTCTTCCCGTCCGTATAGGTTATACCATATTCAATTATGTATACTAAAATAATACAAGCAGAAGTTATTTGCGTTGGAACGGAGTTGCTGTTGGGAGATATCCTCAATAGCAATAGCCAGTTTTTAGGGCAGCAGTTGGCTGCTTTAGGCATTCCTCATTATTATCAAACTGTTGTTGGGGATAATAAATCGCGACTGCAAGAGGCGATCGCCATTGCTAGCAAACGTGCTTCCATTTTAATTTTTACTGGAGGTTTGGGACCGACTCCGGACGACCTGACCACAGAGGCAATCGCCGACTTTTTTGCCGCCCCTTTGGTGGAAAGACCGGAAATTGTCCAAGACATCGTCGCTAAATTTGCCCAACGGGGGCGGAAAATGACCGCCAATAACCGCAAACAGAGCTATATTCCCGAGGGAGCGGAAATATTGCCCAACCCAACCGGAACAGCACCCGGTATCATTTGGCAAGTTACCCCGGATTTAACTATTCTCACCTTTCCCGGCGTACCTGGGGAAATGAAGCGTATGTGGCGAGAGACAGCCGTTACATATCTCAAAAGTAAAGGTTGGGGCAAAGAAATTATTTACAGCCGCATGTTACGATTTCGCGGCATTGGGGAGTCAGCCTTAGCGGCGAAAGTAGGTGAGTTTTTCACTTCAACTAATCCCACCGTTGCCCCCTATGCTTCAAAAGGAGAAGTGAGATTGCGCTTGTCTGCCAAAGCAGCTTCTGAAACTGATGCCATCGCCTTAATTGAACCTGTAGCCCAACAGCTTATTGAAATAGCCGGACTGGATTATTTTGGCGCTGACGAGGATACTCTTCCGAAGGTAGTGGGGGAATTATTGCGGGCTGTTGGGGAAACTGTAAGCGTGGCAGAGTCTTGTACTGGAGGAGGCTTAGGGGAAATGCTCACCTCTACTCCCGGCAGTTCCGACTATTTCCTGGGAGGGATTATTGCTTACACCAACCAATTGAAAATTGCTCTTTTAGGAGTCAGGGCAGAAGATTTAGAGCAATTCGGAGCCGTCAGTGCCCCAGTTGTCCGCCAAATGGCTTTGGGAGTGCAAAAGCAGACCCTTAGCGATTGGGGATTGAGCATTACTGGCATTGCAGGTCCAGAGGGGGGTACAGAGTCTAAACCAGTAGGCTTAGTCTATATTGGTTTAGCCGCCCCAGATGGAACCGCAGAGACTTTTGAGTATCGTTTTGGTCAAGAACGGGGTCGTAGATCTATTCGTTTCGAGAGTGCCTGTAATGCTTTAGATCGACTGCGGCGCAAGCAAGTAGCCTATAAAAATATCTAATGATCCCCATTCTGCACCCAAAACTAGTGTAGCTCAGGTTAATATAAAGATAAGGTTCAAATAGAAAATGCACTGTCTCGCAGGAGCGGTCTATTAAATGGATTATTTAGAAAAAGTGTGGGAAAAAGTCAAAGAATGGGTTGAGAAGCTCGTGGAATCTCTTTTAGGACCGGAAGCTGAACCAGAACCAGAGCTAATTCCCATTCCTGTTGACCATCGTCAACGCCGCTAGTGGGTGGGGGTGGGTGGGATGTAGCTCGGTGCGGCTAGAGCTGCTCCGTCAAGTTCTGCCTTGACAACCATCTGCCCTATAGTCTAGCATAATTAATATGTTAGTTTTTGAGTTCAAAGCAAGGGTAAAACCAGAACAGGCAGCCGTTGCCGTTCCTCCCAATAACACTAGTCAGAATTGCTCTAGCTGCGGCAAGACCGTTAAGAAGTCCCTATCGACTAGGACGCATATCTGTCCGCATTGTGGGTATGGGTCAGACCGAGACGTGTCACCGAAGGTGCCGCCCTTGGCGGGAGCAGCCATTAACATCTTGCAACTTGGATTAAGTAGGGCGAGGCACACCCAAACTCATACGCTTGGGGAGTTCGACCCTCTAGTTTCCTTGGAGCAATCCTGGGAGGTTACGGTTGGATGACGAACCAAGAATCCCACGAATCGGCTACGCTAAATTCGTGGGAGTGTCAATTAAGTGTTCTGGTCTTGCACGGCCCTAATTTAAATCTTCTCGGGGGGCGAGAACCAGATATTTACGGTGCCCTAACCCTAGATGATATTAATTCTCTCTTAGAGTTGGAAGCGGGCAAACTCCAGACCAAAGTCTCTACCTTGCAGTCCAACCACGAAGGAGTACTCGTGGATGCCATTCACCAAGCAGCGGCTGATTATCAAGGAATTTTGATTAATCCAGGTGCTTATACTCACACCAGTATAGCTATTAGAGACGCCATCACAGCGGTCAAGCTACCTACAGTTGAGGTACATCTGAGCAATATTTATGGGCGGGGGACCTTCCGCCATCATTCCTATATTGCACCAGTTGCCCTAGGTCAAATCAGTGGTTTCGGGGCTGAAAGTTATCGCCTCGGACTGCAAGCTTTAGTCAGGTATCTCAGACCCGAAAAGCCGGAGTGTATATAATAATGTAAGCTCACCCCGCGTTAAAACGACGGTGCTCTTCGCACTACGCCGTTAACGGAATGTTTCGGTAGCCCTGGATTAATTGGACAAGCCAAAGAATCCGAGGAGGAGGCTTACAACCCCGACCATATTAGACAAGACATTGCTTGCATTAAAATCTGCATCACCATGCCAACCACAGCAATTATTAGCACACTTAAATTTTTTACCAAAATAACCCTGAGCGAGAGGTGGAGCGAAGCTGGGGTTTTAACCCCCCGTATCCTTGAGTCCTTAAAAATGTAAAAAAAAGCTTGACAAATTATCAATATTTTGATTATAATCTTGGAGAAGATTGAGTTTACTAAAAATGTTTAGCTGTCAACAAAATCTACTTCATCTTAATAAACTAGAAGAAGCTGTACTGATTTTCATTTGTCAGCAAAGCAACAGTTTGTACAAGAGCGCATTGTACGAAGTTCGGCAGCGATTTTTCAAGTCTAGCCAATCAACAATAGATAATGAAGGCTTAATTAGGAGGAGCGGAGGATTTTTAGTAGGCTATAGTTTTCTGTGCCATGCTTTGAAGAGCAATAAGAATTATGCGAACCTCTGCTCAACAAGTCTTAAAAGGTCTGGTAGAGTCTCTTAAATCATATAAAGCATTATTAAAAAAATTCTTTAAGGGAGGGCTTCATTTCTATCCATCACTACCCAAATATCGAAAGTCGGGAGGACTATATACAGTTAGCAGGGCTATTTCATTCTAAAAATGCGTTTGAGTGTGCTTAGTCCGAATTGGCAGCGTCGTTCAGCCTGAGCCATATTAGAGAACTCATTAGAGCGATAGAGGTTGAGCGCAAAATTACGAGAACTGATGCATCCGAATGCGTAAAGCATCCTCCCCTTGAGTGACATTACGGACGTAATGGACTTTGTTCTCGACTCCCCAGTAGCCTCGAATCCTTTGTGCAAAAGCTTCTGCCGGGGCTAGAAACGACGCAACATAGTAACGGGTTTCAGTCTCTAGGAGTGTCTGCTTCCCCTTCTTGAATTTCCGCCAACTCTCTACTCGGATCAGCGTTTGCAATCCTGGCCACGGTGGAATACCCTCCAGTTCAGTACAGATACTGATGACTCGCTTATCCAACCGTCCATGCCCTTTGTTGAGGTCGTGATGACTTTGCTGTGGAACAAAGTTGGCTTGGACACTTTTGAATAAATTGCCCTGATTGCCTTTGAGGGCCCCCAAGTAATGATTGCCACTCTCAAGGATTACTTGAGCGGTTTTTTTTGAGTGCTAATGGCATCAAAGGCAAAGACCACCCCTTTGAGGGCCAGTTGCTTGATAAATGCTGGCAGCGCTTTTATTTCATTGGTTTTGCTATCAACCTGATCGGGATCTAGAATCAAGCCACGCTCCACCAGATACGCACAGTCCCTGCATGATCGCAGGGTGAGGTGGAGAATCGGGATTATCCGTTTCGAGTTGGTAGGAGCTTTGTAAGATTTTGTTATCAACGGCTAATGTCTCGCCAGGTAAGGGTTCAATGCCAAAGAATTTTCCTAACGCGACAGAATACTGTTGATAGTCCAAGGTCAACAGCACACGACGAATCGTGCTGTAGGACGGAATGCTTTGTTTGGGGGGCCCAAATAGCTCAATCAACTCAGCACGATAGCTGTTAAGCCAATCGCCGATGGCCAGGAACCCCCGATTCCCCGCAGCCACCGCTAAGGTAAAGAGCGCTAGACACAAGGGCACTTGATGCCTTTTCCCGGACGCTTTGCGCATATCGGGTATCTCAGCAAAGGCGTCTAGAATCTTGATTCGCTCTCTTGTTGATGTCTCAAGAGAAAGCGTGGACGACGAGATAGCAGGGGGAGATTCCAGGGATAGGGACATGGGTGTTTAGCCTGCTAGCCTAGCACTTTAATGCCCCTTTGAGAATGAAATAGCTCTGATACAGTTAGCTACCCGAAGCAAGCTTTAAAGTTAGAGGACAATCAAATTAAAATACCTTTGGGAAAACAGATAAAAGCATGGTTTAATTTACTTCATATATTCATACTATTTCCTTCTAATTTAAATTTTGTTAAGATTAGAGAACTTAGAATATTACCACGCAATGGCTGTTTATATGCCGAATATGTCTACAAAACAGAAGTAGAGCAAACAGAATTGAATCACGATTCAGTCCTAGCAATTGACCATGGCGTAACCAACTTTCTCACTTGTGTTTCTACATCAGCAGCTTGGCTGTCCATGGGGCGATTAATGTACGCTGAAGGCCTTCTCTCTAGCTAGTCAATATTTGCAGGAAGGAGAGCAGACTATTAAAGAAATATTTTTTGCAGGATTCAGGGCTTTTATTGACGTACAACAGTCACTTTTCCGAGCTATCAGACGGGAATGTCTTGAGGAAGTTATCTAGAACACCCAACTCTTCCAAGTAATCTTGGGGTTTTCCTCCCACCGGGTTACACAAAAACTAGTTCATAGTAGGGGCACCGTCGATGACGCTGCCCCTACTGATCGTACCGCTGCTCACTATTCCCTACTCCCTTTATATTTTCTATAATATTTAACACTTTTAGATGAAAATCTACTATAATCCTTTCTTATACTCTGGTTAAATCAATACTAATATTGGTGTTTGACACGCTCAATATCTGAAAGCACGACTCTTACTGGCTCAAAAGAGAATCTGACAGCTGATAGTTAGTGGTAGTTAGGTAGGGTGAGCAATACGTCGGGCCGCTTTTGATATCCACAGTCGGTCGCCAACTTTGCCCACCTGGGGCTACTTGTCCTGACAGCTGACAGCTCTATAAGGAAGAAATATTTTTTCAATCACTGAGGACAGAAATAGTATTTTGCGCATCAGTCCAAAGTTGGTAGAGGAAATATTCCCCCCCTGACTCATAGCGGAGACAAAGATGCCTTCAGCGCTCTCTAGATCTGATGTTACCCAGGTTCCTGGCAAGCTGACTTCCACATAGTCAGACTCGGTCTGAGCAATCACTACTTCCATATTTTCTAGGTCAACCACTACCTCCAGCTCTTCAAGATAGGGTAAATCCGCTGGGAGTAAAAAAGAAGCAGTGGTGGGTTCCACCATAAGACTGGTAGCAGAGCGTAGGGCAAGAATCAGTCTGGTCTTCACCCAATCTTCCAGAGATTGAGTCAGATGCTCCATGCGAAAGCCATTTTCAGTGTAGGTAAGTTTTAGCATCGATATATACGAGCAAATAAACTGTTAGGTAAAAACCCCCGCTTCTTTGATTCAGAGGCGAGGGCTGAAAATCTGGTGATTATCCTTGTTATTCTCCTCAGGGCATTTTTAGCTTGCACCTCCCGCTGCTTCTATTTAGTTGTTTTCTCATAACTGCTGCTGAGTATTCGCTCTGCCGGTCTGGTTCAAACCCCTTATTTGTGGAAGAACTTCTCTCCTCCCTTCTACATAACCATAAACTACTTATTATAATCAAAGTCGAATGGTCTTGGGGGCGAGGGGCACTGAGGCGAGTTGAAATTGTGTAATTGAGCATTGCTGAATTTTCCAATAGTCCAAAGCGACTTTTTCATACTACACTTATATTACCGAGATGTCTAGTATTTGGAGAAAAAAAATGATTAGAACCTTGCCTCGTACCTCAACGACGGAAATGGAAGTGACCAGCATTCGATTGGAAAGAGCGCTGAAAGACAAGCTGAAGAAGCTTTCCGGTAACCAAGGCTATCAAGCGCTAATCAGGGATATCCTCTGGAACTACGTCCAACAGAAGTCTGGAGATTATCGACCGCAATTTTCGCCCTCCGATATTCGGGCTACGATTGAAGCGACGGCGCAGAAGGATGAAAGCTGCGTCCTGACAGGCAAATTGATTCCAGAAAATGAACCTATGTTATTAGGATTAACTATATACGGGGACTTAGTACCTTTGAGTTGGCAGAGTTGGGTCAATAAACAGTGACCAATGACCAGTTACCAGTTACCGCTACAACTGGACAGAAACTTATAGCGCTCTTTTTGGGGCAGGGTAAGCGGGTAAGCGGGTAAGCGGGTAAGCGGGTAAACGAGTTTGTAAGGCACCTTGAGGAGGGCTGCCGACCCCGTTCCCTTCTTGAAATATTAGGTATAATCGTGTTTCTCATCTTTGTTTTGGGGGCGCACCGCGTAGCGGAGCCACTTCGCGGGTCCCTCAAGAGCTGGTAACTGGTAACTGGTCACTGCTCACTGTATTGGCTGTGGGGTATTTTTGTGCCCTCTGCTTGTTCAATTGTACGACCCCCGGTTGAAAACCTCTCGTTTATAGATTCGGGCGCAAAACCCACCCCCTACCCCCTCCCGGGACTAACCCTTATAAGGAACGCTATAAGTCTTGCTGGGTGGGGAGCTGGGGGGAAGTTCTATAAAACAATCCCCAAATCACCCAATCACGTTATCTCCCAATCCCCCAATCACGTTATCTCCTTATCAATCAAGGGTTTCAGAGTTCCTTATCAAGGATAGCTCCCGGGAGGGGGAAAGGGGGTGGGTGGGATGTAGCGCGATGCGGCTAGAGCTGCTCCGTCAAAAAAAATCTTGACACAATTTCAAGGTTCACGCTAAAGTAAATGTGGCTTGAATCCCCGGGGTGGGCGGTTGTGAAGCGGCGAGAGTCGGCACCCTAGAACCCGAAGGTAGAGTTCAGTCTGCACCCAGAGGCGCGAACAACCTCTCTAAAAACGTACCGAACTACCAGCGACAATTAATTTTGAACTTCAAATGCTATACCGAGGGGCACTCGGAAACAGGGTCAAAAAACGCTTGGGAATATCGTACCCGCTGGAGGGTACCCAGGAAATTTGTGGAACAAATTTCCTGGGAGCCCGGGTTGCACAGCTCACAGCTAGATAGTTCGACCTTTTTGGTTCGGTTCCTGAGTTCTGAGTTGAGCTTCTCTGCTGCAATTTAAGGATGATAGATAACACCGAAGGTGCCGCCGAAGGCGTCCCAAGAATCCCACGACTTGAGCGTAGCCCAGTCGTGGGAGTGTCAACGCTAAGATAAAGAAGAATGAGAGAAAAGCATCGCCCAAACAGTTAAGGAGTCACCTGTTCAAGATGGCACAAGCAACTCAGCAAAGAGGAATCCAACTCACTCCCACTGCCCTGAAGCACATTATCATGCTGCGAGAACAACAAGGACAAGACCTGTGTCTGCGGGTAGGTATTCGCCAGGGTGGTTGTTCCGGGATGTCCTATCTGATGGATTTTGAAGATCCCAGCAAGATTAGAGATAATGATGAAGTATTTGAGTACGATGGCTTTAAAATAGTCTGCGATCCGAAGAGCCTTCTCTATCTTTATGGTTTAGTCCTGGATTACAGTAATGCCATGATTGGGGGGGGCTTTCAATTCACTAATCCCAATGCTAGCCAAACCTGTGGCTGCGGTAAGTCCTTCGCTGTTTAGCCCTGAGTTAATATGGTAGAATAATTCACTACTACGCAAGTTTTCGTGACATATGGAATTTACCGACCCTAGATTAATTGGTCTGAAAGCAGACGAGTTTCGTCATCCCCTTGATTTGCATGCAACTCAAGCTTTGAAACAATTGCCGGGACTAGATTTGGCTGTCCGCAGTTTACTGGGTTCGGTAAGTGAACAATTTTTCTACCTCAACAATATTGCTTCTAGTGTTCTCGTGGGGCAAAAACAACTGCCCCACTTGCATCAGCTTCTGGTATCTGCCTCCCAAACCTTGGATTTAGAACCACCTCAGTTGTACGTCCAGCAAAATCCCACTCCCAATGCCTATACTTTTGCCATGCGGGGAAAACAGCCTTTTATGGTGCTGCACACCTCTTTGATTGAAATGCTGACACCAGAGGAAATTCAGGCGGTCATGGCTCACGAATTGGGTCATCTGAAGTGCGAGCATGGGGTATATTTGACTTTGGCCAATTTAATTGTTTTGGCTGCTAATTTACTGCCCATGTGGGGAACCTTGATTGCTCAATCCCTGCAAACGCAAATGCTAGAGTGGCTGCGCTGTGCGGAATTTAGCTGCGATCGCGCTGCTTTGTTGGCTACCCAAAACCCCAAGGTGGTGATGTCAGTGTTAATGAAACTGGCAGGGGGTTCTCCTACTCTCGCTCCTCAATTAAATTTGGATGCTTTTCTTGATCAAGCTCGAGCTTATGATACAATAAGTGAAACTGAGTTGGGCGAAATGCTAAAATCAACTCAGACTGCCCAGTTGAGTCATCCGGTTCCCGTTCTGCGGGTCAGGGAGATTGACAGATGGGCGAGTTCCCAAGAATATCAGCACTTGTTGCAAAATCGCAAAAAAGTGTATAATGGGAATGTAACAACTAAGGGCGGATGGCGAAATTGGTAGACGCACCACACTCAAAATGTGGCGGCTTCGGTCATGAGAGTTCGAGTCTCTCTCTGCCCATTTATTCAGCAGTTACCAGTTAGTCAGTAACCAGTTACCAGTTAAATGTTCTTCTTTGGGTCTGAGCCCCCCACCAAATTAACGACAACTGCCTGCTCAGGCGCGGCGCTCTGCAGGGGTACGGGCACGGCATTGCCGCGCAAAAAAAAAGCACTACTTTATCTAAACTTTATATAAACTTGCTCTAAACTTTACAAAAACAATACAATCTTATCTGTTTTACCTGTGATAGGATAGGAAAAGTAATTGAAGAATTGAGCACGTTTGCACTAGGTTTAAAGTTAGATTAAGGTTTAATTAAAAAAAATATCCTCTCAAGTAACTTTAATTACAATTCATTTTGACAAAGAAAGTCAGATGATAATTGAATCAGAATAATTTTAACAATATTAAGAACATGAATTATGCTAATATAAACAACAAAATTAAAAACTTTGATATCCCATCAAAAAAAAATAAATAACTTTATTTATGACAAGGTATCTGGACGCTTAACAATTTACGATGTCAACGATGAATCGGTGCAGTGGCAGGTATTTATGGGAGATGGTAAAATCCATTTTGCCAGTAGCGCTATGGGACAACGAGAAAGACTGACCTATTTGCTCTCCCAGTTGCTTCCTCAAAGCAAATTGCCCTTTCTCTCTGACTTGAGGAATGACTACCAATATGTTTGCAGTATTTGGCAGGCAGGAAATTTATCTCTGCAACAACTACGCCACGTCTTGTCTCAGTTGACTAGAGAAGCTATCAGTCAATTGTGGGGATTGTCTCGTGGGTTGATTAAATTTGAAAAGACAGTAGGGTTAGACCCTTTATTGGTATCCCTCCCTTTGAATAAATTAATCTTCGGGGTGCGAGACGAAATTAAAACTTGGGTGCAACTACGTCCGGAGATAACTTCTCCTTTTCAAAGACCTCTAATTGAGAATAGAAAACTGGTTTTCAATCATTCCTGGCTGAATGGACCAAATGATGATTGGTATTCGGTTGAAAATCTCGTGAGAACGTTTAACCAGAATCTTTGCTTATACGAAATTGCCCATAGCACAGGCAAAAATGTTCTCGAACTAGCTTGATTTTTGCAACCTCTGGTGAAGGATGGAGGCATCAAGATGCTTCCCTACGCTACTGTTAAAAACAAGAATATCCCCTTTATTGCCTGCATTGATGATAGCGAAACCAGTCAGCAATTTGTAAAAAAAGTGCTAGAAGCGAGTGAGTTCAGGGTAATTAGGATAGTAAATCCTGCTCACTCGATGACGATTTTGGCTCGACATAAGCCAGATCTGATCTTAATGGATATTAATATGCCGGACATTGACGGCTATGAACTATGCCAAGTGTTGAAGCAGTCTAGACTGATGAGGAAGACTCCCATTATCATGTTGACAGAAAGGAATGGCTTGATTGATAAGATTCGCGCTAAGTTAGTGGGTGCAGTAGGTTATATTTCTAAACCCTGTAACCCTCAAGAACTGGTAAATATGGTCAATGGTTACCTTGGGAAAAAAGAATCAATGAACAAAAATAAATTTTTGAGCGCTCGCTAAGGCAATTAAAGGGAAATATTGCTGATATAAGTGGTATTTGAGATAAAAATGACCGGGAAACCCTGTTCCGGTAAATTCAGATTCGTCCCAACTACCATCCTCTCTCTGAGTTGTAATAAGATAATTAACTCCAGCTTCAATAGCTTTCTTTTTCCATTTCCCTGTTGCTGCTCCTGACGCTATTAAGCCAATTAAAGCCCAAGCAGTTTGGGAAGGGGTACTGACTCCCTGTCCTTTGAGGGCCGGATCTTCGTAGCTGCGACAGGTTTCTCCCCAACCTCCATCCTGGTTTTGACAGTCTACTAACCAAGCCTCGCCTCGTGCAATGATATCTTTATGAGTCTGGGGAGCTACTAAAGCTAGGGCTGACAAGACGCCACTGGTACCATAGATATAGTTTACTCCCCAGCGACCAAACCAACTGCCGTCTGCCTCTTGTTCTCTGGTTAAATAGGCGATCGCCCTAGACACTCTTTCCGGTTCCATCTCTAAACCGCACTGCCCCAGCATTTCCAGCACCCGGGCTGTTACGTCGGCGGTATTGGGGTCGATCATGGCTTTCAAGTCTCCATAGGGCAACTGGTTGAGCCAGTCTTGGTTATTATCCTTGTCAAAGGCTCCCCAACCTCCTAATCGGCATTGCATGGTAGCCATCCAATCAACGCAACGGGCGATGGCACCCTTTTTTGCTTCTTCATCTGGTAGTTTTAATTTATCCAGAGCCATTACTACTACGGCAGAATCATCTAAATCGGGATAGAAGCCATTGGCAAACTCGAAAGCCCAGCCCCCGGGTTTTCCTTCTTTATTCTTCACCGCCCAATCCCCATATTCAAGGATTTGCTGTTTTAACAACCATTCTCCTCCCCGCACCAATTCTGGACTATCTGGTGCCATACCGGACTCTACCAGACTGCGCAATACCCATGCTGTATCCCACACTGGAGAGACGCAGGGTTGAATGCGATAGCTATCGGTGGTAATGATGGCAAAATTATCTACTGCTTTCAATCCTCGCACT
Organism: Prochloron sp.; assembly: GCA_965198675.1. GTDB lineage: Bacteria > Cyanobacteriota > Cyanobacteriia > Cyanobacteriales > Prochloraceae > Prochloron. Next base: position 3,631,547 of record OZ240666.1, on the reverse strand, counting down.
ACTGCTGGATCTGCCACATTGTAGTCTAGAGTGCGGAGTGCTAGGAGGGAATTGAGCATGGCTGGAATAATCCCTCCCCAGTCTCCTGTGCTTTCCTGTCGTTGCAAAACCCATCTTTCTGCTGCTTTCAGTCCTGCTTCCCGAAAGGGGACTAAATTGAGGTTTTCTGCTAGTTTAAAGCCCTGGTCGAGCCAATTGAAGATATCTGTCCAATCCCCATTGTTGGGCAATTGGTAGCGAACATTATGGATTCCTTCTGTATATAGTTCCTCTAAAGTAATAGTAGGATTGATGGGGAAGACTGGCTTTTTATCAAAGACAATGAGCAGGGGTACGGTACTGGATCTCGCCCAACTGGACATTTCGTAGATGGTAAAAGGGAACCACTCCGGAAGTAACATTATTGAGGGAGGAATCGAAGGAATGCCCTGCCAGTTATAGCAACCAATTAGGGCTAAATGGAACTTGGTAAATATTCTGGTTTTGCTAATGCCACCCTTTTTAAGAATAAAGTTACGCGCCCTTATTAAGTTCGTATCTGTGGGGGGTACTCCCAGTAACCTAAGAGCCATATAAGCTTCCACAGAAGTACTTAAATCCCCCCCATCACCGTAATATAGTTCCCAGCCGCCATGTTCCCGCTGCATGGATCGTAGGTAGGGTTCTACTTTCTCTAAGGGGCGGGTGGTATCTGTTCCCCAAATCTTATGGAGCAGCACAACTTCTGCGGTAATGGTAACATTGGATTCTAGTTCCGCCCACCAGTAGCCATCCTCATATTGTTGTTGGAGGAGATATTTTTGACTCTCGGCGATCGCCTGTTTAACTCCCGTAATCGTTAATCTATCTTGTAGTTGCATTTTGCTTTTTCTACTCTTGGGTACTGCACTATAACTTATTCTCAATCAAAATGAACGAGACAGTTTATTTTTTCTTAACGGTTATCTCCTGCTTAATTTGGCTCGGTTTGCTCTCTCTGCGGGGTGGGTTTTGGCTCTCTAACCAGCGCTTGGTGGCAAAAACAACTAAACTGGAAAAGTGGCCGTCAGTTTGTGTAGTGATACCCGCCCGCAATGAAGCGGATTTAATTCCTACTACATTACCATCCCTCCTCACTCAAGACTATCCCGGTTCCATGAGAGTCATTTTAGTAGATGATGGTAGTAGGGATGGTACCGCAAAGGTAGCGCGGGAGGTTGCTGCTCATACCAAGAGAGATAAATTGCTAGAAGTTATTACCACCAAACCAAAACCTTCCGGTTGGACAGGAAAACTTCATGCTCTAGCTGAAGGTGTTCGTCATGGAGAGCAATACAACCCAGATTACTTTTTATTTACCGACGCAGATATTCAGCATCACGACACTAATATTAGGGAATTAGTCGTCAAAGGGGAAGAGGAGGATTTAGATTTAGTCTCTTTAATGGTATTGCTGCGGTGCGAAAACTTTTGGGAAAAGCTGCTCATACCCGCTTTTGTCTTTTTCTTTCAAAAGCTTTATCCTTTTGGCTGGGTGAACGATCCCAAAAAGCAAACTGCTGCTGCTGCTGGGGGGTGTATTTTGATTCGCCGCCAAGCTTATGAGAGTATTGGGGGTATTGAGGTGGTGCGAGATGCTTTAATTGACGATTGTGCTTTAGCACAAGCTGTTAAGTCTAGGAAACCGGATGGCTCAATTTGGTTAGGACTAACTGAGATGACTCGCAGTTTGCGACCTTATCCCTCTCTGGATAGTATTTGGGATATGGTAGCTCGCACGGCTTTTACCCAGCTTAATTATTCTCCTCTGCTGTTAATTGGCACCACGATCGCTATGACAATCATATATCTCGTTCCCCCCGTGGCTTTGGTTTTAAGTGTCCTGTTCCGTTGGAAGTTGGTAGTAGCTGCTGGTATTTTGGGTTGGTTGTTGACAGCTGTGGCTTATTGGCCTATACTGAATTTATATGGGCGCTCCTCCTTGTGGAGTTTTTCTTTACCAGGGATCGCCTTCCTCTATACTCTCATGACTCTAGACTCTGCTTTGCGTCATTGGCAAGGAAAAGGAGGTGCTTGGAAAGGAAGGGTTTATGGTAAGTATGGTAATGGCTAACCCTTTGTAGTATCTTAGTAAAAGGAAGAGAGAGATGATTTCACATTAACACAAATGTATTTTTATCCACATTCCCAAATGTGCAGGCACTTCTATGGAAGTATTTCTGAAACAAAACGCCCAAGCTTTGGGACATAAAGCAGAAGACGGATTAGAGTACACAATGCGAAGAAATGGATTTGCTCAAGTCATCAATTTATATCCTCATTATTTCACCTTCACATTTGTGAGAAATCCATTTGATAGATTTGTATCTATCTGGAAACATAGTGAAAGAGGTCAAGGTCTGGGCTTTGAGAGACCCAGGAAAAAGCTGACATTAAAAGAATATGCCCAATTAATATTAGAAAATTCTGATAAATATCTTTCAAAATTTGATAAATATCTTTCAACCAAGCAAACTAAATTTATTCTAGATCATCATCTCAATAGTTTAGTTTTTTGGGGAGTTCCTAGAAAAACGAATGATAATTGTAATTATATAGGAAGGTTTGAGAATTTAGACAATGATTTCGCTGAAGTTTGTAGAATTTTAAATATCAGAGAAACTAAACTCCCAAAAATTTATGATTCAAAGAATTTATGATTCAAAATCTCGAAGACACTATAGCACATATTATGATGACGAAACAAGACAGATTGTCGAAGAGATTTATAAAGAAGATCTGGAATATCTAGGATATGAATTTGAACGGATAGAAGAAGATGTTTGGAGAAAATTGATGATTAAATTTAATCTTGATGAAAAAATAGACACTTTGACTTATGCACTCAAAAAGCTGGGATAAAAAATCAAACAACTAATATCAAATCAGGTTAAATGAACATAGTATAATTGGTAAAGAGGCTGAGTTGGGCTGGGCTATTTCATTATTTTAAGATTAGCTTTTTGAACGCAACTCGGTTTCAGGAGGCTAACATCATTACAATGCAGCGCTACCAAATCTTCTTGGATATGTGATAAAATAACAAAGTCAGGGAAAACGAGAGAGGTTAAATTATGATTCAAGCTGTCATTCCAGCAGGCGAGGTGGCTATAAATGAACCGACTGAAATTGAACATATGTTCACCTTCCAAGAATATCTCGAATATGAAGGAGAACCGGATGTTCGATATGAATTAGTCAGAGGAAAACTAGTACCTATGGCAGCATCTACCCATTTACATACCAATATTTGCAAATTTTTAGTTTACAAGTTACAGCGTTACTTTGCAGCTCAAAACTTGGATTTAGTGGCGAACGCTTTAGGTACAGGTGTGCGAACGGAAGAAAATACATCGAGAATTCCCGATGTGGTAGTATTTAGCAAAACTGTTTGGGAACAAGTTCGTCATCGCCGGGGAGCAGGGGTTTTAGATTTTGATGAACAGCCGATTCTGGTAGTAGAAATTGTCAGTAGCAATAGTCGGGATGATTATGTGATTAAACGAAATGAATACGAAATAGCGCAAATTGCCGAGTATTGGATAGTAGACGCGAAAAAGAAACTAGTGAGGGTGTTGGTTAATCCTAGGAATGAAGAAGGATATGATTCGGTAGATTTTCCGGAAGAGACGTCCATTGTTTCTAGTCAATTTAAGAAGCTGGTTTTATCGGTGAAAGAACTGCTGGATCCTCCTCTGGTGGAGGAATTAATTAAAGAAGAACAAGCTACAATCAAAACTTTGGAACAACGGGCTGAAACTTTGGAACAACGGGCTGAAACTGAACGCCAACGAGCTGAAAAGTTAGCCTTGCGTTTACTAGAAATGAGAATTAACCCGGAAGATTAAAATTTCGGTAGTGATGCACAGTAAATGCAGCGCTACCAAATCTTCTTGGATATGTGATAAAATAACAAAGTCAGGGAAAACGAGAGAGGTTAAATTATGATTCAAGCTGTCATTCCAGCAGGCGAGGTGGCTATAAATGAACCGACTGAAATTGAACATATGTTCACCTTCCAAGAATATCTCGAATATGAAGGAGAACCGGATGTTCGATATGAATTAGTCAGAGGAAAACTAGTACCTATGGCAGCATCTACCCATTTACATACCAATATTTGCAAATTTTTAGTTTACAAGTTACAGCGCTACTTTGCAGCTCAAAACTTGGATTTAGTGGCGAACGCTTTAGGTACAGGTGTGCGAACGGAAGAAAATACATCGAGAATTAAGGAACGCCAACGAGCCGAAAAGGAACGCCAACGAGCTGAAAACGAACGCCAAAATGCTGAAACCGAACGCCAAAATGCCGACAAGGAACGCCAACGAGCTGAAAACGAACACCAACGAGCTGAAAAGTTAGCCTTGCGTTTACTAGAAATGGGAATTAACCCGGAAGATTAAAATTTCGGTAGTGATGCACAGTAAATGCAGCGCTACCAAATCTTCTTGGATATGTGATAAAATAACAAAGTCAGGGAAAACGAGAGAGGTTAAATTATGATTCAAGCTGTCATTCCAGCAGGCGAGGTGGCTATAAATGAACCGACTGAAATTGAACATATGTTCACCTTCCAAGAATATCTCGAATATGAAGGAGAACCGGATGTTCGATATGAATTAGTCAGAGGAAAACTAGTACCTATGGCAGCATCTACCCATTTACATACCAATATTTGCAAATTTTTAGTTTACAAGTTACAGCGCTACTTTGTAGCTCAAAACTTGGATTTAGTGGCGAACGCTTTAGGTACAGGTGTGCGAACGGAAGAAAATACATCGAGAATTCCCGATGTGGTAGTATTTAGCAAAACTGTTTGGGAACAAGTTCGTCATCGCCGGGGAGCAGGGGTTTTAGATTTTGATGAACAGCCGATTCTGGTAGTAGAAATTGTCAGTAGCAATAGTCGGGATGATTATGTGATTAAACGAAATGAATACGAAATAGCGCAAATTGCCGAGTATTGGATAGTAGACGCGAAAAAGAAACTAGTGAGGGTGTTGGTTAATCCTAGGAATGAAGAAGGATATGATTCGGTAGATTTTCCGGAAGAGACGTCCATTGTTTCTAGTCAATTTAAGAAGCTGGTTTTATCGGTGAAAGAACTGCTGGATCCTCCTCTGGTGGAGGAATTAATTAAAGAAGAACAAGCTACAATCAAAACTTTGGAACAACAAGCTGAAAAGGAACGCCAACGAGCTGAAAAGGAACGCCAACGAGCTGAAAACGAACGCCAAAATGCCGAAACCGAACGCCAAAATGCCGACAAGGAACGCCAACGAGCCGAAAAGGAACGCCAACGAGCTGAAAAGTTAGCCTTGCGTTTACTAGAAATGGGAATTAACCCGGAAGATTAAAATTTCGGTAGTGATGCACAGTAATGGTATATCCACACTCAAACCCTGGTGGGCATTGCCCACCCTACTGGCAAAAGATATCAATAGTGACTTGCTCTAAGACTTTTAACCCTTTTAAAGCGCCTCTAATTAGTCTAACGGCAGCTACAGGTTGTCGCACCATAGCGTAAACTAAGGGTAGTGTTTCAAGTTGGCCTGAGGTACTAATTGCTGAGTTAAGATTGGGAATATTCTCATGGCAGTTATCGCTAATTACTCGTACCATGGCTACGGAAACTCCTGTTTTACCCAGTACTTCTAAGACAGCATATCCTTCCATATCCACAACGAAACTATTGTAGATATTACCCAGCCTGGCTTTTTCTGTACTAGACCAAATGAGGCGATCGCTGGTCAATGCTCTAACTTCAGAAACTCTTGTTTTCAGCTTATTAGAGACTAAATTAGTCAGGAAGGGGTCCGCAGAGTAATTGAATTTACCGTAAACGCAATCTCGGTAAACCACAATGTCTCCAATGGTATATTGAGAAGATAAACTGCCGCATAAGCCCATTACTATAGCTCTCTGTGGGACTACCTCCTTTGTCTTGTGCCATTTTTCTAAATAACTAGTAACAGCCTTCATTCCTACTGGAATAGGTAATACTACTGGTTTGACACCATGAGTTTGGCTGAGTGCTCGAATAACCGTTTGATATTCTGCACCTTGAGGCACTAAGATGGTCTGAATTGGTTCAGTCAAGTTAACGGGAGTACTTTGATAAGATATTTCCTCTATTATATCTTATCATATCGCGCCTCACTTGTCTTGTCTCAATCGCCCTAATATTGCTATGTCAGCATATCTGGGTCAGAAATGTTTAATTTCTTGACAAAACTCAATGTAAATGCTACAATACTCCCGGGGTATAAATTCTAAATTAGTGACTTTCAAATTTGTTAGGGTTGTCACTTCAACCAAAACAGACTACAATTAAAGAACTGGTTGAAAGATTAGTTGATTTTCGCCGTCTTATACGAAAAAGAACGGGAGATTGATAGCCTCGTCACAAAGCGAGCGGAATAGAAAATCGACACGGAGGCTAAAACCGCATTATTTCTATTTTGTAATCATATCCCAATTATGTTAGGATATAGACATGATAGTTTATGAGTTCAAAGCAAAAGGAAAGGATTGCCAATACAGGGCAATTGACGAAGCGATTCGCACCGCTCAATAATGATTGGAATATTTTGGGATGAAATATGGGAAGGTGACGGTTGTCGTCTCACCCCAGAACACCTCTCAAAATTGCTCCAATTGTGGAGAGAAAGTACAGAAATCTCTATCAACCAGAACTCATATTTGCCCCCATTGTGGTTATATTGAAGATAGAGATGTGAATGCCGCCAAAAACATCCTAAAAAAAGCATTCAATACGCTCGGGCAGAGCGGAACTAACGCTTGGGGAGATTTGCCCTCTTGGTTAGTTGGTGCAAGCCTGCTGGCTAAAGGCGAGTCTATGTCACCGAAGGTGCCGCCGAAGGCGTCCCAAGAATCCCCGGATCTAAAGAGCGGGGAGTGTCAATAGAGAAAAATGTTGCTTAATTTTATTCTCTGATAGTTATAAAGTTAGCTCACAATGGCTACCAGTTGGGAACGTGTTCAAGAAACTATTCAAATTAATCCTCCATTGGATCCAATCATTGCAGTTGTCCTTCCAAAAAACATGGCGACAATTACAGTCTAGGTATGGAGGGGGTCGCTTACATACTACAGATAGTCAGGGAAGCCAATCAACACCTCCCCCGAATCAGAATTATTCCCAGGAGTCCGAAGAAGAAATGCAAGAAATGCGTAGCTACTGCCTCGGGGATACTAGCTGTCGTTATAATGCTCATTCCCCTTATATCCGCTGTGCAATCAACCCCTGTGGTCCTTGCGAAAATTGCCCCCACTACGAATCAAAAGAATAGGTTTGTTGCCGGGGGATAGGGTGATAGGGGGATTTTCGCTCTGAATTTTCACACAAACCAAACCAAACCATCTCCCCAGCTCCCTATGGTCTCAAAGCTTTAATTTATTTTACTTTGAAACAGCCCAAAATCTTGAACTCGACCTGCCCTGGGTTTGTTGTTTGCACTCTCTATAATATGCCTCAAACCGAATCTATCATCGGCTGCTTGCTCGGAACTGCGGTGGGAGATGCTCTCGGGTTACCCTATGAAGGATTATCCCGGCAAAGAATCGGCAAGATTGCCCCTAAAATAGATGGTCATCGCTTTATCTTTGGAAAAGGCATGGTCTCGGACGATACTGAGCACACCTGTATGGTAGCTCAATCTCTCATTGTTTCCGGAGGGTCCGAAAAGCAATTTACCCAATCGCTCTCTTGGCGGCTTAAATTTTGGTTGTTGGGTTTGCCTGCTGGCATTGGTTTTGCTACTTTAAGAGGAATCCTCAAATTATGGCTCGGGTTTCCGGCGCATCACAGCAGTGTTTTCTCTGGAGGCAATGGTGCGGCCATGAGAAGTGCCATTATTGGCGTTTGCTATGGCAAAGTACCAGGAAAACTGAGTTCTTTAGTTAAAATATCTACCCGTCTCACCCACAGGGATCCCAAAGCAGAATACGGCGCTATGGCAGTGGCGATCGCTGCCTATCTCGCTAGCACCCAGCAATTAGTTTCCCCAGGAACATATTATCAAACTCTGGTCTCATTTCTGCCAACAGCAGCAGGGGAACTCTTAGCATTAATTCGCCAAGCTTGCGACAGTGCTATGAGAGAAGAGACGGGAGAGGAATTTGCCTTCAGTTTGGGACTAGCTAAGGGGATTACAGGCTATGTCTATCATACCGTACCCGTGGTAATTCAAGTTTGGTTGAGAAATCAGCATGATTATCAGGGGGCGATCACTGCTATTATTCAACTAGGAGGGGATACGGATATTACCGCTGCTATTCTTGGGGGCATTATGGGGGCAGCAGTAGGCAAAACTGGCATTCCCCAGCAGTGATTAAAGGGTTTGTGGCCATGTCCCAGAAGTGTAAACTGGATAGAAGCTTTGGGCCAAAGATTAGCAGTAGTAACTGAGAATGGTGTTGGAAAATCTGGTTTATCCTTGCCACTTTATGGTATCATTGCTAGCAATCTTCTTTTTTTAGTGGTAGTTGTTTTTCACGGCTTTCGTCGCTTATTTCCTCCTTATTGAGATAGTAAAATGAAATCTAATCAATTGAAAACTTGGTACGATTGGTATCATCAGGGTAAAAGTCTATTAGCACAGGAACGGTTTGAAGAGGCAGTTGCCAGTTTTGAGGCTGGGGCAAAACTCAAGTCAAATCACTATCCCACCTGGTTCCACCTCGCTGAGGCATTATTCCCCTTAAAAAGATATAAAGAAGCCCTCGTCAATGTTGATCGGGCTTTGACTATCAAACCCGCTTCCATTGAAGCTTGGCATTTGCGAAGTTCTTTATACTCGGACTTGGAGCGGAAAGAAGAGGCAGCAGCTAATTTTGAACAAGTCTTGGCTATCAAAACCAATTCCTGGGCAGGACTTGTATATAAATACAATGCATTTTGGCAGCTGGAACGGTATGAGGAAGCACTCCAGACTGTGGCCAAAATTCTTAACATGGAGCCGGAAGACATTGATTTTTGGTGGAATAGACAGGCTGAATTATTAACCAAACTAGAAAAGTATGAAGAGGCAATTGTCAGTTTTAATAAAGCTTTGAAAATTAACAAAAACGACCTAGACGCCTGGTTAAATAAAGGTATAATTGTATCCCATGTGCAAAAATATCAAGAAGCAATTGCTGATTTCGACCGAGTATTACAGCAAGACTCTAACTGCTTAAAAGCTTGGTCAGAAAGGGGTATAGCACTATTTTGCCTCCAAGAATATCAACAGGCAATTGACAGTGTGGAAAAAGCCTTGAAAATAGACCCAGATTGTATAAGAGCCAGGTTATGCAAGGCTATTTCTTTACAAAGACAAGGAAAATATGAAGAAGCAATTGTCAATCTGGACAAAGTATTAACCCTGGAACCAGATTCTCTTGAGGGTAGGTTCCATCGAGGTACAAATTTATGCCTGCTGCAACAGTTTCAAGAGGCACTTAGTGATTTCGACCAAGTAATCAAGAAAGATTCAGATTACTTAGAAGTTTGGACGAAAAGAGGTCACGCATTATACTCTCTCCAACAAAATGAAGAAGCAATTGTCAGTTATAATGAAGCTTTAAGGAGAAAACCAGATTGCATTCAGTCAATGTTGTATCGAGGTTTGTCTTTCTTAAACCTTAAACAATATGAAAAGGCAATTACCGATTTCGGGCGAGTACTGGAAAAGGACTTAGAGGGTTCAGAAGAAGAGAAAAAATTAGTAGACTTGTACCAAAATGACGCTTGGCGAAACAGGGGGACAGCATTATACTCTCTCCAACGGTATGAAGAGGCGATTGTTAGTTTTGAAGAAGCTTTAAGGAGAAAACCAGATTGCATTCAGTCAATGTTGTATCGAGGTTTGTCTTTCTTAAACCTTAAACAGTATGAAAAGGCAATGACCGATTTCGACCGAGTATTAGAGAAGGACTTGAAAGACTTAGAGGTTTCCGAAGAAGAGAAAAAGTTAGTAGACTCTTACCAACAGGAGGCTTGGCGAAATAGGGGAACAGCGTTATACTATCTGCAACGGTATGAAGAGGCGATTGTTAGTTTTGAAGAAGCTTTAAGCCGAAAACCCAGTGCTTTGCTTTTTTATGATATAGGTTGCTGCTATACTTTACAGGGAGAGACAGAAAAGGCGATCGCCAGTTTAGAAAAAGCTATTGCCTTAGATATAGCCAATTTAGAACTGGCAAAAACAGATGCTGATTTTGACAGCATTAGGGATCTTCCAGAGTTTCAAAGGATAATGGCAACAAACCTATAGGCACTAGTAGGGTGGGCAATGCCCACCGATACGCGCCGGTAGCCGGTAGCCCACCATAATTTGTGAAACATGACTGTTTTAGGTAAGAATCTTCTGCCTATTATGAGGCAGGGGAATTTCCCGATGTTTGTGTTGATAGTCTTCTTTGACTAATTCCCAAGCAATTTTTAATTCTTCTAAGGCATGAGTAGGAGTATCCCCAAAAGCAGAAAGATTTGGCATTTCCTGAAAATGCGCCAGTCAATCTCCTTGTTCATCAACATATAAATTAATAATAAAACCGTCAAAATTGTAATTCTCTAAAGACATTATTCTTCCTGATGATAGTTAAAAAATTGTTGGACTTGATAAAGTTTTGCTTTGTCATATTTGCGAGGTTGAATTGGTAATGATTGACCATTGGGTGAATACCATAGGCGATGACTTCCTCTCTGACGACTAAACGTCCATCCTGTTTGTCTCAATAAGGTTTCAAATTCATCAAAAATAATATTTTGTGGACTCTATGCAGGCTTTTTTCCATAATTTTTCTTTTTTAGTCATGTTATAATTGTAAAACAGAAATTTTGCTAGTGCAATTACATCATTATTCATTCTCAATGCTCTTAGCCTTTCAATTTCAGTCTCCCGGTCCCATAATTGTCCAAATCGGTCCAGTAGCTATCCGCTGGTACAGCTTTTTAATTGCCTCTGCACTATTAATTGGGGTTAGTATATCCCAATATCTAGCAGCGAAGAGGAATGTAAACCCAGAATTGTTGCCAGACTTAGCCATTGCTATGGTGTTGGGAGCTATTCCCGGTGCCAGAATTTACTATGTCCTCTTTCAATGGCAAGCATACGCAAATCACCCTCAAGATATTATCGCTGTGTGGAAAGGGGGAATAGCCATTCACGGTGCAATTATCGGGGGAACCATTGCTGCAATTATTTTTGCTCGCCTTCAGAAAACTTCTTTTTGGCAATTAGCGGATTTGGTAGTTCCTGCTTTAATTTTAGGGCAAGGGATTGGACGTTGGGGCAATTTCTTCAATTCTGAAGCTTTTGGTGTCCCCACGGATTTACCCTGGAAACTATTTATTCCTGAAAATAGCCGTCCCCTAGAATATATCAATGACCAATATTTTCATCCCACTTTTCTCTACGAATCTCTCTGGAATGTACTAGTCTTTGCTTTGCTCCTGTCCCTCTTTTTTTGGGGATTAAAACATCGAGAACGTTTGCGGTTGGGAACTTTAGCTTTTGTCTACATGATAGCTTATAGCAGCGGTCGAGTCTGGATTGAAGGATTGCGAACCGATAGTTTGATGGTTGGATCCTTGCGCATTGCTCAAATAGTTAGTTTAGGAGCGATCGCCTTGGGACTTATGGGACTAGCATGGCTTTACTGGTTCAAGCGTCCTTTACCAGACGTCTATAGCAGTTAGCACGAGAAACTGGGTGGGCAATAAGGAATTTACTCTCATTATAGGGTATCAAACGTTGTCCCAATTGCCCACCCTACGAACATCCTCTCTTATCTTTGCTCTGCGTCCTCTGTGTCTCTGTGGTTTAATCCTTATACCAATGCTCAGCTGATTGCCACTGGATTTCAGGAAATATCTATTCTCTCAATTTTCGGTTGAACCTTTCGTCAGGGGGAAATCTAGGTACACTGTCTCATTATTAGTAATAATTACTTTATAAGTGCTATTTGCCCCAGAAAGTTGTACCCAACCCGGTGGAATTTCTAGCCCTAAAGTATAAGTGCCTTCTGGTCTGGATAAGGAATAGTAACCATCAGCATCCGTAAGAGTATAAAGTTCATTGCTATCCCGTCTACCATTCTCATTTTCATCTAGATAAACAACTTGACCATCTAAACCCACTGGGTAGAAACTAGCAATATGGGAGCCTACGGGTACTTTACTTCTAAAGATGACATAGTCGTTATTGTTACTAAGGAAGGAATCGTGCCAGGTAAATTCAGCTAAATCAGAAATCTGGGGAACTTGCCCCCACCGGAAATGATTTTTATTGGGTATGGACTCTTGCTTACTAGACCAATTAGGGTTGCGAATTTCTGATTCTAGCACTTTTTGGGAAGGTACATGAACCTCATCTACAGGTGGTTTATCGCCCCTAGCCATAGTTGAGACCCAATCTTTATTGTTAGACCTCAGGTAGATATGATTGAAAAGCTGAAATTCTCCCAACCACATCTTAGCATACCCATTGTTCCAGGCCACAACATATAAATAATCATCGGGTTTGAGGTCAAAGAGAAAAGTTTCCGCCTCCGACCAATTATATGTACCCGGATTACCAGAAGAGCCAATTTCATTCCTGCCCACAAAATGCAGCCTCCCTGGGGATCCATAGTAAAGACCGTAATGATTATCCGCTGTTACCACTGCTTTAACTGACAGGGTCTCACCTTCGGGCAAGTATTGGTCAGAATAGACTCTGCCAGTCACAAATCCCGTAGCTTCAGCCTTCACCTCTATGGTCCAACTCTGAGTATCTGTCTCACCCCCATCATCTTTCACCACAACTTTCACCTCCTGAGGACCAACGACACCAAGTGGTGGTGTCCAGGAAATTGTTCCCGAAGAGGGAGAGATTTTCATACCCCCAGGACCTTCTTCTAGCTGATAGGTGAGCATATCCCCATCGGGATCCACTGCTTTAACCTCATAAATATAAGCCTGATCCACTACCGCAGTAAGCAAGGGTCTACTACTAAACCTAGGAGCATTATTTTCCTCTTCAGGTAGAACCAAAACCTCATCCTGTTCCCTGACCAACACTTCCCCGCGCTTTAGTTTTCCCAAGAACCCCAAAGTGATTGGGTTAGTCAATATACGCCATAAAACAAAAACACTGGCTATGACCAGCCATATATAGAATATTTTTGTTTTAATGGTCATATCTAAAATCTACTTGCATTCATTGGATTCCCAGAACCATAGCACATTCATGGTGTGAGGTGTGAGGTAGTGTTTTATTTATGCCCCAAAAGAAGAAGAGAGAAAGACCACACCAATAGCGGCGATCGCCAAACCGAGAAAGCGCATGATAGGTAAACCGACAGTTGCCTGTCGGCCTTTCTTTTGGATAATCTTCCCAAAGAGCAATGCTCCTAGGGCAATCATTAATTGAGTGGTGGCAAAACCTGTTAAGTAAGCCACAATAGGGGTCATTTCAGCACCCACAACGGTCTCTCCATAGGCATAACCGTGAAATACCCCGGCGATCGCTCCCAAGGCAGCCAGCCCTAGGTTTGAGCTGTTAGAACCATTGTCTTGTTTGTAACCCATTGCCAGCAGTGCGCCAAATGCCACCACTGAGGTAGCTATAACCACCTCCACAGCAGGCAAATCCACTGCCAGCAGATGAATCACAGTCCCTGCTATGGTTCCCAAGACAAACCCTATCGGGATAAAAATGCCGAAAGCTAATCCAGTTGCCAGCAAGCCGCTAGCAACTACAAAAGCCAGATGATCTAAGCCGATAATGGGGTGCCCCACACCGGACACTATGCCTTCCAACAAATTCCCCGGAGTTCTGCCACCAAAAGGGTGGTGAGCCATTGCTTGGGGGGCAATGGCTAAAAGTATCCCAAGGCTCAAGGTGAAAGCCACACCTAGTTGGATCTTTTGCTGTAACAATTGCTTTATCCGCATTTTCAATGTCATTTCCCTGTCTGAGCTATTTTAACCAGGGAGCCATTTTAACATTGGAGCAGTTACCGCTTGTGAATGACAAAATCTATGCAAAGCTATGCAGTGCTAGAAGTGTCTCACGTCCAATAAAGTGCTAGGGAAGTGAGCAATTCTCCTTTAATGGCGCTTAACCGTACCCACCCCTAGAGCTACAACAAGTCAAGCCATATCGATGAGCGACGGTTTTAAGTTGCACATCCCCGCCGCCATTAATCAATGCCGGCGGTAAAGCAAAAACCTGTCCTGCCATTTAAGCCTAGCCGGCTCCTTACTTGCGATGTGCGTGAGCGGTGCGGTGCGTTCTTCTGGAATCTGATTCGGGGTGGAAAGCGCACCAAGCCTGCCTGCCCGCGGCATTGATTAATGGCGCGGGCGCGGCTGCGCAGGAGCAGGGGTCTGGCTATACCTTAGCAGGGGTTTTGGCGTGGACCCCATCCAATATCAGCAGAGCACAAAAAATCATCTTCCTGGAAATCTCTGCATTTTTTTCTTTGGAATAGATAAGCATAGATTTACATAGGTATCAGTGGTTCTGTTGAACCGCGCACAACCTGCTGGGCGCAAGCCTTGCGCCCCTACTACTGGTAACTGTTTCAAGCTGCTGTACTGGTGGTTTCAGCAACGGGATAAACGCTCACTTTCTGGCGGCTTTTATTTTTATACTCGAACTTGACCACCCCGTCAATCAAGGCGAACAAGGTATCGTCCCCACCGCGACCCACATTTTTCCCAGGGTGAAATTTTGTCCCTCGCTGACGGACTAAGATATTCCCTGCCCTCACCACTTCAGAGCCATAGCGTTTCACTCCCAGTCGCTTAGAATTAGAATCGCGACCGTTGCGAGTACTACCTGTTCCTTTCTTGTGAGCCATAATAGCATCTCCGATAATTTTTTGTTAACAAATGCTCGCACTGGTTAACAAATGCACTCCTGATTGACTCAAGAGAGGGTGTATCTACCAATGCAGTTAATTAGAAACTAACTGCTCTTTGTTTGATTTTGAGCAAGGTTTCCGCTCCTATTTTCAACATCTTCAGCAAAACTTGGTGATTCGGCTTGGTTATCGCCACAGGGCAAGCATGCTTTCGATGTTGCTACTAACATAACATGAACTTTTCGGAATTGTCAACCCACCCCTACCCCCAACCCCCCTCTACTCCCCCCAGGGGGAGACCGGGAGGGGGAAACCCACCCCCCCTGCTAAGGGACGCCAAAGGCGGCACCTTCGGTGTTGGCCAAACCCCTGCTCCTGCGCAGCCGCGCCCGCGCCATTAATCAATGCCGCGGGCAGGCAGGCCCTCCTGGGAGGGGGCGAAGGGGGTGGGTACTTTTTTGAGCAATTATTGCTATTGGGTAACAAATCAGCCACTGTGTGTCAGCCTCAATTGTTAGATCTTCTATTTATACGACATCAGTCCCCCCTCCTGCTGCTTCTAAGACGGGAGTTGCTTGAACTGCTTCTGTTTCCGTAGCTTGTGCCAGCACCGAACCATTAATACTGATAGAATTAATCATCAAGCGAGTCAGTTCTTGACGGTGTCCCCGCTTTTTCCGGGTTTTCTTCTTCGGTCTCATCTTATAGACGATAATTTTCCGTCCTCGCCGATGATTCATAATGGTACCTTCTACTTTTGCCCCTTCAATCCAGGGTTGACCGATGGTAACATCGTCTTCGTGATGAACGAACAGTACTTTGTCAATGGTGTAGGTAGCGTCTTCTGACCCCTCCAGTCGGTTGATGTCGTAGAAGCGACCCGGTTCCACCCGCAGTTGGGTGCCACCAATTTCAATGATTGCGTAAGTCATGGGATTGATTGTCCTCTAATGATGCCGTACAGGTAGCTTTTCAGCTTTTCGGATGTCTTTCTTAACCTGGTCCGAGCCGGATTTAGACACACAATCTCCTATTATAGCAGTTCCTTTAGGTTTTAGGTATTGAGTTTTTTAAGCGTTGGAGTTCTGCACGGTCAAGTCCTGTCAGAGCAGTGATTTGTTTTGGGGGGGTTCCCTGAGCCAGAAGTTTTCGGGCAATCTCTTCTATCGCCTGCTTGTGACCTTGTTGTAGACCTTGTTGCAGACCTTGTTGCAGACCTTCTCGACGACCTTCTTGACGGCCTTCTTGACGACCTTCTAATTTAGCTTCCTGATAGACCTTCGTTTGCCTAAGTTCACTTAACCCTAACATAGCTTCGATCTCCTCTCTACTTTTGCGCGGTAACTTATACACCAGAATCGTTTCTATCAATTCTACAAACTCTTGCTCTTGAACGGGATTAACAATATTAGCTCGTGCTTGTGCAATGAGTTTTCTAGCTAAGTCCCCAGCCTGCTCTTGACTACCAACAATCAACTGTGCAGTTCCAATTCCCATTGTGGGTTCTGTCGTCGCCACTAATTCATCCAAGTAAATTCGTTGGACACGCCCACTGGCAAAGAATTCCCTGTACCAGTCTGGAGGTGAGGTTTCCATGCTGCGGTTGGGATAAAGTACTGTCGCGAGCCAATCATTGGGTGGTTGTTTTTGACGGAGGTAAATAAAGATTTCGGTAAACAAGCGGGAATAAAAATGGTCGTCTTCCTGGAACTGCACTTCGCAGAAACAGATAGGTAAGTCCTGTTGTGCTACTTTCGGTAAGAACACCCCATCAAGACGAAAGGCTAATTGCTTAATTTCGACGGAACTGAAGCTGTAAGAATCAGCTAAGGAAGCAGGTTGACCTGCTAACTCAAAAAAGATACTGGGGAAGTGCAGAAATAAGTGATACCAAATGCTATCCGTTTTCACAAGGTTGATGAAGGTAGAATCTGAAACCATTGTACCTCCCCTTTAGGTTTTAGGTATTGAGTTTTTTAAGCGTTGGAGTTCTGCACGGTCAAGTCCTGTCAGAGCAGTGATTTGTTTTGGGGGGATTCCCTGAGCCAGAAGTTTTCGGGCAATCTCTTCCATCGCCTGCTTGTGTCCTTGTTGTAGACCTTGTTGCAGACCTTCTTGACGACCTTCTTGACGGCCTTCTTGACGACCTTCTTGACGGCCTTCTTGACGACCTTCTCGACGGCCTTCTTGACGACCTTCTCGACGACCTTCTCGACGGCCTTCTTGACGACCTTCTCGACGGCCTTCTTGACGACCTTCTTGACGACCTTCTAATTTAGCTTCCTGATATACTTTCGTTTGCCTAAGTTCACTTAACCCTAACATAGCTTCGATCTCCTCTCTACTTTTGCGCGGTAACTTATACACCAGAATCGTTTCTATCAATTCTACAAACTCTTGCTCTTGAACGGGATTAACAATATTAGCTCGTGCTTGTGCAATGAGTTTTCTAGCTAAGTCCCCAGCCTGCTCTTGACTACCAACAATCAACTGTGCAGTTCCAATTCCCATTGTGGGTTCTGTCGTCGCCACTAATTCATCCAAGTAAATTCGTTGGACACGCCCACTGGCAAAGAATTCCCTGTACCAGTCTGGAGGTGAGGTTTCCATGCTGCGGTTGGGATAAAGTACTGTCGCGAGCCAATCATTGGGTGGTTGTTTTTGACGGAGGTAAATAAAGATTTCGGTAAACAAGCGGGAATAAAAATGATCGTCTTCCTGGAACTGCACTTCGCAGAAACAGATAGGTAAGTCCTGTTGTGCTACTTTCGGTAAGAACACCCCATCAAGACGAAAGGCTAATTGCTTAATTTCGACGGAACTGAAGCTGTAAGAATCAGCCAAAGAAGTAGGTTGACCTGCTAACTCAAAAAAGATACTGGGGAAGTGCAGAAATAAGTGATACCAAATGCTATCCGTTTTCACAAGGTTTATTTCCTATCATCTTACACAATTGTACCGAAGTTGTCAATTTCATGCTATAGTACATTAATAGGAGCTATACGTAGCATTGCCTACGCCTTGCCAATAACTTCCCTAGGTGATCGCCCTAGGCAATACTTTTTTTTAGTCAATCAAGATTATGCTTAACTATTTAACATTAAGGGAAAACAACTCCACGGTGAGCAATAAGAGGACAGCGTCTTACCCCACCACAGTGATGAAGGTGGGCAATGCCCACCCTACACCTTTTGCTCATCATGGTGAGGCTGTGCTATAATAATATCTATGAGGTTGCTAATTTGGAGATAATCTATGAGCAATTATCCTGATTTTTCATCACAGGGCTATAGAATTGAACGAGAACTAGGAATTAATAGTAGCGGGGGTCGTGTTACCTATAAAGCCAAACAAATTCGTAATCAAGAACCCGTCGTTATTAAACAGTTCCAGTTTTTCCAGTCCGCAAGTACTTGGTCCGGTTACAAGGCTGTTCAGAGAGAAATTAATGTCTTAAAGCAGTTAAATCATCCCCGTATTCCCCGTTACTTGGATTCCTTTGAAACTACCACCGGGTTTTGTTTGGTTCAAGAATATAAACATGCTTCCTCTTTAGGAGAACAATCTAATTTTACCCCGGAAGAAGTGGAAAAAATTGCTCGCTCCATTTTAGAGGTTTTGGTGTACTTACAAGAAGGAAGTAATGCAATTTTTCATCGGGATATTAAACCAGAGAATATCCTGGTAAACAGGAACAATGGTAATTTGGATGTTTATCTCATCGATTTCGGTTTAGCTCGCCTAGAAGAAGGTACCAGAACTCAAACTAGCAGTTTTACCCCAGGTTTTATGCCTGAGCGAGTATATTATCCAGGGGGAATTGAGTAAATCTTCTGACCTTTATAGTTTAGGGGCTACCTTGATTTGTTTGCTGACGCAGACGCCATCGGGACAAATAAGGAGCTTAATGGGGAAAGATTCTAGCTTCGACTTCCAAAAAAAGCTGAAATACAAGCTGAACCCTCGGTTTATTAGTTGGTTGTCCAAAATGGTGGCGGCTTCAGATAAACACTATTCTAATGCAAAGGAGGCGTTAAAGCAATTACCTCCAATTTCTCCTCTCACTAAGGAGACTCCCAAGGAGAAATTAGTCCCCAAGCGTCTACCTGTCGGAGCTATTATAGGTGTTGCCGCTCTTGTCTTGGTTCCCTATTCTATCTACAAGTTTCCTGCTTGGAAGCTGGAGAGAACTAATGAATGTGAATCTTGTCGCCTCTCTTGGACGAATTGGCGAGGAGCTAACTTAGAATATGCCAACCTGGAGGATGCCAATCTGAGGGGTGCAGACCTGGAAAATGCCAAATTGGGAAGAGCTAACTTAGAATATGCCAACCTGGAGGATGCCAATCTGAGAGGTGCCAACCTGAAAAATGCCAAGTTGGGAGGTGCTAATCTAGAAAATGCCAACTTGGAGGGTGCATATCTTAAAGGTACTCAAATCCATGAGGCAACCATTTTATCTAATAAATGGAGATTGGTTTGGAGAATTGTTAATCAGGGAGCTAAAGGAGCTCCGCTCCAAGAGGCAGATCTCCAAGGTGCCAACCTAGAACGTGCGAATCTCCAAGAGGCAGATCTCCAAGGTGCCAACCTAGAACGTGCGAATCTCCAAGGTGCCAACCTCCAAGGTGCCAGCCTCAAAACGGTCTACCACGACTACACCGAATTCTTCTTCTGGATCAAAACAACTAAACAACGCATTAAAATAACAAACCTCCAAAATACAAAACTCACTAATGCCAACCTCCAAAATGCCGACCTAGGAGGTGCCAATCTAGAAGGTGCCTATCTAGTAGGTGCCAATCTAGAAGGTGCCTATCTAGTAGGTGCCTATCTAGGAGGTGCCTATCTAGGAGGTGCCTATCTAGGAGGTGCCAACCTAGAATATGCCAGTCTAGAAGGTGCCAATCTAGGAGGTGCCAAACTAGGAGGTGCCAATCTAGAATATGCCTATCTAGGAGATGCCAATCTCCAAAATGCCAATTTATTGAATGCCAAAATTGAAGGTGCCAGTTTCGCAGGGGCTAACCTAAGGGGTGTAACAATGCCCGACGGAACGAAACGCTAACCTTGCGGGCCCATGCCATGGGCCCCTACAAGCGCTCTACCCAACCTAGGATCCCCCAGGAGGGCGATCGCTTTCATAAATAATTTATAAAATTGTATCTTATGTTTACGAAATATTGAACATCGCCTTCTTATATATTCATACCGAATTGCTTTTAAAAAGAGAAGGTATAGCGCCTGGGGAAATTCAAACCCTGTAGGGGTTTTATTTGTAGGGGCGGGATTTTCCCGCCCGCAATTCAGGTTAAGAGCGATGATACTAATAATAAGTTATGCAAAAAGTGTATGTTGATAAAGTTTTGAACATTTTATTTTTATATATTCAGACCGATGAAGGTGGGCAATGCCTACCCTACAAACTTAGCAGATTCTTGCGGGGATTAAAAGTTTCTATTTGTCGCAGTTTTTCGTAAAGTTCCCGTTCTTCCTCACTGAGACTTTGGGGCACTGCAATCTGAATTTCCACGAACTGATCGCCCCTATCTCCCCTATCGTCGGGATAACCTTTATTAGTAAGACGTAGTCGTTGACCGGAAGTAATACCTGGGGGAACGGTCATTTTCACCAAACCGTCCAGAGTCGGCACTTCCACCGAACCCCCTAGGACTGCTTCTGCTGGGGTAATGGGTAGCTGACAGTAAAGATCCGACCCTACCACATCGAAGAAAGGATGGAGGGCGATGGCAATTTTTAAGTAGAGGTCGCCCCCTTGGATACCTTGACCTTTGAGACGAATGAGGCGATCGTTAGCCATTCCTTGGGGTAAATCTATCTCTATAGAGCGTCCGTCTTCCAAACGGATCCGTTCCCTTCCCCCTTGATAGGCTTTTTCCAAAGGTAGGGTCAACCTTGCTTCCACGTCCCTGGTACCTCTGGCAGGACGGGATACCACTTTGGTTGTTTTCTTGGTTCCCGGACGGTAAGCAGCCCCATTTGCCCGGCTGATACGTTTCTTAGTAACAGTATTTCCATCCCCACGGACGTTGCGCATTTTCTCCACAAAGCCGTTGATGTTTTCCACCAAGTCAGTTTTGTAAGGAGCAGATTTTCTGCTTTTCCTTTGCTTCCCATTTAAGTCCCCTCGATCGTACTGGGAGCGCTTATTGTCATCGGAGAGGATATCATAGGCTTCACCGATATCCTTAAATTTCTCCTCTGCTGCTTGATCGCCCGGATTAACGTCGGGATGATAAAGTCGAGCCAGTCGCCGATATGCCTTTTTGATTTGGTCGCCATTCGCATTCGGTCGAACCCCTAAAATTTCATAATAATTGCGCTGGTTTTGCATATGGATTATTTATCAATTATCGGTTCTTGGTTATTGCAGTATTCCCTATCCCCTCTTCTCTTTTAGAACCAATCATCGTCATCATCTTCATCCCAATCATTTTGAAGGGCATCCCCCCTTAGTCCCCCCTTGTTAAGGGGGATTTGGGGGGATCGGCGCTCGCTTTCGGCGCGTCTTTGGCGACGGCCATAGGGACGATCTGGTGAGTCGTAACTATTGCCATATCTGCGAGAACGGGGTCTTTCCCTGTCGTCGTGTAGGGGCGCACCGCCGTGCGCCCCTACCTCAGAGCTATATTCATTCTCATAACTGGGACGGCGCGCTCTTCTTCTTTCTTCCCCATAGGGTTCCCTGGTATTATAGGAGTAGTCATCTTCAGAGTCGGTTCCGAAAGTACGTTTGAGGGAGGAGAAAAAGTCATCTTCTTCCTCTTCGTATTGGAGACGTACTTCCCGATTCATTTCATAGAGAGCGTCTTGTAAATCTGCTTGCGCTCTGTCGAGACGCCGCTCATCATCCCGTTCCAGACTGTCTAGGATTTGGTCACTCAAACTTTCGATGTGACGGCGATAATGACTGGTAAACTGGCTACCAAAATCTAGAGAAACTTCTTTGAGCCGTCTCGCTGCCCGATCTGTCAGAGCGATTGCCCGGTTTCTTGTTTCTACCCGTTCTCGTCTTTCTCGATCCCCCTGGGCAAACTTCTGGGCGTCAGCAATCATTTTGCCCACTTCCCTTTCTGATAGGGTGGAGGAACCTGCTACGGTGATACTTTGTTCTCTTCCAGTGGTTTTATCCCGAGCAGTAACTTGGAGAATACCATTGGCATCAATATCGAAAGAAACCTGTATTTGAGCTATTCCTCTAGGGGCTGGAGGAATACCACTTAGTTTAAATCTTCCCAAGGAATTATTATCTGCTGCCATTTCCCTTTCCCCTTGCAATACGTGGACTTCCACCATGGTTTGATTATTTTCTGAGGTGGAGAAGATATCCGATCGCCGCACGGGAATAGTGGTATTGCGAGGCAGCAACTTTTTCATAACGCCCCCAATGGTTTCCAAACCCAAAGATAGGGGAGTAACATCTAAGAGGAGGATATCTTTTACTTCCCGAGTCACAATCCCTGCCTGAATTGCCGCTCCTACTGCCACCACTTCATCCGGATTAACATTTTGATTCGGTTCCCTATCTATTAAGCTGCGCACTAGTTGTTGAACGATGGGCATTCGCGTTCCCCCACCTACCAACACTACTTCATCGATTTGTACCGGACTAATACCTGCATCTGAAAGAACCCGTTTCAGGGGCCTGCGCATGCGACTCACCAAGTCACCGCACAAATTTTCAAACTCAGCCCGATCCAGTCTGGTTTCGATGTGTTTCGGACCATCATCTGTGGCAGTAATGAAGGGCAAATTAATATCCGTGACGCTCACCCCAGATAGCTCTATTTTCGCCTTTTCTGCTGCTTCCATTAACCGTTGTAAAGCTTGGCGGTCTTTGCGGCGCAGATCCACTCCTTCCTGCTCCAGAAAGCTCTCTGCTAACCAGTCCACAATGCGGCGATCGAAGTCATTGCCCCCTAATTGAGTATCGCCGCTAGTGGCTCTGACCTCAAATACACCATCTCCTACATCCAGAACCGAAACGTCAAAAGTGCCCCCACCGAGGTCAAATACCAAGATGGTCTGATTGTCCTGCCTATCCAAACCATAAGCTAAAGATGCTGCCGTGGGTTCGTTGAGAATACGCTTTACCTCCAAACCCGCAATCCGCCCTGCATTGCGAGTAGCTTGGCGCTGGGAATCGTTAAAATAAGCTGGTACTGTTATTATTGCTCCCGTTACCTCTTCTCCTAAGTACCGTTCGGCCTCCTCTGCCAGCTTCCGTAAAATCATAGCGGAGACCTCTTCCGGGGCAAATTCTTTTTTGAGGCGAGGACAGCGAATTTTGATATTTTCCTCTTCGTCAGCGCGAACAGTATAGGCGACGCTTAGAAATTCGGGTTGGAGTTCGGCATATCTACGACCCATGAACCGCTTTACGGCATAGAAGGTATTCTGGGGATTGCTTATGGCTTGTCGCCGTGCCATTTGCCCCACTACCAATTCCCCATCTTTATTAAAGCCTACCACAGATGGGGTTGTCCGCATCCCTTCTGAATTGGCAATTACCACTGGCTTACCGCCTTCGATGACGGCGACTACGGAGTTGGTTGTCCCAAGGTCAATGCCGACTACTCTACCCATGCCTGCTGTTCTCTTGATGTTCTTGAACGACTTGTGAAGATTATTGTATCTGTATCTTGTCCCTCTTGCTATTGGGGTCTAGGTTGAACTGCCCCCAGAAGCCAGATAACACAGATATTTTTCTTGACAAAAGAATATTTTCGTGTTACTTTGACAGTAAGCTTATTCATAATGGTAATCTTGACCGTTGTGAATTAAGCAAAATATTCCCATTATCTTAGACTATAACATAAAATATAAACAATAGCAACCCCTATTTGGTAAAAAAAACTTTGCGCCCTTCCTCAGGGCGAACCATATTTCATTTTAACTCCTCTACTCCCATAGCTTTGAGCCAATAGCCAAAGATCACCTCTAGGCTGTAGGGTCAGCAGTATGGAAATTAACGTCGTAGATTTGCAAGCTTTACTCAACGCTATCGCGGTGTTTTGATATGATCAGTATGTAAACCAGAGGCAGGAAAATGAGAATATGCAAAAAAATACGGGCTTTTATGCTCATCGTCGGCCCAGCACTCGGAGCAGCAACCTTACTCATGACTTTGCTCGCAGGGCTTGCCTTTGAAGCAGCAGCTACCGCAGGAATCACAGTCTGGGTAGGCTGTTGGTGGGTCTTTGAGCCTATTCCCATTCCTGCCACTTCGCTTATTCCCTTTGCGGCTTTCCCCTTGGCCGGGGTCTTGCCCAACAAATTGATTGCACAGGCTTATGGACACTGGCTAATTCTGCTTCTCTTAGGTGGGTTCATTCTGTCCTCCGCCATAGAAAAGAGCGGTTTTCATCGCCGCATTGCAGTCGGCATGATTCGCCTGATCGGTGGTACGAGTTCCAAGAGACTCATCCTTGGCATGATGCTCGCCACCGGGATTCTGAGCGGATGGATATCCAACACGGCAACAACCTTGATGGATGATGCTCCCGGTGGCAGCCGGGTTCTGCCATGAGCTGCCCTGTCCCAAAAATGCGCGGGCACTCCTTCTGGGGATCGCCTACGGGGCAAGCATTGGCGGTATTGCAACACCCATTGGAACGCCACCGAACGTCGTCTTGATGGGGATTTATCAGGAGACAACGGGTCAAGAGATTGGGGTGAACTAAATCTATGCAAATCTACTGATTAGCCTAGAAGTGTCTCAAATTGCTGATCTGCTTTCGTTTCTGGTTACTGCTGCAAGCATTTGCGTCCCTTGGCTGGAACTCCCAGATACCGTTTCTTTGACCGTTCCCTCGCCTAAAGCATCAGCTACCTCTCTATCAATAGAGGCTAGGTAGCGCACTGTCCGTTCCAATAGAACAGACTCAACATCCCGATACTTCATATACTGGTGGATGCTGTTGTCAGTGCCTCTGTTGCGGATGTTTATTGCCGCGTTGAGATCGGCTTGAATTACGTCCCCCGTATAACGGGTAAAGCAATCACCGCACCTAGAACCAAGCAGCAACCCACCGACAGAATAGACCCCGTCTCCCTTGTAATCGCTTCCAAGGAATCTTGTAACTCACCTTTCATCCAATTGTTGAGCCTATTATTGAGGCGTTTAAACTCAGTTTTGGACTTGATAGGGTAGCTCAAATCTTCACAGTAGACTTGCGTACCTGGCTGTATAGAACGACGCAAATCCAGGGTAAACGCATCAAAAATTCACATCATGGTGTGGTGTGGTAGTCGGTAAAGAATGAGAGAGGACTTGGAGTAGAAAGGCATCATCAAGCCCAGCACGGTAGCGCTTCATCTTCAAGCTGCAAGCGCTAGGATGATGACGCAAAAGGTTGAGGCTCAATCGCCGTAAGATGCTGAAGTTATGAGCCCCATTATGAGCTCGAATTCGAGAGGCATCTTCGGCAAACACGACATCAAGACACCAGTGCAGCTCCTGCTCCACACCCCAATGAGCGCGAATTAAACGAGCAAAAGAGGGAGCATCGGTATTAAGAGAACTGAGGAAAAAGCGAGTTTCGCTTGTGGTCTTATTCCAGAGATGACGTCGAGGGCGAACCACTACTAGTGATTGAAGTCCCGACCAAGCTGCACAAACGGATGATGAGAAGACATCGCTTGCTTGGAACGTCCAAACTTGACCCCTCTCCCGTCGGTGATGACCACTCTCGGTTAAAGTCCAGAAATCGTGGGAGCTATCCCCAGGCAACTCGCTGGAATGTAGGATGCGTTACGCTGATAGATTCTGCCTTGTCACTGCTACGTACGATGCGTTACGCCAACAAAGTTTGTATTGTTGCTAGTACGATGCGTTACGCCAACAAAGTTTGTATTGTTGCTACTACTTACGGCTAGTAACGCATCCTACAGTGGCTAGTAACGCATCCTACGACTTCTTAGCATCCTACGGACTCAAACCAAGTACGAGCGGTTTTCGATACGTTGCCCTGATTCCCTTTCAAAGTCAGGATGTAATCGGCATCGCATTGATGAATTTGCTCGGCGCTCGCTGTCTGAGTCCCCATTGCATCAATGCTCACTACCGTTCCCTTCAAGTCCAACTGTTCAAGCAAGATTGGAATCGCTGTTATTTCGTTCGACTTCTCCTCCACCGGTGTTTGACCCAAGACCAAGCGATGTTCGCTTGACCACGCACTCACCAGTTGCAGGGCTTTGAGCTGCTCATTTCGGTCCTAGGAGCCTCTTACCGTTTTGCCATCTATGGCCACCACTTCTGCTCCCAGTTGCCCGACAATCCCACCGCTCCAGCGACGAAAGCTCTTTTCCAAGTTCTCAGGTTCTAGTCGAGCCAAGACTCGGGAGAAGGTATCATGTGACGGTATGCCGTTCGGCAATTCAAGAAATGTTGATAGCCAATCTTTTTTGGCCTTCCCGTAAGTCTCAATTCCTTTCCATCCGTCTGCTCCCGCTAGCACTGCTAGCAAAGCAATCGCAATTATATCGAGCAATCTATGGCGGCAGCGCCCGCTCACTCTCGGAGCGGTAATTTCTCCGAAGTAGTCTTTTAGTGATGATTTTAGTTGGACAGCTTTGGACATAAACGGTGAAATCCTGAGGTTTTTGGCATTGTCCTATCGTCACCGACTTTTTGCCAAACTGCTTGGGGGTTTCCCCTACATCTATCTCATCTTGTCAACTCTCTTTTTGATGCGTTTACCCTGGACGCAAATCTCTGCGTATTAAATTCTTGATTGTAGCTTGCGCAGCTGCTCTACGTTTAGCTTTGGTTTCGTACCCTAGATTGTTTTTGAGAATAGACGCTGCTTTCTGAGGGTTGTTTTTGGCAGCATCCGAGCCTGTATCGGTTGCGGTTTTGGGCGCGTTGGCGAGCACTTTTTTTAGTTAGCAAATCTCCCAATCCCTTTCCTATACTTTCTCTCGAAGAAGTGTAGAAAGCTTCGGTATAACCCTTGTCCACGCCGATGACCTTAGTTGGCTTCTTTACTTTTTTGGGAATGAATTTCTTGCGGACACAATGGACTTCAAACTTACCAGATTCGTTGAGTATTACCCTAATTTTACCCCTGATAACGTAACGACAACAAACCTTTAGAGTGATGCGTTTACCTCTCTGCAATCCTTGTATTTCCAGTTTCAAGGTGCTTCTGGTTAATCTCTTAGCTTTATAGTCACCGCCCTGGTAGACCACCTATTTTATGGCATAAGTATGTTAGGAAATATATTGCTTTCTAAACTGACGATGCAACCAATTATTTTGGGTAGGGTTATCTTTGAGAAATTTTACTAGTTTCTGGAGTTCCTCTTTATCATCCGTGCGCTGGTGAATCTTGCGTCCCAGAAAAGTTTTAGCTGCCTCTTGTTGCGCCCCAATCGCTTTCATGGTGTCGTTAACTGACCATTCCCAAAGCTTAGATGGCAACCCAATATCCGCTGGTTGCATCATGGTGCGGACTATTTTGTCGGCTTTTTTCCAATCCAAGCCCCATCCATTGAGAGAGCCTAATTTCTGATAGGTTAATTTACGAGGTAGCCCGCACAGCCGCATTATTTCTTTGAGTTGAACAGTGTCACTGCAAGCCACAACAGGCACAACCTGAGTATAGATATATTCAGTTGTAGCTTGCTTATCAGCCATGGAAGAATTGGGCATTTAAATCTACACTACCAATTATAGTATACTGCAATTACCCTATCGTAAGAAAATTCTCTAATCTGTGCATTTTTACTGTTTCTCCCAGATAAGCAAAGATTTGCATAGATTTTTGGGGTTCTGTTGAACCGCTTTCTGGACTGGATGCTACTGGGCGTCCCCATTGCGTTCATGATGCTCATCACCACATGGTTCTATTTGACCCATGGGATTGAGAAGTCCAGCCAGGGTTACACACTCACTCCCCTTCCCGTACTCTTGGTGTTCTGGCTTATCGCCCTAGCCTGGATCACCCCTTTGGAGGTTGGACTGGCGCTTTGGGCCTTGACACTGTGGGAGATGACACAATAGCTTTGACGGCTTCGGCATTTCTATTTGTGATTCCAAGGGGTGATGGTCAACGTGGCAGGCTCATGAATTGGGACACGGCTGCCAAAATGCCATGGGGTATTCTCATTCTGTTTGGTGGCGACATTGCCATTGCGAAAGCCTTCGCCACCTCTGGACTGTCCCGTGTGATTGGAGAATCTCTGAGTGCCGTCACCGGGTTGCCGGTGATACTAACAGTCGCAGTGATTTGCTTGACCGTAACATTCCTGACGGAAATGACCAGCAACACCGCTACCACAACGCTCCTCATGCCCATTCTGGCTACTGCCGCACTTGCCCAACAGCTTGAACCACTTATTTTGATGTTACCAGCAGCTTTGAGCGCAAGTTGTGTATTCATGCTTCCGGTGGCTACGGCTCCCAATGCCATTGTGTTTGGCACAGGCAAGATAACTACGGTCCAGATGGCTAAAACGGGATTTACTCTTAATTTGATTGGAGTTGTTATCATCACTTTGAGTTGTCTGGTGGTGTTCTGACATACCCAAACCAGTTATACTGCCCTCACTTCCTCGTAACTAGTCAGAGCAATAAGAATCGTTAATGAGAATAGCCAAAGACCACCAATAGTTATTAATTTAGTAGCTTACGAATAAAAAAGTAATTCTTAAAAACAGTATTTATGCTTAGTAGTAACTTTGAATTGGCGCGAGAATAGTCAAACGCTCTAATGGCAAGTAATTTTTTTTTACATAAGTAATTATCTTCAAAACAACTAATTTATGGTAGGCGACAATTTTAACTCTCTGTGCCTCTGTGCCTCTGGGTGAAACAATATCCCATGATGGAACCCCAGTAATATAGAATATCTGACAGTACGAGAGGCTAGTGCAGAGCGAGCTAATTAAATGTCTAACACTCAAACCCAGGCAAATGTATACGCGGGCCAACAAAACCGACCCAGCCCCACCGGATCTGTCAATCACAAAAAAGGCTTAGAGGTGGCGGTGGATGTGGGCAACAGAATGATAAAATACTACTGTACCGGAGGCGATGTTAAAACAGTCCCCTCCTGGCACAAAGACTTAGAAGAATGGGACAATCCTCAACAAGATAGTAATTCCATAGTCGTTAAATACTTGCGGGGAGACAACCCCAACTTGATCGGGGAGTCTTGGGCTGTGGGAACAGTAGCACAAGACTTAGGGGGAACCCCCACGTTCGAGTTAGATAAAGCATTTTTGGCTCCCAAGCTGTTTTTAGCTATGATTGAAAACTTGCCTGGGGTTAGTAATATCACGGTGAACCGTCTCGTCTGCTCCTTGCCTAACGATTTGCAGACGGAAAAAGTGGAAGCTATGATTGAGGGACTCAAGGGAACCCACCATATTCTTCGCAACGGCAAAAACATCACCGTCAGTATTGCCAATATGGAAGTGCAACCGGAAACTCTTGGGGCTTTCAAGTGGGCATTAGGTAATAAGCTCTTTAAATATGCTCGGATAAATGGCATTCTGGATCTGGGTGGCAAAACTGGTATCGGACAGCTCTACACTAAAAACGGGACTCTAATACGAGAGTCGAGAGTAATTGTAGAGGGAACCTATCGACTGGCACAAATCGTAGCCAAGCACCCCAGTTTAATGGCTCTGGATACTACCCCGGATCTAAGTTTGATTATGGATGCGATCGCTGACGGTTCTTTGAGTTACGGTACTACAGGAATTAGTTTCGCCGACAGATTTCCCAGTTACGTTGACAAATGGCTCTCTGATATTCGTAATAAATTGAAGATTGGTTGGTCGCAATGGTTACCTGGGTTGGCAGAAGTCTTAATTGTAGGTGGTTCTGCTCCTCTAGCCACTCCTTTAGTAGAGCAAACTGAAGGAAGGTTCAAAATTGCCGACAAACCCCAAACTTGTGGTGTGACTGGAATGCTGTTATGAGCAAGAAGAAGAAGCAAATCACCCTTTCTGGTGAAAGCGTTGAAATTGTGGATCGGTTGTGCGAAGTGACGGGTTTGACTCCTCGTCATGTGGTGGCTTTGCTTTTAAGAAGGTACGGTAGAGAGTTAGAAAGTTGGATGGGTGTTCGAGCACCTGCCCCACCCACTCCCACCCCGTCCCTTCCCAGCAATGCTAACAGTCATGAGGAACCCACCTTAGAGCTACCCAGCGATCCGGGGGCTAGTTTGGGTCCGATCCAACTTTAACAGTTATCAGTTACCAGTGTAGGGATCCACGGCTTTGCTCCCTACACCGGTAGGCCCTGCTTTACTTGACAATACTTTAGTGTACTTTAGTGTGATGCCATTTACTTAAGTTTTAGTAAGTTCGTGAGTTGTGTCCCCCAGCCATTGGCTTGTGGGACTGTTCTCGCGCAAAGCCGCAAAGGCGCAAAGGGAGGATTTAACAGCGACCAACAACATTATAAAAATTATTGATGTGCACAAAAATTATGTAATCTTGTAATTGCGAAGCTTTGCGAAGCTTTGCGTAAGCTTTGCGAAGCAACCGCCTTTGGCGTCCCGCCCTTGGCGTCCTGGTAACTGATAACTGGTAACTGTTCACTGTTCAACCCGCACTAGTTGGGTAATCATAGTAATTCCACCTCCCCGGACTATAATAGCAGAAAACCAACGATTATCAGCAATCTGAGGGGCAGTTACCCGCTTGAAAATTCCTCCTGCTGGCAGTAATTCTAACTCGAAGTTGCTAGGATTAAGGTATTTAGTACCACCAATTTCTTCTTCTATAGCGTTCCCCAAGAGCAAATCGTCTCCTAAAGGTTCTTGGACAATAACATCAAAGTTAAATTCTTCCCCAACCTGCACTTTTTCCGGTAAAATAATTTTTACATCGGGAGGGTTGCTACCGGAATTTACCTCCGTTCTTTCTGCTAAAATTTCCTGACGCAGAAGTTTTTTATCTTCAAAATACTGGCGCGATCGCACGGTGGAAGTTACCAAAATCAACCTCCCACTCTCCCGCTTGCTGGCCAGTATCTCAGTCACTGTTTCTGCCACCAGTTCCCTACCTTCACGAGACCAGGACAGTAATGAGGTGCGATACTTTATCCGAGGGGAATTCTCCCACATTTGACTCAAAGCTTGGAAGAAAGTATCATGCTCCAAACCATCTGAGTGGTTAAAATTGGGGCTGTAAAACTGCATCAGCCCTGGTAAATCTCCCTGATTAGCAGCAGACTCAATTTGGCTGAGAACTTCGGTCAGTTCCACCGGAGCAGTTTGAGGACTCTCAGCACGGGTAGCCAGCTGCCCCCCACCAACAAGTACTCCCATGAGCAAAAGGGACATGGACCAGCGGATATTCGCCAAGGGAAAGAAGGGTTTTCTTGAAGTTCTAAAATTGCGCATGGGGGAGGAATTTAAATATCTATCGTATATTGTAAAGGGTTAATTGGGATGTCTGAACACTCAACTCGATTATTAATTGCTGCTAGTGGTACGGGAGGACATTTATTTCCGGCCCTCGCTCTCGCGGAACAACTGAATGAGTATCAAATAGAGTGGCTAGGGGTTCCAGACAGACTAGAGCAAACTTTAGTTCCCCACTGCTATCCCCTCCATACCATCCCAGTAGCAGGATTTCAAAAGGGTTTCGGTTGGAATAGTATAACCATTCTCTCCCGTCTCATGGCTGCAATTTTTCAAGTGCGCCGACTCCTGAGAGAAAAAAATATCCATTTGGTTTTTACTACTGGGGGCTATATTGCAGCTCCCGCAATTATAGCTGCTAAAATGCAAGGAATACCAGTCATTATTCACGAAGCTAACTTTATCCCCGGTAAAGTGACTCGCTTGTTGGGGGGTTTTTGTAAAGCGATCGCCCTGGGTATGAGTGGTACGGCCCAATATTTTCCCAATTCCCCCACAGTCTATGTTAGCACACCTGTCAGAAAGCAGTTTCACCAAAGCCAATCCCTAGACTTGTCCATACCTACGGACGTTCCCGTAATTGTGGTTGTGGGGGGTTCTCAGGGGGCTGTTGCGGTGAATAAATTAGTCCGCCAGTGCTTGAAGGCTTGGTTAGCAGCGGGGGCAGCAGTTATCCATTTAACTGGAGATAGAGATACTGAAGAGCATCCACCACACCCGACGGCGTATTTCCCCATGGCTTTCTCAGACAATATGGCTGGGATACTGCAACGGGCTGATTTAGCTATTAGTCGTGCTGGTGCTGGAACCCTGACAGAATTAGCCTTTACCCAAACTCCCGCAATTTTGATTCCTTATCCCTATGCAGCGGAAAATCACCAAGCTTTAAATGCTAAAGTCTTTGGCGATGCTGGAACTGCTTTAGTTTACCCCGAATCGGAACTTACAGCCCCTATGTTAGAAGGTGTGGTGTTAGACTTGCTACAGCAACCTGAACGACTGGAAGAAATGGGTTTGAAAACTGCTAATTTGGCTGTTAAAGATAGTGCAGAACGTTTAGCTACCTTAGTACGTCAGACAATTCACCTGTAGGGTGGGCATTGCCCACCTTCATACGTCTAAATATATAATTAGCCAATGTTAAATATTTAGTTAGGTTGACGATCGCCCTTGTCAAACCCCTACAGGGTTTGAATTTCCCCAGGCGCTATACCTTTTATTAAAACAATTTAGCATAAATAATATAAGACTATTTATTGAAAAACATCGTAGGTAGGGTTAGCGTTTCGTTCCGTCGGGCATTGTTACTGTAGCACCACAAAAACAAATGGAAAACTTAACCAAACTACCTCCTGATATTAATACCAATGGTGGTGAAACAGAACCAATGCTTACGATTCGCAATGAAAAATAGTATGAGCAAGCAATCGAGCGATTGAATGAATTGATTGATATAGTGGGGATAAATGAACAGCATCCTCTTTATAATTTGCTCCATAGGTTAGGGACACTGATTGAGGTTTATGAAACAGAGCATTATTCTATCTCTAATTGTAGCGGGAGTGAGGTATTGGCTTATTTAATTGAAGAACATGAACTAAGTTTGTCAGATTTGTCTGAAATTGGAACCAAGTCAACAATAGAAGCAATTTTAAACAAAGATCAAGCCTTAAACCAGAGTCAAATTAAACAGTTAGCACAACGTTTTCAAGCAGGGCTGTTTCATTCTCCATATCCAAATATTTGGTGAGGTTTTGAAAGCGCTTTGTAGCACGCGATCTCGAAGAGATCCGCTTCGCGGTGCGCGGATTTTTTTTCTCTGATTTAGTATTTTAATAGGAAAAAAGAGGTGAAAATCTTGCCAGTCAAAAGGCTTGGCGATCGCCAAAAAATCGAATGAAACAGCCCGGCGTTTTCAAGTTCAACCAGAAGTATTTCTATATTTTAATTAAACAACATGGATAGGAAAAGTTGGGAGGAAATCAAATCCAAGTACAAATTAGGTCAGTTTGTGGGAGGTAAGGTAGAATTTCATGCACCTTTTGGCGTTTTTGTCGATTTTGAAAAACATTTAACTGGTAACTGGTAACTGCTGAGATTTCAGGTTGACCAGTCTCAAACCCCACAGCGAGATCTCAATCTTTCCTTAGTAATCGATCGCTCCGGTTCCATGGCTGGTGCCCCCTTGCGCTATGCCCTCCAAGCAGCTGAGTCCGTGGTTGATCAACTGGAACCCAGCGATATCCTCTCCTTGGTGGTGTATGACGATAAGGTGGACACCATAATCCCGCCCCAAGCTGTGACAGACAAGACTGCCCTGAAAAAGGCTATCCGTCGAGTTCGGGCTGGGGGTCTCACTAACCTATCCGGGGGATGGCTGAAAGGCTGCGAATACGTGAAAGGGCAACTGGACTCCCAAAAAATCAATCGGGTGCTGTTGCTCACCGATGGTCTTGCTAACGTAGGTATCAGGGATCCCCAAGTACTGACCACCACCGCAAGTAAAAAAGCAGTCCTTATTCCAAGTATTGCCGTAGCAGTTAGGCGACTTCATGATACAGGTCGTAGTGGTTGGTGGCTGTTGATTGGTTTTATACCATTTATAGGTGTTATCGTTCTTCTTGTGTTCATGCTTTCTGGAAGTCAGCCTGGGAAAAACCAATACGATTGACAGTCAAAAGCGAAACCCAAGCCATACACCTTTGCTGTTGGGTTTCTTACCACAAGCCAACTTAAGAGACTAGCGCCCTTGGCGATCGCTTACGAACTGGATTTGGTGGGCAAACAGGAATTTACTCTTCATAAAGGGCAGCTGCACGTTATCTCCATTGCCCACCCTACGAACTACTTAAACCCTGAAGGGGTTTTACACGGTAGGGGCGCAAGGCTTGCGCCCGCAATTCATTCGCGGGCGATTGCCTCAGCTGCTAGCCTCTTGCTCCGAAATGATCCTCTTGAACAACTCCAACTGTTGCTGCTCCTCCTCTTTGTTTTTTGGCAACTTAAACCAAGTGGCTTCTTCATCAGGAGTTCGTCTGCGGTAAAGCTCGCGGAGTGGCTCCACCTCACCACGATGAGCAAGAGCGTACCTCTTTAATTCCATAGTAGACATAGTCTCAAAGTTCGGCTGCATTTGAAAACCTCCATTCCCCTTGAGGATTAACAATGATTTGTAATTCCTCTCCGGCAAATATAAAAACGATATCCATTTGTTCGTCAAAGCGAAAGATCTGAATGTCCCTAAAATAGCTAGATAACATTTGACAAACCCGAAGGCAGGCTTGTGCTTGGTCATTGGTTGGCAAGCGGTAAGTTCCTCAATTTTTACGCAATTATCAGATTATCAGAGCGTCTAACGGTGGGCGATACGGTCGTGATTGGCGCGGGGTATCCCTGTAAGGGCGCCCCTACGGCTGGTCTCGCAGCTTCATCGCTCTGAGGCATGAGAGCAACGAAGCTGACTTCGCGGGGTACTGGCCTTGTGTTAAGAGACGTACAATAACGTTTGTATCAACTGCGATCATGCCATTGCTCCCTCACTCCTCGGCCAATTGCATCTTCTAGTTCATCGAGAGTCTTCGGTTTTCCGACCTATTTCAAGCATCCTGCAACCTGGGCTAAAGTTGTCTCTGGAAAAGGCTTTTTGGGTTTTATAAGAATACCATCACCAACATCAATAGCAATAAGTTCTTGACCGGCTTCCCAATGATGAGCAGCACGTAAGGCTTTTGGAATGATAATTTGTCCTTTACTCGACAAACGAAATACTTGCATCAGATTCAGTGCTCACTTGCAGTAAGAAACATGTAATATATAAAATAATTGCACACCAGATTTAGTTTTCAAGTATAATAGGGATGATAGCGGTTTTCAATTACCAGTCTAACACACCAGCTTCAAAAAACGCAATAATATCTTATCCAAATTGAAAAATATAACAGGGGAGTTTCTGAAATTACCCGAAACGAACCCTGGGAGTGAATACATTGACGGAAAAATCATCCAGAAACCGATGCCACAAGGTAAACATAGTGCAATTCAAGGAGAATTGGTACCAGCCATTAATGGTATAGTAAAATATAAACGCATTGCTCGTGCTTTTCCTGAGCTACGTTGTACTTTTGGTGGTCGTTCAACTGTTCCTGACATTGTAGTTTTTATTTGGAGTCGGATTCTCCGTGATGAAAATGCGGTGCGACCCACCCCGAATCAGATTCGGGGTGGAAAGCGCACCAAGACAGGGTAAATTGCCAATATATTTACTATAGCACCAGATTGGACAATTGAAATATTGTCTCCTGATCAAAGTCAAACAAAAGTCACGAAAAAATATTCTTCACTGTCTGAAACATGGGACTCCGATGGGTTGGTTAATAGATACAAATGAGCAAACTGTGTTTATCTATCTTCCTGGGCAATAAATTGAGGTATTTGACCAGCCATATGCAACTATTCCTATGCCACCATTTGCCAGTGAGCTACACCTTACAATCAAGGATGCTGGAGTAAATTGTAATGTACTATAGCATGAAATTGACTACTGAGGTACAATTGTTTCAGATTCTAGGAAATCAACCTTGTGAAAACGGATAGCATTTGGTATCACTTATTTCTGAACTTCCCCAGTATCTTTTTTGAGCTAGCAGATCAACCTACTTCCTTAGCTGATTCCTACAGCTTCACTTCCGTCGAAATCAAGCAATTAGCCATTCGTCTTGATGGCGTTTTCTTACCGAAAGCAGCACAACAGGACTTACCCATCTGTTTCTGCGAAGTGCAGTTCCAGGAAGACGACCATTTTTATTCCCGCCTGATTAGGTCAATCTTTATTTACCTCCGTCAGAAACAGCCACCCAATGATTGGCAAGCGACAGTACTGTATCCCAACCGCAGTATCGAAACCTCTCCTCCAGACTGGTACCGGGAATTCTTTGCCAGTGGACGTGTCCAGCGAGTTTACCTAGATGAATTAACTGCGACGACAGAACCCACAATGGGAATTGGAACAGCACAGTTTCCGGAGTGATCTCGAAAAAGCAAGCGAGCCTTGCTAAATAATCTGAGTAATCCATGTTCAGTAAAACTCGGCGGATTGTGCTGTATGATGGCAGTCTGTTGACTTGAAACAATTGGCTCAACTCCTCTCGATAGGAATCAATCCAATCTGCGATCGCTAAAAATCCTTTATTCCCAGCAGCGACTGCTAGGGTAAAGATAGCTAGACATATAGCTACTGAGTGTCTTTTTCCCTGTCCTCTACGAGCATCTGGTAAATCAGAAAAGGCTTCTAAAATAGCAATTTGACCCATCGATGTTGATCCTCTTGTACCTTAGCATCTTATCTTACCATCTAGAATGAAATAGCCCTGATAATAATAACCTGTTGTCGTAGTTCATCTCTATTTCTCCTTCACAAGATTGTATCACCTGTAAGAATGGTCAAACAAGAAAACCCATTATGATTGGATTAAATTTTGATAATTTTGTATGTAAAAAATAAACCACAGAGGCGCAGAGGACACAGAAAAAGATAAGAGAGGAGGTTTGTGGACAATTGGGACAAAAAGTTGTCCCTTATTTATAATTGTGTTACAAGACACTACAATATTTGACGACCAGTCAATACTTGTCGCACTTCCAACATGGCTGAATAAGTAGGAATAATGTGGAGGGTTTCCTCTGGGGGAGTCTCTTGTAAAGCAGTGGCGATCGCCTCCTGTAAATCTTCTTTAACAATCAACTGGAAATCATCATTAGACATGGTACTATATTCTAAGCGCAGTGCCATATCGTAGACGCGATCGCCGCTGACAATTATCTTTCCTCCTAAGCTTACCAATTTCTCCGTATCCACATCCCAAATCCAGGATACATCGGTTCCGTCAGGAATTCTGTCATTCAAAACCATCAAGGTTGTGGAAGCTTTTCCCCCTGCTTTAATCTCATTCACAGCTCTAATTGTTTCATTCATTCCCACGGGATTTTTCGCCAGCAAAATCCGCACCTGCTTTTCTTCAACTGTTAATTCCTCCGCCCTTCCAAAAGCAGCCTGGAAATTTTTAATCGTCTCCTTAATATCTTCTAGGGCAATACCCATAGTTTGAGCCAATAACCCCGCTGCCATGGTATTATATTTATTATAAACTCCAATCAAAATTTGGGGCCATTCCCCACTCTTAACTGCCAGAGTACTTTTGGCAAAACCGCAACTAGGACAGTGAAAATCACCTAAATGGGAGAGATAAACCCCTTCATAGTTTAGCAAATGACCGCAACGAGGACAATAAATGGAGTCTACCGCGTGACTCATTTTCTCTAAATACAGTTCCGGTTCCTGTAAACCGAAGTATAACACCTGCTGGGATAATTGTTGACCTAAATAGGAGAGACTGGGATCGTCTCCATTGAGAATAATTGTTGTCTCCGGGGGGAGGGGAGCGATGGCCCTTTGCCACCTCTGACTGATACTATCCACTTCCCCATAGCGATCTAATTGATCCCGAAAGAGATTTAAGCCTAAAATATACTTGGGCTGACATTGCTGCAAAACTAAAGGCAAGACATTCTCATCTACTTCCAAAATAGCGTAATCTGCCGTAAGTTTGCCAATTAAATTACCATGTTCCAACAGCACCGCAATTAAGCCATTAATTAAATTAGCACCACTAGCATTGTGGACGATTTTATAGCCCTGGGTTTCCAGCATTTTCCGTAGCAGCAGGGAGGTAGTAGTTTTTCCATTGGTGCCCACAATTAGAATCACACCCCGACTCACTTGAGAAGATAACAACGATAGTAGCTGGGGGTGGAAGCGGCTGGCAATTGCTCCTGGTAAGACACTAGCAGCTCCTAAGCCCAAGGATCTTACTATAGCAGCGATGGTCTTGGCTACTATTACTGCTAAAGCTAAACGCAATCTCTTCATTCTTATTGGTTATTCCTTGTTTGTTGTTGGTTATCTGTCTTCATTATAGTGCTGGCTAATGTAGCAAACATTTTATCCACATATGCACCTGTTTTCGCGGAAGTGACGTAAGTCCTGATAATTTGAGGATAGTCTGGAAAACAGTTACCAGTTACCAGTTACCAGTTACCAGTTACCAGTTACCAGTTGTCATGTACCATGATGTTGTTAATTTAGTGGGGGACTCAGACAAGCGGGATAAATACTTAACTGGTAACTGTCATGTTCTGGTACTTGTTGAAACAGTTTCGCGGACCGCCCATTTCTGCTTTAAACTGGGATAATTCCGACTCTAGTTTATCCAGACGTTCAGTGTGCTTCTCAAATAGCTGCTCGTATTCTTCAGTTTTATGTCCAAAGAGCAGATCGCGAATTTGGTCGATGTTCCCCAGTCTAGCACCCATATCTTCTTTGCTAATCTCAGCCATACTTCCGTTCCTCTGATTTAGATAGGTTTTTGCTCTGTTTATCATCTTACTCCTATGGGGTGATCTGGAGAACAGTCCAAGGGTAGCACCACTGTAAAGGTGGTCCCAGCCCCTACTTCACTTTCTACCTGAATTGTGCTCCCATGCAAGTCTACGGCTTGTTTGACAATGGATAGCCCCAATCCGGTACCGGGGATATTACCTACATTTTTCCCCCGATGAAATGACTGAAACAAGAGTTTTTGGTCCTCTGGGGAAATGCCAATCCTCCGATCCCTCACTGTAAATTTTGCCTTCCCCTCCTCCTGGTTACAGTCCAATGCTAAATCTACAGTACTCCCTGGGGGAGAATATTTGAGACCATTGGCAATTAAATTAGTCAGAAGCAGCTGTAAAAGTTTCTCTTTCTCGTCCATACAAGCTGGAGTACAGTCAGTTCCATTTGTTCCACCAATTTACCACAGAAATGCTCTAAGTTTAAAGGGACTGGTTTAAAAACCAATTTTCCCCCTTCAGCTTTCCCCAGCACTAAAATATCTTCTAATAAAAATTGCATTTGTTTGGCAGCTTGCTTAATAAAATATAAATATTCCTGTTGAGCTGGGTTATCATCTAATTGTAATAACTCAATTGTCAGGAAAATACTGGCTAAGGGGTTGCGAAATTCGTGGTAAGCAAGGTCAATAAAGCGAGATTTAAGTTCATTCAATCCCTGAGGAGCAATATTGAAACCCTGAAGGGCGATCTGTGGTAACAGATCTGGCGGGCGGGGCACCTTAGTGCCCCGCCCCCAGATCGCCATTACTCCTTCTCCTTTCCCTAATTTGTAAGTTACAGAAATCATCCCACCACCTACTGCTTTCTCGGAGCAGTCTATTGACCAGTTACCAGTTACCAGTTACCAGTTACCATAATTAACAAGCACTAAGTTTTATAGGGATTAACAAGTAGATAACAGAACGGAAGCAATTAATATGTTTGAACTATTTTTAAATTTTCACGCCAATTTCCCTGGACAAGTCAGCTCTCCTCAGCTTTTCATTTTCGGCGATCCAGACCAGGAAGTTACCGTTACTAATGGCAATGGTTTTAATCAAACGGTAACGCTGAACAGTCAGGGCTTTGCTTTAGTTGATATTCCCCTTGGTGAAGCGATGTCAGGAACGGGAGTCAATAATTTGGGTTTCCAAATCACCTCTGATGAGGGAATCCAAGCTTATTTTTTTAATCGTGCCACTGCTACAACGGACCTGATAATTATTTTTGAGAGGGTTGGATAATAATAATACTGCTGTGGATGAGCAGGCGATCTGTGGTAACAGATCTGGCGGGCGGGGCACTAAGGTGCCCCGCCCCCAGATCGCCATTACTCTTTCTCCTTTCCCCAATTTGCAAGTTACAGAAATCATCCCACCACCTACTGCTTTCTCGGAGCAGTCTATTTTGGTAGAATGGGTTGTAACTAATACGGGAGAGGGTTCCACCACCACTCCATTTTGGTCAGATGGAGTTTTCCTATCTTTGGACCAAAATCTCGATGCTAACGATATTAACTTGGGAACCGCGACTAATCCCAGTTTTCTCCCTGGGGGGAATAGTTACCGGAATAGTTTGGAAGTAACTCTTCCTCAAGGTATTCAAGGGGAGTACTTCTTGTTGGTGCAGACGGATATTGGGAACCAGATGGATGAATTTGGGAATGAGGGGGATAATACTGCTGCTGGCGGTCTCACGGATATAGAGTTGACGGATCCCCCTGATTTACAAGTTACTAAGGTTAGTTCTCCCGCTCAGGAATTTTCTGGTCAACCTCTTACCGTTTCATGGACTGTTACTAATGAAGGGGAAGGTCGAACCAGATTTTCGTTTCTACCGATGAGGTTTTGGATGAAAATGATACTCTCCTGGGGAGTAACCGACACAGGGGAGTCTTGAATTCCGGGGAAAGTTATAGTGAAACTCAAACCGTTAATTTGCCTATCGGTGTTTCTGGGAATTTCTTCTTCATTGTCAGCACTGACGTTAGCAATGAGGTGTTTGAGTTTGTCTTTGAGGATAATAATACGGGATCCGACGGGACTTTAGTTAATCTGACTCCACCCCCAGATTTGGAAGTGGTGTTGGTGCAGGTTCCCGAAACAGCAAGGGCTGGGGAAAGTTTGACTATTGGTATCCAATACGGACCC
This sequence comes from Prochloron sp., assembly GCA_965198675.1. Classification (GTDB taxonomy): domain Bacteria; phylum Cyanobacteriota; class Cyanobacteriia; order Cyanobacteriales; family Prochloraceae; genus Prochloron. Next base: position 3,590,689 of record OZ240666.1, on the reverse strand, counting down.
GTTTTTGGGCGATCGCACTCATAATGGCGCTCTGGAAGCTGGAGAGTCGGTGGATAAGTCCGCTACCTTCGCTCTAGATAATGAGTTGACCGGCAGTTTCTTTGCTTTTGTGGTGACGGACAGCGGGAATGCTGTTTTTGAACTGGATAATGAGAATAATACCTCGGTTGACGGTACTGGGGTTGCTATTGTTTCTCAGCCTGCGGATTTAAGGATAAAAAAAGTAAGTTTGCTGGGTAAAGCAGAGACAGGGCAAGGCATCTTAGTTACTTACAATGTACTTAATGAAGGTATTGGGGATACTATTGTTAATAGTTGGACGGACCGAGTTTTTGCTTCTTCTGAGTCTGGGGAAGATATTCTCCTGGCTTCCTTTACCCGCAACGGTTTGTTGGGAGTGAGAGAGGGTTATTCCCGCAGTGAGATAGTTCAGATACCCTTTACTTTGGAGGGGAATTATGATATTGTTTTGGTTACGGACGCCAATAATGAGGTTTTTGAGGCTGAGGGAGAGAATAACAATCAGTCTGAGGTGGTTCCTATCACCGTAACACGACAGTTAGCAGATTTGCAAGTTACGGAGGTTGGGATTGGTGTAGAAACCATCCGGGTGGGAGAGTCTCTCACAATAACTTGGACGGTGGAAAACTTCGGGGAAGGGGAAACTAACTCCAATTTCTGGTACGATTCCGTTTATCTCTCTCTGGATAATAGTTTGGGGGATAGCAACGATATTTTCTTAGGAAGGGTACGTCGCACCAATTCCCTGTCTTCCGGTTCCCAGTATGAAGCAACGGGTACCATTACTATTGAGACTAACCCAGAACTAGATCCCAATGTAGATATTACCCCACCTCTAGATACTACTCCCATAATAGAGCCAGAGCCGGTAGATTTGCCCCCAGAATTTTCCCCCGACTTGGTGGTTATTAATGTGGAAGCAGAGGAAGCAGGAATAAGTGGACAGTTACTTCAAGTTACCAAAATTGGGATATCAACGATGCTTTCTTCGCTCAAGTATTGCACTCAGGGGGAGTAGGTGCTGGGGAAAGTTATAGTGAGACGGTAACTGCTACTTTACCAGGATTATTACCGGGAGAATATTTTGTCATTGTTCGCAGCGATATTCGCAATCAAATTCCTGAGAATAGGGAGGAGAACAATATTGGTGGTTCCTTGGAAGAAGTGGCGATCGCTACGGAATCCTTAGAATTAGGGGTAGCAGAAACTGGTACTCTTGCTGAAGGACAGTCGGTTTACTATCAGGTTCAAGTGGAAGCAGGAGAAACCCTGTTGGTGAATTTTGATAGTGTGTCGGAAACTGCTGCAAATGAGTTGTATATCCGTTATAACGATATACCCAGTCGGAATAAGTTTGATTTCCGTTTCTCGGAAGAATTTGCTCCAGATCAAGAAATTGTGGTTCCCAATACCCTTGCTGGAACTTATCATGAGACACCTCCGGGAGCTTGGAAACCGCGTCGCTTCAGCGCGCGGAGGAAAAGCGACTCGGCGGCTTTAGCCGCCTTAAAGTTGATAACTGTATCCATCTTTTCTGTGAATTGGTTGACAGTATTTGGCATTGATGCCTTGTATTAAACCTTTAGCGGTTGAGATGTTAAACGAACCTGTCGAGCGCACCGCTACCCGCCCGATATGGACTCCAGCTTTCTTCCCTTTTGGGACAACCGCTTTAACGATGTCACCCGTTTGAAAACCCTTAACAAATTTGAATCTTGGGACGTATCGCTTGGGAAACCCAAATTTATCCGTTCGGCACATTTGGCGAGTACCATGTCCGGTTGCCTTAATCTGTAATGGTTGGGACGTGCGAACGTCAATCGCCTCCATTTCTCCCACGCTGGCAGCATCGAGCCAATGCGTCTTCGGGAGACAAAACCGCGAGCGGTTGTACTTAGTCTGCCCGCCTGTTCCGACGCGAACCGTGAGTCCTGTCTCTTTTAATTCTTTAAATAGTCGCCAACGAGTTGCATTGACCGCCGTTGCATCTCTTAATGGGGTTTTAACTTGCTTTAGAATGCGAGATAGCAAGTCGGGCTTACCGGACAAGAAATCGCGAACATCGTGGACACCTTTGGACTGGTTGCAAGGTTCGCAAGCTAGCGTTAGGTTGGATACGCGATTACTTCCTCCTTTTGCTCGCGGCTGGATATGTTCTATTTGCAGTGGAACGCCTGCTTTACCACAGTAAGCACATTGGCGATTCCACTTTTCTAACAGATATTCTCGAATTTCGTAGCCAGCTAATTCGCCTTGCTGGTACTCAACTCCCGAGATTTCTGGGTTTTCCATCACCTGAGTATCAAACCGCACTAATTCTTGAGCTAAGCGGTCAATAGCACAGTACCGAGATAATCGCTTTACCCACGTCAGAATAGTATAGACGCGATGTAATAGCGATGGAGGGAGCCAGCCTTTTGGTTTGGTGCGATTGAGAAACCGCGCCGGACGATGGCGAGTTTTTCTATTTCTACGGGAACTGCGCAAGGCTCGACGTTTCGCTAGTGCTTTCTGAATTGCTTGTCCCCGGTGGGAGAGTTCGGCTGCCCAGACAACACTGTCGTCCTTCAGCAACGCCAACCCAGTTGTCTTGCTGCCTGGGTCGATTTTCAATTCGCACAGTTTGGCCTTGTCCTCTACCGCTTTCTTTAGAACGATGGTAAATGGATAGCGACGATACACAGCTGCTTTGCTCGCATTTAACAACCGTCGGGCGGTTCCTGGCTTGCATGGCGTTAACGGTTTTAAGTTGGTATCGACCACGAAAACGTAATTAGACATGATGTTGTCTCAACTTTTCAGTAATGTAGGCCTCGCCGTCTTGCCTCGCTTTCCAGCTCGAATTCGATTCGAGCTGGGTCGAGGCGCAATGTTATCGGACGGTAACTATCCAGGCAGCACTGTCTTACCCCTCGTAAGACTGTTTAACTACCGGGTTCTATTGCTTGGAACTGGCCACGCATCCCAAGGTAGGTCTTTTAACTCTTACCGATAACGTAGTCTTAGAAAGTTAAGTAGGATGCGTTAGCACACGTCTGGAGAAGTGTTTAAAGCTGACAGCTATGGCGTAACGCATCCTACGGCTGGTCAACTAGCTAAAGGTTTGAGGCATGAGAGCCACGGAGGTTTAGCGCGGGGTGCTGACATTCTTGCTTACGGCGACAGGGTACCAGAAGGGGCTGAATATAACGTATCTGCTGATATTATCGACTTTTCCATCCTCAATATTGGTCCTGATTTTGGCAGCAACCGAGGAAATGCCACTATTACTCTACTGAGGGATAGACTGGGAAGAGTTTCGGGAACAGTTGCAACCTGCGGAAGTTTCCGATGAAGCATGGGATGCTATCTATGGCAATTATACTGCTCAGGTTGGGGCGAAAACTGACCAATATCTAGAGGTTCTAGCAGAAAATGCTACTTATCTGAGTCAAATAGGGGATTCCACTAGCGATATTGCTCGTTTGCTAGGGTTTGAGTTACAATAAGCAGGTAGTTATCAGTCTTTATCAAGACGCGCGGAAGACCCCACCCGTAGGATGCGTTAGCTGTCGTAGGATGCGTTACTAGCCGTAAGTAGTAGCAACAATACAAACTTTGTTGGCGTAACGCATCGTACGTAGCAGCATCCCAAATTAAATGGGTTAGCGTAACGCATCCTACGCGAAGCGGGGTGGGGATGGATAGCGCGCCCAAATCTCTTGACATTTTCCCAAGTTTTGTACTATGATAGAGGGCACAAGGTCACCAGCCAAAAAAAAATGATAGTTCTGGAGTTTAAGCTAAAAGGCAAGGAATACCAATATAAAGCCATAGATGAAGCTATCCGGACGGGGCAATTCGTTAGAAACAAGTGCCTCCGATTCTGGATGGACACCAAGGGTGCGAATAAATATGATTTAAACAAGCAGTGCGCACTACTGGCTGCGGAATATCATGACAGCCAATAAGCTTAACTCTACCGCTCGTCAGGCTTCAGCTGAGCGTGCGTGGGCCGCTATCAGTCGTTTCTTTGATAACTGTAAGAAGAAGGTGTGCGGAAAGAAAGGCTTCCCAAAGTTTAAGAAGCACCCCCGCTCCGTGGAATATAAGCGAAGTGGCTGGAAACTCCACTCTCCTAAACAGATTGAGTTCACCGATAAGAACGGCATAGGAAAGTTAAAGCTGGTTGGCACTTGGGATCTGGCTTTCTATTCGTCAGACCAGATTAAACGAGTCCGATTGGTTAAAAGGGCTGACGGGTATTACGCCCAATTCTGCATCAAGATAGATATAGAGATTGAGTCCAACCCACCCCCCTTCGCCCCCCTCCTGGGAGGGGGGTTGGGGGGCGGGTGGGGGTGGATTTGGGAATCAAGTATTTTCTTGCAGACAGCCACGGGGAAGTCTGGGAATCTCCAAAATTCTACCGTAAAGCAGAACATCAGTTAAACCGAACTAATAGGAAAAAATCCAGGAAATTTCGTAGAGGCGCTAACACCAAAGGTGCCGCTCGCGTTCCACAGTCCAATAACTATCACAAGGCAAGAGAGCGATATGCTCGAAAGCATTTGAGAATAAGTAGGCAGCGTAAAGAATATGTCAAACGAGTTGCATATTGCGTCATCCAATCTAACGATTTGGTGGCCTAGGTCGACTTAAATGTGAAGGCCTGCTCAGGCGCGGCTGCGCAGGAGCAGGGGTAAGAAATCGCAAACTGGCCAAATCAATCAGTGATGCAGGGTGGTACACCTTTCGGGTCTGGCTAGAGCATTTTGGGCGCAAATACGGGAAAGTAACGGTCGCTGTTCCCCCGCATTACACCAGTCAAAATTGCTCTAATTGCGGTGAATCCGTTAAGAAGTCTCTGTCATGCAGAACCCATGTTTGTCCCCATTGCTGGTATGTAGCAGATAGAGATGTAAATGCCGCCCGGAACATCTTAATCAAAGGACTAACTACGGTGGGGCACACCGAAAGTAATACGCTTAGGGAAATTGGATCTCTGGCTGTATTGGATCCGTCCTGTACAGCTAAATCCGGTCGCTGAACTAAGAATCCCCATCCGTAGGATGCGTTAGCTGTCGTAGGATGCGTTACTAGCCGTAAGTAGTAGCAACAATACAAACTTTGTTGGCGTAACGCATCGTACGTAGCAGCATCCTAAATTAAATGGGTTAGCGTAACGCATCCTACGCGTAAGCGGGATGGGGAGTGTCAACGCAGCGCAACCACCTTGATTCAGCAACGCCGTTTCGTCGAACTCACGTTAATTTAGAAGAGGCTGTGACTTGGATTCTTTAAAATAAGATAAAATAGTAAAAGTCAGAAAATGATTGAATATTTAGAAATGTCTAATGCTATGACCTTGAAGTTGGACCAAATTCAGTTGCAAGTTGAACAATTGCTCAAATCCTTTGTCCAGAAAGGCGGTTTGAGCCAAAAGATACTAGCTCCTGCTTTCGGTGTAGATTTGGATCGAGAAAAATTGTCCTCCCTGGCCCAGCAGTTTGCCCGGGGCGATATTAGTAGTTGGCCAAAGATTGAGATTCGCGACGGTGCCGAGTTAGGGGGAGCCAGAGGAGCTTATGCCCTAGAGAAGGATAAGATTTATCTAGCCCGGAAATTTATAGAGCAGGCTCCGTTCCAAGAAATTGTGGAGGTACTCCTGGAAGAGATTGGTCATGGCGTTGATGCCCAGGTCAACACCAAAGATAGTGCAGGAGATGAAGGAGCGATTTTCTCTGCTTTGGTGCGGGGTAAAGACTTGACCAAAGCTGAGTTGGCAGCATTACAGCAAGAAGATGATACCGTAACATTAACGATTGATGGTCAAATTCTGAGAGCTGAAGCGGCTACTCTGACGGTAAATACCTTAAATAATGTTACTAATAATAGTGATGTATAAACTACTTTACGGGAAGCCCTAGCGGCGGCTGTGGATGGGGATACCATCACTTTTGCCAGTAGTTTGAGTGGGAACACCATTACCTTAGGAGGCACTGAGCTATTAATTGACAAAAGTTTGACTATTGATGGGGATCTGAATAATGATGGGATTGGGGATATTACTATTACTGCTAACAACAGCAGTCGGGTATTTAACATAAATGATGGTGATAATGCTAATGATAGCAACGTTATTTTAGATGGTCTAACTATAACTGGTGGCTCAACTATTGGTGATGGAGGTGGGATTTTGAACTATGAGTCTCTGACCATCACTAATAGCACCGTGAGCGGCAACTCGGCGAACGCGAATGGGGGTGGGATTGACAATAATGGAACCCTAAACATCACTAATAGCACCGTGAGCGGCAACTCGGCGGGGGAGAATGGGGGTGGTATTTTCTTTCAAGATTTCATAAACCTTCAAAGCACCATTGTCGCTGACAACATCATAAGCTCCCATGTAAACTCTGACATCTTTAATGTTGTTGGAACAATCACAGCCAGTAATAGCCTGATAGAAAACGGGGGGTTCATTACCAATGACGAGGGAAATAATATCATAGGGGAAGACCCCCTCTTGGACCCCAACGGTTTACAAGACAACGGTGGACCAACCCTAACCATCGCCCTCCAATCGGGTTCCCCAGCTATTAACACTGGCAGCAACCCCAACTCTTTGACTACAGATCAGCGAGGAATGGGGTTTAGCAGGACTCTCGGTTCCGGTACCGATATCGGAGCCTTTGAATTGAATCAAACCTCCACCAACATTCGATCCTTTAAGGTCGTTGATGTAAATGAAGCCCCCACCGACATTCAACTCTCTGGTGTCAGTATTCAGGAAAATAGTGCTAATGAGACAGTGGTGGGGACCTTGACTGCTGATGACCCAGAGAGTGACGAAGTTACCTTTACCTTGACAAATGATGCAGGGGGGCGTTTCACTATCGCTAACGATAATAAGGTACAAGTAGCCGATGGGGCGTCATTGAATGACGATTGAGTGGGAGTAGTATTTTTGGTGTAAACTATAACTGAGGGAAGAAAGAAATGAAAGGATTTATTAAAATAATCAGATCTACTCCTTTTTACAAATTGGTAAAAGTTTATAGATCACGCAAACTCAAACATGGATCTACACGGCTTAATATCTTAAGTACATTTCCGCTTTTTGAGGCTCGCGGATGGGGGTTGTACGGTATCCGAGCTAAGTTGACAATTCAGTCTATCAACCAAGTAATTCCCGGATTGGCTTCATTTGTTTGTGTGAGCGACAAGAACGAAGAATTCAAATCTTTAGTGCAGAGTTTTCTAACTGAAATAACTCCTGAAAAAAGCGCCCTAGAAAAGCTTTTTACTCATTATGGCAGTGATAAAGCCAGCAGGCACAATTACCATATGTTGTACGCTTCAATTTTAAGTTCTGCGAGCGGTATTGATAAAGTGTTTGAAATTGGTTTAGGCACTGACAGCATTGATATTGTTTCTACAATGGGGCGTGGCGGAAAGCCTGGTGCGTCATTACGAGCATTCAGGGACTTTCTGAAAGATGCTAGTGTTTACGGAGCCGACCTCGATAAAAGAGTGCTATTTGATGAGGAAAGGATCAACACATACTTTGTTGATCAGACTGATACAGAGACGTTTAGCGAACTCGGTAGAAGTATAGGAGATGGCTTTGATTTAATGATTGATGACGGTTTGCACTCGTCTAATGCTAACCTGCATTCGTTGAAATTTTTTCTTCCGCGTTTGAAGGTTGGAGGATTCGCTGTCATTGAAGACCAAAAACCCCTACAGGAGCCCTTATGGAAGGTTGTTTCTTCGTTGCTTGGGAAAGAGTTCTTGAGTGCATTTGTGCAGATGAAAACTGCTTGCGTGTTTGTGGTTAAGCGTATTGCTTAATTTAATGCAAAGTTAAAGTCAGCTGATCGGTAAGGGCTTAATTAGCCCATACATTGAGGAATTGCACCAGCACGGCCTTTATCACAAGGTCGCCCAGGCTTTTGCCGTCTTTCTGCCAGTCAAATCAGTCGGCGTGATGGGAGACAGCCGCGATTACAGCTATGTCGTATTTCTGCGCGCGGTCGAGACCACCGATTTTATGACAGCGAAATGTGCGAGGTTGCCGCCTAAGTTTCTTGACCTTGTCGCAGGCAGAATCATCAACAAGGTGAAAGGTGTGTCGAGGGTTTGCTATGACATCAGCGGCAAGCCTCCGGCGACGATTGAGTGGGAGTAGGGAGTGTCGAGGGTTTGCTATGACATCAGCGGCAAGCCTCCGGCTACGAAGCTAATTCGAGTCACAGTATAACTGTGAGAGCCCAAGACCCAGGGGGAAACAGCTATGACAAAACTTTTACTATCAATGTCGATGATGTAGATGAAGCCCCCACCAACATTCAACTCTCTGATGTCAGTATTGAAGAAAATAGTGCTAATGATACAGTGGTGGGGACCCTGACTGCTGATGACCCAGAGGGCAGCGAAGTTACCTTTACCTTGACAGATAATGCAGGGGGGCGTTTCACTCTCGCTGACGGTAATGAGATACGAGTAGCCGATGGGGCGTCATTGGATTTTGAAACTAGTCCGAGTCACAGTATAACTGTGAAGGCCCAAGACACAGCGGGAAACAGCTCTGAGGCAACTTTGACTATCAATGTCGTTAATGTAGATGAAGACCCCACCAACATTCAACTCTCTGGTGTCAGTATTGAAGAAAATAGTGCTAATGGTACATTAGTGGGGACCTTGACTGCTACTGACCCAGAGGGCGCAAACATTACCTTTACCTTGACAGATGATGCAGAGGGGCGTTTCACTCTCGCTGACAATAAGGTACAAGTAGCCGATGGGACGTCATTGGATTTTGAAACTAGTCCGAGTCACAGTATAACTGTGAGGGCCCAAGACCCAGCGGGAAACAGCTCTGACGAAACTTTTACTATCGATGTCGTTAATGTAAATGAAGCCCCCACCAACATTCAACTCTCTGGTGTCAGTATTCAAGAAAATAGTGCTAATGGTACATTAGTGGGGAACCTGACTGCTACTGACCCAGAGGGCGCAAACATTACCTTTACCTTGACAGATGATACAGAGGGGCGTTTCACTCTCGCTGACAATAAGGTACAAGTAGCCGATGGGGCGTCATTGGATTTTGAAACTAATCCGAGTCACAGTATAACTGTGAGGGCTCAAGACACAGCGGGAAACAGCTCTGACAAAATTTTTACTATCAATGTCGTTAATGTAAATGAAGCCCCCACCGACATTCAACTCAATAATGCCATTCCCGACCAAACAGCCACGGAAGACGCCGATTTCAGCTTCACCTTCCCTGAAGATACCTTTAACGACCAAGATCCAGGAGACACTCTTACTTACTCAGCCACTCTAGAAGATGGAAATGAACTACCCGATTGGCTTACCTTCGACGCCGCAACCCGCACCTTCAGTGGTACTCCTACCAATGACAATGTGGGTGAGGTTACAATTACGGTAACTGCTACTGATACTGGTGGTGCCACAGGAAGCGATGACTTTACCCTAACGGTGGAAAATGTCAATGATGCTCCTACCTTAGATGACATCGAAATAACAGCTTTAGAAGATGAAGTCGTCACCTTTGATGTTGCTGACTTTACCAGTGTGTTCCAAGATGAAGATGAAGATACTCTGCGGGACATCGAAATTGTCGTCCTCCTCTTAGGTACCTTACGTCTCAATGGAACTGAAGTCCTAGAAAACCAAGTAATTCTATCCAGTGACATAGGAAACCTAGAATATACGCCCCCGGAAAATGCAACGGGCGAACAAATCCCCTTCCAAGTCACCGCTTCCGATGGCACGAATAACTCTAACACAGCAGATGTTATCGTTAACCTCACCCCCGTTAACGACGCACCCAGCTTTACCCTTATAGAGAACCGCAATCAAACCAATCCAGCGGGAACAGAGATCGCCCGAGAGAACTTTGCCACCAACATTATCCTTGGACCTGATAACGAAGCGGAACAAATAGCAACCTTCAATGTTACCGTTGAAGGAGACAATATTTTTGCACAAGTTCCCCAACTCACTCCCACAGGAGACCTAACCTATACCTTAGCCGAGGGAGCACTTGGCTCCTCTACCGTCACAGTAACCCTAACTGATAATGGAGGAACGGACAATGGAGGAGTTGATACCAGCCCCGCACAAACCTTCACTATCACCGCCACTGCCAACCTCGAATTTGAGACTGATAGTAACGGTTTAATTAGCAATACCTTTGCCTATAACCTTACTCCTGTTGGCAACGGTATCCAGGTTACCACTCAACTCACCAATGATGTTCTGGAGCTGGGAACTGACGCCGAATTCGATAACCTAGTTGGACTTTACGAGGTTGTGAATGCCAATGGTGGCATTCTCCAAGAAGATGGTACAGTGCTGCTACCGTCTCAGGATCCATCCCGGTATGCACAACTAGCCTTGACCAATCGGGTAGATTCCTTCCAGCTCCGAGCTGGTTCTTCCGGAGACCTTAATTTCAATACAACAGCGGCACAATTCGGCGACATTCTCCTAGAAGGGGGCAAATTCTACGCTCCTTTTGTCATTGCCAACGGTGGAACAGTAGGTTTTGATGGCTTCATCAATGCCGAGAATGCCGAATCAGATGGAGTTTTCAATGATGCAGCTGACTTCCGTGAGGATCTGGTGGCTTACTTTGCTTTCTTAGGTGCAAACCCTGATGGTTTTGCTCACTTGCAGTCCCGTGGCAATAATATCTTCGGCTTTGAAGATTTGCCCAGTAACTTAGGCATTAGTGATAACGATTTCAATGATGCCATTTTCCAATTTGATTTTATGGGGTAATTTCACCCAGAGGCACAGAGGCGCAGAGAGGCTGTGGGATTTGGCGATTGCTGTATATTATTGTTAATAAAAACTAAGCATCGCCCACCACAAATTTTACTTAAATAAGTTATTAAAATAAAGTGTTTTAGTCAACTTTTGTGCTTAACATACTTTAAGTAAAAAATATTTGCTTGATAAACTCCCAAAAACCTAAAGGGCGCGCTGCTACGCTCTATATTCGTGAATTGATATAATAAATGGTAACTAGTTACTATTCACTGGTAACTGGTTACTGTTCACTGGTAACTGTTGAGAGACCTGCCATGATCCAAAGTCAGACAATTAAAACCAAATCGGTAACTCTACCACCTCCCTTCCCCGATCATACCCAACTTCCCTCAGAAGACGGCACTTTTGTGAAGAATTTTCAAGAACATCCCCAAAGCATTATTCTCACCGACTCCATCGGTCCCATTTTACAACAGATTCATCCCGACGGAGATTATGCCATCGGACAAGATTGTGGTATTTATTGGCGCCAAACAGAGCCTCCAGAACAAGGTGCAGAAGCACCAGATTGGTTTTACGTCCCTGGTGTATCCCCCTTATTAGATGGCCAGATTCGCTGTTCCTATGTCCTCTGGCGGGAATTTATCACCCCTTGGATTGTTTTAGAGTTTGCTAGCGGTTCCGGTAAGGAGGAGCGAGATACCACTTCTTTATCCTCCTCTTTCGGGAAAGAGAAAACCAGACCAGGAAAATTTTGGGTCTACGAGCGCATTATGAGGGTTCCCTATTATGGGATATATGAAATTAAACGAGGCAAGCTAGAAATATATAATCTAGTCAACGGAGTTTATCGTAAACTGGAACCCAATCAACGAGGTCATTACCCCATTAACCAAATGCTAGTAGAATTAGGATTATGGCAGGGAAATTATCAGAATCAAAACCAACTTTGGCTCCGTTGGTGGGATGGAGATGGTAATCTCTTATTAACTGGTAGTGAACGAGCAGATCGCCTAGAACGAGAGCGAGATGATGCAGTCAGTCGTTTGCAGCAGCTAGGTTTAAGCATGGAGCAAATAGCAGGAGCTTTGAGTTTGTCCGTTGAAGAGGTGAATCAACATTCAAGTACCAGGACATGAAAGTAACCAGTTAACAGTGTAGGGGCCCACAGCCGTACTTTATTGTAGATAATTTCACTTCACTGTACCATTTTTGACTCTACTTGTCAGAGGCTATTTATCAAATGAGGAAAGAGGTTCAACAACAAGGATTAGTTTATCCCATTTGAATTTTTCTCTCAAATTATATCTAAACTAAATGATAATCTTTTTCAAGAGATTTCCAGAAAATATTAAGATAAAAAAAAATATAACACACATTTTGTACATGGAGTTGATATAATATAATAAATGGATTTAATCGAGAGGTAAAAACCTACTATGCCTACAGTACAAGGTCTTCTGCACTCCTTTGAGGAGATAGCCGACAATCCCATTCTTTTGGATAAGAACGTCACCACATCAGTTTGCGAGGGCTTAAATATTGCCCTAGCTAGCTTCCAAGCTCTCTACTTACAGTACCAAAAGCACCATTTTGTCGTGGAAGGGTCTGAATTTTATTCTCTCCACAAATTTTTCGAGGACAACTATAAAGCGGTACGGGAGCACGTTCACGACTTGGGAGAGCGGTTAAACGGACTAGGTGGAATACCCGCTGCCAGCTTCTCCAAATTAGCTGAGTTGTGCTGCTTTACACCGGAAGCTGACGGCGCTCATGATTGCCGGACCATGGTGGAACACGATCTGGCTTCCGAGCAAGAAATCATCAAACTTCTGCGTCGTCAAGCAGCACAGGCGGAAAGTTTGGGCGATCGCGCCACTCGCTACTTGATAGAACAGATCCTGCTGAAAACGGAAGAGAGGGCTTACCACCTAAACCACTTCCTTGCACCAGACAGCTTAACCTTGGGCTTTAAGTCCAATTAAATAAAATAAACCTGGACCCAACTTGAATTACTTCTGGAGAGCAAAATGCCGTTCTAACAAAGTAGGAACCTGCTTGAGAGTAACTCTATCGTAGTGTAACCCACCAGGCATAACCATCAAGTTGGGTCCTTTTTTACATCGCTTCAGACAACCACTGGGCTGAACTACCACTTCCGACCCTAAACTGTAACCCTGCAAGCCTTCTTTTATAGCTGCTGCCAGAATTTTTGCTCCTCGCTTACGACAAGTAGAAGAATGACAAACAACAATACTAGGGGATACTGCTTTGGGAGGGACAATTTTCAGTCTAGGTGAGATATTCTCAGCAGGACTCAAAATCTTGACCTTTTCAGCTTTCAGCTTCACAAGTCCCGTTTTCTGACTCAGTTTTCTCGTACCGTTAATTTCCAGCCAACAACCAGAAGTGAGGTCTGGGGCTATTTGCTTGAGTAACTCCTTGGGAAATTTGAGCCAGTATTCTAATTGGGAAACTGTTACCTTGAGATACTTGAGCTTGCAACCGTCCTTGAGAACGAAACCGGACAGTTGTCCCACGAGATGGAATTGGGAGATTTGAGCTTTCAGTTTTGACATTGTTTATTAATTACTGAACTAGGTTATTACTTAGACTTATCCATCTTGCTTTGCCAGCATTGATTTAACCAACAGACCAACTCGTGGCGGTTCTTCGTCACCGATTGAACAACGCTCCACAGTTGAATCGCAGACAAGGGAGTGCCGACTTCTACTCGTAAAGGCTGGCTAATAGCGCAGGAGCAAGGAATCTGAAGCTCCCGCAGTCGGTGGTAGATTGACCATCGTTCCCCTAAGTCTACTTCCACTAGTTGGTAAGATGTTGAGTTTGAATTGAGTAAGTTCATCTTGTGAATCGGATCCAATTATTTATCTAAAATGCCCGAAGCTTTACTCAAGTATAGCATGATTAATGCAACTTATTAGCATTTATCATGAAAAAATATTATCGATCCGCCTTTTCCATCTTTAAAAAGTGCCTTGTTTATTTATGTCAAAAACTTTAACTAATATACTTATGCATACATATTAACTAGTCACTACCCAACGAGTTCCCCCAAAGGATTCGTGAGGCCCTTTTTCGTCACTCGTTGGATGAGAGCAATAACATCCCTGCGGCTGAGTTTTTCTTTTCCCAGATTGAGAACCCTGAGGGTACCGTGAGCTAAAGTCAAGGGAATTTGACAAAAGTCTTTGGCAGGACCCGGAAGAAGGGCATTAGTATAAAGATCCGCCAGTCTCAGATTGCGATGAGCATAGCGATCCATATCTTCCCTTGTCCAAGTATCTGGGTAAAAATCCACGCCACGAATTATATCTTCCTGCTGGTTGCGGAGAATATTGACTGCTTGCAAACCTCGCCCGAAACCAATGGCATGAGTACGGTTTGTTTTCGTGCCATCGTACCAAGCCCATAGGTCTGAAAGCAACAATCCTACCGCACCAGCGACGCTAAAGGTATAGCTGTCTAAATCCGATTCGGTCTCGATTGGCCAATTAATCTCAGCCCAGTAAGCCATTCTATCCGCCATCGCTGCGGTTGCATCCCAAATGCGAGGTGCGATGGCGTCCGGTGCCAACAACGTCCATTCTCCCAACCGCAGGCTTACCTCAGGCAATATCTTTGTTTCGTGGCCTTTCAACCAACGAGAGAAATCGTCAACTGTAGTATTTTCCACCCCAGCTTGTAAATTGAGGCTAATTTTCCGTAATAGTTTCGCCTTAGTGGTATTATCTATTTCTGGACTATCTTCGATGTCATCGATAGCCCGCATACACAAATAGGCTGAGGCTACCGCTGCTTTTAGTTCCCCAGGTAAACGATTGATGGGAATGTAAAAGGTGCGACTGGTTTCTTTGAGCATCGCCAATGCATTTTTACATAAATTCATATCTTTTTGCTCCTCACGCCGACTCATATCTAGGATACTGGGAATACGCAACGCCACGGTTTCCTCTCTTATTTAGGTCTGTGATATAATATCTAATGATCCGCAATATGGCCGCTACCGAATTAATTTTTTTGCTAAAGTTTTTTATTTAGAGCGAGAAATCAATGCTATATTTGGATCAGTTTGTTGAAAAAACTTCCTATCTAAATTTGGGTCCAAGAGAAAAAAAGCTCGCCGTCTTGGTGCGCTTTCCACCCGGAATCAGATTCCAGAAAACGCACCGCACCGCCAATGAACTCAAAACTTCCACAGCGGGCTTTTTTACAGCTCTTGCTAAATTTTCCTTTTGCCTTATGAAACAACCAGCAATTCTGCATCTGCACGACCTTAGCAAAAAATTCTCATCTAATCCTACTCCGGCAATTGCCAACGTCAGCTTAACCCTCAAACAGGGAGATTTGCTGGGATTACTCGGTCCTTCTGGCTGTGGTAAAACCACGCTCTTACGGATTTTAGCAGGGTTCGAGCAACCTTGCAGCGGAACGGTCCAGTTAAGAGGAAAGCTCGTATCGGGACCTGGTTGTTGGGTTGCACCGGAACATCGCAATACAGGGATGGTCTTTCAAGACTATGCTTTATTTCCTCACCTGACCATTGCCGAGAATCTTGGCTTTGGCTTAAAAAGAGGTAAGCAGCGCAACGGTAGCCGACAAATCAAGGAGCGGATCTCGGAAGTCCTGGTTCTAGTGGGACTTGCTGGACTGGAAAAACGCTATCCCCACGAGTTGTCTGGAGGACAACAGCAGCGCATTGCCCTTGCTAGAGCTTTAGCCCCCCAACCGGAGATAATTCTCCTGGACGAACCTCTCAGTAATCTGGATTTGCAAGTGCGTCAGCGACTGCGCCACGACATCCGCCGCATTCTCAAAGCTAGCGGCACTTCAGCAATTTTTGTCACTCACGATCGGGAAGAAGCTCTGGCAATTTCCGATACTATTGGGGTTATGCGGGATGGAAAATTGGAGCAAATAGGTACTCCCGAGGAAATTTATACTCAACCAGCTTCCCGATTTGTAGCTGAATTTGTCTCCCAGGCTAATTTTCTTCCTGCTCAACGGAAAGGAAACTGCTGGATAACGGAAATAGGCGAATTTGAGTTCCAGAGTAGGGGCTGGGACGTTGGGGAATTAATGCTCCGCGAAGAAGAGATTTTGCTCAAACCAGACCGAAGTGGACCAGTGGTGGTCAGGGATCGCCAATTCTTGGGTCGGGAGTATCGCTATTGCGTGCAAACCCCTTCCGGACAAAGACTCCATGCTCGCACCGCCGCCCATACCCAATTATCAGTAGGGACCCGGATACAATTGTCAGTAGCAGCACTAGCGCCGCCCATTTTCCCCTCTGCTTCTGTAGAGAGCAAAAAATCAGAGTTAGAACTGGCATTGGCGAGGTAGTTACACTTGGAGGTATGTAGAATGAGTAAGCCTGACTTCAAAGCAATGAGCAAAAAAGATTTGCAAACTTATGTTATTAGCTACTATGAGTATTATTTTGTATGCTAATGCAAATAAATTAAATGAAACAGCCCTGCGGGAGGGCCTGCTAAGGGACGCCTTTGGCGGCACCTTCGGTGTTGGCCAAACCCCTGCTAAGGTATAGCCAGACCCCTGCTCCTGCGCAGCCGCGCCTGAGCAGGCAGGCAGGGGGGGGTGGGTTTTGCGCGGTAACTCTATAAACTAGGGGTGAATCGGATTTTCTGAGATAGATTACTACCTGACGCACTGATTTTTCTGGAGAACGTCGATAGAGTCGCAAGCGATAGTCCGCTTCCCTAAAAGGAACATCTGGTTTGGGATCTACTTGGAATTCTATATGTAAAATGGTTTTCTTGGAGGACAGCAAGATTAAGGAATCGGCTCGAAATAGGTTCTACAGAGAGTTCTGAGGGTTCTAACTTGCTTAAAGCAACGGGTTTTCCTAGCAACCAGGTGGCTAGTTTCGGCAATGAATTTGCAAGTACTATCAAAAGGCATTATTTATTATAGTTTATGGACATATTTAACGAAAAATAAAAGAGTAACCCGACTTTTGGTGGGCAATGCCCACCCTACTTTTTATTTGGGGACAGCAGCAGTTAAAACTTCATGACCAGAGGAGGTAACCAAAACATCGTCTTCAATGCGAACCCCTATGCCCCGCCACCGTTCAGGTACTTCGGGCTGACCTTCTACAGGCTGGATATTTGGCCCAATATAAATACCCGGTTCCACTGTGAGGATATGACCCGGTTGTAAAGTGACCCAAACTTCTTCTCCATGCTTATATACTCCTGCATCGTGAACATCTAAACCCAACCAATGTCCGGTACGATGCATGTAAAATGGTTTATATTTCTTTTCCTTAATTATTTCCTCCTTGTCTCCTACTAAAAGACCTAAATCTATCAATCCATCTACTATAACCTCCACAGCAGCATCGTGAAATTGATTATAAGTATTGCCAGGTTTTACCGCTTCGATCGCCTTTAACTGGGCAGCCAAGACTAACTCGTAAATTATCTTTTGTTCTGGGGTAAACTCACCATTGACAGGAAAAGTCCTGGTAATATCCCCATTGTAATCCCCGTAGCAACAACCAGCATCAATGAGGAGTAAATCCCCATCTTGTATCTGGCGATTATTCTCAATATAGTGGAGAATGCAAGAATTGGCTCCGGAGGCCACAATAGAGGGATAGGCTGGACCGATAGCCCCTTGGCGGCGAAAGAAATATTCTATTTCCGCTTCCAATTGGTATTCATAAAGTCCCGGTTTTGCCAATGAGCGGACATGGTTATGAGCAGCAGCAGAAAGGGCGGTAGCTTGACGCACCATTTCCAGTTCTGCGGCACTTTTCACCTGGCGCATGGGGTGCAGAATGGGTCCTGGATCTTCAATGGCGATGGGTCCAGTGCCCCGTTTTTGATATCCTGCCATTAAACGCTGCCAGTGGGAGATGATTTTCTCATTGAAACTACTATCCCGTCCGCAGTGATAGTAAATCCGATCTGCTTTGACCAGGTATTGGGGTAGCTTTTCGTCCAGTTCCTCAATAGGATAAGCTTCATCAACCCCATATTGCTCCTTAGCCCCTTCTACCCCGGTACGATAACCGGTCCAGGTTTCTTTTTTCGGATCTTTGGGTCTGAGGAAAAGGACAAAGCGGTGTTCTTCGTGATGGGGTGCTAAGACTGCTACTGCTTCCGGTTCCTGGAAACCAGTGAGATAGAAAAAATCGCTGTCCTGGCGATAGGCATATTCTACATCGTGATGCATAATAGCAGGGGTAGCGCTGCGAAAGATTGCGGTACCATTGCCGATTTTGGCCATTAATTTTTCTCGGCGATCGCGGTACTCTCTAAAATCTATCATCTGATTAAACTAACTTTTGATTTGTATAATTATAACAACCTTGTAAAATGTTATAAACTGGTGTTTATATTGACAAATATGGTAAAGTATATTATATAATAAATGGTATCTATAGCAATTCTAAATAATGGATAAAAATTTTTTCCCCCGTTAAAGAGCTATCCTCAAATTCTTCTCTCTGCGTGCTCTGCGCCTCTGCGGTTTAATAAAAAATGCAGCAACAAAAACGGTAGGTGAGATTGCGCTATCATTGCTCTCTAACAACCAACAACCCCAAAAATGGCCATACAACTACAACAAGCCCTCGACCTAGGCAAATATCTCGTCACCCAGCGTCTGTTGGGACGAAAAAAGTTCCCCCTCGTCTTAATGCTGGAACCCCTGTTCCGCTGCAACCTGGCCTGTTCCGGATGCGGCAAAATCCAGCACCCGCCAGAAATACTCAAGCGCCACCTTACCCCGGAAGAGTGCTTTGCAGCAGTAGAGGAATGTGGTGCCCCCGTTGTCTCTATTCCTGGAGGTGAACCCCTCCTCCACCCCCAAATCCATGAAATTGTCAAGGGTTTAGTGGAACGGAAAAAGTTTATCTATCTCTGTACCAATGGCTTATTACTAGAAAAAAGCTTAGACAAGTTCCAACCTTCCCCTTATCTCACCTTCAGTGTTCACTTGGACGGTTTGCAGGAACAACACGATAAATGCGTCGATCGCCCGGGAGTATTCCAAAAGGCAGTCTCAGCGATTCGGGCAGCTAAAGCTAAGGGATTTCGTGTCACCACCAACACTACTGTCTTTGAAGGAGCTGATACCCAAGAAATGCAGTCCTTCTTCGATTTCCTGGACACCTTAGGTATTGACGGGATGATGATTTCCCCGGGTTACAGTTATCAATGGGCGCCGGATCAAGACCATTTTCTCCAGCGGGAACAAACTAAAGCTCTCTTCCGGGAAATTCTCAGCCCCTTTAAAAGAGGGCAAAAGAAATGGAATTTCAATCACAATCCCCTCTTTTTAGATTTTCTTATAGGGGAGAAAGATTACGACTGTACTCCTTGGGGTAGCCCTAGCTACAGCGTTTTGGGCTGGCAAAAGCCTTGCTACCTCCTCAATGAGGGTTACTACAGCAGCTTCCAAGAACTACTGGAACAAACGGACTGGAGTAAATATGGTCGCGCTAGTGGCAATCCCCAATGTGCCGATTGTATGGTACATTGCGGCTACGAACCTACAGCAGCTATGGACGCGATGCAGCCTGAAAACGTCGGGCGATCGGTGGGTGCATTATTGGGTATTAGGTAGCCTGGGGTACTGTGTGTCAACCCTTCCCTATGACCATGCAATTTATTCGCGGGCGCGAAGCTTACCTTTGGTTAGGGTGCCAAAGGAGCGCGCAGCGCCGTTTCACGATCTCTTCCTAACCGCCTTGGCGGTTGCTAGATCATCAAATTCGGGATAAATATCGTTTTCAAAGATTTCCTTAATCCAGTCAGGTAACCCATACTCAGGCTTGTTGATATCCATATCCTGGCGGAGATCCACTTTATACTTGGCATCCCGTGGGGCGATTGAAGGAACCCAAGCTGCATGGAGAGCAAAAGCAAATTTAACTTGCTCGTGACGCAATTTAGTAATTGGTCCTGAGGCAAGATTTCCTGCTTGCCAAATCCAAAATTCAGACCCACTAGGAGTAGTTACCATCGCCACGATATACCCTTCAAGTTCGTCAGTTTGCCCTTGCTTAGGAACATAAATAGGGGTATTAACTACATACCCTCGTTCAATAGCCCATGAATCTTTCACTTCCATATCCACTGGAGACCATCGCAAAATACCTGCTTGTTTCCAATTAGGTAAATCGTTTACTGGTACTTCACGGAAAGGATGATTAGCGTATAATTCAACCAATCGGCGTGGGGTAATCTCACTAACATACCCACCGTAGTTTACCCAAATATTCTGAAACTGTGTGGGCGAAGTACCTTGAATTCCTTGATATGTAGGAAGTGCAACTCCTCAAAATTCGTCAAATAAACAAGGTTTGTCGCTCTTTATTTCACCTGTTTTGGCGTTAACCACACATTTACCAAAACCCTGTTTATCATATACACCAGGAGGAGAGCCATAAAAAGCAGATGGAACAAACTCAAATAAGGTTGGCCATCTTTTATCCCATTGCTGAAGCCACTCGCTAACATCATGACCAGATGCCAACACCAGATGCAAGGTCAAATTTTCTCCATCATCATCTTTGTAATCAGCATAAAAATGAACAGATTCGCGAGGGATTTGGATGTGTTTTGCAATAGCTTTTCCGCCCTTAAGTTCCGCTCGTGGCACCAACCAAACTTGATTGTAAGCTGATTGAGCTTTGGCTCGTACTTCAGGAAGTAACATTCTTAAATATTCTATGATAAAAGCCGTGTCAATAATCACCACGTAGTTCTTGGTAATCGCTATCTGGTGCGTAGACTGCTTAATTTCAACTGGCTTGTTTGTGCGCTCGTCAATTATTTGGGTTGTCTGGAAATTACCTTGGCCATTCCAAATATGTATATAAGTATCTGGTTTAATTGTTCCCAAACTGATCGGAATCTCAAAGAGGCAATTAATAATAAATACTTCTCCCGTATTCTGATCGTAAGCGGTATGGGCTCCACTCATATGCATAGGAAAAATCCAGGGGATTTTAATATCCCCAACACCTGGTAAGCCATTTATTTCTAAAGGAATCCATTCGGAGCGATCGCCTACAAGTGTAACTGGTTTTAGGGTTGTTAAGTCAAACTCGAAAGGACGACCTGAATCAACGGTGGCAAACATACGCCAAGAGTTATTCTCAGGATCTTTAAAAGCTTGAAGCGCTGTATTACACTGGTTTTGTACTCCTAGTCTGGGGCTGAGACGAGCTAAACCTCCCAAATTGCGAAATTTAAATAATCTCCCATATAACAACTTCCGCCAATTTGTTAGGTATGTCCACCAGGGCTGTTCATTAATTTTTTGATCGCAGATGACAGAAGGAGTGCGAAATTGTTCGCTTTTGAGATGAATTCGTCCGTTTTGAAAATCCAAACGATATAATTGTGCGTAGCCGTTAAACCAAGGAGTATCACCATCTTGAGGTGTTGGAACCAACCAAAAAGCATGTCCCTCACAATCAGAAGGAACTTCTCCTTCACTTACCCTCATCTCTAGGTCCAAAGATTCTGTATTTTGTTCCCGAAGATTATCGGGTAAGTCAGCTGGACGTCTTGCCATCATTTTGACCTTACTTATATTAAAATTTTATGCAAAAAACTTTTGTACCTCGATTTGTAGCCCAAGTCATCCCTCCATTGACGAAGGTATGTCACCAACATTAGGAAGTCCATAAGGACAGGGCTAAAGAAGCGGGGGTGAAAACGGGTAGCGGCTTTAGTCGCAGTCAGAAAACCCCGAGAAGGGGTTGAGGGGGTTGCCGGCAAAGCTTGATCCGAAAACCAAGCGCAATTTTAAATTTGGAGGCTTATTGGTGCCTACTCTAACTCGCACTGTAACTTCACGCAGTCCATTATTTAACGTTGCTTAACTTACGGGAGATTGCAATAATGCAATATCGGCTGTACTTCGTCGGGCGAGGGTGAACGTCTTGGCTTAAAACTTGGCTACTAACCACTTTTACGATAAAACTAGATCTCCGTCTTGTCAAGTCCCATGAGGATTATTGTAATATTTTGCAATATTTCCCAACTTTGTCAATATTTGGGTAAAAATCAGGCCATCTATTACAACTCTTTTTTCTTTTTCCTCAATATAGCAGTGAGCGCTGGTATAGTTACAATATAACCCAATCACCCCATCTGGCCATCTCCCCCGCTCCCCTACTTCCCTACTTCCCCACTCCCTATTTGTAAATACACGAAGCCGTTGTACTATATATAGCCCAACGTGGTAGGTGTGTTTACAACTAAAATTGAGGAGATGTTGATCCGGAATATATCCCAGTAAAATCTGTAACTATGGGAGCGCAAAGCGCCATAACTGTTTGACACTACATAGCCAAAAATTCTCGTACTCGAACCAAATAAGTTTCCTCATCTTCCAACATAGGAAAATGTCCAGTCCCAGCCATTTCAAAATATTCTATGTTATCATTTAAAGCTGCCGCCTCTCGTCCCATTGCTGCTGGTATAATCTTATCTTTTTCCCCGGAAATTAACAGAGTAGGTACTCTCAGTTTAGCAAATTCTTGGGGCATTCTTGTTACTTCTTGCTTATTTACCGAAGTATAAATCGTACCCAATGCAGCGTCATAGTCTGCTAATAAAAAATCTTCTAAAAAAGCGCGACGCAAATCTCTATCTATGGAACGATTCAGAAATCTCGCCATAAATAACTGGTCTGCAAAAGGGACTTTTAAGAACCAATTGTAACGAAACTTGACTACATAACCACCAAACTTATGAAAAGCAGCAAAAGCTTTAGCATCGTATGGAAAAATGCCGCTACAAGTAAGAATTGCCTTGGTTACCGCACCCCGATAGCGGTTGAGAAACAAAGTTGCTATGGATGCTCCCATAGAATGACCATTGAGATAAACAACATCCAACCCCAAAGTATCTAACAAAATTGCTAAATCTTCAGCATACTTAGATAAATCATAACTTAGCTGGTATTTGGTATTATTACGTTGGGTTCGCCCGAACCCCCGCAAGTCGTAAAGCAAACAATCAAAGCCATGGGACAGCGCTTGAGCAGTGGGACGCCAATAACGGGCTGAACCCCCCCAACCGTGAAGAAAAACCATCACTGGTTTTTTATCATCTTGCTCTCCCTGCCTGATCCACTCATAATAATGGGTCCAGCCGCGAACTTCGATGGTTTGGGATTTTTTCTTTGTTGTCAGCTCATAAACCATGAGAAATAACCAACGATGAATAACAAATAACCCATCAAGCCGTGTCGCGTTTGGGTAGAGAAGAAGGATGAAGGATTAACTCAGCAGTAGAGCGCTTCTCTACCATTTCTCGCGTAATCGTGCAGCGGCGCACATCTTTGCGGGAAGGATAATCATACATGATATCCAGCATGATTTCTTCCACAATCCCCCGCAGCGCTCTGGCGCCAGTTTTGCGGCGATAGGCTTCCTGGGCGATCGCTCGCACCGCATCTTTCTTAAACTCCAGTTGGACGTTATCCATCTTCAATAGCTTTTGATACTGCTTCACCAGAGCATTGCGGGGTTTGGTCATAATTGACATCAGTGCTTCTGAGTCCAAAGGTTCTAGAGACGCCATCACCGGAATGCGCCCCACAAATTCCGGAATCATGCCAAACTTGACCAGATCGTCCGGTTCCATCTGCTTGAGCAATTCTGCCGCCTGTTTTTCCTTCGACGGTCGCAAATCTCCCTCCCGGACAAAACCCATAGATTTTTTCCCCAACCGTTGCTCCACCACTTTTTCCAAACCCACAAAAGCGCCGCCGCAGACAAACATTATATTGCTCGTATCGATTTGGATGCAGTCTTGATAGGGATGTTTCCTCCCACCTTGGGGGGGTACATTGGCGATGGTTCCCTCCAGCATTTTCAGCAAGCTCTGCTGTACCCCTTCCCCAGAAACATCCCGGGTAATGGAGCGGTTTTCGCTTTTGCGGGCAATCTTATCTATTTCATCAATGTAGATGATGCCCCGTTGGGCTTCTTCCACATTCATATCCGCCACCTGTAGCAGTCGCAGGAGAATATTTTCCACATCTTCTCCTACGTAACCCGCTTCAGTCAAAGTGGTTGCATCCGCTACTGCAAAAGGAACTTCGAGAATTTTGGCGAGGGTTTGAGCTAATAAAGTCTTGCCACTACCAGTGGGACCGATCAGTAGGATATTGGACTTTTGCAGTTCGACCGAATCATCCATTACCTCCTCCCTATTCTCTTTAACCTGGGAGCAACTAAGACGCTTGTAGTGGTTATATACTGCCACTGAGAGGACTTTCTTAGCCTCCTGTTGACCGATAACATGGTCGTCCAAATACCTTTTCAGCTCTCGCGGCTTGGGAATTTTGCTCAAAGAGAGCCGCGCCGCCCCGGCGCGCTGCTTTGGTTTGGATTGGTGATCGGGGGATACTGCTGGAGACATGCCTTTTGCTGAATCCATTAGCTCCTCATCCAAAATTTCGTTACATAGCTCAATGCATTCATCGCAGATGTAGACCCCAGGACCTGCAATCAATTTGCGCACCTGTTCCTGGGATTTGCCACAAAACGAACATTTTAGATCGGAGTCGTATTTAGAAGCCATATTCGCCATGAGTCTAAAGTGCTGTTACCTAGGCCGGGAATTATATGTTATAATAAATTCTATCGTTGAGAGTAAACTATCCACGCGCTTGCTTGCCCCCGGCCCCCGGCATTGATTAATGGCGGGGGGCGGGGGTGGGCTTTCAGTAGCCCTGGTTCCACTGCACAAGACAGGAGTTCCGAGCCTCTAGCGGATTAGGAGCAGCCCCAAAGTTCAATCATTTTTTCCCCATTCAGATCGGCATCGTCATGATAGCCACAGTTATGTCGGGTAAGGTTCAAGAGTCGCCTCTATCCCCTCCCCTAAGAACCCCTGCTCCTGCGCTGCCGCGCCTGAGCAGGCGCGACTGTCTCCAATCATCCGGCTCAAGCCTTACTTCAAGCCCTGCTTGGATTTCTTACTATGTACCTGCTTGTGACATACACTATGTAAATGCTGAAGGTTATCGATATCATCTGAACCTCCATTCCTCACAGGTACTATGTGATGGGTTTCTACTTCCTCACCATTGAATAGGTGTTCGTGACATACCGGGCACTTCCAGCCTTGTGCATTTGCGACAGATTCATATTTTGAGCCTTCGGACCACCGCACTTTACCAGATTTCGTTTGCCTGTTTTGCCAATATTCCACCAACTCTGGGTCGTCTAAGGAGTTAGTTCCTTTTACCTTGATATGTCTTATAATGGATACAGACTGTATATCGAAAAGGTCGCGAGTCTCCCTTCGACCTCTTCTGTCCATATCTTTATAAAACAATATCCAATTTTTGACCTCCTTCTTACCCTTCTTGTAGGTAGTTTTGGTGCGGAAGTATTTCTCTTTAACCCACTTTTTACTTTTGTTGGGGTGTCGTCTTCTTGCCCAACGCCAGAGGTACCACCAAATTCGGTGGCTTATTTTTGAGAAGGTTTCTTTGCTACATACTCCTCTGTAGTAATTAACAAAACCTCTGAGAAGTGGATTAATCTTTCGGATGACTTGCTCCGGGGTTTTCGTTTTCATGCTGTCGATGGTTTCACCGACTTTCTTGCAGAAGCCTAATACCTTTGACTTTTGTGGCTTGATGATTAATTTGTCCCTTAGGACGCCGTCATCTCCTTTTACCTCGTATTGTCGCAGGTTAAACCCCAGGAAATCAAACCCGTCTTTAATGTGGACTATCCGTGTCTTCTCCTCGCTGATTTCAAGACCCCGTCCTGACAACCACTGATTTATCTGGATTTTCAATCTCTCCAAGGATTCCTTATCCTTAGCGGTAACTACAAAGTCATCCGCGTACCGGATGACGCCTACCTTTGGGTTACATTTTGTTATATATTCTTCTAACCCGTGGAGTCCTATATTAGCTAATATCGGACTGATTACGCCACCTTGTGGAGTTCCTCTTTCGGTTGGGCTGTAGCCCTTCTTACTTTCGACAAACCCAGCTTTTAACCATCCATCAATCAGGGAGTCTTCTCTGATTGCCGACTGGATGGATTTATGGTCAATGTTGTCAAAAAAGCCCTTAGTATCAGCGTCCAGAACCCATTTATCATTCTTTCGCCATTTTCCCGTACTTGTTCTACTATCACCTTTTAGCCTTAAAAAACATTGTGCTATGGCGTCGTGGCAACTTCTTCCGGGTCTAAAACCATAGGAGTTGGCTTCAAACATAGCTTCCCATTCGGGTTCCAGTGCATTCTTTACTATTGACTGAGCGACTCTATCCCTCACGGTGGGGATTCCGAGAGGACGTTTCTTACCATTCGCTTTTGGTATATATACCCTTTTTGCGGGCTTAGCCTTAGGCATAACCCACGAGTTTGCAAGTTTCACACGCTGTGCTGGAGTTTCTACAACCTCCTTATCTACTCCCGCTGTTCGCTTTCCGGTGTTAACCTGTGTGATTTGTCTGATGCTCAACAATAGGTTCGACCGACATCTTTTCATTAATTTCTGTAGACGCAATAATTGCCTCCACAGTCCAAGCTTTCGGGCACGAAATATCCGACCGCGTAAATTCCTAACAATCTTCTTAGTGCGGCGCCAGTTTATGTCACCCCACTTTTCCAACTGTCCTTTAGGTCCATTTTCCAGAACTGCTTCTGTCATCTAACTTTTCCTTCAGTTTGGTCTCTAGTTGCCTTTCTATTTCGTATAAGACCCAAGTGAAGTCTGCTATTCCTTTCGGTCAGGGACAAATCTTGAATCCCTATCTTCTCCATTACAGAGGAGCATTTGCTTTCTCACTCATCCAATCGACCAGCTCTCAGACCCTGTAGGGCTTATCCTGTTGTTTCACTTAGTTTTATCTAGTTGGTTAGGTTGGTTCCTATCCCCCGGTAGAGCTTCGTTCCCTCTATTCACCAAAACACAAGTGGTGAACTCTGCCTACTTACCGTTTTGGTCAAGGCGTGTCAGGTATAATTTCGCCTATCTCTTTTGACGAGGTTTAAACGGAGGAGTTCGGTTCTTTTTCGGTAGTTACCACCTCGATGCCTCCTAATTTCTTCGGCTGGCTTTCGCCTTCCCTCCGATTTCGGTCGGGTCATCCAAAACCGCTACTCTTTTACTTCACTTTCGTTCAGCCTTCCAACTATTTCCCTCTCGCTCCGCGTGCCTAATACCTGGCATTTTGGCTACTTTCGGGGTCTGCATTCCAGCGGTTTTATTACTGACTCCCGCCGTGACCGGACTCTTAGAGTCTTTTCCGTGAGGGCTAGGGGAGGAAATCCCTAGGAGGCTAGGAGCCTCTCACTAAGCGACCAGTTCAGGTCGCGCTGCCTCAAATAGACTTATTATTTCTAGTTCCAATATGCAGGCATTTATGGCAGGTTTGACTAGTGTAGGCAGGTACCCACCCCTCTTCTCCCCTCCCAGGAGGGGATGGGGGTGGGTTTTACTCCCGCCCCAATTCCCTTGTATTCTAAGAACAAACGCAATTGATAAAACGCCCATGAATTAGAGCGTCTTTTTTCTGTTTTGTTTCTAGGTTTGGAGTTGGTGCGTTCCCTAATACCTGTTAAGTCTTCAATGGCAACTAGAGAATTTGTTTGTTTGGCACTTGAGATGATTGATTTAGAAATATTGTGATTAAGCCATTTTTGAAATCTTCTCTCTCTTCCCGATAACCGTTGCAAGATTTGACGACATCTACGCCGTGTCGTCCTTGTGCCTTGAGAAGATTTTCTTTGCAGAGCAGATCGAACTCTAGCATATTTATCTCGCTTGTTTTTGATTTTTTCTCCTGACCAAGATTGACCCGTAGAGGTTACAGCTGTCTTGGTGCGCAATAAGCTCGAACTGAATTTCGAGAAAACGTGGGTGCGACCGCAATGTCGCGCCGACCAAAATCAACTCCGATGACCTTTTTAGTTCGTCGGGTTTTTGAGCTTTGCCATGTGGTAGGGGCTCACCTTCATGGCGATTTTAACCCGTTTCCCGGTGGTACTGATGCTGACTAAATAACCATCTTCGATAAATCTAAACGTTCGTGCATCACAGTCAAAACTCGTGGGTTTAAATTTCTTGACCAATCTGTTTTTATGCTTGGCAGTCAAGCGATTAGCTGCCACTCTGGCACAAGCTCTAACAACATGATTTGCCGTTAACCCAAACTCATCTTTGAGCTGTCGATAACAGGCGGCTTGGATTGAGTTTCTGTTGGTTAGTTTAGAGTTGACGTTGGCATTAATCCATTCACAAGCAGCCGCAAAAACCACAGCAGTATTGTCAAGCAATGCGTACTGCTCAGGAGTGGGGTCAATTTTGGCAACTAGTGTGTTTGTTTTGCTG
Source organism: Prochloron sp. (assembly GCA_965198675.1). GTDB lineage: Bacteria > Cyanobacteriota > Cyanobacteriia > Cyanobacteriales > Prochloraceae > Prochloron. Next base: position 3,562,499 of record OZ240666.1, on the reverse strand, counting down.
CATCGCACGCGCTTCTCAAGCTACAATTGATATTAGCATGGTTTCAAATAATCTGTCAATCAGCCTCAAGACCCACCCCCTTCGCCCCCTCCCAGGTTCCCCTCCTGGGAGGGGGTAGGGGTGGGTGGGTTGGGGGTGGGTTCGCCATAATCTTTGATTTGGCGTGAGCCTCCTGCCGACAAAAGGTGAAGATGAAATGCTTGTCTACGAAATGAAGCTACAAGGGAATCTCGACCAATACGAACGGCAGGCCATGGGGAAAGTAACGGATCTTCAGAGAATCTCCTCTGCCTGGCCGTGGAAACACCGCCAAGTAAGGGAACTCGTGGAAAGAAGAAACCAACCCACTGGGTGGGTTGGGAATCCCCCGCTATACCGCGTAGCGGGACGCCAAAGGCGGTTGCTTCGCAATAGCGGGGGAGGATGTCAAAGAAGAAGTATCAGTACGGGAAATCACTCTGTCAATCAGACCATATTCTTTTGCCTCAAGAGAAGACATAAAGAAGTCTCGCTCCGTATCTGCGGCAATTTTCTCCAAAGGTTGACCGGTGTGGTCCGCCAGTAATTCGTTCAGCCTTTGTTTGATGAAGAGAATTTCTTTCGCTTGAATCTCAATATCCACAGCAGTTCCTTGAGCGCCTCCTAAAGGCTGATGGATCATGATTCTAGAGGAAGGCAGAGCCATGCGCTTGCCCTTTGTACCCCCAGAGATCAGAAATGCGCCCATGCTAGCAGCTAAACCATAGCAGATGGTAACAACATCGGGATTATTAGAGTCGATGCCTCTGTTGCCAGAGGGCACCTCTCAACAGAACCGTGCGTGAGACTTTCACCTCACACGGCTCCTCCGGCTACATGATTAGTAAGTTCCTCATGATCAGTTGACTTTCCAGACGAACGACTTAGTCTGTGTACACAGGGGTGTTGATGACATGCGCGATGTAATGCAGCATGGTTACGGGGGAGGTTATTGGCGTGATTGCCGTCAATGTGGTGTAACTCTACATCATCCCCGGGCATTAACGGCATATGACAGTGTGCGCACTTGTATCCTTGTTTCTGTATGGCTTTGCCCGTCCATGACTTTGCAGAATATTGTTTGTAATTCCGCCGTGTCCAATAGACAAGGTCACCATCGAGAGGGGATTTGTCAAATTTGACTTTGACGTGACCGAATATTTTAGTTTCGACCTTGGGAAAAGCTTGTTTAACGAGTTGCACTGCTGCCTCTCGCTTTCGTATATTGGATGTAGATTCGATTTCGAGGTTACGCCGTAACCTCGATTTGAGTTTCTTGGCGGCAAGACCTGCCGCCTTACCCAATTCCTTGCGAATTTTCCTCTTAACCCATTGATTCAGGTGCCATAGACTGTGTTTGGACATGTCGCACCATTTGTGGTAGTTCCTCCAGCCGCGTATTTTTGATGCAATCAGGTCAAGACGACCCTCTAGTTTTATGTCACTAGATTTCATGGTTTCTTTCACGTCTGCTTTGGTTGCTTCCGTACATTTGCGACATGGTGCGACAGTGAGTTTTCCGTTGGCTTTAACTCTGAAGTGCCAGCCTAGGAAGTCAAACCCTTGAGTGGCTTTGGTGATGCGAGTTTTGGCCTCTTTAATCCGGAGACCTCGTTCAGACAGGTATTCAGTAACTTTAACGAGTAGCTGTTCAGCTTCTTTTTTCGTTTTTGTGATGTATACCAGGTCGGTAGCGTATCGGATTCCTGAGATATCGAGATTTTTGAAGTTATCTCCTTTCTTACGGTATTCAGCCGCAATATCCTCAAGATTACCTATTGCAAGGTTCGCAAGTAGAGGGCTTATTACACTACCTTGTGGAGTTCCTTTAGTTTCTGATGGGGTCTCGCCTTTCACCCCTGCTTTTATAGCCCTACGAATACCTTCTCTCGCAGGTCGGGGAAGTTGCACCTTGCCCATGATGGCTCGGTGATTTATGTTGTCGAAGCAACCTTGAATATCTAGCTCTAAAACCCATTTGTTAAAGCCATTGCTTTCGCTCCTGAGTTGGTTGAATATCTGCGTTTGTGCATCCCATGCTCCTCTGCCGGGTCTGAACCCGTAGGAGTTGGGGGAGGCTTTGGCTTCGTATACGGGTTCCAAAGCTAGTTTCATCAGTGCTTGCCACGCCCTGTCTGCAATGGTCGGAATTCCTAACAGACGTGTGCGTCCATCAGGGACGCCTTGGGCGGGACGCCTTTGGCGGGAGGCCTTTGGCGGGACGTCTTTGGCGGTTGCTTCGCAAAGCTTCGCAAAGCTTCGCAAAGCTTCGCAATTAGGGATGTTTACCCTTTTTAATTTCCGGTGCTCCCAATCATGCCAGTGCTGTCTTAGCCTCTGGCAGAGTCTCAACCGTTCGTTGGTGTCTCGGGCTGTTTTGCCGTCTACTCCGGGAGTCTTCTTGCCCGTATTGAGTTGGGTTACCTGTCCTACCGAGGTCGCCTGTGCCGCCCGGCTTCTTAATAGTAGACGCTGTAACCACAGGACCCGTCGGTTGTCGTTCTGTCTGGCTGCCTTATAAATTCCACGTTGGATTCTCCAAACCTGCCGTGACCATGTGCGCCACGGTAGACTTTTCCACACTTCGTCCACTGTATTCCGGCTTCTTAGCTCTATTAGTAGGGCGTTCATCACCGTTTCCAGATGCGGTATTGAGTTAAAGTCAGTTGCGATTTCCATTGTTTCCTTTATCTTCTGTAGCCTGTGACCAGTTACGGTCATTCTTACCCTCACTCTTCCGATAAACCCGTAGCTGCGGGTTCCACTATCCGTAATCGACCTATAACCGGATAGAAGTTGAGCGAGTTTTTACTCGTTCCGAATTTGACATTGTTATGAACCGTCGGGTCTCAGCTATTGAACGACTACCTCACCAGGATTAGCTCCTACCCAGATTTCGTGGAGCGGTGATATAGACAGTGTGGTCATGGTTTTCGCTTGTGCTGCCATGCCAATGCATTCGTCCTTTTTGCTGCTGATTCGTTTTCCTAACCCTGTGTTCTCCTTAGCACCAGTGTTGCCCCAGCACGAGGCCTCTGATTGTGCCCTTTCGCCAGCTTCACCCCGGGCTGCTAAGCCTTCGGTGTGGCAAGATTTAGAGTCACGCTATCCCTAGCGGGCTGGACTATTTCAAATTGATTTCTGACCAATCCCTTTCACCAGCATGTCAAATTCAGTTATCAAGGTTCGGTTATCACTATCCCAGGAGTTCTGTTTTCCTTTTTGGGGAGTCCCTACTTTCCTTTCTTTACTTGGTTTTCCTTTGCAGGTCAGCCATCTAAGTTGGATAGGATTGCTTGGGTATTCAGCCAGTTTCCCGGCTTAGATTGTCCCAAGTTTTTAGCCTGTAACCAGGCCCCTGTTTATATTTGGCTTATGCCGCGTCTTCACAGGGAACGAGCCGCACAATCTGCTGCATGGTGTCGTAAATTGCCATCCCCGCGTAGACCGCTCCTCCTGGAGAATTAATATAAAGCTGAATGTCTTTTGACCTATCTTCAGCTTCCAAGAAAAGCAACTGGGCCACAATTGAGTCTGCCACTTCATCGGAAACGGGAGTGCCAAGAAAGATAATGCGCTCCCGCAGCAGTCGGGAATAGATATCAAATGCCCGTTCTCCTACACCGGACTGTTCTACCACCATCGGCACGACGTTATTAGTCACCCTGCTAGAGATAGAATAAAATTCGGTCGAACGGTAGCTCAAGACTGGGTAATCGGTGGATCTCGATTCAAGCATAGACCTAGATTCAGGCAAAAATGGGATATAGATGCTATTCACTCAAGTAATGAGATGGTTTTTTTCGATACTGCTTTCATCCATATTATGACGCAAGTCATTATCGGTTGGGAAATCACAAACCCCTTTTAGGTTTCAGCCCTTGATGAGGGCAGATGCATCAACAGCGCCTGTCTCTGGGGGTTTCTCTTCTGTTTCAGATGAGGAGAGGGAACCAACAGGCACCAGTTCTACCTTTGTTTTCTCTTGCAACCAATCCAAAGTACTTTCAAGTAGCAACTCTTCTTCAACCATCTTCCTCAACTGCTCACTTTCGTACTCCTGTTTCGATTCGGACAATTGCTGAGTTACTTCCTTAATTCTCGCCTCAACTTTCTCTGGTTCCACTGTAATGAATTCTTGCTCAGCAATTTTCTTGAGGAAAAGAGACTTTTGTAAATTTTCAATTGCCTCCTGGCGCAATCGCTCTCGCATCATAGGAATTGTGTCAGCATTAAACATTTGTTGAATGTCTATGCCTAAATTTTTCATCATAACTGCTGATCGAGTCAGAAGATTTTCCACTTCATTTTCAATCATTGTTTCTGGCAGTTGGACAGAACAGCATTCGCTCAATTGAGCAATAATGGCTTCGTGAATGTTCTTTTTCGTTTCCCGAGCGGCTTTTTGGGAGAATTCCTCTGTCAAAGACTGCCGTAACTCCACCATGGTCTCAAACTCGCTCACCTCGTCCGCTAAGTCGTCGTCTAACTCTGGCAGCTCTTTTTCTTTCAGTTCTTTAAGCACAATGCTGAAAACAGCAGCTTTACCCGCTAAATCAACACCTGCATAATCAAGAGAAAAAGTAACCTCCACCTCCTTCGTCTCTTCCGTCCTCATACCAACAATGCCTTCAATCAAGCCCTCAATAAGCTTGCCTTTGGCTACTTCAACTTCAAAATCTTGCGCCTCAGCTCCCGGAATTAATTCCCCTTCTTCTCCTTCAGCAGCAGCAAATCGACCTTTGAAATCGATAGTCGCCACATCTCCCATCTGGGCCGGACGCTCTTCTACCGGGACTAAAGTAGCTTGCTCTTGCTGACGTTCTGCCAAAAAATCATCTACCTGACTGGGAGCGGCAACAATTTCTTCTACCTTGACTTTCATTGAATGGTAATCTCCCAATTCTACTTCTGGGGCAACGTCTACAGAAGCGGAAAAAGTCAGGGGTTCTCCTGGTTTATACTGCCCGATTAATTCGGAGAAGTTAGAAAGCAACTTCAAATTGCCTATACTGTCGATGGATTCTTCTTTGATTGCATCCTCCAGACTCTTTTGGACAATTTCTTCTAAAGCTGCTGCCTTAATCCGTCCCAGTCCGATTCGTTGTAAGAGGATGTGACGCGGTACTTTCCCCTTGCGAAACCCAGGAAGATTAGTGGAGCGAGCCAGTTCCCGCACTACCTTATCGTAGGTTTTTTGGGTTCTTGAGGCGTCTATTTCAATTTCTAAACCAATTTGGCTGGCTGGAAGCTTTTCCTGGGTAACTTTCATCGATTCTTCTTATTTCTTATTTTAGATAACTGCTGGGTAGATTAGAGATGAGTTGGAAATATTACACTCACTCAAGATTCAAGACTCTTGCCCCTCTATTCATCTGGTAGACCTATCTGATGATAGTACAATCAAGGGATGAGGTGGACATCAAGCAACAGGGATGAGCTTCTGTATTACAATAAACTAATGGGTGTGCGACTTGGAAGTCGCAGTAGTTAGTGGTTCAGCTGTCTGAACCCAAAGGAGAGTGTCTCTCCAGTTCCCACCCGAAGGAGCTTTGGTAGCAATACTGAAGTTTCATAGCTAGAGGGTAATGCCTAATCCGTGAACTGTCTAGAGGATGCGGAGGGCTAGGGAAAGATTGGTATGGTAGCACGGTGGCGAAGCTTGCAGGGACGTTATTTTTAGAAGAGCGAAAACTAGAATGTTACGCTCTAGCCAAAAGGCAAGCAGTACATGTGAAATAGAGTTTATCCATGCTCTAATGTTTGACACCACACTGCCGTTCTATGGAGCAACCTAACCCAATCGAATCTGACTATTGCGGAACGAGTAATACCGACCCAGGGTCTGGCGTAGCCAGTAGGAAAGGAGTAATCTGTACCAACTCCCTGGGGAGAAGGGACTCTTCTAAAAAGCGAATGGCGGCAGGGCGAAAGTCCAGGGGAATAAATAACCCACCGCATAGACAAATGTTTACCCCCGGCATTGATTAATGGCGGGGGGAGCCTGCTCAGGCGCGGCTGCGCAGGAGCAGGCGTAGGAGAGGGTGAAACGTAATTTGAAACTGGAACTTGAAACCCAATGTTCTCCGTAAGTTAGATGCGTTAAGGATTAATCGCAAAGGTCGTCGAAGCTAGAATCTAAGGAGGCTGTAAACCTTAATATGGTTTCCTGAAAGCTAGCACGGATAATGGGAAGTAAACGCGCTGGGATTAGGATGATACACCAGGAGCCGGATGCTTTGAAAGTTGCACGTTCGGTACTGCGTGGGGGAAAACCTGTCGCATGTCTACCTATCACGACAATCAAAGCTCGGGCTGTCCGCAGTGATTCGCAAAGGGAGGAAAGAATTTGTCCGTTACCGAAGGTACGTATCCGGCCCGAATTCGCGACCGAATTCGGGTTGCTATTCTGGGAGCAACTGGGGCTGTAGGCCGTGAATTAATCGAACTTTTAGCCAATCGTAAGTTCCCAGTTGCCAATTTGAAGCTTCTCGCTTCTCCCCGTTCTGCTGGTACTACGATCCCCTTTGCCGGTAAAAAGTTGCTGGTGGAAGCTGTGGGAGATCATTCCTTCCAAGATATAGACCTGGTTTTGGCTTCTGCTGGCAGCTCTACCACCAAAGCTTGGGCTGATAAGGCAACAGGAGCAGGGGCAGTGATTATCGATAACTCCAGTGCTTTCCGCATGAACCCGTCAGTGCCTTTAATTGTGCCGGAAATTAACCCGGAAGCCGCAAAACACCATCGGGGCATTATCGCTAATCCTAACTGCACAACTATTTTAATGGCAATGGTAGTTTGGCCGCTGCATCGGGTACAGTCAGTAAAACGAATCCTAGTTGCTACCTATCAATCGGCTTCTGGTGCAGGTGCCCGGGCAATGGAAGAGGTGAAAACTCAGGCTAGGGCAATTTTACAGGATGAACCCCCGCCAACAGAAATTTTTCCCTATTCCTTAGCGTTTAATTTGTTTCCCCACAATTCCCCTCTCAACGAACAGGGGTACGCTGAGGAGGAAATGAAGATGATTAACGAGACGCGGAAGATTTTTAATGCTCCCGACTTGGGTCTCTCTGCTACCTGCGTGCGCGTTCCTGTATTGCGGGCCCATTCAGAAGCTGTTAACCTAGAATTTGTCAGCCCTTTTGCCGTAGCGAAGGCTCGCGAAATTCTATCCCTTGCTCCCGGAGTCAAATTGGTGGAAGATTGGCAGACTAATTATTTCCCCATGCCAATTGAGGCTACAGGCAGAGATGAAGTGTTGGTGGGTAGAATTCGTCAGGATATTTCTCACCCCTGCGGGTTAGAATTATGGCTCTGCGGCGACCAAATTCGCAAGGGAGCTGCCCTGAATGCAGTTCAAATTGCCGAGTTATTGGTCAGAGAAAATCTCCTCCAGAAGAAGAGTGTAGGGTGTAGGGGGTAGGGTGTGGTGAAGAGTTATTGTTTGACTCACTATACCCCACACCCCACACCCCACACCCCACATCCCACGAAGAGCCCGAATACAGCAAATAACAAATAAAAAACCAATAACAAATGACAAATGGAAATTTTGGCCGAACGATCGCCGCAATGGTGACGCCGTTTAAGGAGGACGGCAGCGTCAATTATGCTGTGATTGTACTCCGTACAAATTACGCGGAAGAATTAGCAGTGCATCTGGCTCTTCATGGCAACGACGCACTGGTGGGACGCCAAGGGCGGTTGCTTACGCAAAGCTTACGCAAAGTTACGCAATTGTGGGACAACTGGAGAATCTCCTACCTTGAGTTGGGATGAAAATTATCAGCTATTTAAGGTAGTGCAACAAGCAGTGGCGGGTAAAGCCAAGACCATCGCCGGTACCGGTGCCAACTCTACTTCTTCAGCGATCGCCGCTACTGCTCGTGCAGCAGAGTTAGGTTTGGATGGTTCCCTGCAAGTGGTCCCCTATTACAATAAACCGCCCCAATCGGGATTGTATAAACATTTCCGCCTGATTTGCCCCTGATGCTCTATAATATACCAAGTCGCACGGAGACAAATCTGGAACCGGAAACAGTTGGGTTACTGGCAGAAATAGATAATATTGTGGCCATTAAAGAAGCTAGTAGCTCTTTGGATCAAGCCTGCGAAATTCGCCGCCTCACACCAGCATCATTTGCCATCTACTCCGGGGACGATTTTCTGACTTTACCGCTACTTACTGTTGGCGGAACTGGAGTTGTTAGCGTTGCTAGTTATTTGGTAGGTAAGCAAATTAAAGCTATGATTAAAGCTTTTGAAGCAGGACAAATAAATGTTCCTCGGGAAATTCAACTAAAACTTTTTCTTTTATTTAAAGTTCTTTTTTGTACTACTAATCCGATTCCTATTAAAGCTGCTTGAAAATTACAGGGTTGGAATGTAGGCGGTTTGCGCTTACCTCTAGAAAATATTGCTCCTGACTTAGAAGAAAAGTTAGCAACCGTTTTAAAAGAGCTTGATTTACTCTGAATTTATCTTCAGTGTTAACAAGTTCAGCTTTAAGTCAGTTGATATTAAATAAATTATTTTATTTTCTCTATCGTTACCCTAGATATTGATTGCGGTAGCCATATGGGTAAGAAGGGCTATATTTAAACAATCAAAAAAATTAAATCACATTCATTCAATTGCAGCAATTCAATAAACAAACTAGATAAGGATAAAAATGAGTCAAAACGGTTCTCAACCCACCCTGAAAATTATTCCCCTCGGCGGGTTGCATGAAATTGGCAAGAATACGTGCGTGTTTGAATACGAAGACGAAATTATTCTCTTAGATGCAGGTATTGGTTTTCCCTCTAATGAGATGCACGGGATTAATATAGTCCTCCCCAACACCACCTATTTGCAGTCAAATCGCCATAAAATCCAAGGAATGGTGGTAACTCACGGTCATGAAGACCATATTGGCGGTATTGCCTATCACCTGAAGCAATTCGATATTCCCGTCATCTACGGTCCTCGTTTAGCTATCTCCTTATTGCAAGATAAATTAGAAGAAACAGGAGTAGCCGCTCGAACCAAGCTCAAAAGCGTCGTTCCCCGACAAATAATCAAAATTGGCAAACACTTTTTCGTTGAGTTTATCCGCAATACCCATTCAATTGCCGATAGCTTCACCGTAGCTCTCCATACACCGATTGGTGTAATAATTCACACGGGAGATTTTAAGGTGGACCACACTCCTGTGGATGGAGAGCATTTCGACCTGCAAAGGCTCGCAGAACACGGGGAAAAAGGGGTTTTGTGCTTATTGAGCGACTCTACCAACGCCGAAGTACCGGGACATACCCCTTCAGAACGGTCAGTTTATCCCAATCTGGACCGTATTTTTGCCCAAACCCAAGGAAGGTTGATGCTCACAACTTTTGCGTCCTCCCTGCACCGACTGAGCATTGTGCTGGAATTGGCCCTTCTGCACAATCGCAAGGTGGTAGTGGTAGGGCGATCGATGCTGAATCTCATTGCCCACGCCCGCAATTTAGGTTACATCAAATGTCCTGATGATCTGTTTCAGCCCTTAAAAGCAATTCGTAACCTGCCAGACGAGAAGGTCTTAATTTTAACCACAGGTTCTCAGGGAGAACCCTTAGCCGCATTGACTCGCATTTCCCGAAGGGAACACCGACAAATCAAAATCCGTCCTGGGGATACGGTGGTGTTCTCTGCAAACCCCATTCCAGGCAATACCATCGCCGTAGTCAAGACCATCGACCGTTTGATGATGTTGGGTGCAGATGTCATTTACGGCAGAGCCAGGGGAATTCACGTTTCCGGTCATGGCGCCCAAGAAGACCAGAAGTTGATGTTGGCGTTGACTAAGCCAAAATTTTTCATTCCCTTTCATGGAGAGCATCGCATGCTGGTCAAACACGCTCAGACAGCTCGCAGTATGGGCATTCCAGAGGACAATATGGTCATTATCAATAATGGGGATATTATCGAGTTAACCGAGGAGCGCATTCGCATTGCCGGGAAAGTCACTTCTGGCATTCAACTGGTAGACAGGGCTGGGGTAGTTCAAGAAAAGGTAATGAAAGAAAGGCAAAAGTTGGCGGAAGAGGGGGTATTGACTGTAGCGGCGGCCATCGATTGGTCGGGTCAATTAATGGCCCAACCAGAAATTCATCTGCGGGGCGTCGTGACTGCTGTAGAGCGCTCCCTACTGCAACAATTAATTATTAGGGCTATCAACAAGACGCTGGACTTACGCTGGGAGGAATTTAACCAATACTCTGTAGACTGGGCGGGTTTGAGAAGTGAAATTTCCAGCAGCTTGCAGCGACTGGCACGCCGAGAATTGCAAAGCCGTCCTCTGGTTGTCTTTCTCTTGCAAACCCCAGAACGACACCAACCCATATTATCCACAACCGTTGAGCGTTCCACCGCATCAGTTGTTTAAACCGCGTTGCATAACAGAGACATGAATGGAAAAGTAGTAGCCATGCAATGTCCCAGGAATTTTGGGATGGATTATTGGCGAGAGCACAGCTCCGCTTCGCGAGCGCAGCACCACGGCATTTCAAGTTCATGTCTTGATCCAGCAACGCCCATTTTCCAACGGCAACGTTGTCATCTATAGTAGTTAGCGCTCGTGTATTTACAGATAGTAGGATAGGGGGTTGAGGGGATAGAGGGGTAGGGGGATAGGGGGATTTTTTTATAGAACTTCCCAGCTCCCCATCACCCCATTTGTAAATACACCTGCGCGAATGGCTATAATATCGAAATTATAGAAATATTGATTCCAGCATGTCCGGCACCATTAATGAGAGAATGGCAAATATCATTGCCATCCCCGAGGTAACAAATATTTAACCCTTCTAGTTCTCCAAAATACTCTTTTATTGTCATCAAATCTGCTAATGCTTGACAAGGATGATAGAGGTTAGATAGCCCGTTAATAATTGGAACTTCGCTATGCTCTTTCATAATTATCAGGTCTTCGTGCTTGTGAACGCGAGCTACGATCGCATCTACATATCGCGATAAAGCTTTGATTTCATCCTCAAGACTAGCGATAGTAAAATTTGAAGTATTCCAGTCCATATACAAAGCTTGTCCTCTCATCTCACTAATCCCTATTTCAAAAGAGCATCTAGTGCGAGTGGATGTTTTTTTGAAAATTAAAGCTACGGATTTATGCTTTAATAAATCCCGATATTTAGTTGGATTATTCTTAATACTTATACCACCATCAATTATTGTCATTACTTGCTCTTTAGTCAAGTCTGATAGAGTTAGTAAAGAGCGTTCGGGTTTTCCTCGCTTAGAATAACGACGGTGAGCTAGCAATTTTTTACTAGCTTCTATTCTTTGTTGTAAATCCATTGCCCTACATGGTGTCCTTCGCGATCCAGGGTATTTCTATAAGCCAAAATTATATCTAATTTCTCAATTGTACAAGAGATGGAATGGAATTTAGATAGCTGTTTTTCCATTCTGATGAAATACAATTGACTTTAGATAATGCCTCATTACATAGTTCTTGAGCTTCATCTGGATTCAGCCATGCTTTACGAATATCCGGTGCAAGACTTACAAGGGGATCGAAGTATAAAAAGGCGCGATCGCTCTTGATAGAAGGTGCGATATAAACGCTGACACCGCTGCTTCGATTATAATATTCATAAGAACAGGACACCCGTTTTCCACCACCACAGGGACAATCAGTGACAAATGTTGGAGTAAAAAATCCGGCTGTAATCCCTCGAATTCGTTTCTCAAGATTAACATTAGTGGATAAATCTGTTTTTAAGTTTTCAACACCTCTTACCATGTCATGTTGATAGACATAATAGGGCTGGATATTCATGTCTCCAAGCATTTTAATCAGAGTCGCCATGGTGTCAAAATTATCGTTGACATCTCTAATTAAAACGCTCTGATTGCGGACAGTAATTCCTCGTTCAAATAGTACTTTAGCTGCAGATTGAGTAATCCAACTAATCTCATTAGGATGATTAAAATGGGTATGCACCGCTACATGTTTGTTTAGCTTTCTTGCATCATCAACAATCCGAGTTAAAATATTCGTCCACTCGCGATCGCTTAAGATCTTAGTTGGATCTACTGCTAGTCCCTTAGTAGCAAACCGAATGCGACGCAGGTGAGGAATTTCTAGCAACCCGTTACCAATATACTCCAACATTTTCGGGGAGAGATTATAACAATCACCTTCGCTCACAACAAGATCCTCAATTTCTCGATTGCTATCAATGTATTTAAATATTTCTTTCCAATGTTTTATTGTTTTCTCGTATTGAACCTTTTTGTTGGTATGGGTATCTTGACTCACCAGATAACTTCTAGTGCAGAATCGACAGTAAACCGGACAATGGGATTGGGCGAGAAAAAGTGCTTTATTTGGATACCGATGAACCAATCCTGGAAGTGGGGAATCTTCCTGTTCTCCCAAGGAGTCGAGGGTTAGCATGGGATGATCCTGTTCGTACTCATTAGCTAACGGAATGAATTGCCGACGAATGGGATCTGCGATGGGATTTAACCAATTAATTTTGGAGAGAATGTAAGGTGTTAGTCGTACTGCCATAGGAGCAAGTCTCAGCCCTAGCAATACTTGTTCCACTACATCGGAACTGGCTACAGATCTCAAAAATGTGTTAATAGCCTCAAATCCATACACTGCATGTTTTACCTGCCACCTATGTGATAGGAAATCATCTTTAGAAACCTGTTGAAATGGCTTGCATAATTGCCAGAAATTGGGATTGATTGAAATGTGAAATTGACTATTTTTTCCGTATTCTATTGTCTTTTCTTGTACATTCATGATGGCAAATTTTTCCTTTCTAACTTCAGGCTGAATGATATAACATTACACTTTATGGTCATTATCAATCCCTGCTCCTGCGCAGCCGCGCCTGAGCAGGCTCCCCCCGCCATTAATCAATGCCGGGGGTAGACATATGCCTATCTGCCGGGTTATTTATTCCCCTGAACTTTCGTCCTGGCAGCATTCGCTTCTTGAGAGAGTCCCATCTCCCCAGGGAATTGGTACCCGTACGATGCGTTACGCCATAGCTGTCAGCTTTAAACACTCCTCCAGACGTGTGCTAACGCATCCTACGGTTTCCTACGATTTCTCGACCCTGGGTCGGTATTACTCGTTCCACAATAGTTGTCGTGATAGGTAGACCCTTACAGGTTTTCCCCCACGCAGTACCGGACGTGCAAGTTATCCAAATCCGGCTCCTGGTGTATCATCTACTCACTGGCGCGTTTAATCCCCATTACTTGTGTCGGATTTCAGGTCTCATTCAATCAGGGCTTTGAGTCCTTAAATTCCAACTTCTTCGACCTTGAAGTATTTGCCCTAACTCCTCTAACTTATGAAGAACGTTGAGTTTCAAGTTCCAACTTTCGATTACGTTTCACCCTCTCCTACTCCTGCAGAGCGCCGCGCCTGAGCAGGCTCCCCCCGCCATTAATCAATGCCGGGGGTAGACATTTGTCTATGAGTCAGGTTATACAATCGTGTTTTCCCTCGGACTTTCGTCCATGACTCCATTCGCTTTTTAGGAGAGTCCTATCTCCCCAGGGAATTGGGACGCCAAAGGCGGTTGCTTCGCAATCCCATTACTGGTTTCCTACTGATAAAATCAGACCCCTGGGTCGGTATTACTCGTTCCGCAATAGTCAGGTTCGTCCAGGACGCCAAGGGCGGCACCTTCGGTGTTAGGTTGCTCTATACCCCGACGGTGTGGAGTCTACTAGGTAGAAGTATCTAGTCTACCTTTCACGTTATACCGTGTGCCTTTTGGCTAGAGCGTACCCACCCCTACCCCCTCCCAGGAGGGGGACTAAGGGGGTGGGTTTCGCTCCTTCCCGGATAACGAGGCTGCAAGCTTCGCTTTATGCTCACCCTGCTGGACTTCCTTTAACCCTCCATCCGCCCTAGACGACGAATAGATTGGGTATTACCCTCTAGCTGTGAGACTCCGACATTGCTGTCAAAGCCCCTTTGGGTTGGGACTGGAGAGACCCTCTCCTTTTGGGTTCAGACAGCTGAACCACTAACTATTGCGACTTTCGAGCCGCACAGATACGTCCGGGTTAGGCTGCTCCTTACAACGGCGGCGTGGTAGTTTGTATAGGCTAAAGACTACTAACCTTTTCACATGTGCCGCGTGCCATTTTGGCGCTTAGTTCATCAGGCCGCTTAAACTCGTCAATGGATTACGTTGCTGCAAGCTTCGCTTTATGCTTACCATACCGGACTTCCCGTAGGATGCGTTAGCTGTCGTAGGATGCGTTACTAGCCGTAGGATGCGTTACTAGCCGTAGGATGCGTTACTAGCCGTAAGTAGTAGCAACAATACAAACTTTGTTGGCGTAACGCATCGTACGTAGTAGCATCCTAAATTAAATGGGTTAGCGTAACGCATCCTACTGTGAAACACCTCCGTTGCCGGAAGTGCCCCTGAGGGCAGGGACTGGGGAAACTACTCCCCGTGGGACTTTCGTCCACTATTGCGAAGCTTTGCGTAAGCTTTGCGAAGCAACCGCCCTTGGCGTCCCGCCTTTGGCGTCCCGCCCTTGGCGTCCTACTGCGACTTACGAGTCGCACAGCCTTTACCATTATTATTATTATCATCTTGGTTACTTCGCTCTATGCGCCTTACTTGGTTTTTATAGAACCCATTTGAGATCTCTGTTGTGGAGTAAAATAGGGAAAAAATGCCGTACTCAAGTAGTTTGACAGACGGGGAGTGGAAAATAATAGAACCTCTGTTGCCCAAAAAGAAACAGACAAGACCACCAAAATGGAGTAAAAGGCAGATTTTAGATGGTATCTTGTACCAATTAAAGAATGGTTGTAATTGGTGTGACTTACCCAAAGACTTGCCCCCCTATTCCACAGTATTTTGGTACTACAAACAGTGGCGATCGCTTGGGGTAATCGAAGCAATCAGAGATATCTTGCATAGTAGAGTCCGTCAGCAAGTTAAAAAAAAAGGGCAATGGACAACCCTAATCATCATTGACTCCCAAGCGGTAAAAAATACCTGTAACGCCAGTGTAAAGTCGAAAGGGTTTTGTTTTTACAAGTCTACCAATGGTCTTAAAAGACATCTAGCAGTAGATACTTTGGGCTTTCCTTTTTTTAGTCATTGCACCAAAGCATCGGTATCTGACGATGTGGGTTTGATTGAAATGTTATCGAAAAACATAGATTATTTCAAGTCTAAACCAGTCAACATCCCCAAGATTACCATTTTGCTTGACCATGGATATCACCCATAAAAACTGACCCAAAAATTACATAAAATTTATCCGGCGATTATGACTAAGATTAGATTTAAGGTCTCCCGTAAACCATCAAAAGCTCAAAAGAAAAAGGAAGGAAAAACCGGTTTTGTGCCAGTAAAAGCGCGGTGGGTGATTGAAAGAACTAATTCGTGGATGGAAAGATGCAAGAGTTTGGTCAAAAACTTTGAAAGGACTCTTGAGCAGGCTAATACCAAGATTAGTCTATGTTTTGTCCGACTGATGCTTAAAAGGCTAGCCACTACTTAAAAAGATCTCAAATGGGTTCTATAGGGAGCCTTAAATTCGGTTAGATTTTCAACCTACTCGGCTTTTCTATTATCCCGACCTAATTTCAGGCTCAACACCGTACTCTTCCGTACCTATGTACGTAGTCAACTTACGGAATTTTCGCTTTTTACTAGATGAATGGCTCTTAGGTCATTGCGGGTAATTGTTTCCGCTGTTACCAGCTTGCGTTTCGTTCCCGCGTCCTATCCGAATAGTCTCGATAGAAGTATGCCTGCCCTCCCTCTCCGGGTACCACCCCAAGAGAAAGAACTATTCGTTTTTCCTCGTTCCAAATCAGGAATTGTTTTGAATCCTTAGGTTTCACCAATTCGCCTACCGACCCCCCAGGGAAACTCTTATCACGAACAAACAGAGTGGGGTTTTGATTATCGGTTAAGAAGCCCATTAAGGAGGTCTCCCTCCAAACTAAACGCTGTACTCTCATAGATAAGACGCTTTTTCCGGTGATTCGCTTCACCTGTTTCCAGGATACCTGTTACACCGAAGGTGCCGCCCTTGGCGTCCCATAAATTCTCCACAAAGCGCGCCAGGAGTACGTTCATGATTGCGCCCTGTCCCCTGCCCGCGGCATTGATTAATGGCGCGGGCGCGGCGCTCTGCAGGGGTGCGCTTTCCACCTCGAATCGCATTCGAGAAAACGCACCGCACCGCAGCTTCACGCCCCAACCCACCCCCGTAGCCCCGGCTACGGGGGTGGGTTGCTTAATATACACAGCTGCGTGTGGGCAGAACCCCCTCCCTTAGTCCCCCCCTATTGCGAAGCAAAGCGCAAGCAAAGCGCAAGCAACCGCCCTTGGCGTCCAGGGGATGCTGGTGTTTGCCTAGGGGGATAGAGGATGGGAGGGGTGGGATGACAAGGGGGGCAAGGGGGGATCTTCCGCTTGAGATTCACTTATCCCTGTAGGATGCGTTACTCTTCTTAATTCTGTTTTGTTTCTACTACTAACGATGGCTAACGCATCCTACGTGGCTGGACTTGAGATACATCTCTCACCAGCAATCCTGATTTAGTTGTCAAGGTACAGTCGCCTATCGGCTCCGATGTCAATGAGCGCGGGTTTCCCCACGTAGGATGCTAAGAAGTCGTAGGATGCGTTACTAGCCACTGTAGGATGCGTTACTAGCCACTGTAGGATGCGTTACTAGCCACTGTAGGATGCGTTACTAGCCACTGTAGGATGCGTTACTAGCCGTAAGTAGTAGCAACAATACAAACTTTGTTGGCGTAACGCATCGTACTAGCAACAATACAAACTTTGTTGGCGTAACGCATCGTACTAGCAACAATACAAACTTTGTTGGCGTAACGCATCGTACGTAGTGACAAGGCAGAATCCGTCAGCGTAACGCATCCTACGATTTTCCACCGTTCTTACAGTACCAAGCCCGGGTTTATATTTCGGCTACTAAGCCGCGATTTTCGCACGCTTCGAGTCCCCCACATTCAAATCTCTCTTGATATTAACAGGGGACAATTAACTAGGGGTTTTGCGGCAATCTCCTCTAAACCAAAGGAATCCAATAAATGATGCCAGTCTGCTAATATAGAAGAATCGTATGGGTTATTCATTCTGAGTGCAGCATATCTAGTAACCGCATCGTGCCAAATACCGTGACTCGCATAAATAGCGGCGACTTCCTGTTTTGAAGTTGCATCGCGTACCTGATTCATGAGCATAGGATCGGCTGTAATCCTTTTAATAAGTCCTTCAACAGAATATGGGCTTTTTTTATCAATCGAGATTGATAAAAGCCACCTATACTCCTGGTCAAGATTTAGGGGTTTGTTGGGATGTAAATTTACAATACTTGGTCCGCCTGATAATATGATACTTTCTTGGAAGATTGGTTCTTTGTTTTCTTCCTTCAACAGTAAAAATTTGGCCCTTACTTGTTGCCTATTTAATTCAGGGATGTAAAACAAAAATGTAGGGCGTTCTACTAAAGTCAACTCGGTTTTGCTTTTGTTCGGAACTAAGGCAATGAGATTATCTTCGGAATTAGGACCGCGATTTCCTCCGGAAGTTCGGTTTGGTGGTCTTCCCCAATCTTCTTCTTTTTGAGAACTATTGTTGTCCTTGAGATTCAATCTTTGGTCATAGCAGTAGGGATGGTTGCTTGGGGACTCTGCCTTCACTTGTATCAGGACAATGTCGGGGAGAACCAAAACCGAAATCATTCCAAGGAGAAGTGAATACTTGCGGGTAGAGACGGGTACTTTCATAGTCAAACCTCAGTGAATGTCGAATATTTATGTTTTTGGTATAAATTATATCTGCCAATTTGCTATAAATTGCTAACATTTTAGATTCAGTAGTTGAGGTCTATTATATCAAATTCACTCTGGCTTGACTAAAAAAAACCAAATCACTAAAACTGTAGGATGCGTTACGCTAACCCATTTAATTTAGGATGCTGCTACGTACGATGCGTTACGCCAACAAAGTTTGTATTGTTGCTAGTACGATGCGTTACGCCAACAAAGTTTGTATTGTTGCTACTACTTACGGCTAGTAACGCATCCTACAGTGGCTAGTAACGCATCCTACGACTTCTTAGCATCCTACGTAGGGGAGCAGGGAAAAACTTGCTTGACACTCCCCGCACTGAAGATGCGGGGATTCTTAAGCCGCCCTGCATGAGGACTCTTAACGGCGTAGTCAATGCGCCGATCACGCTGCTCAAACCCACTAAAGCCTATGCTCTACGGGAAGGGTACCCTCGTGGGAGCCAGAATCGCAGCTACGTACGATGCGTTACGCCAACAAAGTTTGTATTGTTGCTACTACTTACGGCTAGTAACGCATCCTACGACAGTCTTCTCCCGATGATGAGGGCGGTGGCGCCAAAAGATTGCAAGGATTGCGCTAGTGGCCACCAATGTGAATGCTGAGGGGACGAGAGGCACCCATCCACCTTGGAGTAAAATAAAAAAGCAAAGTCCATAGAGTATACCAAGTGCAATAGAGACTGCTAGTACGAGGTAAAGTGTCCTAGGCTCAAAAAATTCCCGCCAACACCAAAACAGTAAACCGCCAACTATAGACCAACTGGCAATCCAAAGTATTTCAACCCATTCCGGCCACCACCAAAGCAAAGGTCGTTCCCCCTGAACGGCACTGAGAATTTGGGCGATGGCGTGGGCATGGATCTTGACTCCTGGCATTTTTTCCGACCATCTTCCTTTGCTGTAAGGAGTATAGTGGGAATCTTTAGACTTTTCGGCAAGACCGATCAAGACAATCCGGTCCTGAACTAGATCGGCAATTTGAGAATCGAGGGAATTGGAAAGCATTTCCCTGAGACTAACTTGGGGAAAGGACGAGGAACGGTAATTAATGAGAATTTGATAGCCCAATGCGTCGGCGGGGGCTAACTGATATCCACCACCATTAGCTTTAAATCTGGTCAAAATCCTCTCCCCTATTTGTTTGGCTCCTTCTGCTGTCGAACGAGTAGAGGCGATTCCTTCAGTTCTCAGGTATGAGAGTGCAATCCGCAGGTTTAAGGACTGACTGGTATTACAAGAGGGGGTAGAACTCATTAAGAGTAATTGGCGACGGATGACATGGTCTGGATCGAGGGGTAAGTCTGTAAAGCCCAAGCGTTCCGGTGGAATACCAGGGGGCGAAGGTATCGATTCCCCGATCTGACCCACTTCGCAGGGAGCAATAAAATGTTCGTTTGTCTCTAACTCCGCTGCTAGGTCAGGATCGAAGGGAGAATCGTGATATATGTCTAAGCCAATGACTCGCGGTTGGTGGGGATCCAGTTTTTGCAATAGCTTGGTAAGTGCTTCATCTGATAATGAGCCAATTCTTCTCATACCGAGCTGATCCTGATATTGAATATCGGATTCACTCACAGTGACGATGAGAAAGCGATCGTCCATGGCTTCCGTCGGTCGCTGACTTATTAGTCGGTCAAAAGCTTGTAACTCCCATATCTGTAATAACCCTCTCCATCGCAGCCCAACCGTCAAACAGGTAATTACCAAACAAGCCAACAAAAATGTCCGCCAAACACGCCACCTTGGCTCTGGTTTCTTCCCGAGCAATTCTTGCCATGTGGGGGGTGACATAGCCGGATTCTGGAAAATCACTGGCAACCAACTAGCACAACGAAATTCATCATCTCTTTCTTCCCCGCCCCCCGACAGTCTTTCTCGTGCTTCCCGCACGGAAAGATATAAAGACTTGTCATTGGCAAATGCTTGGAGAAAATATTTCAAAAACACAGCCGCCACTTTGTCCGGTACTGGCTCTCTCATGGCGATTGTCTGGGGAAGATTGAGTCTACCTAGCCCAATGGCTAACTCCAAGCTCTCGCAAGAGTTAAAGATTGCTAGTTTCAAGCCCCGATTTATTTGATGGCGGAGGGCCGTCTCTAACTCGTCAACTGTGAGGGTGTTCTCCTCATCAAGAGTATTGATGTATATTTTCCCAGAAGAGCCACTGTGTCCGGCAAAAAATAAGATGTCCCAATCTTGCTCCCAAAGCACAGCTTTGAGTTCGTGCCGTTCTGGTTGAGAGAGAAATTCTGGTTTCGCACCGGGTAATTTTTCTATTATTGCCCTGTCTTGGGTAATGTCAATGTTAGTGCTATCGCCCAGAATACCAAGAATTCTGACCTCTCCTGGAGGTGTTCTCCTGGGGTAAACTCCCCCTTCAAACTCAGGAAGACTCAATGCTACTTCTGCTAATGGATAGTCCTCTAAGAAATTCCAGAGGTGCCAAGGCAGTTTTCGCACATCAGTGTCTTCCGTTTCCACTATTAACTGAATTTCCTCGGAATGATGTAAGTGCCTTCGCAACTGCAGCTCAATACTGCTAAACGAGTCTGAATTAAGCCAATCATTGAGTTTTTTGGGGAGTTTTTTGCAGGTTTCCCTGAATTCAGCGTGGGAAAATCGGTCTGTATCTTCCGAGTCTATAATTTCCAGGCGTGAATGGACCGCCATGTTTTCGTAGTATTTTTTGTACAGGGATTGCCACTTCCTGTGCAGTACTGCCAAAGAGGGGGCAGCGGGTAAACTACCTTGGCATTGCATTAGTGCCCGTCCATTTCCAGTCCACAGTTGAACTGTGACTCTGAAAAAGCCGTTGTCTAAATCTCCCTGGCCCAAACTCAAGATGACTTTACTCATAAATAGCTCTCAGCTTGAAGCAGCAATTAGGACAATCAGCTTAGGGGCACGGCAGTGCCGTGCCCCTACATAAGGTGAAAGCTGACGCTTCGTGGCCTGTTATATCACAAACTCTTCTACGAGGCTAGTGCCAGCGAGGGCTACTTGTATACTAAAGCGTTCTTTCGCCAGGCCCCGGAAGCACGGCAGTTGAATGAAGTTATCTTGACCTCCTGATTGTACTTCCCGGAGGGTTTCTCCTTCTTGGTTTAGTAAACTCAACTTGAGATTCTTTGGCAGTACTGTCTCGTTTTGAGTAGGTTGAATTTGAACCCGAATTCCGACTTTTTCTCCGGCTTCAATGGCTATCGCTACGAGCAACGCTACCAATTTCTCGTTAGATCCCGTTCCCACGTTTAGCTGTTTGAAGCGCTTGACCAGACTCTCGTTCCTGAGATGGAAGGTACTGCGCAGCCTTGGAGCGAGTTGATTCGGTAACCCTACGGATATCAAAGCTTCCACTGATTGCCAACCTAGCTCAAATTTGTTTTCTAACCAACCAGTGAGGTAAATTGGCTTTTTCGTCGATGGCGTTAGCTCGATTGATTCTTCAACAGGGGGCTGCAAATTTAGGCGACTTTGTGTATCAGTGGTTACTACGGTGTCACCAATCTGTTCGACGAGTTGATTAGTGATATACTCCATCACCATTGGCTGCAGAGCGAAGAGGGATTTTCCGCTCTTGGTTGGTGTTTCGATCAGGGATCGCTGTCCTAGAGATGCCAATACCTCCAGCAGTTCTCCTTGAGACACCTGTATTGTAATGTTCTTTTCTATGGTTGAGAAGGAAACTGGTTCGCTCTCAATTGCTAACCAGTACAGCACTTCTTTTTCCAGATCTCCCAAGCGGTGGAAGGATTTGGTTAATAGTTCTTCAATATCGCCGAAAACGAAGGTTTGTCGTTCCAGAAATTCAGCCACATTGCCATTGAACAGTTCGCGGATCAGTTTGGCAACCATCTTTAAGGCGGCGGGATTGCCTTGATAATGGTCGATTAATCCTTGCCAATTTTCTGATTCTACTAGCCCTTCTCCTTTCAATATTTCCCGTGCTTGCGCTTCAGACAACCCTGATACTATGAAGGAGCGAACTGCTGAGTTTTCTCCCGACCGGAGAGACACTTCCCTTGGATTTTCCAGAGTTGTGACAATGACGCAGCTTTGATGGGATTCTTCCCCTACGCGGCGCATCAATTCGCCGTAATCTTCATAGCCGTGGCGATAGCGTCCCGCTAGCTGACCTGCTTCTAAAATTGCTTCTGCTCCATCTAAGACTAGCAGACAACGTAATGAGCGCAAGCAATCTATCAATTGAAAGACACGATCGCCTTTGTACCTGTATGCTGGATGATACAGAAATTTAAGCAAGTTTTCCGCTAGCTCTTTCAGACTTGGACCATGATTTAGGCTCCGCCAGATGACGTGGTCAAAGTCCTCTTGTAGTTCTTCTACCAGTTTGCGAGAAAGAGCGGTTTTGCCTATGCCGCTAATGCCTCGCAACACTACCAGTCGGCAACCATCGTCGGTGATCCATTCCTTGAGGCTATTTAACTCTTCGGTGCGACCGTAGAAAATTGATACGTCCGGTGCTTCACCCCAATCTTGGCTTGGGCGAGTTTCTACGAGACTGCTAGAAAGGTGAGCCAATTCGCCCCGACTAGAGGTTGAATCCCTGTCTGATTTGTAGCCTGGGGTTTCAACCCCAGGAAAGAATATGGGGTCTTGATTGTGGTAAATTTCCGACATTGGGGAGCCTTTCTGGAATTGCTTCCCGTATCGCCGTTCTAAGGCGATACGAAAATTCGTTTTCCCTACTTCTTCTCCCAAGGCTTCCGACAGTAGTTTCCAGAATTTCGGTCCAATATCTCGCATCAGGTAATTGACACTATATTGTGATGTATCGGCCATCTGGTCATAGGTCATGCCTTGCCAAGTACCCCGAATAATTGTTTCTTCTGGAACACTAAGGTGTCGTCCTGCCTTAGTAAAAATTGCTCCGTCCACATATTGTAATGCTGTTTCAAAGTCCATTTGTTTGCGATAGTCTATTGTACTCATTAGGCTCCTGTATTATTCTCTATTCTTTACAGCCTTGATTATAGCATACCCTCAATGCTTCCTTAGTGTCAACCAAATTATGGGGTTTTCACTTTTTTTTATACCACAGAGCCTCCTCAGTAATCTTTGTTATGCAGCCGTTACTGATTTATAAGTTTTTCTCGCGACCATATGGGCGTGAATATCCTATTGTGGATATTAGGGATAAGCTTATCGGTCTGTAAGTATATTTACTTAAAAGTGTTGACCAACAACAACCAATCGATTTCAATGGTGAGTTGTGCCACAGATGACTTCAAAACCTAGAGCATTAATATACTTGAGTATTGCATGATTTTTGAAACTTTTTTTGCCTTTTTGATAAATATTTGAGAGCAGCAAGCAAGTTGCTTTATGTTTGCAATCAAATAATTTATATTTGTGCGGCTCGTTCCCTGTGAAAGCCTGCGGGGCGTAAGCCACATATAAGCAGGGGCTTGGTTTTCGGCTAAAAACTAGAAGACAATTTAAGTGGGGAAACTCGCTAAAAACACCTAGCAATTCTGCCTGACCCGCCAGCTAAACGAGCAAAACTGTGGAACCAGCGGGGAACACACAGGTAGTAATAACCGAACCTTGACAACTGAATCTGACTTGCTGGTGAAAATGAACGGTCAAATCGTTCAGTAATAGTCCAGCCCACTAGGGATAGTGTGACTCTAAATCTTGCCCCACTCAATCAGTGCACTGATAGTGCACTGATTGAGCCGGAAGCCGGAACCGCTTAATAGGTAACAGCAATCAAGCTATTTTGGTTACAGTAAAGAAGCACGTCAGTATCATAGCAAGAGGAGTAGAAACTAAATGGCCATTATCGAAGGAACCGAATTTAACAACCAACTGTTTGCGCGAAGCACTGGTGAGGAAGTGCGTGGTGGAGACGGGAATGACACTCTCGACGCCAGCGTGGGTCTAGGAAACAATACTCTGAGAGGTGGTTCTGGCGATGATGAGCTATTCGCCGGGACTCAAGATTCTTTATTGGGCGGTGTTGGGGACGATACCCTTGATGCTAGATCGGGAACGGGTACTAATAGACTAGAGGGAGGAGCAGGCAATGACCTTCTCTTCGCAGCCACAAATGATACTTTAGTGGGTGGTACGGGGAATGACCGTCTTTTTGCTGGCAGGGAAAATGCTGTCCTCAAGGGCGGCACTGGTAGCGATCAGTTCTGGATCGTTCAGACAAAACTACCGACACAACCCAATATTATTAATCGCTTCATTCAAGGGGTAGACCAAATTGGTATTGGCGGTTTAGAAGATATCACATTTGAAAGCCTAACTTTCCAGCAGCGGGATGGCAATACTGTCATCATAGCTACAGTGGGACAGCAGATGGTGGAACTGGCAATTGTCCGAAATTTTCCTCCACCAGACCAACCAGAATTAGCGCTCAGAGCAGAGGATTTTATTTTTGCTGATTCTCCAGCTTTGGCTGTACCTGCTCCTACAGTAGAAGATGCTACCTTCTCGGTGGATGAAAATAGCCTGGAGGGAACTATAGTCGATACTGTAGTTGCTACTGACATCGAAATTACGGATGATTCGGAAGATAGCGACAGGCTGACTTATGAGATAATTTCGGGTAATCCCGATCCAGATGTGGATGGAACCTCAGCATTTAGTATTGATGCAGAAACGGGGGCAATAACTGTAACTGATAGCGGAGATTTGGACTTTGAGTCGTCCCCAAACACCTTTACGCTGACAGTAAGAGTTACCGACCTAGAAGGTTTAACAGATTCCGCGACGGTTACTATAAATCTGACGGATGTAAATGAAGCCCCCACCGCAGAAGATGCTACATTTGACTTGGTGGAAAACAGCGCTGTTGGTACGGAAGTAGGGACAGTAATAGCCACAGATCCGAATGGGGATGACCTGACTTACGGGATAACGGGTGGAAATACGGACGTAAATGGAAATGAAACGGCAGCATTTGCCATCGATCCAGCTACGGGCGCAATAATTGTAGCTGATAGCGGTGACTTGGACTTTGAGACAACTCCTAGTTTTGACCTGACGGTTGAAGTAACGGACTCGGGAGACTTAACGGATGAATCGACGGTCGCGATAAATCTGACGGATATCAATCAAGAGAATGTTGCCCCTGTCGAAGGTCTTCAGCGGGAGGACTTTATGCTAGTCGCACCACAAGGTCTTCAGTTCACTAACGTGAGCGTGACTGATGATTTCAATGGGGATGGGACTCCTGACGATCTAAACGACCCAACTAGTCTTGGATTTGCTTTCCTCAATGGTTTCCTCAACTATACTATCGAGTTGGAGCCGGGACGACGGGAGTTAGATATCAGCATTATCCTTCCCCCCAATACCGATTTCAATACCTACTATAAATTCGGTTCAACACCAGATAATCCTACTCCTCGTCTGTACGAGTTCACTTATGATGGGCAAACTGGAGCTGAATTTTTCAATCTTGAGGATGGAACAACTCTGGTTGTGCTCCACTTTATCGATGGGCAAAGAGGAGATAACGATCTGACTGTAAACGGCGTAATTGTGGATCCAGGAGCGCCCGGTGTCGGTGCCAACTTACCTGCCCCCAGCCTTGAGCGAGAAGGAGAAAGTTTTACCATCGATGGTACAAATGAATTGGTAGTTCCCCTCAATTTTACCCTGACAGAAAACGAGTCAGCTTTCGTTAATGAAATCGGGGTATTCCTTGACTTCTCCCCGGTCTAAAGACACGGGGATTCGTTAAGAGTCCATAGTCGAACTCTTACAGGCGTAGTCAAAGCGCCCCTACCCGTAGGATGCGTTACGCTAACCCATTTAATTTAGGATGCTGTTACGTACGATGCGTTACGCCAACAAAGTTTGTATTGTTGCTAGTACGATGCGTTACGCCAACAAAGTTTGTATTGTTGCTACTACTTACGGCTAGTAACGCATCCTACGACTTCTTAGCATCCTACTGCTCGTGTCGCGTTTCCGCCCCGGATTAAAATCACGGGGCTACCACGCTCCCGCTTGTTTTACGTGTCGATGACGCCCAAGGGAGTGTGAATGGTATTCTTCCCGGTGAAGATGGTTATTCCGACGCAGCTTTGGACAGTAATCGAGGGGAAGTCATTTTCAGTGAAGTGGATACAGATCTCACAGGTTTGTCTCGCTCACTGCAATTTTCAGGGGGCGATCGCCTAGGATTTTACCTTGAAACCAGTAATGGAGATACATTCTTCTCCTTTAGTGCAGCCAACGACAACAATGAGCAAGTGCGGGTTTCCCAGTCTGGGAGCGGGTTTACCCTAGCTTGGGAAGACACCAACGTAGACCGACTCTCATTTGGGGGTGACTTTAACGATTTGGTTATTGATGTAGAGTTACAAAACAGTTTGGGGGTAAACCAGTTAGTTGCTATTGACCAAGGAGAGGACCAACGAGAACTACTAGACTTAACCCAACTGCCTGGTGATGGAACTGCTCGCTTTACAGTTAACCGGGAAGCTGCTTTAGATAACTTCGTTGGTTTCTATCAGATCGATGACGAACAAGGTCGAATCGGCAGTCTTAATCCGGGTCAAAATGGATATGTAGCAGCAGCCCTTGGACGACAGGTGCTGGAAAATCTAAACCTCCGAGTAGCAGACGGAGCAACACAGAATTTCAGCGGTACTTTACCAGGAAGATCCCTCTATGCACCATTTATCATTGCCAATGGTACCCCTGAGCAGTTACTGGATCAAGATACCAATAATGACCCAGAAATCTACTTCCCGTTCATAGCTGGAAACGCTGATGGAGCGGACCATGTCCGGTTGCTGGGTGACAATGTCTTCGGTTTTGAAGATTTACCGGGAGGTGGGGACAATGACTTTAATGACATTGTTGTTCAGATTAATTTCACTTTAGTTTAAAATCATGCATATCTGCTCCCCGTTTTTTAACAGGGAGCGGCTATAATGGAGCGAAGAATGACTAATTTTTAACTAGAATTAGATGGGAAAATAATTAAATAGTTAGGTTAAATAACCTAACTAAATATATTAATTAATTTTGCAAACTCTACTCACAAGTTTTTTTGGCAATTATAGACTGCACTTTTATAGGACTTGATTGGTTGATAACATAACTAATGATTTTTTATCTTAAATTAATATAAAGTTTTGATAAAGATGATATTAATAAATAAACTTCATGTTATCTGATAAGATATAATAACAAGTAGTCAATTGGGAGCAATTTTGGGTAAAATTACTCCAGTAGAAGTCAACAAGGTTTAACCAGTTAAGCGAAAAAAGCAGGGACAAAAAATTCAATGACTCCGAAGAAAACTCTAGACATTCAAGACCTTGGTATTGTTGTCGCTGCCAAGAATCTCAATCCCCAAGTTGTTAACCTGGATTTTCTCAAATTAAGCGGCATTATCCCCAGTGATTGGGAATTGACACAGCAGCCCGTGGCAAACCCTCGCGTTGTTCAACTAACCTTCCAAAACGGCGTCAGCATCGTAGCTCAACCGGGAAACATCACCTTCTCAGAGCTGATTAGAACCAATAATACCCAAGAACTTAACGCACCGGTAGTGGCAAAAAAATGCTTGGAAAAGCTGCCTAATGCAGAATACCAAGGGGTGAGTATCAGCCCGAAAAATGTGGTTGCTTTTGGGGATATGGCAGATGCACCTCGAAAGTATATCACGGGAACTCTTCTCGCACCCGGTCCTTGGCAAGAGTTAGGCACGCAACCAGTACAAGCCAGTATTAACTTAGTTTATCAGCTGGAACTTTGCTTACTTACTTTAAATATTAATCAAGTAAGGTTGCAGCAACCGGAAAAACCAGCCACCCGCGCTTTGATGTTCTCGGGGAACTTTAACTACCAAGTTACGAGCTATAGCGGTGAGGAGCGTTTGCGCCAACTGCAACAACAGATTGACAATTGGTCAGGGGATTTGCAAACCTTCAGAGAAATCATCAATACCCGCTTCTTGGTCCAGGAGGAAACTGTATTCCCTGTCCAGGAGGAAACTGTATTCCCCATGGGTTAAAGGTAAAGCTTGGGTAAAAGCTGTTGCTTGATATGCGGATGCACGGATAGACAATTTGTTAGCCGTGTCTATCCCCATTGCGGTACATGTGATTAACTGCTCGGTAATATATAGCACAGCAACTGGGCGATTGAGACACCCAAGTGAGTATGAAGAAATCGGCCTCAGTTTTACGAAGAGACAGTATCAATACTCTTCCTTTCCCCCTTAACCCTTCCCCCTTCCCCTACCAGTTTCTCATTTTATTTTGGGGGCGTTTTCGTTCGGACGGAGCTGGTAACTGGTAACTGCGTGGTTTTAACCCCAGGAGTATAACAAGATAAATTATGGCATATGTTTTAAAAATAGGCGATCGCACCATATCCCCCGCTGAATTATTTCCCAAGCTAGCAGAATATCAAGTGCTGCCGCAGTTAGCGAAGGAAGTGATTATTGATAGGGCAATGGCGGAGATAGAATGTACGGCAGAAGAGAAGGAAATCGCGAAGCAACAGTTTTGTCAGCAACAGCAAATCACAAGCGAAGAACAACTGGAAGATTTTGCTAAGCAGCAGTTTATGACTTTAGAGCAACTGTTGGTGCGTCTGGAGAGATCTATTAAGCTGCAAAAATTTAAAGAAGCAACTTGGGGTAAGAAATTAGAATCCTATTTCCTCCAGCGCAAGGGAGAGTTGGATCAAGTCATATATTCCCTCATTCGCAGTCAAGACGCTGGACTCATACAGGAACTCTATTTTCGGATTCAAGAAGGAGAAAGCACCTTTGCGGAACTGGCAAGGCAATACTCGCAAGGTTCGGAAGCAGAAACGGGAGGTTTGATCGGTCCTGTAGAACTGACTGTTCCTCATCCCACTATAGCCAAAATGCTCACCAATAGCAAACCAGGGCAATTATTACCCCCAACCAGATTAGGAGATTGGCTGGTGATTCTTCGTTTGGAAAAGTTGATTCTAGCCCAATTAGACGGACAAATGCGACAAAGATTGCTGGAGGAACAATTCCGCACTTGGCTACAAGAACAACTTGTTTCCACAGTATCCTTCTCCTGTGAAGAAGAGAACAAATTGGTTGGTTGATGAAGATTAGGCTTCACACTTTCTACCTCCTGGGGTTAAAACCACCAGGCTACTTTTTAGGGTTATGACCTATACTATAGACAAAATTGAAGAATTTCTCTCCCGACTGGAACCTTTCTCCCAATTACCTTCTGAGGGAATAGCTGAAATAAAATCTAAGTTACAACCTTTACGGTATCGCATGGGGCAAGTAATCGCCATGCGGGAGAAAATGCCTCCCTACGTAGCTATTTTATACGAAGAGAAAGCACGTTTGCTGGGTTACGATCCTGGCAACCAAATGCCCACTACCCTGAAATTACTGGAACCTGGAAGCACGATTGGTTGGGTGAATCAGTTGCGGGGTGTGGCTTGCGAAACTGCGATCGCCTCCACAGAAGTAACCTGTCTCACCCTCAGCAACGGGGAATTTCAGCAAATACTGGAGAAATACCCCCAGTGGAGAGCCTTGCTCCAAGAGCAATGTTACTTAGTAGAAGCCTTTGATTTAATTGCTTATCATTTGTCTCAGCAAGCCAGGCGGGGAGATGGCAATCTCAAAGAATTAGCCTTGTCGGCTGTGTCTTCCACACAAGTACAACTCATACCTGTGGGTAAGACTAAAGTACAAGAAGGAGCGCCCCACCTCCTAGAACAAGATAAGGTTTGGTTGCTCAGTGGAGGTAAAGTAGGGGATTTGGAGATTGGCAGTAGGATAAATGTAACTGCCCAAGACTCTCTTGAGGTAACGGGAAAAAGACCAGCCCGTTTCCTGGGTTTTCCACCCCATTTACTAGAACCGGGAAATGCCGAGGTAAATACCTTAGTACCAGCAGATGATGTTTGGGGAGAACCTCCTACCGTAGCCATAGAACCAGAAGTTTTGCCACCAGCAGCAGAAGGGGAAGGGGAAGAAATCCCCTACGCTAAAGAAGAACTACTGGAAGAAGACAGCAGTGTAGAGGAAGAGCAAAAAGATAGCAAGGCTTGGAAAAAATATCCTTTTGTTCGGGGCAAAACACCTTTGGACGCAGGAGTAGCCTGCTTCCAAATGCTGAGTAAACATTTCGGAATGCCCTTTCGTAAAGAGGTGATTCAGCGGGTTCTCCGGGACCAAATGCGGCGCACTGGCACCCTTTCCCTCCATCTTTGCGGTGCCGTAGGGGAGTTAATGGGGCTAGGTGCTCAACTGATCCAAATCACGCCGAAAGTATTTACCAGGCTGAAAACTCCTGCCTTGGTGCGGTGGGAAGACCGTCTGGCGATTCTCTATGAGATTGGACCGAACCAGGTGGTTATCGGCGACCCGGAAAAGGGTCTTCTTCGCCGCAAGCCCGATGAATTTCTGGAGACTTGGGACGACGAAGGGCAAGTATTACTCCTGGAACCCACCAAGGAAACACCTCAACAAAAGTTTGGCTTAAGCTGGTTTGTCCCGGCGGTTTCTCGCTACCGTTGGGTACTGATTCAAGTCTTTGTTGCTTCTTTCTTCGTCCAGCTTTTCGGTTTGGTCCATCCCTTGATGATCCGGGTGATTATCGACAAGGTAATCGGTCAGAATAGCGCCGATACCATGCAGGTGCTGGGGATCTTCATGGTTGTCATCGCCGTTTTTGAGGCATTGCTGGGTACTCTGCGCACTTATTTATTCGTGGATACTACCAACCGCATCGACATGACTTTGGGTTCGGAAATTATCGACCACCTCCTGCGCCTTCCTTTGCGTTACTTCGAGAAAAGACCAGTGGGGGAAATATCCACCCGGGTGAACGAGTTGGAAAATATCCGTCAGTTTCTCACGGGAACCGCTTTAACAGTGGTTCTGGACTCCATATTTTCCGTGGTCTATATCGTGGTGATGATTGTTATCAGTCCCCTGATGACAGCAGTGGCATTATCCGTCATTCCGGTGTTCGTGCTCCTAACTGTAATCTTCTCTCCCATGATTCGCCGCCAGTTAAGGGTTAAAGCGGAACGGAACGCCGCAACCCAGTCCCATTTAGTGGAGGTGATGTCTGGCATTCAGACGGTTAAAGCCCAGAATATCGAGTTGCGCTCTCGCTGGGAATGGCAGCAACGCTATGCTCGCTACGTCTCCGCCGGCTTCAAAACTGTGGTGACATCCACTATGGCTAGTTCTGCCAGCAGCTTCCTGAATAAATTATCCACCTTGTTGGTTCTCTGGGTGGGAGTTTATCTAGCCCTAGAAGGAAAAATAACCCTGGGTACCCTCATCGCCTTTAGAATTATTGCTGGCTACGTTACTTCTCCCATTTTGCGCCTAACTCAACTGTGGCAAAACTTCCAGGAAACAGCTTTATCTCTGGAACGGTTAAGCGATATTGTAGACCATCCCCAAGAAGCAGAAGACGACAGACAGAATATCCCCATGCCTTCTATTGTGGGAGGGATAAAGTACGAAAACGTTTCCTTCCGCTTTAAGCACTCCGGACCGTTACAGCTGAATAATATCAATCTGGAAATCCCTCCTGGTACCTTTGTGGGTATTGCGGGTCAAAGTGGGGCGGGGAAGAGTACTCTCACTAAGCTAGTTTCCCGCCTCTACGAACCGGAATCGGGACAGATTCTCATCGATGGCTACGATATTAATAAGGTGGAACTCTATTCCCTCCGTCGTCAGGTGGGGGTAGTACCTCAAGATACGCTGTTGTTTGATGGTACGGTGCAGGAGAATATCGCCTTAACGAATCCCGATGCTACCACGGAGGAGGTTGTGGCAGCTGCTAAGGTTGCTGCGGCTCACGAATTTATCATGGGTTTGCCCAATGGTTATAATACGAGAGTAGGAGAAAAGGGTGCATCTCTATCGGGGGGACAGAGACAAAGAATTGCTATCGCCCGCTCGGCTCTGCAAAATCCCAAGATTTTGGTTTTAGATGAGGCTACTAGCGCTTTGGACTATTCCACGGAACAGCAAGTGTGTTTGAACCTGGCTGAGGCATTTAACCATAAAACAGTTTTGTTCATCACCCACCGTTTGGGTACAATTAAAGAAGCAGATCTCATCGTGATGATGGATGCTGGTTCAGTGGTAGAACAGGGCAAGCATGAAGAACTAGAAGAACTAATGGCTCTGAAGGGTCGCTACTACTATCTCTACAATCAACAAGAATCAAAAGTATAAATATAGCATGTACTATAGTAGCTGCTAGGGAGATTGATACACCTTGCGTTCATCTGCGTCTTTGGTGCGGTTCCACTAATTATAGAATATAAACCGCAGAGGCGCAGAGGGCGCAGAGAAAAGAAAGAGAGAAGAAGAGAAGAGGTGCTGTTGGGTTTCGGCACCTCTTCCCAACCTACGGACTAAATAGTTTATTTATGTATTAATGATGTTATTATTTTTGAGCCAATCAACTTCTTGGGGTTAAAACCACCAGGTAACCAATTATGAATGGCAATGACAGCAACGGGAATAAGATGAATGGGCACGCCCAAGGCAATGGTTCGGCCAAGGGGCAAAATATAGTTCTGGAAAAAGAATCGAAGCTGGGGCAGGAATTTGATAGCTTTGACCAACCAATAGTTTTGCGTCAATCTCCAGTTTGGGCCCGGGCAGTTATCTGGACAATTGTGGGGGTAACTACTTTTGGTCTTGCTTGGGCGTCCATAGCTGAGTTAGAAGAAATTGTATCTGCTAAAGGTCAACTGAAGCCAGAGGGGGCAGTGAAAGAAGTACAAGTTCCTGTCAATGGAGTGGTTCAGGAAGTGTACATTGACGACGGGGATAAGGTGAAAGAAGATGATCTGCTGTTCATTTTGGATAATACCGCAGCAGTAGCCCAATTGCAATCCTTGCAGAAAGTGAGCAAATCTTTATCCCAAGAGAACAAATTTTATCGTGCTTTGATGGCAGAATCTTTAGGCACTGCCGATCTAGAGGTGGCAATTATTGGACTGAACCTACCCCGAGAAATTGCCTCCCTTGCTAGAAACAGAATGGCACTGTTGGAAGAAAACCAACTTTATCGCGCCCTCTTGGATATTCCCGGGGCTGCGGCTAGTTTGAATGGGCAACAGTTAAGCCGATTGGCTGCTAGTAGAGCAGAGTACAATTCTCGTGTTGCGGCTTCTCGGTTAGAAGTAGAGCAGCTAGAGAAACAACTGGGTCAAAATCAAGTACAGTTAAAAGATACAAGAGAGCGTTTAGCCACGGATCGCCTGGTTCTGGGGCAAATTGAAGCCCGGAACCGCCAAGCTATGACCCAGGCGCGACAAAGTCTCTCCCTGGAAGAGAAGGTTTTAGCTAGTATCGTTCCCTTAGTGGCTGAGGGGGCGCTTGCCCAAATCCAGATGGAGAGACAGCAACAGGAGGTGAACGATCGCCGCGCTGCATTGGTGGATCTAGAGTCCAATGGCCAAATTGAATACGACAGGCAAAAACAAGAGGTAGAAACCCGCTTGGCTGAGATCCAGCAATTAGAGGAAGAAGAACAAAGGCTGCGGTTGGATATAGCTCAGGCGCGAGAAGAATTAACCAACACTATGGCTTTATCGGAGAGGGATGTGCGGGATAACATCGCTCGCAATGACCAACAAATTGCGGCAATTGACAGCCAGTTGAGCAAAACTGTAGTTGAGAATGACAAAAGAATTGCCGAGATTGACAGTGAAATCAGCCGCACGGAAGTCACTTTAAAGTATCAAGAAGTTCTGGCTCCTATAGGGGGGACGGTATTTGATTTGCAAGTAGGTCCAGGTAGTGTTCCCAATCCCAATTTGGGAGAAACAGCAGTTAAAATTGTCCCTGATGAGACTTTGATAGCTGAAGTTTTTGTGACCAACCAAGATATTGGTTTTGTCCGGGAGGGAATGACTGTTGATGTCAGGATTGATTCTTTTCCTTACCACGATTTTGGCGATATTAAAGGGGAAGTCATCTTGGTAGCTGAGGATGCTTTAGAACCAGACCAAATTTACCAATTCTATCGGTTTCCGGTTAAAGTACGTTTAAGTCGGCAAGATTTGTTGGTAGGGGAGCGAGCAATTCCTTTACAGTCGGGAATGTCAATTAGTGCGAATATTAAAATTCGAGAGCATCGCAAGGTAATCGCTCTGTTTTTCGATATGTTTAACAAGCAGGTAGACAGTCTGAAAAATATACGGTAAGGCTTTCAACAGTTACCATTGTAGGGTGCGTTCGTAACGCACCACCCCACATTTTCACCCCTTCACTCGATTCTGGGACGCACTAATCGTTAAACGATAAACTCTTTAATTCTCGGACGTGACTATGAACAGTTTCAATAAATTATTGATAACCAACTGCCGCTGTAGGACTTGTATTAGGTGTCTGTAATACATCTGAAGCACAACGTATAAAATATAAGTCTATAGTAGCAGCTAATACTGGTGCGATCGCTCTGGCGGTTGCTATAGTTTTGACTTCCATGTGCCATAAACGCAATATTCAAACAATTCCTTCTTGCTATTGCGTTTTCTAACCACCTTGTTACCAATGTTAGTGAAACCGAGGGATTTCAAAGAATCTTCAAGAATCTTTTCGGTGGGAACTTGCACCCCATAAAAACTAGAATTACCTACGATATAGTATAGCACAGCGCCTTTCTTCAAGCTACTCCGTAAGCTGTGAAGGTGCAAGTACATGTCATGGAAATACTTCCACACGTAATTAGACATTAACAAGGTGTTATTTTCTTTCTTTTCCAAGATTTGCGCAACTACTAGCTTCAATGATTCCGGCAGTTTTACCTCATGAGGTTCCCAGTATTTAAGTCTACTGGTTGCCACACCCCAGGTTCCCCCAATGGCTTGCCAATCTAGTTCACCAGCGAAAAGGACTGTATCAAGAAACTTCATCCAGTACATATAGGGACGAAGTTCACGAATGTAACTTATTCGATTGGGGTAGGGGGGAGAGGTGACAACACGAGAATACTCCACATCATTGATAGATACTATTTCCCTTGAATCAACAAAATGGACTGATCCAGAACCGGAAAATTCTTCCCTTGCGCTGTGAACAATCCTGTTGATGATATCTTGGTATAGAGACTCTACCTGTTCAATCTCAAACGTTGTTATTTTATCACGAAATGACATAGACACATGATTGAATGCTGCTGAAGAGGTTTCAATGATCAGTCGGCAAAATCCAATCCATGCTAAAGATGAAAGGTTATCTTCTTTTGGTTCTCCGAACTGGTTAACAAGTGCCTGACGAAGTGCAGCAAGTATTTTCTGGGTATGTTGACACCACCACCTACTAATATTGTATATGTCAGGCAACCAATTATTTTCATTCACAATCTTCTTCCATTCTACTATGGATTTACCAACCCCTAACTTTAGGT
Source organism: Prochloron sp. (assembly GCA_965198675.1). GTDB lineage: Bacteria > Cyanobacteriota > Cyanobacteriia > Cyanobacteriales > Prochloraceae > Prochloron. The sequence goes on along the minus strand of OZ240666.1, from coordinate 3,527,201 downwards.
TCTTCAGTTCATTCGTTGAATAATTCCTGCACTTAGCATTACCAAACCAGATCAGAAACGGGTTTATATCAAAGCAATGTGCAGACAACCCATGTTCAGAGGCTACAAGACCTGTTGTGGCTGTGCCTGAGAAGGGGTCGAGAATAAAGGAATTTTGAGGAATGTTTTCTATAATCTCTGTTACCAGCTTTACAGAATAAGCCGGGGTTAAACGTAACCATCCATGTCTACCTAATTTTAGATTATATTTGAATGTGTAGTCTGAACGTTGGGCTACTTTCATTTCTATTACTCTGCACTCAACAAGGTTTCAAGGACATCATGAATTTCATTTTTAATCACTGTGGATTGACGTTTGAAGAAATCAGCTAGATCATAACCTAAAATTTCTTCGCAGAAAGCATACAGAGATGTTTGATTATTTCCATTAATAGTACCCATGAGAATCCCGCAACGGTTGTTTCTATATCTAAGAACAATGTCTGGATCAATCTGTGAGGAAAATATGGCAAACACGGGCAGGTAATCGTTTGCCCATGCTACTGTTGCGCTATCTAGATCGGCATTCTGACGTTTACTGTCCTTGCTTTTGTATCCCTGACGTACTTCAAACACGATTCCGTTATGTAGAAGGGGTCTGCACTATAAAGCATTTTGAATTCCTCCAGGGAGAAGCCTTTTTCCTTATTCCCTTGTCCGAATTTTGGTCGGTAGCTTTTGCACTTCCTGATCGGCATCAAAAATATTTCCTGATATTGCTTTTCGTTTTTATTCACAATTGTTTTCAGAGCGTGGTCTACTTTCCCGCTACCCCGAGGTGAGTCTCCCCATCTCTCTCTTTCCTCATTCACCCGTAATTTTTCTGGCGCGTTTACTTTGAAGGGAGGGTTGGGGAATGATATGATACTCTCGCTTGAGGTGTCGGCACAAGCAACTAGGGTACCTCATCTGCTATATTTTGAAATTGAGATGTCTGAAAGTAAGATGGAAATCGAACAACTGAAACGAGAAGTAGAAACCATATCTTCGCGCCTGGGTAAAACTCAGGACTATCTTTGACCTTCCTGCTCTGTCCGCGAAAATAAAAGACCTAGAGCAGTCAGCAGCTCAACCGGACTTTTGGGAGAGTCAGGAGGAAGCCCAAAGGACTCTGTCTGTATTGAACGAACTTAAATCTAACAAGGAGCAATACTACCTTTGGCAGCAAACCCTGGAAGATACCAAGGCGATCGCCGAACTCTTGGAACTGGAAGTGGACGCAGCTTTGCAACAGGAAGCGGAAACCAATTTGAGCCAACTGTCCCTCCAACTAGACGCTTTTGAACTACAACAGCTTTTATCCGGTCCTTACGACGCCAAAGGGGCTGTTTTAACCATCAATGCTGGAGCAGGGGGAACTGATGCTCAAGACTGGGTGGAAATGCTGTTGCGCATGTACAAGCGTTGGGGGGAACAGCAGGGCTATGGGGTGCATTTGGCAGAACTCTCTCCAGGAGAGGAAGCGGGGATTAAGTCTGTTACTATCGAAATTGAGGGGCGTTACGCCTACGGTTATCTGAAAGCGGAAAAAGGTACTCACCGTTTGGTGCGCATTTCACCTTTTAACGCCAATGGTAAGCGTCAAACTAGCTTTGCAGGGGTGGAAGTAATGCCAGCTTTGGGCGCTGAGGATGCTAATTTGGACATTCCAGAAAAAGACCTGGCAATTACTACTTCCCGTTCCGGCGGTAAAGGGGGTCAAAACGTGAATAAAGTGGAAACAGCGGTGCGAATCGTTCACGTTCCCACTGGTCTTGCGGTACGCTGTACTCAAGAACGGTCCCAACTGCAAAATAAGGAAAAAGCCTTGGCTATTCTGAAAGCAAAATTACTAGTTATTCTCCAAGAACAGCGGGCCCAGGCAATTGCCGAAATTCGCGGCGATATGGTAGAAGCAGCTTGGGGCAACCAAATTAGGAATTATGTCTTTCATCCTTATCAAATGGTTAAGGATTTACGGACTAATGTAGAAACTACTGGTATTAATGAGGTGATGAATGGCAATATCAATGATTTTATAGAGGCTTATTTACGACAAGAAAATCAATTAGTAGGTAGTAATATATGAATCAACAATCTTCGCCCAAAACCGATGAGGCCCCACCCAGTTATGTAAAACTGGCTATGCGTAACATGGTGCGGAAGGGAGGGAAGTCCTTGTTCCATTTTTTCCTCACTGCCACTGGTTTGCTAGCATTTTTGATTGGTGTTTCTTATTTAACTCGCTGAGAGTTTAGCCTATGCAGTCCTCGAAAACTCCCACTATAGAAGTGGTGATGAACGTCCAAGACCTCTTTATCCCTCAACAAGAGGCACAAGAGGAGTTAGTGGGAGCCGAAACGTGGCAGAATTGGTTTCGTACCTGGTTGGGAATGCTGGACTCTCATTTACCAGCAGCTCATGGCTACGAACTCACCTTGCGTTTGACTGACGATTTAGAAATTCAGTCTCTCAATAGTCAATACCGTCACCAAGATAAACCTACGGATGTTTTAGCTTTTGCGGACCTTGAAGAAGTTCTGACACCGTCAGTTGAACTCGGGGAACCTTTATATCTGGGTGATATAGTTATTTCTGTTGATACAGCTTCTCGTCAGGCAACCGTTGCTCACCACTCTTTGATAACCGAATTAGCTTGGTTGGCTGCTCACGGTTTGCTCCATCTGTTAGGCTGGGATCATCCCGATGATGAGAGTCTAGTTGCTATGATTGCACTGCAAAAGAATATGTTGCTCCTGATCGGTTTGGTATAGCCTATGTTACAGGATTCGGAACAATCTAACCCCCCTAACCGGGATATGGCTTGGCATGTTGCTCCCAATTTGCTGATGAGTTTTAAATATGCTTGGTGTGGAGTACAATATGCTTTTAGCACTCAACGCAATTTCCGCATTCATCTGGTAATTGGATGCATCGCGATGGTTTTGGGTGTTTTCTTCCGGGTGAGGGCAGTGGAAATGGCTGTATTCTTGCTCACTATTGCTTTGGTATTGGTTTTGGAGTTGTTAAATACGGCCATCGAATCTTTAGTTGACCTAACCCTGGGGCAATCCTATCACAAATTAGCTAAAATTGCCAAGGACTGCGCTGCTGGGGCTGTGTTGATTGCTTCTCTAGCAGCTTTATTAGTGGCAGTTTTGATTTTCGGCTCTCACCTGTTAGCAGTTACCAGTGACCAGTTACCAGTTACCAGTGACCAGTTACCAGTTACCAGTGACCAGTTACCAGTTACCAGTGACCAGTGAGCAGTGAGCAGTGACCAGTGACCAGTTACCAGTTACCAGTTACCAGTGAGCAGTGAGCAGTGAGCAGTGAGCAGTGAGCAGTTACCAGTGAGCAGTGAGCAGTTACCAGTGAGCAGTTACCAGTTACCAGTTACCAGTTACCAGTGAGCAGTGAGCAGTGAGCAGTGAGCAGTGAGCAGTGAGCAGTGAGCAGTGAGCAGTGAGCAGTGAGCAGTGAGCAGTGAGCAGTGAGCAGTTACTATGATATTGTTAATACAACCCCGCACCAGACGCCTGGTACCATGGTACGTGGTAACTGATCACTGTTTGAGTGGAGGGATTCAGACAAGTGGGATAAATACTGCTGGTAACTGGTAACTGGTAACTGGTAACTGGTAATTGTGTAGGGAGGTATGACTTTTGATTCTTGTTATCGACAATTACGATAGCTTTACTTATAATCTGGTGCAGTATTTGGGGGAATTGGGTCTGGAATTGCCAGTTGCTGAGACAATTGAAGTCTATCGCAACGACAAAATATCCTTGGCAGAAATTACTCAACTGCAACCGGATGGTATTCTAATTTCTCCCGGTCCCGGTCGTCCTGAGGACGGGGGCATTTTTTTAGCATTAATTGGCGAATTTGGTAGTAAAATACCGATTTTAGGGGTTTGCTTAGGACATCAAAGTATCGGTCAAGCATTTGGAGGTAAAATCGTTTCCGCTCCTGTTTTGATGCATGGGAAAACTTCCCCTATTTATCACATCGGAGAGGGAGTGTTTGCGGGGATAGTTAGTCCTTTTACCGCTACTCGCTATCATAGTTTGGCTATTGATCGGGAAAGCTGTCCTTCGGTGCTGGAAGTAACTGCATGGGTTGAAGATGGCACGATTATGGGTATTAGACACCGGGACTATCCCCATATCCAAGGGGTGCAATTTCATCCCGAGAGTATTTTAACAGATGTGGGCAAGAATTTATTGCGCAATTTTCTCCTTAGTTTAGAGTAGTTTTATATCTATTAACAACTAATACAATGCAACGCCGACAAATAATCAACTATGCTGGGATAAGTTTACTCAGCGCCATGGCTGCTACTTGGACTGCTCGAACCACAGCCCAAATCTCCCCTCTGACGGTACAATGGCTGGGGCATACTTGTTTTTTATTTACTGGTGACGGTTTGCGTATCTTGGTCAATCCCTATCGCAACCTGGGTTGTACTGCTGGATATAGCTTACCGGACTTAGAACCAGATTTGGTCTTAATTAGCAGTCGTCTCTTGGACGAAGGAGCAATTGATGATTTACAGGATTCGTCGAGAATATTATTTGAACCAGGACTTTTCAATATTTTGGGCTTAGAATTTCAAGGTGTTGCTTTGGATCACGATCGCGAGGGGGGAAGAAGGTTTGGAACTAATGTAGCGTGGAGTTGGACTCAGGGGGGAATTAAGATTCTCCATTTGGGAGGTGCAGCTTCTAAGATAGAATTGGAACAGAAAATTCTCTTGGGACGACCGGATCTGGCTTTAGTTCCTGTGGGGGCTGGGGATAGGGTTCCGAAGGCTTATAATCCTACTGATGCAGTACAAGCGATTAAAGTACTGGATCCTAAGGTGGTGATTCCTACTCATTATCTTACCGAAGCTGCGGATCCCAATGCCTGCGACCTTTTACCAGTTGATGCGTTTTTGCAGTTAGTTGACGTGAGTAATGTTAAGCGTCTTGACCAGGATACAATTACTATTAGACCGGAAGATTTGCCCTCTAGTTTGGTAATTAGAGTGTTGAGTGATGGCTCGGTTTTGCAATCTTAATTGGTTTGATTTAACCATGGTATTTAGAGGTGCGGGGAGTAAAAAATGAAGAAGTGGTAACAGTTATTGAAATTCTTTCCCCTAAGAATAAACGTTCTGGAGCAGGTTATGCGTCAAGGGAAAAGAATGAATCTAGAGTCAGAGGATATTAAAAGCGATTATTCAATTTTAGTCAGTCGCAGTCAATGTCGTCCCCTAGTTGATTTATATAGGTTTAACCTTAGAGATGTTATTCCTAATTTTCCTTTACCCTTATTACCAGAAGATAGAGAACTAACAATCAATTTACAAGAGTTGTTTCGATTTAATGATAGATTACCAGAAAGAACCAGTACCGGCTTTGGGCTGATAGTTTTTTATCTAAATAAACCACAGAGACGCAGAGGGCGCAGAGGAAGAGAAGAGAGTTTGTAGGTTGGGTTGAGGAACGAAACCCAACAGCATCAACCCATTTTGTTGGGTAACCCTTGCGCTATAAACTACCTGGAAAGTTGGGGAAAAATAGCTTCAGAACACTGATAAAGAATGCACTGGCTAAAGCAACGGTGATAGCACGATTGCTAAATTCTTGGTTACCTATTCGCTGATCTAAACCACTGACTTGTGTTTGAAGAGCTGTAACATCTGTTTTGAGTTGATTGACATCCTCGGATAACTTGTCTACTTTGTTATCCAGCTTATCTATTTTCTGATTAATCTCCTGGGATAATTTCTCTATTTTGCGATCCACAGTCTCGTTCAAATTTTCTACTTTGCGATCCACACTCTCGTTAACCAAGTCAATTTTGCTGTCTAGCTTGTCGATTTTGCGCTCCAGCCTTTCGAGAATTTCTTTGAGGGAAAATTCAACTGCTACAGTCATTGTGTTACAATTCTTTCTTCCCTAGACTTGCTCTAGGGGTATATTTTTATTATATACCTTCAGCAGTTACCAGTTTGTAGGTTGAGCCGACAGTTGCCTGTCGGGAAACGAAACCCAACAGCACCAACCCATTTTGTTGGGGAAAAAATAGCTTCAGGAGACTGATAAAGAAGGCACTGACTAAAGCAACGGTGATAGCATTCTTGGTTACCTATTCGCTGATCCAAACCACTGACTTCTGTTTGAAGAGCTTTAACATCCCCTCTGAGATTAACGTTTTCTGATAAGTTGTCTACTTTGTTCTCTAGCTTGTCGAGAATTTCTTTGAGGGAGAATTCAATTGTTATAGTCATTGTATTATACATGATGATATCGGTGTTGTTGGGTTTCGCTTGCGCTCTACCCAACCTACGGCTATATTTTTAGTTTATACTTTCTCCCAGATATTGTCAAGTCGTTTATGAGGAACCTAAACCATGATTTTGGAAGTTGCGATCCTAGATGTAATTTCAGGAAAGGAGTCAGATTTCCAGCGTTCCTTCGCCGAAGCTGAGAAAATTATCTCGAAGAGTGCGGGGTACATAAGTCACAAGCTCAAACGTTGTCTAGAAAAGCCTTCCCGATACATTCTGCTAGTGAATTGGGAAAAGCTTGAAGCACACACTATAGGGTTTCGTGGTTCACCGGATTATGAAGAATGGAAGGCTCTATTACACCACTATTATCATCCTTTTCCTGCTGTTGAGCATTATGATGATGTTCTCATTTGATGGTTAATGAACCGCAGAGACGCAGAGGACACAGAGGAAGAGAAGAGAGAATGATTTGAACCCTCTAAAGGATCCCCCCGCCACCCCCCTTATCAAGGGGGGATCAAGGGGGGATCGGGGGGCAGGGGGGGATCTACCGTTAGCACTTGCACAAACGATTTAGACGCACTATAGGACGAAATTCACCAATTTACCTGGCACTACAATTACCTTTTTCACTTCTTTCCCTTCTAAGTATTTTTGTGCTATTGGTGAAGAGCGGGCATATTGTTCTAAAGCCTGTTTATCTTTGGTGGCGGTCACTTGAATTGTACCACGAGTTTTACCCATAATCTGAATTACTAAGGTAATTTCATCTACTACTAAAGCTTGGGAGTCTGGTTGTGGCCAACTTTGCTCATGTACGGATCCTTCCTTCCCTAATTGATGCCACAATTCTTCGCTAATATGGGGTGCAAAAGGTGCGAGGAGAATTACCAAAGTTTCAATTCCTTCCTTATAGACAGGGGAAGATTTGCATTTGCTAGCTCCCAGAGCATTACTCAACTTCATCAACTCGGAAATGGCAGTATTAAACTGATAGGGAGGGGCTAAATCTGCTGATACATCTTTAATGGCTGTATGAATTGCTCGGCGCAAATCTTTTTCTTCTTTCTTGTTGTTTCTTCCTTGTTTATTGTTGGTTTTGGCAAATTCGATTACTAAACGCCACACCCGATTCAGAAAGCGAAATTGCCCTTCTACGTCGGCGTCATCCCACTCCAAATCTTTCTCCGGGGGTGCTTTAAATAAGATAAACATCCGGGCTGTATCTGCTCCATATTTACCCAAAACTTTCTGGGGATCCACTCCATTGTATTTGGATTTGGACATCTTTTCGTAGAAGACAGATAAAGATTGCCCTGTCTCTGGATCTGAGGGATTTTCTGGCTCCACCTTTGCTGGAGGAATGTATTTACCCGTTTTGGAATTCTTATAGGTTATCCCCTGAACCATTCCTTGGGTGAGCAACCGTTGGAAGGGTTCGTCAAAATTGAGCAAACCCCTGTCTCGTAACACTTTGGTAAAGAATCGGGAATATAATAAGTGGAGAATTGCATGTTCAATTCCCCCTACATACTGATCCACTCCCATCCAATCATTTACTTTACCCGCTCCAAAGGCTTCTTCCTGGTTTTTGGCGTCGGAATAACGGAGGAAATACCAGGAAGAATCCATAAAGGTATCCATGGTATCCGTTTCCCGTTTTGCTGCTGCCTCACAACTGGGACAACTCACATTGCACCACTCTTCTAACTGACTCAAAGGAGAAACACCCTTTCCACTCAACTCTATATCTTGGGGTAAAGTAACGGGTAATTCTGCTTCTGGTACTGGTACTGTACCACAACTGGGACAGTGAATGACAGGAATAGGACAACCCCAATATCGCTGTCGGGAAATCAACCAATCTCGGAGACGATATTGCACCCTGGCTTTACCATAGCCTTGTTGTTCTGCATAGGCAATAATGGCTTCTTTTCCCTCAGTGGACAATTTGCTATCAAACTTACCGGAATTAACCATGATACCGGGTTCTGTATAAGCTGCACTTATTGGTGTCTCCTTCCCTTCTCCTTCGGGAACGATAACCGTTTTAATGGGTAAATTCTGCTCACTGGCAAATTTAAAGTCCCGAGTATCGTGAGCAGGAACCCCCATCACAGCCCCAGTACCATATTCATAGAGGACGTAGTCGGCGATGAGAATAGGAATTTCTTCCCCGTTAAAGGGATTAATTGCTTTTCCTCCTGTCAGGATACCTCGTTTTGGTTTATCCTCCGCTGTCCGTTCCATTTCGCTGACGCTAGCTATTTCTGTGATAAAAGCCTCCACAGCTTCTTTTCTCTCTGTTGTAGTAACTCGGGGAGTGAGGGGGTGTTCGGGTGCCAAGACCACATAGGTAACACCATAGACCGTATCGGGACGAGTGGTAAATACGGCTATTTTCTCATTCATGGCCACCACAGGAAATTCCAAATAAGCACCCACAGACTTGCCGATCCAGTTAGCCTGCATTAATTTGACCCGTTCTGGCCAACCAGTTAACTGCTCCAAGTCCACCAGCAGTTGTTCGGCGTAGTGGGTGATTTTGAGAAACCACTGACGCAGTAATTTCCGCTCCACCATAGCACCAGAACGCCAGGAACGTCCTTCCTTATCTACCTGTTCGTTGGCTAGAACTGTTTGATCCACCGGATCCCAGTTCACTGCTGCTTCCTTCTGATAAGCCAAACCCATGTCAAAGAACTGCAAGAACAACCATTGAGTCCACTTATAATAGTCAGGGGAACAGGTAGTTACTTCCCGACTCCAGTCTACCGAGAGTCCCAACTGTTGCAGTTGCTTTTTCATTTGGGCGATATTCTCATAAGTCCATTTAGCAGGAGGAATACCTCGTTCCATGGCGGCATTTTCTGCTGGTAGCCCGAAAGCATCCCAACCCATGGGGTGCAGTACCCGGTACTCCTCCATGCGCTTCTGACGGGCGATGGCGTCGGTGATGACGTAATTCCGAACATGTCCCATATGGAGGTTCCCCGATGGATAGGGGAACATGGATAGAGCATAGAATTTGGGCTTCTCACTCTCTTCTGGGGTGCGATTTACATCTTCTTCTTCCCACTGCTTTTGCCATTTGGCTTCGATTTTTGCTGCGTTGTATCCAGACTCCACGAACTTTTCTCCTATTGGGTTACCTCTTTCTTTGAAGTTACCATATCACTATCGCCAAACACTTCATCCATAGTGAAAGTTTCTCCTTCTTGGTATTCTTTTCGTGCTGACTCAATATCAGAGAGCAAATTAGAGTCTTGGAGTAGCTCAAAAGTCTCAATCCAACCTTCTAACTCTTCTCGCTCTATGACTTCTTCCAAGTTCTTCTTCCCGTAATCTACATTCCTATTCATCAGCGTTCATTCTACTTCAACGTTAAGGAGCGGTTACTTAACCAACTGCAAATTCAGTAAATTGTCTTTTGTAGGGGGAATGAAAAGCCAAGACAATATCCTTTTTCGGAACACCATGAGTGACTAATTCATTAGCCACCCCAACTTCCGTACCATCTTGTTGAATCCAAATTTTACCATCTTTAATATCTAAATGCAAGACACAACCATATACTCTTCGTCCATTATGCCACCCCGCATGGACTAATTGATAATGGTTTCTTTCAGCATCGAAAATTGTCTGGGCTTCCACATTTGTGGAGATTGATTTATAGCTACTATGCTCTTGAAGAATTTTTTCAATACATTCTCGATAAGTATTTACTTTATCCATGCTCTAATTTCCTCATCTATCCTTCTTCATCAAACAAGCACCCCAACCAACGGACAAAAGTTCCTGCTATACTAGAATTATGAAGCAACACTTGTGCCGTTATTGCTTGTCCCATGGGCATTCCTGGACTTTCCTGCCACCCTAACCAGGTGTGAATAAGGGCTTTTGGGCGGCGAACCAAAGGATAACGATTCAAATTCTCTTCTTCGATTTCTGTTAATATTGCCTCAGCCTTATTTTGCAGCACATCCCCTGCTGGAATAAGATGAGCCACAAAGTCTTCCAATATTCCCGGAACCTGATTATTGGGCATTAACCAAACTCCCACCTTCGGTAACTCTGATTGTTCATAAACCCATCCTTCTCTAACTGGTGTTTCTGGTATATTATTGTAGCCTATTTTTTGGAGGCGATTCCTTATTGCTTGCCATCGGGCGGCTACATCTTCATCTGCATCCACCACTATTCCTAAGGTTTGCAAATTCTTATCTTTTAATTGATACGCTAAACTAGCCAAAAGTGCTGTTACTCCCTCTCCTTCTGTTTCTGGAGGTAGTTCCACAGAAAAGGTTTTCGGCAAATTATACTGCTCACACAACGCCCAGATAACGTGGCGATCGTTCTTTCCTTCAACTAATAACTGCTGTGGTTTTGGTTTTGGCGGTTTTCTTCCTTTCGGCATTAACGTACCTCAATACTCTGTTGCACTACAATATCGATACCTTCGGCGTCGTAGTCAACTGCACGGAGTTTACCATATTTAGCGTCCAGGCGAAATAATTTTACCACTGAATCGTCTTCCAAATCTGGTAACACTTCCTGAAGAGCGCAAATGCAGTCCCAACTATGGGTAGTAGCAAATACCTGGATGTTTAATTCTTGGGCAGTTTGGATAATTAATTCCCACATATCGGTTTGAACTTCGTAGTGCAACCCCGTATCGATTTCATCTACCAATAATACCCCATTTTCCGCAGCTATAGCTCCCAAAGCTAAACCCAGTAGGCGATTTATTCCTTCACCCATGCTATTTAAAGGTAAAGGCTGTTTTTCTCCTTGCAGTCTCACTCGAATCATTTTTTGCCCTTTATTACTGGGAAACCCTATCCTCAGTATTTTGGGTTCAATAATTGTCAAGGCTTCCACCACTTTATCTTCTTTCGCTGTTAGATATATACTATTCCATATTTTCGCCATCATGTCAAAACTCATTCGATTGGTAGATATAAAAATATAGGGATGCAATTCTCGTAACATTAGGGATAATCTCTCATTTTTAAGTTTAGGTATAGGTTTTTGAAATTGCTTCATCCATGATGATATTTCTTCATTGGACATTAATAATGAAGATTTAAAACTTCCACATGATAAATCACCATTTTTTATTTTCACCAAAAGAATATCTTCTAGGTTAGTATTAGCACGAATTTCAATCTCCTTATTTTCATGTTCATATCCGTGAAAAATGTAATTTAATAGGTAAACATTACCATAAAATTCACCCCTTTGCTCCAATATATCTAACAAACTATCACGCTGTCTTGTTACCAAAAGATAAATTGCTTCCAGGAAACTTGTTTTCCCAATTTGATTGCTGCCGACAATCAGATTAACCCGACTCAACCCATCTATGGTAAAGTCTTCAAAACAGCGATAATTTTGGATTGTAACATCTCTTAATATCTCTGCGTCAATCTCTTTGATCGCACCAATCTTGACTAATCCTTTGTAGTCAGGGTGGGATTTAATTTCCTCGTCTACCTCATTCTCGCCAGAATGCAGAACGAAATTATCAAGCCGTAATGAGTATTCGCCGGGTGGACTTTGTTTTTCTGGGTCAAAGATTAGTTTCATGATAACCTCTCGATAGATTTGCCCAATGAAGGACAATCAATAATCAATTATAACTGGCGTGGTAGCCGGAGTAACTGCGGGATCGCCTGAGCTCAAAGAGGCAGTTGTTCACAGCAGCCCTAGAGGCACAGAGATCCACTAAATACAAAAGCGGAAAAACCGCAAGTGGACTCAAACCTCCGCGCCTCCGCGCCTCTGCGCGATAGAATCCAGGTAACTAGGGTGTGCAACCCGCGCGGATCATACCCTGTGGAAATGGTTAACGCTAATGGTACCGGGTTGGTGGGCAATGCCCACCCTACGGACTTTTCTCCTACTGGGTTGCTTCTTTATTTGAAGTTACTATATCACCTCCTATCTTTTCCTAAACGCTCCTTGAAAAATCAAACTGTCTCCGTCATAGCAAAAGCATTCGCCCAAAGGTGAGCCGCAAAACGCGCAATGGGTAGGAGTCAAATCATCTATGATTTCTGTGTCTTCTTGATTTTCCATAGTTTTCTGAACTTTTGCCTGCAAAGCTCTTTTCTGTTTTTTTCGTTGTCGTCTTTTCTTTTGGTGCCCCATTGTTTTTGTATCGGTTAACTATTATGAACGGGCTCCATGGACGCAAGAATGCCCATAGTCTCCACATTAAGGTAACACACCCGCTGCAACAAATCAATAACCTTTGCCTTATAATCAGCAAAGCGATAGTGATTAAACTTGGCAGCAATAGTCTTATCCCGCGGTTTCTTTTCCTGATACTGATCCAAAACCCATTCTAAAGCAGAACGATTCCCCAGTTTATATTCCCAGGCAACTTCTGGTACCCCTGTCAAAGTAGTCACTTCATCAAGAATAATCTCTCCTTTCACCTGATCCACCTTTAACTTCACTCCCCTCTTTGCGCCTTTGCGCCTTTGCGCGCACAAAGGATATAATTCCCCAGTTTCGTAATTAACATGCAAATCCATGAGTTGTTTTCCCCACTCAACCCACTGGAAGAAGTCATCATAGAAGGGAAGACGGGGAAATTCTCGTTTCAGGTTTAATTCGTATTTCTTCCTATAGACGGGGTTGTGCAAGACTCCGTAGGTATAATAAAAGATGTCCTCTTTCTTGATTCTCCTATCCTGGTAATGGTTTTGAAATTCTCCTAATCCCCAATCGGTAATGTTATCGTGACGGTTCCCCTCTTGGTCGTAACGATACAGAGGTATACTTTGAGTCTTTTCCAGAAAATCTAAATTACAAGAGTAGGTGGAACCTAACACTTGGAAGGGTTTGGATAATGGTGGTCCAGAAAAATAAATGACGAGATTTTCGTTTTGAAGACTTTCACCAAATAATTAGGTGTGGTTTCGGGTTAATCTATCGCTCAACAGAGAATCAGCGTAATAATACTTAGTTACAAATGGTCGATATAACTGAAGAATTACCTTGTCAGGAGATAATTTGTGGGCAGTTTTCCCAGCAACCAGGTGTTTTTTCAAATCCCTGCTCCATTTTATCTCATAATTCACGAAATCCCCAATATTTTTAACCTTACCAGCTTTTTTATAACGAGCAACATCCTGGTTATATTTCTTAATGAAGAAAGATACTTTGCTGATTAATTCCTCACGCTGGAAATCGTAAACCCACTCATCTCTGTTGGTGCTAATACCGTTGGTACAATATTCAAATACTGTCTCTGTAATGCTTCCTGCTGTTTTCCTTTTCTCAACCAAAGAGAGCAAACTATCAAAATCGTTATGAGCAATATTGATCCAATTATAATGCTTATCTGGGATAATATGTTCAAAATTAATCTTATCAAATTTAGTTGTTGCCAGAAACTGGAGCTTTTCCTCAGCTCTTTCCAATTCTGGTCTGCGACTGTAGAATATTTTACAAGGTTGGGTATTATCACCTTCTCGTTTCACCATGAAACTAATGGCTACCCCCGTCTGAATATCAAATACATTGTGGGTAGTTCCCGATAATTGAGGGTTCTTCCGCACATTCCCACCCAAATCCAGGATATAAATCTCCCGAAACTCCCGAGCAACTACCTTCCTAAACCCATCAAAGGAGGTGCCATTAATAAAAGATGAATTGGTAATGAAAGCCAAAACACCATTTTTCCCCAGACGATCGCTCCCCCACCTAAGAAAACGAGTATACATATCGTAGAGTGTGTTCTTACTTTGCGCACCACTCTCCTGAACGTAACTCTCCTTAATGCGCTTATCGATAGCAGGGTAAGAGCGATTCTTGTTATTCTCATTCTCATTCCCCTGATTAGCATTATAAGGAGGATTCCCAAGAATCACCGCTATCTCACTATCATTTTGCCGCTTAATCCTGGTAGTATTCTCCACCGTCATAGCAAACAAATCCAACTGCTGCCCCGCAAAGGTGCTATGTTCCAGGGTATCCACAAAACAGATATTCTCGAACTCCTCATAGGTACCCATCTTTTGCTGATAGGTGAACTCAATATTCAGATTAGCGATATAATAGGGAAGAATAGCCACCTCATTACAATAAATCTCATCCTGGTACTTATAGGGTAACCGATTTTTAGGCAAATACTCGATTAACTCCGTGATAAAAGTCCCAGTGCCTGTAGCAGGATCCATGATTTTTACCCCAGAATCCCCCAATAACTTGCCAAAATGACGATGGAGCAAATAATCCACACTCTCAATCATAAACTGGACAATCTCACCGGGAGTGTATACTATTCCCAATCTATCGGCAGCCTTGGGATTATAAGCTTGATAGAAGTTCTCATATACTGCTTTGAGAAACTTTTGCTTCTCCTGGTGGTTGTAAATCTGAGCAGCAGTCCTTCTAATCACCCCATAGTAACGTTCAATGGTATGGAGGGTATTTCTTTTGGTCACCCCAGTAAAGAAGGTATCCAGGACCCTTTGTAACTCCCGGGCAATATTATTCTCCCGATGAAACTGAGATTCATTAAAGATACTCACAAAAATATCTTCCGTGAGGATATGTTGAATAATCATCTCCCTCACATCCAGCAAAGTAACTTTCGGATTAATAGACTGGTGACAGATAGTTAAAAAACTATCCCTTGCTCTTTGATACTCTCCATTAGTTTGAGATTGACGCTCCATCAAATCCCGCAACGCTGTTAAAATAGTGGGTAAGTCTTCCTTAAAAGAGGCGATCGCCTCCCGAAAGTCCTTTACTTCCGGGCGAACATAATTAATAAAAGCGGTAATTATCCCATCTAGTGCCCCTTCATCCTCCATAGAAACCCGCATAGTTTCCTCCCCACCCTGAATTAAAACAGCGGTTTGGGAATCTTCAAAGAGAATGTTATCATTGGGATAGCCTTGAGCTAATTTCCCCTCAATTTCCAAATCCAGATTGTCGTCTTGGTCTTTACTCTCCCAATAACCCCAATCCAAACACAGAGCATCTTTAACGGTTCCATCTGGATAGACAACATTACCGGATTTCGTGGCATAATCCAATTCCGGAATGAGGAGGAAATCTCTTGTTTGGCAATATACGTTGAGTAAATTTTGAAAAGCTCCCCGAATAGAAGTCTCCTTGCGAGAACCCCCATACTGGATAATTCTCTCCACTTCCCCCCGATATTGACTAATCAACTGTCTAGACATAGAAATTACTTTTTGTAACTGCCATCGTACAAGTTCACCCCCTTGGGAATAGGAACCACTGGTTGATTGACAACCACCATCAAAGACTCAGATTCCCCCCCACTACTAGCTATCTGGGGAACGAAAGAATTGCTGCCTGTTAAAATCTGAGAGCAGACACCGATGAAGAGAGCGGCGATCGCCCCACCACCCCAAAGCAATTTTTGTTGCCGTTTGCGGTGGTCTAGACGCTGGAAAACTTGCTCTGATATTTGATTAGCCGACTTTTCTGTCCTACTGGTAAAAGAGATTGACTGCATCTGGCGACGCAATTCTAGCAGTCTGCCGTACAATTCCTGTACTTTAGCATCCTCCTGCAACCATTGCTGGATTTGCTTACGTTCCGCTGCTGTCACCTCTCCGTCTAAATAAGCGCTCAACATCTCAAAGCGATCCATTGCTCGCTCCTGGGCAGTATTGTGCCCGTTCTGCGGATTTTCTAAGTTAGAAGTCATCAGTTTCATCACCACTAAGGTAAGATTGAGGAATCTAATTCCAGATATTTTGGCAGGATAGTTTGTAGTTTGGCTCTGGTTCTGGCGATTCTTGATTTCACCGTGCCCTGAGAAACCCCAGTTATTTGGGCAATTTCATCATAAGTCATGCCCTCTATTTCTCGCAGGACAATAGTAGTGCGAGATGGTTCGGGCAATTCAGCTAGAGCGAGTTTGAGTTTCCCATAAAACTCTCTGGTTGTCAAATCGTCCGATGGCGTAGGATAATCCGAGGCTATTTCCCAACCTATTTCTCCATCTTCCATTTGATGAGGAGCATCCAGAGAGAGGGGAGGCTTTCTTCTCTTCCGCTTCCGCAGCTCGTCATAAAACAAATTAGTAATAATGCTCCTCAACCAACCTTTAAACTTGACTGGTTTCTTGACCCGCTTTATTTTGCGGTAAACGCGAATCCAGACTTCTTGCGCCAAATCTGCCCGATCCTGCCAATCTGGAGCGAGGTGATACAAAATTTTTTCCACATAGGGTTGGTACCTGCGGATCAACTCTGCAAAAACCTGGCGATCGGGTCTAATACCTTGCTGACAGCGCCGAATCAAATCGGAGTTCGATATTTTAGCAGGAGGATTTGCTTTCACCTCAATTTTTGACCAGGATAAAGGAATCGATTGAACCATTAACTCACCACCAGGCACTACTATATCCGATATTTTTAAGACTTCAAGGGGAATAGAAAAGTTCCGATCCCGTTAGATTGCAGATTTTTATTCGTATTTAAGGGCATGGGATTGGAGTAAGTCGCTGACTTGGGAGAGGACATTCTCCTCAGATAGCTTTTGGATATTCCTTCTGTCCGGGAAAGGTTCGGGTCGGTCTAGATAGCGAGAAATTGCCGCTTCTACCTGCTCTGTAATCAATTCCTGAAGTTCTTCCGCTGCTCGCGAACGTTGGTAGCTAGCTCCTTCTTCCGTGGTAGCGTACAGAGGTGGGAGTCGATTTAAGGCTCTTGCTGCAATAGGCCCCATATCCAGGTTTTTATCCATGGTAGTTTCGATTGCCGTTACCCGACGAATCACCTCCGATAGAACCAACTCTTCCATCACGTTAATAAACTGCTTCCGCTGTACTGTTACTACTTTCTCAGTCAACAATGACTCCATTAGGCGATCAAGAGCCATATACTCGTTCACGGAAAGTTCTGAGGCCATGTCGCAGATTTTGCTCACCTCTGCTTCCATTGTCGGGGTTAAATAGCCATCTTCTAGGGCTTGTTCTACAATTGCTTCAATACTCATAGTCTGATGCCCTTTAGTTTTATTAGTCAATAGTGCCAAATCGTCTTGCTTGCCTCTGCTGTATTAAACAAAATAAGCATATATTAAGTATGCTTATTGTTTAAGTTATTAATTATGGTTTAAATGTTCATACTTCTAATAGTCTATCATCTCACCCGTGCTGTTGTAATCAGTGATAACTCTTAGATCTACTTTTGTTGTGCTTTCAGATATACTATCCCTTGTAACCAAATTAACATGGGTTGTTGATACCGGTCTGCCAGACAAAGACAATTTCCATCTTGCCACATAATCTGGCCCACCAGGGTATCTCCAGTTATCAGTTTTAACTCAAGTTCTTTTTTCTCTTGGATGAAATTTTGGATTTGACGAATGCTGGGTAAACCAGTATTGAATTCAGTCATAGGATTTATAGATGTTTAAAGGCATTTTTGAGGTGCGGCTCGTTCCCTGTGAAAGTCGCGAGTATTCCTACTACCTTAACAGAACCGGAGGATAAGGTAATCGATCGCCCTCTCCAGGTAGGGGGAAAATCTTGGTCTGTTACCTGCGTCAGCATGGGTAACCCCCATTGTATCACTTTTGTGCCCAATACAGCAGCCATTCTCTTAGCCGAAATTGGTCCTAACTTCGAGCTTCACCCAGCTTTTGGGCAAAAAACAAACGTGGAATTCATTCAAGTCCTCAGACCAGATTACCTGAAAATGCGGGTCTGGGAAAGGGGAGCCGGCATAACTTTTGCTTGCGGTACGGGGGCTTGCGCTGCGGTAGTAGCAGGAGTCCTGAGTGGTAGGTGCCATCGCGTTCCTCACTATAAAAAATATTAATATGGAAACCTTTCATGCATCATCCTTCAAATTCATGGTATACTCTTCAATAATAATTAAAAACTGATTAACTTTAACTGTAGGTTGGGTTGAGGAACGAAACCCAACAACACCAACCCATGTTGGGTTTCGCTTATGCTCAACCCCACCTACGACGGAAGTTAAAGAACTTGGTCAAGAAGTTTTGCAGTCCTTCATTTTCGGCAAATTTTTGCTTCTTCAGCAACAGAGCTGTCTTACTATTTACTTCAGAAAGGGTAGGATAGACGTGGATACCAGTTAGAGCAGAAACTTTCAGCTTATTAGACATAGCCAAGACAATTTCGTGAATTAACTCCCCTGCGGAAGGTCCGACGATATGGGCACCCAGAATTTGGCCGTTGTTGCGAGTAATTATTTTCGCAAATCCTGCGATGGCTGTTTCTGCTTGGGCCCGATCCACTCCAGCAAAATCCTGCTTCAGTACGCAGACATCATCTCCGTAGCGTTCTCTAGCTTGTTTTTCGTCCATTCCCACTCGGGCTAGTTCCGGATCTGTGAAGGTAGCCCAGGGAATGACTTCATATTTGATTTTACTCAAGGGGAAGAAGAGAGCATTAGTGAGGGCTACTACTGCTTCGTAACCAGCAACGTGGGTAAACTGATAGCCCCCAATAACATCCCCACAACCGTAGATCCGGGGATTGGTGGTTTGCAATTTTTGATTTACTTTGATGCCTTTTTTATCGTATTCTACCCCTGCTGCTTCCAGGTTGAGGGAGTCCACATTGGGGCTACGTCCCGCTGAAACTAAGATTTCATCAACGGCAACTTCCTGTTCTCCTGCTTGGATCACCTTTTTGCCGTTCATGACTGTCACGGATTTTACTCTCGCTTTAGTGAGAATAGAAATCCCTTCTGCTTCCATTTCTTTTTGCACCACTGCTGCTGCTTCCGGGTCTTCCTTGGGCATGATTTGGTCCCGACTGGCAATAATGGTAACTTCTGCCCCTAAGCGGTAAAAGGATTGTCCCAACTCGCAGCCGATAGGTCCTGCACCGATTACGGCGAGAGAATCGGGACGCTCTTGGAGGGAAAATACTTCTTCATTGGTGAGATAGCCAGCTTCTTTTAGTCCCGGAACCGGGGGAATAGCAGCGCGAGACCCGGTGGAGACGAGGAAACCCCTAGCTTTGAGTTGTCTACCGTTAACTTCAAAGGTTTCCCTGTCCGTAAATTGACCGGAACCGAAGATGACTTCTACTCCCAAACCGCGAAATCTCTCTGGGGAGTCATGAGGTTCGATGGCTTTGATAACCTTTGCCACATGACCGTTAGCTTCGGCAAAATTAATTTCCGGGGCATTGATATAAATGCCGAAACGGGAGCCGTTTTTCACCTCGTGAGCTACTCTAGCAGCATGAATCAGGGATTTGCTAGGAACACAGCCATACCAAAGACAATCTCCTCCCAAACGGTCCTTTTCCACCAGAGCCACTTTTGCTTTTAATTGAGCTGCTGCACTGGCTACCACTAAGCCCCCGGAACCGCCCCCAATAATTACTATGTCATAATCTACCGCCATGGTTTCACCTATCTGGTTTGTGTTTTGTGCTCATTCTAAGGGAAAAAGACCGTTACAGAAATTGATTAAACTTTGAGGCTGCTCTGTAAATCAACCGCTTAGACTCGGGATTTTTGTCTTGTACCATAGTTCCAGGGCTACTAATGAGCCAGCCACTATAGCGCAAGCAAGCCTGTGGGTAGTTTACAAAAAGCTTAGAGAGCAGTTAGGACAATTCTTAAACTGTCCACCATGAAAGAAGATCCTGTTGCTGTTTGCTATATAGTTAGGCAAAGATTACGTTGGGGGAATTATTGAAGTGTCTTTGAATCGAGATAACCTCCTACTAGAAATTAGGATCGATGCTTCTAATCCTCGATTATTAGAGGGACTGGAAATTTGGCTCCAATTAGGACTATTATCTGATGCCCAGGTGAGAGAGTTAAGCCGTAATTCTCTCATTTGTCGTCGGCCAACTCCTGTTGTTGCCCCCACTTCCCAACCACAACCGACAAATATATCCCCCCTTACCCAGCCTACCTTAGCAGAACCTGTCCCATTTTGGGTGAGCATATCCCAATCCTTAAAATCGGGAATAAGCGTCCGTTGGTTGCTGTTTTTAGGGGTATTCATGGTAGTGGTGTCCTCCGGTTTGCTAGTTGCTAGTAAGTGGGAAGAGTTTCCAGCTACCGGACAGTATTTGGTCTTGTTTGGCTACACTTTAGTTTTTTGGCTGGTTAGTCGGTGGACGAAACAAAAACCGAATTTAACCCTAACAGCTCAAACCCTAGGTATTGTTACTTTGTTGCTTGTCCCAATCAATTTCTGGGCCATGGATGGATTTAGTCTGTGGACGGAGCCTTTAGGGTGGGTAACTATGATAATTTCAACTGTTACCTTCACCCTTATTATACAGGGATCTGGTTTGTTCTCATCTGTTCCCTTGCTCCTAGTGTGTTATTTACAATGGGGTTGGCATTGGGATAAATGGCCCCTATTTGCTGTATATTTAGGAACCTTAGCAACGGTAGCAGATACAGTTACAGTTTACCGCGCTCAAAAAGAAAACTCCCAAAAAAGTCTCCAACTATCTTAAACCAGCACCTTTATTTCCCTCTATGCTTTAGTCATTCTCTTTGGACGGGGAATTTTCACAGCTCAGGTGGAGATACCCCAACTGGGTTTAGCCATAGGATTATTTGGCTGGCTCCTCACTTGGTTATCTCACCAGGATAAAAATGCCCACCCTCTAAGAGCAAAACTTGGGGCAGGAATTATGTTTCTCGCTTGGTTGGTGTCGGTAGAGGAATTTCCCCTTCAGGCGATCGCTGTCTCTGGACTTGGTCTCTTGTGGTTGCGCGATCGCCTATTTCAACGGTGGAAACCTCTAGATTTAGCTCTAATCTTTGCCATTGGTTTGCAAACCTTTTACCTAACGGGCACAGTTATCCCCAACCCATGGCGCCAAACTGTCATCAATATATTGCTTCAACTGACTCAACTACAAGATTATTCTGACTCACTGCTAGGTATCATTTGGTTTCCCTATCTCCTGGGTATGTTGTGGGTGACGGGTTGGCTTTACCGTCAACAGAAGCGTCTCCTGGCACAATTTGGGGATAAGTTGGCTTTGGGGTTTGGTATTGTTTTGACTCTCCTGGCTGTTCCTAACTCTGCTGTACTGGCGCTTAATCTGCTCTTTTCTACTGTCACTCTGGGGAATAAACCACAGAGGCGCAGAGGACGCAGAGGGGAGAAGGGGAGAGAGGATATATCACCAGTTGTTTCTCAATATTCCAGCGAGCAGGTTTTTTTAGTCTATCTAACTCATATTTATGGATTGCTAACTATTGCAGCTTTGATTGACTGGCAATTTCCTGGTCTTTCTTTTAATGGCTGGATAGTAATTATTCTCACTTTAATGCTGGTGGAGTGGACAGGGGCAAATTTAGCTTTGAATAGGTGGAAGGGCAAGTTTTCGGGCAGTTTACCAATCTATCAACGCAGCGCTTGGTATATAGGTCTGGTTCTGGCAGGATTGAGTTATATTTTGCTTTTGGAGCAGTACGAGGTAATTACCCAGAACTATTCTCTTTGGAGTTTAGTTTGGTTCCTTACTCCCTTGAGTCTGACAATTATAGCAGGTATTGGTAGGAACGGTGTTCTTCCCGCTCACCTGAGTATCATTGCTTTAGTATTGGCTCAAGTTTTCACCATTACCCAACCAGGAATCAGATTAATCGGTTTGGGACTTGCCACTATTTTAATGCTGTTCAATACCCGCTCTAGCTAACTATCATGAATTTTACAAAATTACCTCTCAAGCATCAAAAAATTGCTGCTGCCATTACCTTAGGCTTTGGCTTGTGTTTCCTATTAATGTTCCTATGGGAGGGTATACCTGGGACTCCTCCTCTCTCCTTAGAAGGGTGGTTAATGGTGGGGAGTTTATTACCTACCAGTTTGTGGCTATTGCTTCCTTGGCAGTTAGGTAAAAAGGATAGTTTTTCTGCCCAAGTTTACGCCCCTGCTACAGACGGTTGGGAGAAAGCACTGGCTGGGTTACAATTGATAATTCTTTCCTTCCACTCATTTTTACTGGTGGAAGATTCGTTTGTGCCACCCTCTCTTTGGGTAGTTGTGGCTACAGTAATCCTGATAGGTGCTATGGCGGCTCGAACTTGGCAACGACCAACTAACGTGGTAATTTATCTTATAGGTTGGGGGCTGGAAGTACTGACTATAGAAGTGCTAGGTTTAATTCATCTTGACCCCATTAGTCTTACCATGGTTAATATTGGATTGGGACTGCTAACTCAACTAGTTGGAGATTGGTGGTTGCGTCGTCACCCAAATCAATCCATTCCCCACAGTATCAATATCCTCCCTTTATTTTACGGTGCTGTGGCAATTTTCTGTCGTGGGGATATATGGGCAGGGTGGACGGGATTCTCTACTTTGGGATTGGCTCTAATTGCCTTGGGAATTGGTCGGCGACGCTCAGAATTGAAGCTCCTCATTTATCTAGGTTTATCAGCAGTATCCCTGTCTGCTTATGAGTTCCTTTTGGTTCAAATTGAGTCTTTCCCAGCAGGGGATAAATGTGTGGCTATGGCAGCTTTGGGAATGGTAATTATGTCAGCTTACCGCTTCTTTATCCCATTCTTAACCAAACAGCTGGGTGTAACATCTCAAGAAGTTAAACTATTGGCCCACTTCCACTGGTTAGGTAGTAGTATTATTCTCGCCTTAGCAACAGTGTATCCCGTTACTTTTAACAACCTCTTAGGGTTAGAAACTGGTATCCTTTTAACCAGCTATGCTATATTCCAAGGAAGAGAAAATAAAAGTGACATCAAGGTAATTGAGGAACAAACTCTTGATATTAAGGAACTTTGGGTATATGTGGGAATATTAGAAGGGCTGGGAGTAGCAGTGTTTGCCAGTTCTCAACTGCAACTGGACAAGATATTATTACCGATTAGTGGAGCGATCGCCACCATTATTGCCTCTGGTTTCTACTTCCTTCCTTGGTCAAATTGGGGCTGGTCGAAGAAACCTTGGCAGCGTTTTGCCTTAGTTGGACCCTTCATAGCTGCTGTTTGCACCAGTTCTACTATTAACTATATCAGCTTAGGGGCGATCGCAATCTGTTACGGAATTTTCGCAATCCTCAACCGACAACTTCGCCTTACCTATCTCTCTCTCTTCTTCCTCAATTGGCTCATTTTGAGGGAATGGTCATTAATGAGTTCTTTGTGGCTAGTCACACCCCCATGTTATCTCTCCTCTATATAGCACAAGTAGATCCCCATCTGAAGCAACCTGAGCAAAAAAGTCGGCGTCATTATCTCCGTCTACTTGCCACAGGAACCATTTGCATAGTTGCTTTAGTCACAACCAATTGGTTGGTGACTCTTTGCTGGAGCATGTTGGCAATTTTTGCTGGATTAATATTGAGAGTTCGATCCTTTCTCTATGTGGGCACATTAATCTTATTAGTTAATATTAGCAATGAGTTTCTGCTGCTCAGTTACCAGTATCCATTCTTCAAATGGGCGATCGGACTGACTCTGGGTCTGCTGTTGATTTGGATTGCTGCCAGCTTTGAAACCCGCCAGAAACAAATCATTACTCTGCTAAAAAACTGGATTGCTGAGTTTGAGCATTGGGAATAACAGTTACCAGTTACCAGTTACCAGTTACCAGTTACCAGTTACCAGTTACCAGTTACCAGTTACCAGTTACCAGTTACCAGTTACCAGTTACCAGTTACCAGTTACCAGTTACCAGTTACCAGTTACCAGTTACCAGTTACCAGTTACCAGTTACCAGTTACCAGTTACCAGTTACCAGTTACCAGTTACCAGTTACCAGTTACCAGTTACCAGTTACCAGTCCTGCTCATGCCAACCGGGGCAGTCAGGCAGTTACCAGCTCCCGCGAATAAATTGCGTGCGTAGGGTGGACAATGGGAATAATGTTTGTTATCCTGTACAGTTATCTCCTCTCTCCCCTCTTCTCTCTGTGTCCTCTGCGTCTCTGCGGTTCATTATTATAATGATATCAATTTCCATTTTAACCCCATGACTGCCAATACTGACTTTCTCAGCAGCCTCAACCGAGCACAACGTCTAGCCGTGGAACATTTTTGTGGTCCTCTCCTGGTGGTAGCCGGAGCTGGTTCCGGGAAAACTCGCGCTCTTAGCTATAGGATCGCCCATCTGATTCGCAACCACAAGGTGGATCCGGAAAATATTCTCGCGGTGACTTTTACTAATAAAGCAGCCCGGGAAATGAAAGAGCGCATCGAAAATTTATTCGCTGTTGAGGTAGCCCAGGCAAAGTATGGTAAACCCTTATCCTTGCTGTCAGAATTAGAACAGAAACAGGTGCGTTCCCGGGTGTGGCACAGTACAACTAAACCTTTATGGATTGGTACTTTTCACAGTCTTTGCGCCCGCATTCTCCGTTATGATATTAATAAATACCGGGACGAACGGAGACGCACCTGGAATCGCCATTTCTCTATCTTCGACGAATCCGACGTGCAAAGCTTAATTAAGAATATCGTCATTAAACAGTTAAACCTGGACGATAAACGATTTAACCCCCGTCAGGTGCGTTACACCATTAGCAATGCTAAAAATCAGGGCTCATCTCCTGAGCAATTTCTCCGGGAAAGAACTGATTATAAGGGGCGGGTTATTGGGGAAGTTTACAGCGAATATCAAGCCCAGCTCGCTGCCAATAATTGTTTGGACTTCGACGACCTTATTTTTGTTCCTGTCAGGTTGTTTCAACAGAATGAATCTATTTTAGCTTATTGGTACCAGCGCTTTCATCATATTTTAGTGGATGAGTATCAAGATACTAATCGTCTGCAATACCAACTGATTAGTCTTTTAGCGACTAATGGGGAACCCCGCAAGAGTGAATGGAATTGGCAAGGACGTTCCCTCTTTGCTGTGGGGGACGCGGATCAATCTATTTACTCTTTTCGCCTAGCTGATTATACCATTTTGTTAGATTTTCAACAAGACTTTGGGGACGGTTTGCCCGATGATGATACCCGAAGCATGGTAAAATTGGAGGAGAATTATCGTTCCCGGGAAAATATTCTGGAAGCAGCTAATGAGCTGATTGCTCATAACAGTCAGCGCATTGACAAAGTGCTGCGCCCCACACGGGGTTTTGGAGAAGAAATTTATTGCTATAAAGGGGATGATGAGCGGGATGAAGCAGCATTTGTTATCGAGAAAATTCAGCAACTTACTCGGGAACATCCGGAGTTAAATTGGGGCAGTTTTGCTATTCTCTATCGCACTAATGCTCAATCCCGCGCTTTTGAAGAATTGCTAGTACAATCGGATATATTGTATAATATTGTGGGGGGGCTGCGATTTTATGAGCGGAAGGAAATTAAAGATGCTTTGGCTTATTTGCGGTTGCTAACTAACCCCAATGATACAGTAAGTTTGCTGCGGGTAATTAATATCCCCCGTCGGGGAATTGGGAAAAAAACCATTGATGGGTTGGTGAATGGGGCGCGAGAATTAGGAGTACCTTTATGGGAAATTGTTGGGGATGAAACTTCCGTCAACGCTCTGGCGGGAAGAGGAGCGAAAGCAGTTAATAAGTTTGCTCACATGATTCAAGATTTTCAAAAGAAAATAACCACAGACACTGGGTTGGATTTGGTTCAGGGTATCATGAAGCAATCCGGTTATATTGAGGATTTGAAAAATCAGGGTACGGAGGAAGCGGAGGGGCGATGGGAAAATATCCAGGAACTCTATGGAGCTGTGAGTCGGTTTCAGGAAGATAACGAAGATACTAGTTTGGAAGGTTTCTTAGCCAGTGCGTCCCTTGCTTCCGATTTAGATGACTTGTCAGAAGGGCAAAAAGCAGTAACTTTAATGACTTTACACGCTGCCAAAGGTTTGGAATTCCCCGTGGTTTTCCTGGTAGGATTAGAACAGGGATTATTTCCCCATACCAGGAGCTTGAGGGATCCCATCGCTTTGGAGGAGGAACGACGACTGTGTTATGTGGGGATTACTCGCGCGCAAGAACAGCTCTTTTTGACCTATGCAACGGAACGAATGATTTGGGGTTCCCTGGACAGGTTTCAACCGTCTCAGTTTTTAACGGAATTACCTCCTGATTTGATTAGTTCTTGATATAAGTAGGGTGGGCATTGCCCACCAACGGTTATTTTACGGTGCCCCCGTACATTTCCCTATGGATTTGAAGATTGAAAAAACCGCAGAGGCGCAGAGGGCGCAGAGAGGATAGAGAGGATAGATAAAGCCCATTGTAATACGTTTATTCTAATATTGTGCGAATGCGTTGTTTGAATAAACCCACTGCTTTTCTTTGTCCCTGGGTTTTACTTTGCTTCATAAACTCAGGGACTTCTCTCAGGGGTAAAAAGGGGAAAACTAGACTCTTATCGCTGATTTCGTAGTCTCCGGACTCCTTCAGGTGGTAAACTTCTAGACTTCCTTCACTATAGCGCCAAATTTCCCTAATTCCTAGGGAACCATAGATGGTAAACTTATTGAGAGAAGAATTAGTATAATCTGATTCTATCGCTAAATCAGGTGGGGGATCCACCGCTAAATTAATTTCATCCTTCCCTCTTACTCTAGCTTCATTTTGGATGTAAAAGCAACTATCCGGTTCGATGGCTCTGCTTAAATCTGGGCGTTCCAGTCTCAAAGCTCCAGCTTTCATCACTTCAATTTCTAATTCATCGGCGATCGCCTCAATAAAGCTTTCTAGCAGTCCTCTGGGAACTTCATGTTGTAAGAGTGGCATTGCTCTAATTTCTAATACTCCCCTATTATAAGCAATTCTCCAAGGTCGATTTTCCCCCACTTCTCTCATTAAAGCTTGATAAGTTGACCAACTAACCCCTCTTAAAGGTATAATGGTAGACAGGTTAACTGCTTTTGTTTTCTGTTTTTCTATAGTAGTGACCATGACTTGACCTCCTTTGATCTATATTATATTATAGTAGGTACAAAGACAGCCGATGGATTTGCCCAAATTCAGCAGGAAATTACAAGAGGTTCAGTAAAACAGTGACCTTGTACCATGACAGTTACCAGTTACCAGTTACCAGTTACCAGTTACCAGTTACCAGTTACCAGTCCTGCTCATGCCAACCGGGGCAGTCAGGCAGTTACCAGTTACCAGTTACCAGTCCTGCTCATGCCAACCGGGGCAGTCAGGCAGTTACCAGTTACCTTCCACCAATAAGTGGCTTGCCACCAAATAAGTGGTGGGGGCCTCAAACCCAAGGTTGAGCTGCTACCATGGTACGTGATTACTGGTCACTGTCATGGTACAAGGTCACTGGTAACTGAAAGGTGGGGGCCTCAAACCCAAGGTTGAGCTGCTACCATGGTACGTGATTACTGGTCACTGGTAACTGAAAGGTGATGAGCGTAAATTACATTTTAAGCCAATACATGGACACAGCAATGTCCCAAGCTACTTACGATCAACTCGAAGACGGCACTTTCGGAGGTCTTTTCTATCCTGCAAAGGGGTTATTGCATTTGCATCAACACTACGGGAGTAACCTAACCAGTTACGCTCAATCCTAGAAGAATGGATTGTAGTAGGATTAAAACTAGGTCATACTCTGCCACTCATCCACAACATCGATTTGAACAAGGAGCCAATTCGTGAGCCGGTGGACACCCTGTAAGCGATCGCGGAATAACTGGCGCTACAAGAGGAGAGTCATTCTCCATTACCCTTGAAAGCGTTCTAATAACCAGGCGCTAACTTTCCCGTGGTTGGTTTGTCGGGTGCGTCTGAGGGCTTCTTCCAATACAGCTATTTCTAAATCGGGTAAAACCCCCGATGTTTTAATTCTGCGACTGCCTTCTTTTTCAATGGTAAAGGCGATGATTTTCACATTTTTTACATCCACAATCCAATATTCTTGGACTTCTAAATCCTCATAAAGAAGTCGTTTTTCTCCTTGATCATCTGCAAGAGAAGTATTGGCAATTTCTACAACTAAGGTTGGGGGAGGATAAAGATCCAGTTGAATAATACTCGTACCATAGGGAATGGCATTCGCTGTTTGCCCAATATAGAAGGATAGATCGGGTTGAGCGCTTTTTTTACTTTTATTATGGTAAGCACAGTTATCGTGACCATTTAAGTCAATATTTTTGCAGCCTGCATAAAGATGTATGCCATGATTAACAATAGAATGGTCGCAAGCATGGTCGTGTCCGAGAGGTGACATTTCAATTCTTACTCTTCCCTTGTTGTAGTAGAACTTGGCTTTTGTGTAATCGGGATTGTCTGTGGCTTGGAGATATTCCTCCCAAGTTGCGATTACCCAAGTATCTGTGGGAAGTTTTGTAATTGTACTCATGGTGTTTGAGGAGAGAGTTGGGGGATTTGCGAGGGCGGAACTTCTGTATTTTGACTTGACAATCGATCGCGATCGCATTGCCCTTACCCTGATCGTTATTGTAGCATCTCTTCTCCACCGCGTTTTTAAACCCCCTCAAATTTGATGTGAGAGATTTGGCTCAAGATTGGGGTGCGATCGGGGAGGAAAAAGACTCACTGATTTTTTCAGGCAACTTCTCTGGCTAGTGCATTGAGAAGACAAACGCTTTTTGTGGCAACTGGCAGTCAACCTCATTTTCTTTTATAGCACTACGCTCAAAGATGGGGACATTGCGTAGTAGGGTGGGCATTGCCCACCCTACAAGGGTTTCTCCTATATTTTCAGTTGAAAATTGATCGCGATCGCATTGTGTTTACCCTGGTTATTGTAGCATCACTGCCATCATTGAATTGCGCGATCGCGGAACAATTGGAGGTGCGATCGCGAGAGTCTTTTTATATCATGGGCTTTCTCTCCTCAATCTTTGGGTACAAGAAAAAATTGAGCAAGATGTTGGCGCAAAGTAACGTATTGAGCAGCGCATTACGCTGGCGCTAACACACCCTAATGGACTGACTGAGGCATAGAGTTGATTTCTAAGGGGGTATCCCATAGTCGTTCCTATGGTGGATTGCTAATGTCTAAGATGTTGGGTTTCGTTACCTCAACCCAACCTACAAGATCCGCGATCGCACTCATTTTCTTTTATAGCACTACACTCAAAGATCGGGACATTGCGTAGGGTGGGCATTGCCCACCTACAAGGGTTTCTGCGGAATTAATAGGGGGCGTGCCTCGCACTCCTTCCTCCTTTTCTGCCTCTCGGAAGTTTGCTTACACTATTGTATCGCTCGTTTGAATGGCAGAATGCGAGTACTACACAATTATAATCGCGCCTGCCAAAGCGACCTTCTTTAATAGCAGTGTCGATATGGTGTGTTGACAGTTCAGCTGCATCCACCACATTAATGTTTCCTGTGTGCCCGGATTTCCTGATGTAATCATTCACCTCCCTTTGATCTTCTCTGTAGAAATCTTGATCCTTCAATTCATTATAATCCTTAGTCCCTGTGCGAAAATCAGCAGCCGTTTCTCCGCTACGTTCACCATGAGTTCCACTAATCACAAGAACATCGTCTTTCGGACGAACTTCATTCTCTAGAACTCCACGTGTTCCTCTTGTTTTTTCGTAATTGACGCCTGGGTGCTGGGCGATCGGCCTTTAAAGCATCATTTTATTCGCTCAACGGCAAGTATTCAATGCGGTCTTGGTACTCCTTGGGAAAGGAAGCTCCAGCAATAATAATTAGCTCTGCCAGCGTTTCACCAATGTTATTGGATGGGTCGATTACGAAAATGCCCGGTACATGGCGGCTCTCTGCGAGATGTTCTGCTAGATGCTTTCGTCACTAAAATAAAATTATGAATCTCACACCAAATTAAAATCTCTGGATCTAGCGTTCCTTTAGGAGGAGCATCTGGATCGCCGATCCTTCTGACAACAAGATACGGTGCTTTGCGCATCAGTTGGGTTCGGTAAAGCGAGGCGATATGCTCGTCCAGCAAATATTGGATCGTCATATAGTGCCCGCCGCTTCTGCTTTCATTTGGCGAAATCTCTGCCGTGCGGGAGACGGATTCTGTTTTTGCTCCTCTCGTTGTTGGCGGCAAAACTCCAGCCAGTCAGCCAAGTAAGCGCTGACCTCTTCCTTATTGTGTAAATAGTAGAGGATAGTGGCGTGGACCTGTTCTAGGGTAATGGTCTCGAATTGTTGGGCAATTTCTTCGGGGGTTCTGGCGCGGTAGATATATTCGTAAAGGACGCTTTCGATACCGATGCGGCTGCCTTTGATCCGGATATCGTCAGAGTCTAGGAAACTGAAATAGTCTTGGATTTGCATAATGAACTACGCCGTGCCGCTACGCTGAGCGTTCCCCTCCTGGGAGGGGGTAGGGGTGGGTCGTTTCTGACGCTTCCTTGCCCCTAGTTGCTTCATACTTCCGCATGAAGGTAGGATGCGTTACGCTAATCCTAACGGCAGCTACCGCATCCTACGCGACTCGACGTCTAAAGAGGACAGTTCCTGCCCCCTTGCCCAAGCCAACATGACTTGGGCAGCATTAACATCCCGGTCTTCATAATGCCCACAATGCTGGCAAACATGAACGCGATCGCTCAATGTCTTCTTAGTAGTTTCCCAGCACTTAGCACATCTTTGGGTAGGTTTTACCTTTTGGGTTGGGGCCTCTAGATAGACTCCACCGGCCTCTTTGACCTTGTACTTAATGGCATCTTTTGTCATGCCAATAGCCACATCTAAAAGCGACCGATTTAGACCTGCTTTCTGACGTTTCCGATACATTTTAGTTAACAAATGTTCCCATTTATTAACTAATGCACTAATAAATTAGTAGAGGGGGTATCTCCCAATGCAACTACCCTAAAAATAGCTGCTCTTTACTAAAGCTGAACTTTGGTCAACTTCTAAAAATGGCTTGGTTATCACCATATTTCCAATATATCAACAATTTGATATATTGTCAATAGATATTTACTACTATTTTTTAACTTAAATTTGGGATATTTGGTAACAAATGTCAAGTTCTGTTAATGAATCTATCACTGTGTGATAACCTCTTTCCCTTTCCCTTTCGGGTCATCCCCGTCAGGTTAAGTTTCTCAGTAGCGACCAAGCTATTACTGCTAACGATTTGTGCCGCTACCTTGTGAGACCAATCGTGGCGTTGATTGGCAACTTTGCGTTTTACTCTGCTGATTAGCTCCTGTATTTTCCGCCATCTACGAGAGGCTCTAGTCGCGCGCAGAGGCGCTGAGACGCAGAGGTTAGAGCTGACCGAGCTGCTGCTGGGCTGCTCCTTTTTCGGTCCTGTTCTCTGTGCCTCTGAGACTCTGCGAGCTTTTTCAGGACGGCGCTTTCTCCTCAACTGCTTTGAGAGTTGCTTGACTTTCTCAGCCGCCTGAACCTGGAATTTTGGAGATTCTATGAACTCCCCATTTGATGTAGCGATCGCCACCTTGCAGCCAAAATCCAACCCGACCGCCCCAGGTCCGGTCTCCCTTTCCGGGACACAATTGACCGTTATAGAGGCATACCATTTCTTGTTACTCCAAACAATGATGCAGGTAGTTGGCTCACCCCAAGTTCTAGCCTTCCCCCTCATAGGGATAAAAATGGGTCCAGGTTTGAAATGTCTTAGCTCCAGCTGCCCATTTACCCCCATATTGGTGTGGACCTTCCACCCTATTCCAGAAGGATATGTCCACCCTCTATAACGTCGTTTGGCTTTGAATTTAGGGTATTTAGATAGCTTGTTGAAGAATCGTTGGTATGCAAAATCAACCCGCTTTAGAGTGGCTTGCAAGGCCATTGAACCTAACTCTTTGTATTCTGGCCAAACTTCCTTAAATGCTGGTAAAGAGTTCTGCTGCTCGAAATAGTCCACTGAATGTCCAAAGCGCTTGTACTGAGTACGACGATTAACCAAAGCAGCGTTGTATAGCTCGCAGTGCATTTTTCGTGCCAAATGCAATTTGCGTGAGCTTTCCGCGCTGGGATATAATCGGTAGGTTATACGACGGGTTGGCATACAGTTTCGGTCGTCAAGTCCAACTCTAAAAAGGTAACATAGCCCCGTTGAAAATTATCGTCTCTTGGCCTTTAGCAGCATTGAAAGACCAAATCGGATTTTTTCGAGATTTTTTTCGATTCGCCTTTCCCGTGCTAATTGACTTTTGGTATAACCGGGGCAAGAGGCAATCGCCTGTACACATAGCCGTTGCTTCTTCAGCATCAACACCCAGGCGCAACATAGCGATCGCCGAGGGCTGACTCCTCTGATTTACGGTCATGTTGGACTTGAACAAGCGATTAAATCTTGACCGCACGTTGGAGGGCGTTGGATGAATTTTCCATTGGGAAACTCAGGGAGGGCGATCGCATCGACGCGATCGCAAAAGAATTATGGACGTTCCCAAAACCAAGCACGACGAACTTGATTATTTTGAGGTGTTGCATAAAAAATCCCATTTTCTCTTGAATTTCGTGTGTACTCAAGAACATGAGGGGTAGGAACTCCTCCATGTGGAGCTCCAGTAAGATCAACCCTTTTCGAGGGGCCTCCAAAATTATCATACTGCATATAGGAAGTGATTCCAGTATTAGGATCTTTTCTATACACAATTGCATTTTTATACTTATCATTGACTTTCAAGTCAAAGCGCGCGGGTCTGCGTTGACCAGGGGGTTTTTCCAGTTTGTTGCCAGGATTACTTAGTTCTCGGATTAATTTTTGCCTTCTGCGTCCAAGATGGCCTCGATATGCCGATTGAATGGTAGTTGCAGCCTCATCCTGGTTCATTTCATGTATTGTCTCTAGTTCAGGAGCCTTATTCACCTTCTGACTAGCACACGACGGATTATGAACTAGCAATTCTTTTGCTGACACATAATAGGTATGTGCCCCATCCACTTCAAAGTTATAAACTCGCGTACTGTCTTGGTGAGACTCCAAGTCAGTGACAGTGGCTGTTTTTCCGCCCAGTCGAACTAAGGTGTCGCCCACGCTCAAGTCTTCAGCCTCAATCCAACTATTGGAGGTATAAAACTCGTGTTCTGGGGTAGTGGTAATCTCTTCTTCTCCCACCGTCACAACGAGGGATTCAGGGGCGATGTGAGTAAACAGATGAGAGACGGGATACTCCCCTTCCTCTCCCGTTTCCTCATCATAGGCAAGGACGGTATCACCAACGGCAACCTCTTCAATTGCTTTTTCTCCTTCGGCAGTCATAACCTCAGTACCAGCGACAAACGAAGCACAACCGCCGACTTCCTTGTACTCTCTGGCTCCTTTACTCAGGCGCATACCTGCATCCATGCCCAAGAAGAGGATATCTATTCCTAACTGAATGCCATTCCCGACAGAAGGATCGGTAATAGTTTTGTAGGTATCGTAACCCACCATACCAACAAAGGCCACCTGACCGACCCCGGGAACAGCAAATAAAGCTCCCATGCCGAAGCCGATGCCGAAGGATTTGGCAACGTCACCGATGCTGCCTCCTGCCATGGCCGTGAAGGAAGCATTCATCGTTCCCATCACACCTCCGGCAACTGCCATCTCTGCGACTGTGGTGCCGATGGTTCCCAGTCCCGCTGCGGCGATGGCGCCCCCAGCTGCAACTCCTCCTGCGGCAGCCAAGCCGCCGATGGCTGCACCACCTAAAATTCCCCCCCAGGTTTTGCCTGAACTCCAATCCCAACTCGCCGGGTTATAGCTGTGGTTGACCGCTGCACCGCCCATATAAGCCCCGACTATCGCCCCGACCGCGACCATGATTCCTAGAATTAGATCGTCAACACCAAATACCGCTCCTGTGGGGTCGGTGCCGCTGAGGGGATCGCCGTTGCCGTAAACGTAAGGGCTGAAGTATTGACGAGCTGGATCGGGGGTGAGGAAGCGCCCTAAATGCCCGTCGTAGTAGCGCGCGCCGAAGTAGTAGAGGTCGCTATTGCTGTCGTATTCCTTGCCCGTAAATTTGGGTCGGAATGCGTCTTGACCGGTGCTGGAGTCGGCGATGGCACCGTAGGGTTCGTAGTTGATTTGGCTGACTTGGTTGGCGTTTTCGTCAGTTACTAAGGTGGTACTGCCCAGTTGGTCGTAGTGGAAGAAAAGGGTTTCTCCCGCCACGGGATAGCCTGGACCATTCTCTCCCGGTGTCAGACTTGCTGCCAGGACGCTCGACCCGGTCAAACTGACAGAGGAGAAGGAAACTAGAGCCAAGGCAAAGGATACAGGACGATGCCATGTTTGCAGCAGCCAGCCCCTCCTTTCGGGAGTATTGAGTCCAGTAGCTGTTCCTGGGGTTATCCAACCCAGGCTTGCCAAGGCACGAGCCACCATTGCCCGAATTTTGCCCGTCCAACTGTCGGGGGATGCCGCACGCCAGAAGCCATCCATCCACACCAGTAAGGCGCACAATAGCCAACTGATGAGTACAAAGGCAACGAGACTTTGATCCAGATGACCAGCGAAGGCCAGTTGGTTTAATTTCCCTTGTAAGAATTTAGCTAAACCGCCCCAAGAATTTGGATTGTAGAGGGAGGCTTCTAGGTTAGCGCCATTGGCATGAATGGCGGCCAGGAGGTTGAGGTTGGTGCCATCTTTGGCGATGGCGGCGATGGTTCCTTGGGGTCCAAGGATATATTTGGTGTGGATTTGAGCATTATCTGCTTTGCGCACCACCTCGTAGAGGGGGGCAACGTAATAAGTTGTGGTTCCGTCCTCCGCTTCTGTTTTGCTCAGGCGGTTGCCAGAGTCGTCATAGGTGAATTGGTTGACGGTTTCCGAGGCGTTATCCACTTGGAGTAAGCGGTTTTGAGGGTCGTAGCTGTAACTCCAAGGTGCATACTGGGTTGTATTGCCGTTGGCATCGTAGGTGGCAGCTTCAAGCTGGTGTTTTTTATCGGTTTTGTAGCTGTAGGTGGTGTCGTTGCGCTTGGTAATATTGCCAGCGAAATCGTATTCGTAGCTCAGGCTTGGATAGGGCCCGCTAGCGCTCTCCAGTCGTCCCACCATATCGTAGTCAAAGTTTTGGTTGAGTCCTTTGACCCCATTGTCGGTGATAGCAAGGAGTTTATTGGCTTTATTCCAGGTGTAGTTGAAGTTGAAGTAGGTATGAGCGTCTTTTTCCGTGGTACTGGTGTTAATGCGCCCGATGGCGTCGTAGGTGTAGTTTGACTCCACCTGGTTGGGATTGTAGACAACTTGGCCGATGTCTCCCAGGGCGGTGTAGTTGTCGTAGGTGGCGTAAGTGGTAAAGTCGCTTTCTCCGGTGTCTTTGAGAGCGACGGTGTGCAGTTCTCCTCCCTCATTGTAGGTATGGCGAACCACCGCGCCGTCGGGATAGGTTATGGTATCCCGACGCCCTGCTGCATCGTAGGTATATTGACTGAGGTAGGTTTCTGGACTGCCGTTACCGTCGGTATCGATTTCAACTGCTTCTTCCTTGAGCTGGCCGCGATTGTCGTAGGAAAATGTGTAGATGGCTTGCCGCATAACTATTTTAGTCAAAGCATCTTTACCATTGTTTACATCAAAACTATTACATTAACATGTTATGTTAGTGGCTAGGGATGAGTCGCTGTTGTAAACCTGTTTCTGGCATGTACGACCCAAGTTATCGTACTCTAAGCTAATTCCCTGACCCTTGGCATCGATTTGACTGGCGAGTTTGCCGTTGTCGTTGTAGCTGTATTTGGTTGTTCCCGTTTCAGCTGTCGTTTCCGAGATGAGTTGCCCCAGGGAGTTGTAAACCATGTTGGTGTTTTGTCCGAGGGGATCGGTAATGGTTGTTACTTGTCCCAGGCGATCGTAACTGTAGGAGGCACTGCTGCCATTGGGTTGCTGTTTCTCCTTCACCCAACTGCGAGAGGTGTCTTTCACCAGGGATTCAACCAGATCCGTGCCGCTGGCATTGTTGCGGGGATCGGGAGAGTAATAGGTTGTTTGGCGATCGTCGTGCAGTTTATCGTAGTTAATTTGTGTAACTGCACCTACTGGATCGGTGGTTTGGATGAGATATCCGTGAACGTTGTACTCGTACTCCAAGAAGTTCGCTGTCTCATTAGCATAATAGGGGAGTGACTCTCGGGCAGTTTGTCCGACGGAGTTGAATTCTACTGTTTTGGTTATAGTTTTGCCGTCATCCCCTTGAGACTCTGTTTGGTAAGTCCGTCCCAAGCCGTCGATATATTCCCGCTTCCAAAGCCAAGTGCTGTCTGGAGTGTCGCTCCCATTCCACTCAGTTCGATAGGAGGTTTTGACCGACATCCCGCTTGTTGCGGCTAAAAACTCGGTCTTGTTTAGGGTTACTAGGTCGCTGCTGTCGGGTTTGATGCCCTGAATTTCCAAGATGCGACCCAATCCATCGATTCCGCTGTCGGCAATGGCCATTGTGGTATGACCATTGGGATCCACAACTTGGGTTTTGATGCCGAATTTTGGTTCGTAGCTGGTGCTAACTGTTAAACTCCCACCTGCCGAGGTGGAGGGGGTAGTGCGTTGTTGGGGAAATGTATGATATGTGCTTTCGTAGGTAGTGCTGCTGGTATTGCCCAAGGGATCGGTGAGGGTTGTCAGGTTACCGTAGGTATCATAGTTAGTGGTGGTAGTTAGCCATTTTCCTTGGGTGTCATCCGGGCCACTTTTATCCTGCCAGTTGCCGTGACTGGTTAAATTCATTTGCCCGTCGTAGCCGAATTGCTCCCAGCGCAAATCGGTGGAGGCATCCCAGTTACTGAAGTTATTACAATCTGCTGCACTGTTAACGATTTTTTGTTGGCTGGGGTAGAAACTCTTCCACCAATTCACTCCTGTGCCGTTTTCGTAGGCGAGACAGGTGTAAACGTCGTCATTTGGATCCGTTACATCTCCTAAGTCTGAGGTGACAATGGCGTTTTGATAGTTGTCGTCATACTCATAGGTGCGTTTGAGGGTGTAGTTATAAGTTCCTTCCGTGTAGTGTTCGAGGACGACTGCTGTTTTCCAGAATTTATAGATGCCGTTGCTGTCTTGGGAAGACTCGTAACTCGCATCCATTTTCCCCAGCATGTCACCTTCATGCTCCAGATCCCAGATTTCCCGATCATCCATCATTCCCCACAAGGGGAAGTCTGTATGATGGGTGGTGATGGTTTGAGTCTGATTTTGGTTATCTATCAGGATAGTTTTCTCGAACCCGATCCAACCGCGATGGCGATCGTATTTCGCCCCTTCGTATTTGTGGTCGTAGATAAAGGTATTGGTGGGGTTGGTTGCTTTATCCTCAATTACATGCCGTGAAACCACATACATGGAATTCTGCACGGTCACGATGGTATCCGACGATCGCAAGGTTAAAGTGTAGTCGCTAGTAGCCGCCTCCTTGCCATTAACCTTGAGGTAATAGCGACCTGGGTTAGTAGCGTTATAGGTTTTTGCTTCCGGGTTATTTGCCGTGTTTCCTGCTGCAACACTTTCGTCAAGATTCGACTCTTGGTAAAGGAACCAATCTAAATCCTGGTTATTCTCCCTCGCCACAGAAATGGTCATATCCCGAGGTGAAGGTATATCAAAGGCAAACCAGTCGTCGTCGCTGCTGGATGCTATGCTACCGCGAACCACAATATCCGTGCTACCCAAGTCATTAGCAGAATTCGCAGTACCATTATTTTCGGTCTCCGTTACCTCCTTGGTGTAAACTGTGCTGTCACTTAATGGTTTGTATTCAATTTGGGTTTGCCCGCCCAACCCATTAGTGATAGTGGCGAGCCTATCTGGATTTGAATTGTTGGCCAAATTGGTAATGATTGACATATCATTACGATCTGTCCACGGCTGCACTAAGTCTGTCAGACTGTCCCCATTTACATCCATCCCCAGCAGGGTTAGGTGTTCCGCCGTTTGGCTAGTGTCAAGCTCAATCCCATCCTCAAAGTTGTGCCCGTTTGACAGATAGATAATGATTGACAGTTTTGAGTTATTATTTTGCAATTGCACCAAGTCACTCAAACCGTCCCCATTTACCTCCATCGACAGTATCCCGATTTTTCCAAAACCATAGCTCGTGTCAAGCTCAACCCCATCCTCGAAGTTTTTCCCGTTGGAAAAATAGGTAATGATTGACAGGTTATTGCCATCTCGATAGGGTTGCACTAAGTCACTCAGACCATCCCCATTCACATCCATCCCCAGCAGGCTCCGATTTTCATAAGTTTGGCTCGTCTGAATCTCCACCCCATCCTCGAAGTTTTCTCCGTTGGAAAAATAGGTAATGATTGACAGGTTATTGCCATCTCGATAGGGTTGCACTAAGTCACTCAGATCATCCCCATTCACATCCATCGGCAGCAGGCTCAGATTTTGATAAGGTTGGCTCGTCTTAATTTCCACCCGTGCCGTCCCCCTCGTTTAGGCGTCCTTTATAATTCTTTTCCCCATTTTCGTTGTAGATATAGTCAGGCGCATCATCATCATTGAGATCCACAAACCATTCCCCACTTCCTACATTGTCGATTCCATCCCCTCGAAGGAATAATAACTTAACCCTGTTAAACTCAGCGTTCCCATCGTTTAAATTGGTTTTATAATTCTTCTCTCCCGCTTCGTTAAAGACGTAGTCAATCGTGGAATTATTGTCGATATCGATAAACCATTCTCCACTGCCTACATTTTCAATCCCTTCCCCTCGAACGAAGAAGACTTGATTCGGACCAAATTCTGGAGTAATTGCCCCATCCGATCGCCCTCCGGCCAAAATCTGAGAGTCCCTTGTCGTGCCAAACTCCCCAGATATGATCCCAATTTGGGCGCTGGGAGCAGGAGCTGCTACAGCTAACTGACTGGGAAAGTTGCCTCCAAGCTGCCAGGTGGGCAAAAAGAAGAAGAGCATAAAAGCTAGTACTGCTGCAACTAATGTCAGACTCTTTAGCCCAATCTCCATTTTGGCTTGCACAAAAGACTGAAACTTTTAGGTTTCTGTGATTTTTTGGCTATAGCCACTCATTGTCAATCTCCTGAGTTTCTTTTGACTCAGTACAACTATAACAACTCTTCTGTCAAGCTGACAATCAATTGACATAAAACTTAACAATTGAACAAAGCACCGCAGATATAGCCCTACGGCGGGTGTGGTCAAAATCAGTTGGTAATATTTCAAGCTCCGGTTGACATCAACCGGAATTTCCTTTACAATAAAACTATATCGATAGATTTTTGAGAAAATATTCTATGAGTAAGCACAGCCAAGCTACTAAGGCAAAAAATTATATCGGAACCCAGGAAGCCTCCTTCCTCCTCAACATCAGTGCAGTGAGATTGCGCCAACTGTTGCAGCAGGGACGAGTTGTGGGGGCTTACAAGTCCGGCAGGCGCTGGCTCATACCCCTAAAGAAGGGCCTGCCCCAGATTACACCAGGCAAAACAGTGACCAGTGACCAGTTACCAGTTACCAGTTACCATGGTACGTGATTACTGAAAGGTGAATACCAGGATTCATGTCAACAGAAAGGTTTTTGCCTCTAACAAGAAAAACGGTACTAACCATCCTCCCATTTCCGTGAGAATTGGGTCCAAGACCTACTTGTGCCATGAAGTGGATCTTCCCGGTAATGCCAAGATGATTTACAGGCCCCACAAGCCTTTGCCTTGCTCCGCTGTGCTTTGGCTAGAGGTGCCCCCGGATGTGGTGATTGGGATGAAACACTAAACCCTTTGCGCCTTTGCGCCTTTGCGCGAAACTCCCCCCAAATACAAGGCTCTAATACGTTCCTTGAATAAACGGACCGCTTTTCTTTGTCCCTGGGTTTTACTTTGCTCCATAAACTCAGAGACTTCTCTCAGGGGTAAAAAGGGAAAAACTAGACTTTTCTCTGTTTTTTCATATTCCCCCGACTCCTTCCATAGGTAAACTTCTAGACTTCCTTCACTATAGCGCCAAATTTCCCTAATTCCTAAGGAACCATAGATGGTAAACTTATTGAGAGAAGAATTAGTATAATCTGATTCTATCGCTAAATCAGGTGGGGGATCCAGGGCTAAATTAATTTCATCCTTCCCTCTTACTCTAGCTTCATTTTGGATGTAAAAGCAACTATCCGGTTCGATGGCTCTGTTTAAATCTGGGCGTTCCAAAGTTAAAGAACCTAGACTTCTCAGCTCTATTTTCCCCCACCTCCCCCATTAAAGCTTGATAAGTTGACCAGCTAACCCCTCTTAAAGGTATAATGGTAGATAGACTAACTGCTTTGGTTTTCAATTTTGCTATAGTAGTTACCATGACTTGACCTCCTTTCATAGATTTTACGGTGCATATATCTGGTTGGCAATAAATAGAATCATAGTAACCTTGGGTGTTGGTGGCGGCGAAGCAGGTAAATATATAGTTAACGTCACCTTCGATGGCATTACTTTCTAGAAGTTAGTCGATCGCTCCCAACAAAAATCAGCAGTTACCAGTTAAATGTTCTTCTTTGGGTCTGATATCATGTCCGCATATATCCTACCTATATAAACGTGATCTGATGCGTTACGCTATCGCTAACGCATCCTACAATATCTACAATATCTGGTAACTGATTGAGCCTATCGCGTTCTTCCAGCAATCGCAGCCCAACACCTATCACCTCGCTAGCGGACTGATATTGGCCGCTTTTTACCTTCTCGTTCACAAGTTCTTCCAGCTCTGGGGTTAAGGATATATTCATGTGGGATAACCGCTTTTAGAGTATATTTATGGCATTATAAATTTTGTATGATAGTGACCCTGGTTATTGTAGCATCCCTGCCATCATTGAATTGCGCGATCGCGGAGGAAAAAGACTCACTGATTTTTTCAGGCAACTTCTCTGGCTAGTGCATTGAGAAGACAAACGCTTTTTGTGACAACTGGCAGTCAACCTCATTTTCTTTTATAGCACTACGCTCAAATATCCGAACATTGCGTAGGGTGGGCATTGCCCACCCTACTGCCTTTGAACCCATCGTTATTGTAGCATCTTTGTCTCCACCGCGTTTTTAAACCCCCTCAAATTCGATGGGAGAGATTTGGCTCAAGATTGGGGGTGCGATCGCAAAACAATTGGAGGTGCTGTCGGGAGAATCTTTCTTTCTCACTCAAGCTGCAATGAGGCGTTCACTACCGCGTTGTTAACCACCCCAAGATGGGAGAGATTTGGCTCAAGATGGTGGTGCTGTCGGGAGAGACTGTCTTTGCAAGATATAACTT
The DNA here is from genome assembly GCA_965198675.1 of Prochloron sp. Classification (GTDB taxonomy): domain Bacteria; phylum Cyanobacteriota; class Cyanobacteriia; order Cyanobacteriales; family Prochloraceae; genus Prochloron. The sequence continues at coordinate 3,485,825 of OZ240666.1, read as the reverse complement.
AGCCAACCCTTTTAACGACATCGCCTAGAAACCCGTAGAGACGACCCGCCGGGTCGTCTCTAGACAAAGTTTTTACGGATTATAGGGGATACCGCCAGAACCTTGAGATGAATTTAGAGGACCCCACTCAAAACGATAATTCTCAGGATCTTTCATAAAGTCTCGGACGAGCTTTGACTGCTGCCCAGATGCGGAAAGTTTCTTCTTATAAGGTGCATAGCGTGCTTTGTACTTTGGTTTAGCTTTCATATACTTACTTGCACCATAAGTCCAAGCTTCTGCAGCAGATAGCTTGTGTCCCATATGAATTTTTTGGTCCAGTTTCACCCATTGTCGTTGTCCGCCTGCTGTTTTTCGCACATTAACTTGCCAGTTTTGTGTATCCTTCAACTGTGCCTTGGTGGGTTTTGGGGTTACGTTACCCTTGTATTTTGCTTTTGCTGGTGTTTTGTTTGCCCATCGCGTGAGAAGTTCCTGTCCGGTTGAGGATTTTTTGTTAGGAGTCTTGCCCATGCGATCCAATCGTTTTGAACATTTCGCGTTATGCACCAACAATTCTCCCTCCCAGAGGTAATAAGTATGAGCGCGATGAACTTCAAAGTTGTAAACCTGCACGTCGCCCTCGCGAACCTGTAAGGCCGTGACTGCTACCGTACCGCCGCGACTCACCAACTGACTGCCGCTGCTCAAGTCTTGAGCTTTTACCCAACCTTTGTCCTCCACATAAAACTCGTGTTCTGGTGTCGCCTGAATAACCTCATCACCAGCGGTAATGAGAACTGTTTCTGGCGCGATGCGAGTAAACAGCTGGGTGACGGGATACTCTCCTTCCTCCCCGGTTTCCTCGTTATAAGCCAAGACCGTATCCCCAACAGCAACCTCTTCAATCGCCTTTTCCCCTTGGGAAGTCACCACCTCGGTGCCAGCGACAAAGGAAGCACAACCGCAAGAACAACCGCTGGAGCCGAAATATTCTTTCCCACCTTCACTCAGTCGCATTCCTGCATCCATCGCCAAGCCTAAAATCTCGATACCTAACTGCATGCCGTTCTCGAGGGAAGGATCGGTAATCGTGAGGTAGGTGTCGTAACCCAACATCCCGGCTGTAGCAACCGGACCGAGATAGGGAGTAGCAAATAACATTCCCATGCCGAAGCCGATGCCGAAGGCTGCCCCCACATCGCCAACGCTACCTCCTGCCATGGCGGTAAAGGAAGCATTCATGGTTCCCATGATGCCCCCAGCCAGAGCCATCTCTGCTGCTGCCGTGGCAGCCGTACTCATGCCCGCAGCGGCGATCGCGCCCCCGGCAGCAATCCCGACCCCGGCAGACGCACCGCCAAGAGCCGCACCGCCCACAACGCCGCCCCAAGTTTTGCCGGAACTCCAATCCCAACTCGCCGGGTTATAACTATCGTTGACGGAGGCACCGCCCATATAAGCGCCCGTTGCTGCTCCCACCGCGATAACAGCCATCACCATAAACTGCTCCCCATCGGGATCGATACCGCTGAGGGGATCGCTGTCACCGTAAATATAGGGGCTGAAGTATTGGTTCGCCGGATCTGGGGTAATGAAGCGCCCTAAATTCCCGTCGTAGTAGCGGGCTCCAAAGTAGTAGAGTGCGCTATTGCTGTCGTATTCTTTACCCGTAAATTTGGGTCGGAAAGCATCCGTTCCGGTACTGGAGTCGGCGATCGTCCCATAGGGTTCGTAGTTAACTTGGCTAACTTCATCCCCACTTTCATCCGTCACCAAAGTGGTACTGCCCAGTTGGTCGTGGTGGAAGTAAAGGACTTCTCCCGCCACAGGATAGCCAGCTCCATTTGCTCCCGGTGTCAGTTGTGCCAGTAAGGTGGGTCCACTCAAACTCATCGAGGAGAAGGAAATCAGAGCCAAGGCAAAGGTGACGGGACGATGGGCGGTTTGCAGCAGCCAGCCTTTCTTTTCGGGAGTCGCGAGGCGAGTAGCGGTTTCTGAGCTTATCCAACCCGCTTCCACCAAGATTCGCGCCACCATTACCCGACTTTGACCCGTCCAACTCTCGCGAGATGCCGATCGCCATTCCCGATAGATCCAAATTGACAGGGCCCATAATAACCAAGCCACCAAGAGCCAAGTCACCAGAATTTGCTCGGCATTATGGCTGAAGGCGAGTTGGTTCAACTTAGCGGATAAGAATTTCGCCAAACCGCCCCAAGAATGGGGATCGTAAAGTTGGGCTTCCAAGCTAGTGCTGTTGGTCTGAATGGCGGCAATGAGGTTGACATCGCTGCCATCTTTGGCGATGGTGGCGATGGTGCCTTGGGGTCCGACGATATATTTGGTATGGATTTGAGAACCGTCCGCTTGACGTACCACCTCGTAGAGAGAAGCTACGTAATAGGTGGTGGTCCCGTCTTGGGATTCGGTTTTGCTCAGGCGACTGTCTAAATCGTCGTAAGTAAATGTGTTGACAGTTCCCAAACTATCCTCATCAACTTGAAGCAAGCGGTTTTGCGCGTCGTAGGTATAAGTCCAAGACCCATAGTCCGTTGTATTCCCGTTGGCATCATAGGTAGCATTGGCAAGCTGATGCTGTTTATCGGATTTATAAGTGTAGGTGGTATCGTTGCGTTGGGTGATATTGCCGGCGACATCGTATTGATAGGTCAGATCTGCATAGGGATCGCCGCTGGCACTTGTTAATCGCCCGACATTATTGTAGCCAAAGTTTTGATTCAGTTCTTTGCTGGCATTGTCAGTAATGGCCAGGAGTTTATCGGCTTTATTCCAGGTGTAACTGAAGTCAAAGTAGGTCTGAGTGGCGTTTTTCGTCGTACTGGCCGTCAGGTGACCGATAGCGTCGTAGGTGTAGTTAGACTCCACTTGGTTGGGATTGTAGACAACATGTCCGATCTCTCCCAGTGCCGTGTATTGGTCGTAGGTGGCGTAAGTTGTAAAGTCAGTGTCACCGGTTTCTTTCAGGGCAACGGTGGCAAGATTGCCCCCATCGCTGTAGGTATAGCGAACGATGGCGCCGTCGGGATAGGTAATTTCATCGGGACGCTCCGCTGCATCGTAGGTATATTGGGTAATGTAGCTTTCTACATTGCCGTTGCCGTCCAGATCCAGGGTAACTTTTTCCTCTTCGAGCTGGCCGTTATTGTCGTAGGAAAAAGTGTAAGTGGCTTCAGGCATGACGATAGCGGTAAGCACGCCCTTGCCATTTTTTACACTGGGGTCGTCGTACTCGTAGGCGATGGTTTTAGTCGGAGTATCGTCACTTTGGTTGTCGTAAACTTGTTTGCTGATAACTCGACCTAAAGCATCGTACTCCAAGGTAATTTTCTGACCGTTGGCATCGATTTGACTGACCAGTTTGCCGTTGTCGTTGTAGAAGTATTGGGTAGTTCCCGTTTCTAGAGTGGTTTCCGAGATTAGTTGTCCCAAGGAGTTGTAAACCATACTCGTGTCCTGTTCCAAGGGATCGGTCATGGTTGTCACTTGTCCCAGGATATCGTAGGTGGAGGAAGCAATGCTGCCATCGGGTGCTTCTGTTTTCTTCACCCAACCGCGAGAGGTATCCGTTACCACCGCATTAACGAAATTGCTTGCATTCGCATCATCGCTGGGATCGGGAAAAGAATAGGTAATTTGGCGAGCGTCCTTAAGTCCATCGTAGTCTACTAGGCTGATAGCACCCACGGGATTGGTGGTTTTGGTAACATTGCCCCGAACGTTGTATTCGTAGGCAAAGAAGTTTTCCGCGTCGCCTGTATAGTAGGGGAGATATTCCTTGGCAACCTGTCCCACCGGGTTAAATTCCAGCTTGTTGGTGATCGTCTTATCGCCATTGCCTTCCCCCTCACTTTGATAGACTCGTCCCAATCCATCGATATATTCTTGCTCCCAAAGCCAAGTATCGTCTGGAGTGTCGCTTCCATCCCATTGAGTTCGATACCAAGTCTTCAGAGAAAGCCCATTTTCGTCGTTTAACAACTCATTCTGGCTCACAGTAACTAAATCGCTGCTGTCGGGTTTAATGCCTTGAACTGCCAAGATGCGACCAAATCCATCGATGGCGCTGTCAGCAACGGACATGGTTGTATTGCCATTGACATCAATCATTTGGGTTTTGATGCCAAATTTCGGTTCGTAGGTGGTGCTAACCGACAAACTTCCATTACTCGTCGCCGGAGCGATCTGGTCTTGAGGAAAGGTATAATAGGTATCCTCGTAAGTAATGCTGGCGGTATTCCCCAAAGCATCGCTCAGACTCGTCACATTGCCATAGTCATCGTAGGTCATGGCAGTATTCAACCATTTCCCTGAGGTTTCAGCCGAGAAACTTTGAGTTTCACTGATGGGTTCAGTGTTCACTTGGGTCCAGCCGAATTGCCACCAAGGCCGAGTCTTGGGAAGGGTTGCCTGCTGCTCTTCTGCTGTAGTTGAATCGGGACCGCTTTTATCCAGCCAATTGCCGTGACTGATTAAATTCATCTGGTCATCGTAGCCAAATTGCTCCCAGCGCAGATCCGTTGCCTCATCCCAACTGTCGAAGTTGTCGCAACCTGTCTTGCTGTTAACGATTTTTTGGTTGGTTGGGGAGAAACTCTTCCACCAGTTATCTCCGGAGCCTTCAGCGTAGGCAAGACAAGCGTAAACATCGTCGCTGTCGTCCTCTACATCCCCTAAGTCGGAGACAATCGTTGCGTTCTGATAATTGTCGTCGTACTCGTAGCTGCGCTCGAGGCTGTAATTTTTAACTCCGGCGGTGTAGCGATCAATGGTGACGGAATCCTGCCAGAATTTATAGATACCAGTGGTGGTATCTTGGGAAGACCCGTAACTGGAAGACATGGTGCCCAACAACTGGTCGGCATTGAGGTCTTGAATGGCGCGATCGCTAACCAGTCCCAGTAAGGGGAAGTCCGTATGATAGTTGGTAATTGTTTGCGTCTGATTTTGAACATCCGTGAGAGTAGCCTGCTGGAATCCCAGCCAACCGCGATCGCGATCGACTTTTGCCCCTGCATATTGGTGTTGGTAGACAAAGCTATTGGTGGGATCCGTTTCCGACTCCGCGATGGTGTGGGTGGAGACCACGTAGGTAGGGGTTTGAATATCCACTTCTGGATAAACGGCGCCACTTCCTTTGGTATAGACCGTCTCATCCGTGAGGGGAGCGTATTCAATGGCAATGACTCCCCCGATGCCGTTGACAATCTTGGTTATCAGCTCGTTTTTTTCTTGGGAGAGAGAGACATAGACCCCATCGTTGCCAAAACCCACCACATCGGCTTGACCGTCTCCATCCCCATCCGCCATCATGCGGATACTATTAGTTGTGGTCCATTCCCCAGTATCAATATCGGAGAAGTCATTAATCCAGATAGTGTGGGGAAGGAACTTTGTGGCTCCATTGGACAGAGATACTTCAACGCCGCTATTACCAAAACCTACTATATCTGAGTAACTATCGCCGTTGACATCCGCCATCATGCGTAAATCGTCGCTTATATTCCATTCTCCAGCAGGACCGTTAGAACCAAAATAATTACTCCATGTACTCTGGGAATTGAAACTCATTCCATTAGACAGGGACACTTCAACCCCATCATCTTTAAAACCCACTATGTCTGAGAGACCATCTCCATTGACATCTGCCAGGGTGCGTATATAGTTATCATTCTGCCATTCTCCCGCAGGACCGTTCCAACCAAAATAATTAATCCACAACTGGGAATCATTGAAACTCGTTCCTGTAGAAATGGCCACATGGACTCCATCGTAACCAAAACCCACCACATCTAAGAGACCGTCTCCATCCACATCCGCCATGGTGCGCGGATACTTACCCATCAGCCATCCTTCATTGTTATTACTGGAGTTGCGGTTGTCGTAACCAAAATCCCCAATCCACTGTTGAGCCCCATCGAAACCAGCTCCGTTGGAAGCAGACACGTAAACTCCCTCATCGCCAAACCCGACGATGTCCGAGCGACCGTCCCCATCGATATCTGCCATCAGCCGTAGATGTTCGGTGGTACTCCATCCGTCATTGTTGATATCTTTATTATTGACACCAAACTCGCTAATCCACTGTTGAGCCGCATTAAAACCCGTTCCATTGGAGAGAGACACGTACACTCCATTGTCCGCAAAACCCACGATATCTGAAAGACCATCTCCATCCACATCCGCCATCAACCGGGGATTCTCGTCGATCAGCCACCCCCGATTGTTGATGCTTTTATTATCATGGCCAAATTCTTCAATCCACAACTGGGATTCATCGAAAGTTGCTCCATTGGAAGGAGACACATAGACTCCATCCTCGCCAAAACCCACCACATCCGAGCGACCATCTCCGTTCACATCTGCTGTCAAGCGAATATAGTCTCCCGCATTCCATTGCCAAGGATGGGTGGAGTTGTTGCCAAAATCCTCGTTCCATTGACTGGATGCAGCAAATGCCTGCTCTCCATTCTGATAGGTTAAAGTGGTTGCCGGCAAACAGGCTCCTGCTGCATCGCATTCTTGCAGGCTGCTTAAACGGCTGAGTTCCGTCCCCGGCCCGTATTCGTAAGTCAAGCTATAGTCCTTGACCAAGTTGGCTGCTGCTGCTAGGTCAGAGCCATCTCCGTCCAGATCCACGTAGGTTTTTAAACTTGCCAGTCGCTTAGTGGTATCTGCTTCCGACCCTCCGGCATATACCAGAATACTGTCGTCGCGATCTTCATACTCAAAGGTCACCAAACGCTGAGGGGACAAGTCCGAGTTCTGGTTTCCCGTGTAGCGAATTTCCGTGGGAAAATAGCCTAAAAACGCCCCGCTGGCATCCCTGGCTTGGCGAGTGCTTAATGATTCAATATCTTCTTGATAGGTGGCTTCCACGGTGTTGCCATTGCGATCGCTCATCTTATTCACCGCCCACACTCGCACGGCTCCATCCTCCCGTCCTCTGACTAATATCTTCGAGTCCTCCGTATTGCCAAATTCCAGTTGATGTCCGTCCTTGGTGGTGATGCTGAACCAGCGCGGTCCGTTGTTAGTGTCGTCGGTATGAGAAACCACCTTTACCCAGGTTTCCCGTTCCGTGCGATATTCCGTCCCCTCCGCTCCATATTCGCCGTTCACCGCAATTAAGCGCTGTCCGTCCCAACAGAAGCGATCTTCCTCGTTGAAGTATACTCCCCCTTTGACGCCGTCCGTGGCAACGGTTTGGCCGCATCGAGCGATGGCCGAGAGTCCGGCTAATTGCCAACCCATGCCCAACAGGCCGTTCCCCTGTTGGCTGTTATAGACCAACGACAGATTGGGCTGGACTCCATTGGTTCCCGGTGGCACTTCCATGGCAACAGTATAGGTGGCACCGCCGTTGCCATTCACGGAAAATTCCCCCGGAATCGTTCCTAATTCCGTACTGGGAGCCGGAGCCGCCATGGCTAACTGACTCCCTAACTCCCCAGGTACGTTCCCCAAAAGCGGTCCAGTGGGGAAAAAGGAGAAGAAGACAAACACTAGGGTCAGAGCGATGGATTTTAAACTCTTTAACCCTATCTCTGCCGGCTCCTGCACCAGTTTCCAGACTGGGAGTCTGGATACATTGATGGTACTGCCAACATCTCTAAGTGTTTGTATTATCCCTTGCTCTCGGGATAAGGATGTTCGGTTTGAGGCTATTTGGCTCTCTTTCATATAAGTCAGTGCTCATGAACTCTTTCTGAGAGCATAAACTAGATCGATGGTTTTGGTATGGACCATGGAGTAAATTGTAATGTTTTTTTACATTTACCAAAATAAAAAAAATTTGTCTAAATCGGAAAATCCCTAGCTGCTCAAAGATGTATGGAAGAGTATCCCCAAAAAAACCTGATTTTCAGTGCGCTCCCACAAAAAAACTATTTACAGCGTGCCAAAAATAGATCTATGATGTCGGTGAAGCATAGCAAATCCTAGAATTTGCCTAATTTTGCTTCAACATCGTTAAATTACCAATAGCTTATGTTGACCAATTTTTTGCGCTACTTGGCAAAACCTGTCAAGAAAATATCTCAGCTTCAGAAGGCCATGGGAATGTCTTTTTGTGCGGCTTTAATCGCCCTCTCCGTATTCCTCATGAGCAGTGGCTCGGCTCTCGCTGCACAGTGCCACGACACTGATAACGTTCAGGGTGGTGATATCGTCTTTTTACAAGATGAAGACGATATCTATACTGGAAAGCCTTACTCTGGTGTCAGCTATTATTGGGTTACGACGACCGTGAACTACGATAAAGCTGGCCGACATCAAATTAGCGGAGCCGGTGATTTGTCTGAGAATGATACCATTAAGCTTGAAACCTTAGATAAAGATGGTTGGGAGACAGACTGGCTCGATCGCGATCTGGTGGGAGCATTTTCAAAACACGATCTTTACTACTGGTCCTCAGATTATGATTCCAATACGAATTGGATTCTTGAGCGACCCAGTACCTCAACCGAAACGGGGGAGATAAAGTATGGGGAGGATATTTATCTCGTTAATCAGGACTATAACGAATACCTCGATCCTGATTACAATGGCGAGGATGATGGTTATATGACGACAAACCCAACTCCTCATATTTGGACCATTCTAGAATATTGTCCATAGCTAGCAGTCCTGAGGGTCTCTAGGGATTCCAAATCAACTTTGTTTCTGAAGGGACGTTCAATTGAACGTCCCTTCAGGATTTCAGAAGATTGTCTACGGCACTATAAATAGACCGATCGCCTCAAAAAATGTGGTGTAATTGATTGAGGGGATTTTTCCAAATTCCCATCAAGATAAACTGCGACTGATCCATTTTCTCCTTGATTTGAAGATTGAAAAACCACAGAGGCGCAGAGGGCGCAGAGAGGAAAGAGAGGAAAGAGAGGAAAGATGGGCTAAGATTGAGCTATACTTAGTTTTATTCTCTGTTTCCTCGTTCCCTCTTGAAAAAACAATGACATTAGTAGTAGCAGGAGATATTGGCGGTACCAAGACCATATTAAGACTAGTTCAGCTAGCAGAAGGTACTGTAGAGACTCGACACCAAGCAACTTATAGCAGTCAGCAATTTCCCGATCTGGTACCCATGGTGCAGCAGTTTATCACTACCAGCGGGAGGGAAACCCCCCAACTGGGCTGTTTTGCCATTGCTGGTCCAGTATTGAACAATACCTCCCAACTCACTAATTTAAATTGGTCTCTCAGTGGCGATCGCCTCGCTCAGGAACTAAAAATGACCAGGGTGAGTTTAATTAACGACTTTGCAGCTGCTAGCTACGGTATCCTGGGTTTAACAGACTCGGATCTCCATACTCTACAGTGGGGGGAACCGAATAAAAATGCTCCTCTTGGGATTATTGGAGCGGGAACAGGTTTGGGACAGGCTTTTTTAGTCCCTGTAAACTCCGACTATCATGTCTTTGCTACGGAAGGGGGTCATAGTGACTTTGCTCCCCAAGTCTCATTAGAGTTTGAGTTGTTAACCTATTTGCAGGAAAAATACGCTACGGATCATATCTCTGTGGAGAGGGTAATTTCTGGTCAGGGTATTGTAGCTATCTATCAGTTTCTGCGAGATAGCCAATTTCTCCCAGAGTCTCCTCCTATAGCAAATGCGATTAGAACTTGGGAAGAACAGGAGAAGGATGAAAAAGAGAAAATAGATCCAGCAGCAATAATTGCTTCTTCAGCTCTCTCTCAAGAAGACTCTCTGTGTGTTAAAGTGATGGAGATGTTTGTGACTGCCTACGGTAGGGAAGCGGGTAATCTCGCTCTGAAACTATTACCCTCTGGAGGATTATATATCGGTGGGGGTATTGGGGCCAAAATTTTACCCCTCATGACTGACGGTTCTTTCCTAAAAGCTTTCCAGCAAAAAGGGCGACTCAGCTCCCTGGTAGAAAGAATACCAGTCCATGTAATCTTAAACCCGGAGGTTGGACTCCTGGGTTCCGTATTATATGCTCTCAGAAAGTGATAGGGTGCCTTTACCCCCCTACAAAGCTGGATAACTGTCAAGGTACGTGAAAAAATGGCTGGTCATAGTAAGTGGGCAAACATCAAGCGTCAAAAAGAAAGAGTAGATGGGAAAAAGGGGAAGACCTTCACCCAACTATCCCGTGCTATTATTGTAGCAGCCCGGAATGGGATCCCGGATCCTGATGAGAACTTTCAATTACGGACTGCGATTGAGAAAGCTAAAGCAGCGGGGATACCTAAAGATAATATCCAACAGGCGATCCGGAACGGATCCGCTACGCGGCGCGCCAAAGGATCAGGTACTTTCAGCTCTGATGATGCTAATCTAGAAGAGATTCGCTATGAAGGTTACGGTGCTGGAGGGGTAGCCATTTTAATCGAAGCCCTGACAGATAATCGGAATCGCACGGCAGCGGATTTACGTTCCGCTTTTAATAAAAATGGTGGTAACCTAGGAGAAACTGGCTGTGTTAGCTGGATGTTTGCACAAAAAGGAGTTATCCTCTTAGAAGGAGAAATAGATGAAGAAAAACTCTTAGAAGCGTCACTCCTAGCAGACGCAGAAAGTTATAAAATGATTGATGAAGTCGGAGCGCAAGTATTTGCTCAAGTACCTCATACAGAAACAGTCAGTCAAACTTTAAAGGATTGTGGTTTCCCTGTCAAGAACGTAGAATTACGTTGGATTCCTCAAAATACCGTAGAAGTAACCGAAGAGGAAACAGGGCGCTCCCTCCTCAAATTAATTCATATTCTGGAAAGTCTGGATGACGTGCAAAATGTCATCGCTAATTTCTGGTTAAGATAAAGTTTCACGCAGAGGCGCAGAGTCGCAGAGAGGGAAACTCTTCTCTCTGTGTCCTCTGCGTCTCTGCGGTTCAATAAAACAAACAAAATGACAACCCTAATACCCAGAAAAACTCTCTTCGATAACCCATCCCGCACCAGTGCCAAAATCTCCAGAGATGGGAAATATCTGGCTTATATCGCTCCCGACGAGAAAAACGTCCTGCAAGTTTGGTTACAACCCTTAGCTACTTATGATAAACCAAAACAGTTGACAGCAGACAAAAAACGTGGTATAATGTCTTATTTTTGGACTTATAATACCCAACAATTGATTTATCTCCAAGACGCAGATGGGGATGAAAACTTTCACCTCTACTCCGTCAATATTCAAACCTCAATTGTCAGAGATTTAACTCCCTTTCAAGGAGTAAAAGCTCAAGTTATAGATTTAGACCACCAATTTCCTGATACAATATTGGTGGGGCTGAACCTGAATGACAGGCAGAAATTCGATGTCTACCGTATTAACCTGCAAAATGGTGCCGTAGAGTTCGAGACAGAAAACCCTGGCAATATTGTAGATTGGACTGCTAATAGTAAATTTGAGATTCTGGTCGCTTCCGCAGCCACACCTGATGGGGGTTCTGATCTATTATATAGGGAGAAGGTAGACTCAGAATGGGAAATATTGCGCCACTGGGGACCAGATGATGACGGGGGAGCAGTTGGTTTTGGCACTGATGACAATACCCTCTATATTATCGGTTCTCACCATGCCAATACCCAGCGGTTGCTAGCATTGGATTTAACCACCAGAGAAGAAAAAATTCTTGCTGCGGACGAAGAATACGATGTGAGTAGCACCCTCTTTCATCCTACCGCAAGAAGGATTGAAGCAGTTGCCTTTTATAAGGATAAAGTAGAATGGCAGATATTAGATGAAGCCATTGCCGAAGACTTTGCTACCCTAGGAAAGGTTCGTGCTGGGGAGTATTCCGTCGTCAGTCGAGACTTAGATAACCAAAACTGGATTGTGGCTTACCTCACCGATGACGGTCCCGTATACTACTATTTATACCACCGGGAATCTAAATCTGCCACCCTGTTATTTAGCAACAAACCGGAATTGGAAGATTTGCCCCTGGTACCCATGAAACCCATTACCTATGAAGCACGAGACGGTTTAACTATTCATGGTTACCTCACCCTACCCCAGGGAGGAGAAACCCAGTTACCCTGCGTTCTCTTAGTTCACGGGGGTCCATGGGCGCGAGACACTTGGGGTTATAATCCCATGGTGCAGTGGTTAGCCAACCGAGGCTATGGCGTCTTACAGGTGAATTTCCGGGGTTCCACAGGCTATGGGAAAGCCTTTCTCAATGCAGGAAATCGTCAGTGGGGAGCAGCAATGCATGACGATTTAATCGACGGAGTAAATTGGTTAGTGGAACAAGAAATAGGGGATCCCCAAAAGATTGCCATTATGGGAGGTTCCTATGGAGGATATGCGACTCTTGCAGGTTTGACATTTACCCCGGATACCTTTGCTTGCGGTGTGGATATAGTGGGCCCGAGCAATCTGATAACCTTAATGGAGAGTATTCCTCCCTATTGGAAACCTTTAATGGCTCAGTTTCAACATCGAGTGGGGAACTTAGAAACAGAACCGGAGTTTTTGCAAGAGCGATCGCCCCTCTTTTTTGTCGCTAAAATTGAAAAGCCCCTTTTAATTGGACAGGGTGCTAATGATCCTCGGGTGAAGCAAGCAGAGAGCGAACAAATTGTCGCCGCCATGGAAAAAGCAGGGAAACCGGTGGAGTATGCTTTGTATACTGACGAAGGACATGGTTTTGCTCGTCCCGAAAATCGACTCCATTTTTACGCCATAGCCGAGGAGTTCTTGGGACGACATTTAGGGGGTGAATTTGAGCCTTTGGGAGATATTGAAGGACATTCTGGGGTAGTTAAACCGTAGGGTGGGCATCGCCCACCTTCGTGGGTTTGTTCGCGCAAAGGCGCTGCATGCGCAAAGTAATCCGTAGGTTGGGTTGAGGCAACGAAACCCAACAGATTGTCGGATTTATTGAACCGCAGATGGACGCGGATGAACGCAGATGAGTACAGATGGAGCTTTATGAGTGAGAGAAGATTTTGGAGGTTGATACACAGTGGTTGATTTGCTAACAAAAAGCTACATTCGCTCGCAGATAATCTAAAAACTGCCTTGGAAATTAGTAGTAAATACCTATTGCCAAAAGGTTTTTAATTAGGTATATTGGAAACACAGCGATAACCAAGCTGACAAAATAGAACAAAGAGCAGTTACTTTCTAAGTGACTGCATTGGGAGATAGCCCCTCTACTGGCTTGTTTCAGTAGTGCATTGGTTAGCAAGTGTTAAGATTTGTTAGCTAAAATCTATCGGGAGTTACCAATTATTTTTCATTTAAATTGGTTAAACGTTGCAATTCTGCACGATTAAGTCCTGTCAGGGCAGTGATTTGTTTTAGGGGGGCGCCCTGACGGAGCAGTTTCCGGGCAATTTCTTCCATCGCCTGCTTGTGCCCTTCCTGACGCCCCTCTTGTTTAGCTTCTTGATAGACTTTCGTTTGTCTAAGTTCACTCAAACCTAACATAGCTTCGATTTCCTCTCTACTTTTACTGGGTAACTTATACACCAGAATCGTTTCTATCAATTCTACAAATTCTTGTTGGGAAACGGGATTAACAATATTAGCTCGTGCTTGTGCAATGAGCTTTCTAGCTAAGTTCCCCGCTCCCTTTTCACTACCAACAATCAACTGTGCAGTTCCAATTCCCATGGTAGGTTCTGTCTTGGCAGTTAATTCATCTAAGTAAATTCGCTGGATACGTCCACTGGCAAAGAATTCCCTGTACCACTCAGGAGGTGAGCTTTCCATGCTGCGGTTGGGATAAAATACCGTCGCGAGCCAATCATTGGGTGGCTGTTTCTGACGGAGGTAAATAAAGATTTCCGTCAACAAGCGGGAATAAAAATGGTCATCTTCCTGGAATTGCACTTCACAGAAACAAATCGGTAAATCCTGTTGTGCTGTTTTCGGTAAGAACACCCCATCCAGACGAAAGGCTAATTGCTTAATTTCCACGGAACTGAAGCTGTAAGAATCAGCTAAGGAAGTAGGTTCACTTGCTAGCTCAAAGAAGATACTGGGGAAATTTAGAAATAAGTGATACCAAATGCTATCGGTTTTCACAAGATGATGAAGGTTATACAGTAGATTGGAGGAAGTTACCAATTGGGGCGATCCACTGCCAATTATCTTTCACCCATTCTACTCCCTTTCCGAAAATATCTGCTTGTTTCCTCGTTATTCCCCAAGCTTTACGACGCTCTTTCAATGCTTCTGGGGTTGTTGATTCTATCTCTTTCAGGATCCACCACTGGAATAGGGGGGAAAATATGGAATAAGAACAGGGGTTGTTTTCGGTTCGGGTCAAAAGTCCTCGTTCTGTTAGTTCCCTTAGTTCCCTTTCCTGCTTGCTGAGGATATCCTTTAAGTCTCCCAAATCATAGTTTGCGTCCGTAACTTTACCTTTCAGTGTTTCTAAAGTAATTAGCATGAGCAGCAACTGCTCCATTTCTGTAGCGAATGTCCAGAAGTCTTGAAATAAAGGGCTAGCTTTAGTTTTGACCTTTTCTCCTAGGGGAGTTAAATCTTCCAGAGGTGCTCCCCGTTCAATTCGCTCTTGGAAAATATCCCCAGCAGTCATTCGAGCGAGGTGAGGATGACAACCGGAAAGGGATATGACACAGTTAGTTTCCTCCTCACTAAAAGGGGGTTGTTCTGTCTCTTCTACTATTTGTAGCAGCTGTTGGATTTCCTGCTCCCGCAACGGTTGTAGGGTATAGTTGGTAAAACCATTATCGAAGGGAGAAATACCTTGAACCGCTAAGGGTTGGCATAATTGATGGAGTGAGGAGCGAGTTGACAGCACTAAATTGGCTTTGTTATTGTTTCTAGTAGTGAGAGAACGGAGTCCTTGTAAGAAAGTGCGGGTGGAATGAAAGTGTTCTGAGTTCGTTTTGATTAAAACGTCAAAGTCGTCCAGGACCAAAACAATCCGTTTTTTTTCCTCACCAGCTAGATCCAGTATATCATGAAAGTCATGATTACTCAGTTCCGTTCCTTGCTCCTTTTTCTCTAACAACACTTGACATTTGTCTTTCATTCTACTACTATCTGACTTATGGTGCAAATGTTTGATTGCTTGGAACCAGAAATTCTCCTCCGTGGGAGGAATGACGGTGTCGGGACAGTTAAAGAAAAGGAAGATACAATTGGCAAAATGTTCTTGGCGCAAGTCAGCAGGAGGGTTAGCAATGTATTGCAGCATCAGGGTTTTACCCATTCCTCTTTCCCCCCGCACTGCTAATGCTCCTCCTTCTGTTGTAATAGGGGAAAACAACTTGCTTAATTTCCTGGGAGGGAGGCTAATTTGCTCTGGTCGAGTTCTTTTCAGGAAGGGGTTGATGGTCAATTTTATTAATTATCTCCTTGTTTGACGATAATGTTTTGTGTTTATCCTTTCTTCAAATCAATATATTAATTAATACTTGTAAAAATAGCACAGCATAAGTAAATTATACTAAATAATATTATAAAAGTAGAATGGTCAGGAAACTCACGAATAATGAACATTATGCAAAAAAACCACCAAACAAACAAAATATTTAATCTCAATATTACAAAATAAAACAATGTCAAACTTACTGTGAACCAATCTCTCTTTCTAATTGCTTTAATAAGCTGGATTTTGCTAGACACAACGTATTCACGATATCCGGGGTTAGATCCTAATGGATATCCGGGGTGAGATCCTAATGTTTTTAGTTCGATTTTATGATATTTAAGACTGTTTTTCGCTTTTTTAAAATTTTCTATATAGGTGAATATATTATTATTATTATTAATTGTCTGAAACACAGAATATTTTTCGATTACAACCAAATATTTTTGATATTCCATTTTCAGATTATCGCTCAAATGCTCTTCCCATTGTGGATTATTGTTGTCTAGTTTGAAAATGCGCTCGTATTGTTCTGCTGCTAAGGCAAACTGCTCGTTACGGGTATACTCTTGCGCCATCTTTTCTCTTGTTTTAATCAACCCTAGGAAAGCAAGAGAGTGATTGGGAATATACTTGAGTGCTTTTTCAGAATTCTTTATAGCAATATCATATTTCCCATATTCCATCGCCTTCTCAGCCACCTCACAGCTTTGATCTGCTAATGCGTATTCAAAATCTAGTTCTTCTCCCTGATTTAATTCTAAAGATACATTCTGGGTCAACCAAACTCGGAGCAATTTCACAGAAACCCATGCTCCTTCCCTATCCCCCACAAATAATTCCCATTGCAAAAGTTTATCAAAAGCTTCGTTATATTCATCTCTCTCTACTCGACGATCATTTTTGCTCAATAAGTAGTCCCTAACTTCATAGCGGCTGATTCTTGTACCCTCAGAGGTTAAGTGAGCCACCGCCGCCAGAACTCGCTCTTCAATAGGAGGTACACGAACAATACTGGCGATCGCTCCTTCATGAGCTGCCAAAGTCTCAGGAACTACAGCTTCCACGTCCCCCACTCCAGCAACGTTTCCTTCTTTGTCGTGTACAACTCTCTCAAAGACGTGGAAACACAAAGCTTGAGTTAGATAAGGTTGCCCATGGGTTAGTTCCCATATCTTCGTAATTGCTTCCGGTTCGTAGGTCAGGATATGTGACTCTGGTGTGCAGATGACTTCCTCCGTGTCTTCCCGAGAGAAGAAACTAATGTTGATTCTCCCTCCTTGATTGAAAATCTCATCATAACCCCTAGGTAGCTTCCGAATCGGACGTCCCACGGCAAACACCCATTTTAACTGTAACTCCCCTTTTACCAGCTCCCGGAAGAAAGCTATATTTTCCCCTTTATTTTCCTCCTGTTCCCCCAAGTTATCAAATTCATCGACTAAAATGACCAGTTGACGATTACCTAAATGGTGGTAAAGTTCCGGTAAAAAGCGCTCCCGAAAAAAACCATTCTCCTGTTGCCATTGTTCCACAGTCTCCAACTCCAACTTCAGAGTGCTAGCAATACTTTGAGCTAACTGTTTTTGAAATTGCAGTGGGGTATGTTGAACGTAACGTTGAATATCCAAGTTAACCGTTGTCAGAGGCACTTCCCCTCTCCCCAAAGTCTGACTTGGTAAGAAATGGTCTAATTTTTGCAATAAGGAAGACTTCCCAATGCGACGTTGTCCCTGCAAAATCACCACATTAGATACGGGGAGACTCCGCAGCACCTTCTTTAACAAGTGGGTACGTCCGTAGAAATTTGCTTCCTTCACTGGGGGACCAACTTTATAGGGGTTCATACAGTTACCAGTTACCAGTTACCAGTTACCAGTGTAGTCTATTACAACTCTAAAACATGTCAAAGTAAGATTAAATCCTCGTAGCATCGCCCACCTTCATTTGCCTGATAGATTCGACCCATGTCCGCGTTCCTGTCCAGCCCTAAACTGGCAATTTATTCGCGGGGGAACAGGTAAGGACTGACTTGCTTAGAGCACGGGTGATGCGGTGGGCAATGCCCACCCTACGGATACTGCCGCGCGTC
This sequence comes from Prochloron sp., assembly GCA_965198675.1. GTDB lineage: Bacteria > Cyanobacteriota > Cyanobacteriia > Cyanobacteriales > Prochloraceae > Prochloron. The sequence goes on along the minus strand of OZ240666.1, from coordinate 3,468,416 downwards.
CTACAACTCCAGCTGCGGCTCGTTGCAACAGCTGCTCCACCTGATCCGCTTTCTCTGGGATGTCATTGGTCAGATAGCGTATAAACTCTAGTAAGATTAAATCCTCGTAGGGTGGGCATCGCCCACCTTCATTTGCCTGATAGATTCGACCCATGTCCGCGTTTCTGTCCAGCCCTAAACTGGCAATTTATTCGCGGGGAAACAGGTAAGGACTGACTTGCTTAGAGCACGGGTGATGCGGTGGGCAATGCCCACCCTACGGATACTGCCGCGCGCCCTACAACCGCCTGGTGACTGGTAACTGGTAACTGGTAACTGGTCACTGATTGAGGGTTTGGGTGTAAATTTTGATAATTGAAATCAAATTCTCCGGTTTCTTGACATTATATGTTATCATTAAAATAAAGTTCAAGCAATTCAACTACTTATTCATGTCCAACCAATCCCAACCAGAACAACCCCATATTTCCTCACTCGCAGAAATCCGCGCCACCCGCTTAGAAAAAGTGGCCCAAATCAAAAATTTAGGCTTAACACCCTACGCTTATAAATGGGAGTCCACCCATTCTACCACAGAATTACAAGCCAAATATGCCGACTTAGGGAAAGGGGAAGAAATAGGAGATGAAGTAGCAATTGCCGGCAGGATTATCGCCCGGCGCGTCTTCGGTAAACTAGCTTTTTTCAACCTCCAAGACGAGAAAGGAACCATTCAGCTTTACCTGGAAAAAAAGCGCATAAATGGTAACATGACAGCGCTCTCCCAACCTTTCAATAACCTGAAAAAGTTAACAGACGTGGGGGATATAATAGGAGTCAAAGGAACCATTAAAAGAACTGATAAAGGCGAGTTATCTATCTATGTAAGCAACTATACTATCCTCACCAAATCCATCCTCCCCTTACCGGATAAATGGCACGGTTTAACGGATACAGAAAAGCGCTATCGCCAACGTTATGTTGATTTAATAGTCAACCCAGCAGCACGGGAAATATTTCGCCGCCGGGCACGAATAACAGCAGGAATAAGACGCTACTTAGAAGAGCAAGACTTCCTAGAAATAGAAACCCCCGTATTGCAATCCCAAGCAGGAGGAGCAGAAGCCCGTCCATTTATTACTTACCACAACACTTTGGAGATGGATTTATATCTCCGCATAGCCACAGAATTGCACCTGAAGCGGTTAGTAGTAGGAGGGTTTGAAAAAGTATTTGAACTAGGGCGCATCTTCCGCAACGAAGGAGTTTCCACCCGTCACAATCCCGAATTTACTTCCATCGAAGTATACCAAGCCTACGGCGATTATAACGATATGATGAACCTGACGGAAGATTTAATCAAAACCGTCGCCGAAGAAGTTTTAGGTATCACAGAAGTCAACTATCAAGGTAAATTAATTCATCTAGCAACCCCTTGGCGAAGGGAAACTATGCATAATTTAGTCCAAGAAGTAACAGGCTTAGATTTTGCTCAATTCCCCAATTTAGATACAGCAAAAACAGCTTGTAAAGCTGCGAAAATTGACATTCCTGACGATTGCAAATCCTTGGGAGAAATGCTCAATCAAGCCTTCGAGCAAAAAGTAGAACCTACCCTCCTCCAACCAACATTTGTCTTAGACTATCCTCTAGAGATATCCCCCCTCGCCAAACCTCATCGCTCCAAACCAGGTTTAGTAGAAAGATTTGAATTATTTATTGTGGGACGAGAACTTGCGAACGGCTTTTCCGAGCTAACAGATCCCATAGATCAGCGCCAGCGCTTAGAAGCTCAAGCAGAGAAAAAAGCAGCAGGAGATTTAGAAGCTCATAGCGTTGACGAAGACTTCTTAACCGCTTTAGAATACGGAATGCCTCCTACTGTGGGCTTAGGTATTGGTATAGATCGCTTAGTGATGTTATTAACCGATGCTGCTAGTATTCGGGATGCCATCGCCTTCCCCTTGCTGAAGAGAGAATAGGGTAGGGTGGGCATCGCCCACCTTCATGTGTGGGAGAGTTTGTAGGGTAGGCATTGCCCACCTTCATGTGTGGGAGAGTTTGTAGGGTGGGCATCGCCCACCTTCATAGGTGGGTACTTATGTTAAAAGAGATGAAAGTATTCAATTTAAGTGCAGATAGTCAAAATAGGATTTCTCCCCTCCAGCAGGCAGATATCTACCGACTAGAAGCTTCTCGTAAACTAGACTCCAAAAAAAGTCGTGAATTAGGTCAATACCTGACACCACTACCTGTAGCCTCTTTCATGGCTTCCCTCTTCCACAATACCTCAAGAAACATTATCCTCCTAGATCCAGGAGCAGGAACCGGGACTCTGACTGCTGCTTTTATTCAAGAAATGTGCTCCCGTTCCATTAAGCCAGCCAACATTCAAGCAGAAATCTATGAGCTAGAACCCCTCATGGTAGACTACAGTAAGTCCACTTTAGCCAATTGCACTTACCCAAGGGTTGCAGCAGGAATCAAGATTTCTGGCACTGTTACACAGACAGATTTCATACAGTGGGGTAGAGAGCAAATCAGAACCCAGGGCAGTTTGTTTCCAGTCCAACACCCTGAATTCACCCACTGTATAATGAATCCACCCTATAAGAAGATTGGCAGCAACTCTCTTCACCGCACCTGGTTAAGGCAAATCGGCATAGAAACTAGCAACTTATATAGCGCTTTTCTAGCTCTAGCCATCAAACTCCTGTCCCCTGGGGGTGAAATAGTAGCTATCGTTCCCCGATCATTTTGTAACGGTCCCTATTTCAAGCCTTTCCGCCAATTCTTCCTAGAGCAAATGGCTATCCGTCAGCTACACCTTTTCCACTCAAGAACCTTGACTTTCAAAGATGATGAGGTTCTACAGGAGAACATCATCTTACATGCTGTAAAAGCCCAGAACCAGGAAAAGGTAGTAATAACCTCCAGCAGTGGTCCAAATTTCCAGGAGATGACCAGACGGAGCGTTACTTTTGACCAAGTGATTCAGCCCACTGATCCAGAGCGCTTCATTCATATTGCAGCCAGCGACGTGGATCAAATGGTGATAAACCGCATTAGTGTGTTCTCTCACTCATTAGCAGACCTAGGGATTCAGGTGTCCACCGGACCCGTAGTAGATTTCCGACTTCGTCCAGACTTACGACAACAGGCAGAAAAGGGAACCTATCCCCTCATTTATCCTAATCATTTCAGTGGTAACTACATCCAGTGGCCAAAACCCGAAGGGAAAAAACCCAACGCTATCCAGTCCAGTGAGCAGAGCGATCCCTGGCTTATGACCAATGGATGGTATGTCCTGACCAAACGCATCAGCCCTAAGGAAGAGAAACGGCGAATCGTTGCTGCCCTTCATACCCCAGACCATGTCCCTGGTGAGAAAGTGGGATTCGAGAATCATCTGAACGTATTTCATCAAAATAAAGCTGGACTAGCCCCTATCCTTGCCAAGGGGTTAGCTGTCTATCTCAACTCAACCTTGCTGGACCTCTATTTCCGGCAGTTCTCTGGACACACACAGGTCAATGCTACAGACCTCAGAGCTTTACATTACCCAGATCTGGAAACTCTAATCCGGCTTGGGGAACAAGTAACAGAAACAAACCTAACACAGGAGGAGGTTGATTGTTTGTTGGATTCAGAAATTGAGAAGATAACAAAACAACACCTAAGAAATCCCCTTATGATTCAGCGCTACACCACTGATGCCTTGTCCATTTTAACTGCTCTGAAATTACCTCGAAAACAGCTTAATGAACGCTCTGCTCTGGTTCTATTGGCATTGATTGATTTAAAGCCTGGAGATTCCTGGAGCCAAGCCAGTACACCCCTACTGGGCATCAAGCCAATCATGAAGTTTATGGCAGAGCACTATGGGAAACAATATGCCGAAAACACCCGAGAGATTATCAGGAAAGATACTATACACCAGTTTGTCGATGCAGGAATCGCTGTGAGCAACCCAGACCAGCCAGATCGGCCCGTAAATAGCCCAAAATGGTGCTATCAAATTACCCCAGATACCCTGGAGCTGATTCGCTCTTTTGGTACAGATTCGTGGAATGCCAAACTGGTTGAATACCTTAAACATAGAGACACTCTAGCAGAGCAATACTCCAAGAAACGGCATATGGTAATGATACCGCTAAAAATCAACGACAGCAAAGAGTTAGCCCTCACTCCTGGTAAGCACAGCCAACTCATCAAGGACATCATTACCAAATTCGGTCCGCGATATGCACCTGGTGCAGAAGTGCTCTATGTTGGGGACACTGGCTCAAAAATGGGCCACTTCGACGAAGAAACCTTGAAAAGTTTGGGTCTTAGCTTTGATAGCCACGGGAAATTCCCTGATGTTGTGTTGTATCACCGTTCAAAAAACTGGCTGCTACTAATCGAGTCCGTCACCAGTCGTGGACCAGTAGATGGAAAGCGACACTCTGAATTAGCTAACTTGTTTGCAGATAGCATCGCTGGACTCATTTATGTAACCGCTTTCCCAAATCGAAAGACAATGGCGAAGTACCTGGGAGATATTAGTTGGGAAACCGAAGTTTGGGTTGCTGACGCTCCCAGTCACTTAATTCATTTCAATGGAGAGCGTTTTTTAGGCCCCTATGAAGAGAATAGATAATCACAGTTCCTTCTAGCTTGACAATTTTAAAAGTAGGGTGGGCAATGCCCACCTTCAGAAATTTCAAAACCCTCGACTTGCTGATTCTTGATATGTATTTTTTAGGTCAAAAAAGTTAGGAAAAACAATCTACTATAAAGGATAAAAATTTAGTCTAATATCTGTCATGGAAAACCCTGTATTAGAGGTTTACGCTTAGAATGTACTTTGACCAACTAACCCCTCTTAAAGGTATAATGGTAGAGAGGCTAACTGCTTTGGGTTTCGGTTTTGCTATAGTGGTTACAATGATTTGACCTCCTTATCATATATAAGATAACATAGTAGGGTACAAAAACAGCCGATGGATATTCCAAAATTCAGCAGGAAGTTTAGTAATGAGCGTAAATTACATTTTAAGCCAATACATGGACACAGCAATGTCCCAAGCTACTTACGATAAACTCGAAGACGGCACTTTCGTAGGTCGAATTCCATCCTGCAAAGGGGTGATTGCATTTGCATCAACATTACGGGAGTAACCTAACCAGTTACGCTCAACCCTAGAAGACTGGATTATAGTAGGGTTAAAACTCGGTCATACTCTGCCACTCATCAACAACATCGAGATGTGAATTTGAACAAGGAGCCAATTCGTGAGCCGGTGGACACCCTGTAAGCGTCGAGATTTTGCGGCAATTGGGATTTGATGGACCTTTTTCTGGAACTCGACACCAGTTTATGATCTTCGATGACAATAGATTAACGATTCCTTCTAACGATGAGTATTCTGTCGCGCAACTGCGGATGATGATTAGAGAAGTTGAGGAAATTATCGTTCGCTCCATCTCTCTTGATGAGTGGATGAGTTTATAGTTGTCGTTGCGTTAACAACGCATCCTACACCTCTAGGTTACTTTAAGGAATATGAATCGCTTTTTTCAATCCCGTTTGTAAGAACTCAGGATGACTTTCTTCCATCAAAACCCAAGTATCACGGAATTTACCTTCAGGAATTTTTGAAAATATTCCCAAAATAATGAATTCTTCTCGATGAACTGCTAAAACAAGAGCTGGTCGTGGATATGAGATTACTAAAGGGGAACCTAACAAGCCATATTTCTTTTAGCTTAGGATTCGACATCATAAATATCTTCTTCTGGATCGTTCCATTCTTGAAATCCTGTTTCTGAAAGTTGCATCATGTCCAGAGTTTCTAATCTTTCTTCAATATCTTTCATCAGTATGACCCACTCCTGTAGCGGTAGTCGGAAAATCATTTCTTTAATTTCTTCAACTGTTGGATTTACACTCATAATCACAACTTAAATATGCTAGCATGGGTGACGGTGGGCAATGCCCACCCAACAGGGAATTATAATTGAGGTACAAACTGCTCTTTTTCCGGCACTTCAGCGTACTCCGCTACAATTTGCCGAAACTCTTCACCGTTAATGGTTTCCCTTTCAATCAATAAGTCCACCAAACGGTCAATTACAATCCTTTGTTCCTGGATAATTTTCCTCGCCATATTATGACCCAGTTGAGCTAATTCCCTGACTTGGTCATCGATCCGTGCAGCTACTTCTTCCGAGTATTCTGAGCGACTCATCAAACCATTACCGAGAAATACCTCCCCAGTTTGACTTTCCAAAGATACCGGTCCCAAAGTGCTCATACCAAAGCGAGTTACCATTTGTCGCGCCATACTGGTCACTTGTTGCAAGTCGCCCCCAGCACCAGTAGTCACTTCATCGTAACCGAAGATTTCTTCTTCAGCAGCGCGACCCCCCATTGCACCAGCAATGCGAGCTAATAATTGCGCTCTGGTGGTCAAACCCTGCTCTTCATTGGGGGTAAACCAGGTCAAACCCTGAGCCTGTCCTCGGGGAATCAAAGTTACTTTCTGCACCGGATCGTGGTCTTTGAGTAAAGTACCCACAATAGCGTGACCGATTTCATGATAAGCAATCAGTCGCTTACTCTTACTATCTATCAAGGGGGTTCCTTCCATCCCGGCAATCACCCGGTCTACAGCATCGTCGATTTCTAGCATGGTGATGGCTTCTTTGCGCCGCCGCGCCGTCAAAATCGCTGCTTCATTGAGCAAATTCGCCAGATCTGCCCCGGTAAATCCAGGAGTCCGACGGGCGATCGCCTCCAGGGAAACCTCGGTAGCAATTTTCTTATTCCGGGCGTGAACGTCTAAAATACCCAGACGACCCTTAATATCGGGAGCATCCACCATTACCTGACGGTCAAATCGTCCCGGACGCATGAGAGCAGAATCCAAAACATCGGGACGGTTGGTAGCCGCAATAATGATAATCCCCGTATTGCCCTCAAAACCATCCATTTCCGTTAACAGTTGGTTCAGGGTTTGCTCCCGTTCGTCGTTACCACCGCCAATACCAGCGCCCCGTTGGCGACCCACTGCGTCGATTTCATCGATAAAAATCAAACAGGGAGCATTCTCTTTCGCCTTTTTGAACAAGTCTCGCACCCGGGAAGCCCCTACACCAACGAACATCTCCACGAATTCCGAACCGGAAATGCTGAAGAAAGGAACCCCGGCTTCTCCGGCGATCGCCTTAGCCAGGAGGGTTTTCCCCGTTCCCGGAGGACCAACCAACAGCACCCCTTTGGGAATGCGAGCACCCACAGCGGTAAATCGTTCCGGTTGTTTCAGGAAGGTAACGACTTCTTGCAATTCCTCTTTCGCTTCGTCGATCCCAGCCACGTCGTCAAACATAATCCCAGTTGTGGCTTCCATTTGGAAACGGGCGCGAGATTTGCCAAAATTCATGGCTTGACCCGGTCCACCAGGCATATTACTAGAACGACGGAAGAGGAAAAATAAAGCAGCAATTAAGAGAACCGGGAAAATTAAATTGCCCAGGAAACCCCAGATTGCCCCTTGATTGCGGATAGGATGGGACATGATGCCAATATTGGCGGATCTTAGTTTAGCCACCAACTCCGGAGAATTGCCCGGTAAATCCACTCGCAGACTTTGGAGCCGATTCAGTTCAGGGTCAAATGCTTCCACGATCGCTGTCCGACCTCCTTCATAGAGGTCAACGCTGGTGACTCGTCCCCCATCCAAATATTCTAAAAAGCGACCGTAGGTCATGCGGGTGCTGGCGGTATTGCTACCAAAGTTACTAGTACCTCCAGCAAATGCTCCTTGCCAGAGGAAAAACCCAATCACGAGGACGGGTAATATCCACAGTAATATTGTTTTCCATGAAATTTTCATCGGCTATATCTTATTAAAGTCTTTTTGTCAAGGAATTATTTCAATTATATCCAAGCTGCTTAATCAAATTTAACATAATTCTCAGCAAATAGCCAACCCCAGGAATAAAGTGGTAGGGGCACCGCCTTGCCGTGCCGATGGCGCCGTTCCCAGTTCTCCCCAAGATCCCCCCCAGCCCCCCTTACCGAAGGGGGTGCCTGATAGGGCGGGGGGATCGGGAGTGATGGGTTATACCCACCAATTTAAGTTAGACGCAACACTAGTAAGTTTCAACGTGCCAGCGGTGTTCTTTCTTCATTTTCGTGCGATATTCAGACCATTGCACATCTGACTTTGCTGCTGCTGCCCCTAAAGCGTCGTCAATTCCATCTTCCATTCCCTTCAAACCGCATATGTAGGTGTGAGTCTTGGGCTGCTGAATCAACTCCCAGAGTTCTTGAGCATGCTCGGCAACCCGGTGCTGAATGTACATTCTGCCACCTTCGGGATTCTTCTGTTCCCGACTGATAGCGTAGGTGAGGCGGAAATGGTCCTTATATTCTGCCTGCAACTTCTCCAATTCTTCCTTATAAAGGATGTTAGGAGTGGTGGGAATGCCAAAAATCAGCCAAGCAAAGCCTTTGAACTTGTAGTCTTCATGCTTCTCTTTAAACATTCGCCACAGATAAGCCCGGAAAGGAGCAATTCCCGTTCCCGTGGCCATCATAATGATATTGGCCTCCTCATCGTCGGGCAAGAGCATTTCCTTCCCTACAGGACCAGTAATTTTCACATCTGCTCCATCTTCTAAAGCGCAGAGATAGCTGGAGCAAACCCCCTTAATGGTTTTGCCACTTTTCGGGTCCTGGTAAACTAACTCCCGGACGCAGAGAGAAACAGTTCCGTCATCAAGGCGATCGCCATGACGAGTAGAACCAATGGAGTACAATCTCAGTTTGTGGGGTTTACCCTTGTCGTCTTTTCCTGGGGGAATAATACCGATACTTTGACCTTCTACATAGGTTAAATCGCTGCCGGAAATATCAAAAGTGAGGTGACGGACAGTACCGATTCCCCCTTCCCCAAGTAGATCGCTATTCTCAACACACTTCCCAACTAAAGGATTCTTGGGACGGTAGGTATTGACGGAAATTTTCACTTTCGCTTTCTTTTTCTGTGGTGCTGGTGCTTCTTTCTTAATTGTAGCAGTCGTCGTGTCGGCACCTTTTGGCTTAATGCTAAGGATTTTGCCCCCCATGCGCTGAATCCGTACCATTTCCTGATTCATACGCTTTAGTGGTACTTTAATATAAGTGGTGCCGCTATTGCGAATCGGGTAGGCTAAACCTTCTTGGCTTAAACCTGCTACCTCATACACAAACATGCGGTTGTCAAACTCTGTTGGACTGCTGTACATTCTTTCAATCTCTCCCAAGGTCAGATTTAATTTTATTGCCAAGTCTAGATAGAACCTGGTCATTTTATCATATAGATGACGATAATATCATTACCTGCCCTGAATGCCAAAAAATCGGCGATGGGGGCACCTTGAAAGAGCTGCCCCTACAGGGGAAAAATGAAACTTGAGAAAATTTTCTGGGTAGACAGTCTCCCTAATGGTAAAATAAATCCAAATCAAAACTTAAGTATATCTGCCAGGTCCGGCCCCCATTGTCCTTTGAGGCGCAGGTGGCAGAGTTGAGAGGAGGCAATTCCTTTATATAGTAAAGAATGCTTAAATGTTGATGAAGTCAAAATCAGTTTTGCGATCGAGGAAAGTAATGACAAGTCAGCTGGATCGAGTTGTTATCATAGGAGTTGCGGGGGACTCCGGATGTGGAAAATCTACATTTTTGCGTCGTTTGACAGATTTGTTCGGCGAAGAGTTTATGACAGTCATCTGTTTGGATGACTATCACAGTCTGGATCGGAAACAGCGCAAAGTTGCTGGGGTGACGGCTCTCAATCCCAAAGCCAACAACTTTGACCTCATGTATGAGCAAATCAAAGCACTCAAAAATGGTCAAGCAATAGACAAGCCCATTTACAACCACGAAACGGGAGAACTGGATCCTCCTGAGCGTATAGAACCGAATAAGGTGGTTGTAGTGGAGGGTTTACATCCTTTATTTGACGAGCGAGTACGCTCTCTTGTTGACTTTGGGGTTTACCTGGATATCAGCGATGAGGTCAAAATCAGTTGGAAAATCCAACGGGATATGGCAGAGCGGGGTCACACCTACGAAGACATCCTCGCCTCTATTAATGCCAGAAAACCTGATTTTAGCGCCTACATCGAACCCCAAAGGGAACATGCGGATGTGGTGATCCAGATTTTACCGAGCCAACTAATTGAGGATAAAGAAAATAAACTGCTGCGGGTGCGTCTGATGCAAAGGGAAGGAATAGAAGGTTTCTCCCCCGCTTATTTGTTTGACGAAGGATCCACCATTGACTGGAGACCTTGCGGTGGCAAGCTGACCTGTGCTTATCCTGGCATTAAGCTGTACTACGGACCGGATAACTACTACGGTAACGAAGTCTCTGTGCTGGAAGTGGACGGTCAGTTTGACAATTTGGAGGAGATGATTTACATCGAAAGCCATCTCAGCAAGACCGGGACTAAGTATTACGGGGAAATGACTGAGCTGTTACTCAAGCACAAAGATGCTCCCGGTTCTAATAATGGTTCTGGTTTATTCCAAGTTCTGGTGGGTCTGAAAATGCGGGAAACATACGAATACTTGACTGCAGGTGCTGAAGAAAAAGTAGCAGCTACTGTCTAGGAAAAGTACAATAATACCCATCGTTGGAGCGATGGGTATTGTTAAAGATTGTGTTTTTTTGGAGGAGAGACTGTGGCGATAAAATTCTGGCTTGTTAGCTTCGCAGTGTTGTTTGTCTTAGCCCAAATTTATCTGTGGGCAGTTGACTCAATCTTGTCCCCCATTAGTCTATTGGGGGGAGCTATCCTGGCGATCGCTTCTAATTATCAAAAAGGTATTATCTCCTCTTTTAGCCAGCCCAGAGCAGAAAAACCTGAAGTAGTTATAGAGGTAAGTGTACCCCGCTCTGTATCAGGAGATGTAGAGGAAATATGAAGCGTGTAGTTTTAAAAGTTCTCGTTGTTGCTGTGGGAATGACATTGGTTGGTTGTTTTCCCAAAGAGTATAATTGGTTATGTCCTCCTTTATCAGGGAATGATGAAAGTTCTGAAGTGGAGCCTGCCAAAACTTTCATTCAAATCGATGGCACTCCATCTATGAAAGGATTTGTGAGTCGTCGAGATAGCAGATACATTCGTACTTTACGCCTCCTGGATAGTGCTATGGGGAAAACTTTTCCAGTCTCCCCCTCCCCCACTTATTTTCGTTTTGGCACAAAAAGGCTGAGGATGGAGGAGATGACATCACCTCGTCTGGCTGAAAGTGCTGGGTTCTACGATGGCAGTTTTAAAGAGTTGCAAGATGCTAGGATTGATAAAATTATTGAGCCGATAAATCGTGATACTACTAAGGAGGAACTCTATGTCATCGTGACGGATTTGTATCAAAAAGATGCTCAGTGGGAAGCGCTGGTGAAAAAACTCAAGGATTATTATTTGTTAAAAGATGACCATGCTGTGGGTATTCTGGCGGAGTTAAGTGAGTTTTGGGGGACAGTTTATGATGTAGGGTTGGAGGATAAAGATTTTACCAATGTGAGGTGAAATCATCCTTTTTATGTTATAGTTTTGGGCAGTTATGAGAATGTCAAAAAATATTTCCATGGGATTAAATCAGGAAGTCGGAGTGCAGGATTGAACTTTGAGGAGGATAAGTTGGTGATTTTTTCAACTCCTATCTTAGAAAAGCCTGCATTGTTAAATATTGAAGGCAAGCAGCCTATGGTTGCTGATTCTAATGAATCTCCCCGTTCTCCAGGTGTACACCGTGTATTGGTGATTAATGACGGGCAGGTGGTGGTGAGAGTAAAACCTGACCAAGAGCGACAGGTAGAGCGGTTAAGATTTAAGGAAAAAGCTCCCGAAGAAGTTAAACTTAGGTATGAGGTTGATTATACTCCTTTACCTTATATTTTACCATTGAATTTTCCTTTAGATTATCAAATTAATCGGGAAGAGAGTGATTTTAATCGTAGGAGGAAGGAGTTTACTGAGTTACCTGCTCAGGATATCATGACTTTGGAAAATTGGCAAGCTCTGGAGAGGAATAAATTTGCATTTGATGCTGCTTTTAACTTTGGCAGTGGTTCTCAAACCAGGGGGGTATATCGATTGGTGGTGGATGTTTTTCCTGGGAAGTTTTCCGGAAACTCTAAACCTTATGAGTCTCCTTCTTGGTGGAGGGATTGGAGTTTTGGGGAAAGGGATACCTTTAATGTTTCTCGAACTTACAATTTACAGTCTTTTTTAGAAGCTTTGGCAGAGACTATCTTTAGAATTGTTGAAAAGAAGCAGAATTATCCTGTGGGGCGATTTTGTTTTGTCCTTCAGGCTGAGTAGGGTGGGCAATGCCCACCACCGCGAACCCGCCCTTAACCTGAATTGCGGGCTATTTTATAAAAATATTACCCAGCCTTATATTCTAATCTTCCTTTTTCCTCCAGCTTCCACTTGTCTTGTTCCGTAGGAGAGACTTGAGCTGGTATAATAAGGGTAAATTTGCTGGTATTACCTTTTTCATACCCTGCAAATAGAGCTTTGGCGGTACTAGCTTGGGAAGCGGGAATGGCGTGTTCTTTGGGGAATAAAAGGTAGGTAGGTTCGGTTTCCGTCTGGAGGGAGACAACCAGGTATTGACCAGGTTTAGTTGATTTGAGCATAAGGGGTTCCTTGGGATTTTTACGTCGGAGGAAAAATTGTTCCTCGTCTTCCAGGGTTTCTGCTTCTAAGTTGGCGTGTTGGAGTATTGCTCTTGAGTCTTGTTGGTATATACTGATTAGAGTGAGCCATGTTGTGAGAGTTGAGGGGGAAGGTTGTGGGGGTTTTTTCGCCGCTGCTTTCTTATATTCCTCTTTCTCTTGTTCTAAACTAGCTTTGTCTGTCTCTAGAGTAGAGATGGTGTTATTAGCTTGGGATAAATAATGTGTTAGTTCCTCGATTTTGCTTTCAAGGGATTTTTTCTCTTGTTCTGGGGTTTCTCGATATGGAGTGCCGTTGTAATTTAATTTCCCTTTCTGCTCCAATTTCCACATTTCATTACTCCATGGAATCACTTTAGCAGGGGTTTCCAGGGTAAATTTGCCTGTGTTCCCGGATTTATACCCCTTAAATGCTTCCTCAGCTGTAAATCTTCCAGACGTAGGGATGGCATTATATTTAGGGAAGAGCAAGTAATCCGCTCCTAAGGAGACGATGTAATATTGCCCAGAATAGACGGATTTGAAGGAATAGACGGATTTGAAGATTACTGGTTTTGTGCTATCCTCACGTCTTCCTTGTTCTCGATCCTCAATAAACTCTCCTTGAGAAGTTACACCATCTGATTTAAGAATAGATTGTGGTTCCTTGTTGTTATAATCGTTGATGAGGGGTAACCACTGTGAGGGGATCCCGCCAGTTTGAGTAGCTTCTTTCGTTGCTGTTTGCCTATATTGAGCGTTCTCTGTCTCTAGTTGAGAGATAGTCTTACGGCTCTCGGATAAATCATCTGATAAGCGCTGCTTTGGCTGAGTTAATGCTTGAATTGTTTTCTCCTGTTCACTGATTTGATTCTGTAAATCTGTTGTTGCGGAGGAATCGGAAGTTGGTCTCTGTTGAACAAGAGTCAATATCTGCTTGAAGTAGTAGGTAATTTCATCTAAGTTTACAGGAGGGGTGGTTTCGGGGCGATTACTGGCGAAAATTTGGCGAATAGTATCTTCTATCTGTGTTTTTAGCTGTTCAAGCTCTTGACTCGATACAACTTGTTCTATTTTTGGCTCCACATGATTTGTCTGCCAATTGCTTTCTTCTTTTAAGAGAGCAAGTAATTTACTCTCTGGCACAATATTACCACTAATATTGTCTAACTGTTCCTTGATTTTGGTAATGTCATCGAATATAGAGAACCGGGGGAACCGGGGGAAAGGTTTTTTCTTTTGTTGAGAAGCTGTTGCAGGCTGGTTATCGTTTCTCCGTTTAAAGATTATTATCCCTCCCACTACCACCCCCAGTAGTAGACTTATAACTAATGGTGAATAAGACCATGGCCTGGTATCAGTATTGGTATTTTCATCGGTAGCGGGAGGAGTAGTGATAGATCGGTTTTTAATAAAAGTTTCTAATGAGTTTAGATTCGTTTCTGTATCCTTAACTATTTTTTGTAATAGTTTTTTTGTAGCTAATTTAGTTGCATAATCATCTTACCCATCAGGCTTTTCCTCAGTTAATTTTAAACGTACCAAACCTTCCTGAGCTTTTTTATATTTATCATTGGTATCACTAATCTTATCACCTTCAACTAAGTTAGCAAGTATCTTTTGATATTCACTATCTTTGTTGAAAAATTATTCAACTTTACCATCTACATTTGAAAAATCAATTTTAGTTTTGATGTCTTCCGATAAATTATCTCTAAATTCTTGATATGCTGTATAAACAGCATCTACCTTAGCTTTTGCCTTCGAGTACTTAACCGTTCTATTAGGATCCATTCCTTGAGTATAGTATTCAAGCTCCTCAAGTGCTGTTTGAACCTTCCCAAGCTCCCCAAGTAGTGCTGTTTGAACCTTCCCAAGCTCCTCAAGTGCTGTCTTTCGCTCATCCTGAGTAATAATTTCTGTCGAAGATCCTTCCCCATCACCAGGACCTGATTTATCTCCATTACAACCACTCAACGGACTCAAAAACAAGCCAGCAGCGAGAACAACCGGCAGAACATTCCTTTTAAAAGCCATAATCCATTAACCTCCCTTTATTCATTCTAACACTCAACCCAAGCAAATAACTAACAACCGATATAGCGCAGCCCCAATGATTTTAACACTCTGCCGGATCCCCCCGCCCTGGGGGCACTCCCCTTATCAAGGGGGGATCTTGGGGGGATCTCACTTATTCATTCTGTCACTCAACTGCTTCAAAAGCACCTTCAACCCAATGATAAAAGGTGGTTCCGGGCGGATATCCTTTGCTTTGCGCTTCTCCATGTTAGTTAATTCATTCTCCACCTCGCGCTCCACATCCCTCCACAACCTTTCGCGCCATTCCTTATTCTCATATTGTTTTAGGGGCTTAATGTTCAAAATTCGCTTTTCTTTAAGTGCTTTGTGGAAGTCGTCTAGGAATTGTTTTAGATTGGACAGACTGTTAACCGTAAAAGTGTCAATGTTCTCAAACTGCATCAGGTTGAGGCGATCGCACCATTCTATGGGTTGTCCATTAACTATACAGTCTTCCCCAGCAAATATGTCCTCATCCTCTTCTTCCAGTCCAGTTAATCGAGTCTCATTCTGGTCTAAAACTAGTCTCTTCTCTTCTATCCTCATATCCGGAAGCTCGACTGAACATATGACTCAAGAGAATTGCAGCTTCGCACTCAGGAGTGAAGGTACCGCTCATGTCCAGCCAATTTAAAATGCGGCTACCATTACCCCCAATATATATAGGGGTATTCTCCTGTTTCTCATGTTTCCCTTCTAAATTTAACCCCTTCAGTACCAAACCAATATAGTAATAGAGTCCAGAAAATCCTAAAGTGGAAAGCTGCATTATCTCCTGAAGATCCGCGTCATCATCCATCTGAGCCGGGTTTTTCCCTAACCACTCCTCCCCTTTCTTAGCGAGAATAACCTCATCATTCATCTCAGCCCGGTTTCCCTCTAACGACTCCTTCCCTTTCTGAGCGAGAATAACATCCAGTTTCACAAAAAAGAGAACATCTTGCGAGTCTTTTGGTAAATCGCTCCTATCCAGATTAAATTGCTGCTTCAGGAAGTTTGGTTTTTGTTTCAGAAACTGACAGAAGAGCAATCTTCCTGCTAACTGCACGGAACACTGGTGAATCAGATGATTCTTCTGCCAGATGGAAATATCCAAACTTCCTCCCCCCATATCGATACAAGTGGTGTAGAGCAAATCCTGCCTAGAGGAGACATACTGAGCCATGGCGAGACTTTCCGAGCGGTAGGGGTTCCCCTGAGAGAGCCAGTTGTGTTCCAACCCGGTTCTTGCCCCCAAACCCTCGATAATTCTTTCCCAAGTAACTTTATAGAAGTTCTTGTCGTTGCGAGAAAAGGCTGAAGGATAGGAAATGAACCACTGAATCCTCCTGACGTCATTTTTGGCTGCTTCTGCTGTTATGAGCAAAGCCAAGTGTTTCAGGAAAGTGCGGTTATAGGGCAGATTTTCTTTGTTCCACTTCAGTTCCGCTTTGATATCATGCTGCTTGGACTCTGACGGCTTGGAGTCTAACTCTAACTTCCGAATATCTCTAGGAATATAGACGCGACCGTCGAAAACTACCCGTTCCTGTTTTCTGCCTGACAGGTGATATATTCTGGGAAACTTTCCAGGCAATTCAGCTGGTAATCTTTTATCTCTCCGAGAGAGGGTTGGACTTCTTGAGCTTCCGGAAAAACAGCTCGGAATGTTTTCTCTTCCTGAGTAGCTTCCGTGCGGTCGTCGAAATAGAAGGTATAATACTCCTTCCAGTTAGGTGCCTTAAAATTGGGCCAGATTTCTAGGAACGGTATAGCGGTAATAGCGTGGTCTTGTTGGATAGCATAGTCCTGAAAGATAGTATACTTACCTCCAGATCAAGGTAAGGTAAGCTTAACTCGCACCCCAGACTGGTTGTCAATAGTAGCTGGCTGAATTTTCAGCAGTTTAATCAGCTCCTCAGGGGAAAAATACTGGAGAATTTCTTGCTTCAGAGGCAACAGAGGTGTTAAATCATGTTCTTGATCATCTATAATATAGGTAATATCCTCCACCCCTTCTGGTAGTAAAGCACCGGGTAAGTTCCCTGCCCCTTTCAGGAAGTAGAACTGGTCCTCAAAGATATCCTCCTTCGTTAAATACTTCACCCTACCTTGATGTTGCCGTTCAAACTCATGGAAGTTAAAAGTGAGAATATTGGTATCGTAAATCTGGATATACTTAGGTTCCTTATTACTCCATTGTTCCAGCAATTCTTCTTTTTCCGGAATAAACAATACTGTTTCTTCCACCCTTCTCCCTTTGGGTACCAGTTTCACACTAGACTCTCGTTGTTGTGGTTGAATAGGAGTACTTAAAGCAGTCACCTTCCCCAGTGCCAGAAGTACCCCAAAATACTGCTCATTACTGTGGAGTCGCAAACTGTGTCTTTCGATATCCTGCTCCAGTCCTGTTTTCAATTCATCCTGGTATTCCGTGATAATTCCCTTTATCTTAGTACTATCCCCCAGTAGTTGCCCACTAAGATTTCCCAACCACAGCCCCAACTGCATCTTATCATCTTCAGTGAGATAATCCACAGGAGAGAGAGGAGAGTGAAGTTGCCCTTTTTTATACCAGGGAACCCCTTCCCAGTTAGCTTTTTGGGCAGTACAAACCAAAGTAGCAGGAGAAGTCATCCCCACAGGACGATCCTGGAGGAGGAAAACGTAAATCTGTTCCCAGGGGTTCCTATTATCCCTCAACTGGTAAGCGCTTTTCTCCTTTGAAGGAAACAACTCCTTTAGCGCCCCAATAAAAGCATCATCCTCCAGCCTTTGAAAATCTATCAACTCTGCCTTCAGTTTAATACCTTGAACTTCTGCTAGGGCGATCGCCGCCAACATTCCCTTCCACTCAACCTTGAAAGACTCATGCAGGGGATGTTTCTCGTCCCGCAGTACGATATCTACCAGGAGAGGTCGCCCCCACATATTAGGAATAGAACTGACGCCGTCAGTGTTCCTCCCTACCTCAGGGCGTTTCAGACTATCCGCCACTGCCGTGTAAGCAATGCCTTTTTGATGATTCCATTCTCCTGGGCTTCCGGCAGGAATGCTGGAATTATCATGCAAACTAGGCAGGAATTGAGTTTGAGTGTTAACCATTCTTAATCTCCTACACCTTAATACTATCAATAACACGGTAGAGAGCCTTAGCCAACCCCACCGTTCCTTTATTTTCTCCCTGTATCCCCTCGTTATTTAATTTCTTGAGGACTCTGACAAATTCAATTCTATTAAAATGTCCGAAGATATCTCGGAAATTCTCACGATCAATTTGCAGCTCCCCTTTCTTAAAAAAGGCATTGCAGTTAAACCAATCCAAGCCGCTCACTGAGGAGTGCAGGGTTCCCAACCATGTTAAATAAGCTTTCGCCCAATTCTCAATTGCCTTAATTTTATCCCATTCATCGGTTTGGTTCAACATTTGGTTGCGGTAGAACCGGGGAACATAAAAGATGTCCCCAGGTTTTGTGCGGGCATGTTTTAGATCCGGAACCACCCCTGAAAGCCAACCATAGGCAAACCTGGCAGCATTGACCAACTTCTGTCTGGCTTCAACCTTATCCGGCAGATCATCCCAAGTAATAGTATTGGATTCTTTGCGGCTCAGTAGCACCACCTCCTTCTTCTCCGGCTTATCCGTAAAGATAAAATCCCGCAGAGCCATCGCTCCGTACAACTCCAAAATATGAGGCTGGTTGCGCTGGCTGGCTCCTCCGGTACTAAAATCCTCGATTTTAGTCAGAGATGGCATTCCCAGCAGGTACACCGCGTCTGACCAGTCTTGAGAGCCATAATAGCGCAATGCGGTCTCTGTTTTTAAGATAAATTCTTCCGACCGAGCGAAGACCTCCTTTTCATCTTGACCGGGGGATGAAAAGGAAAAGTAAGGCAACATCAACAAGCCTCTTGACTTAAGAAAGTTAAGTATATTACCCTCTTTTAAGTCATTGAAAAGCCTCCGCCCCAAGGTAGGAAAACCAGAGGCTCCCGTGCCACCAAAAATTGATCCACACAGAAAAACTTTAGGATAATTATCACCCTGGTTGCAGTCCGCTTTTATCTGACTTATTAACCGATCCCAGCTTCCCAGACCCAATTGAGTCATAATACCCGAACCGATTGCCAGTCGCCCCCGAAACCCTTCTTTTAGATCCTGCTCCCGTTCACCCTTAGTGTAAAGCACATCGAATAGGTGCCGAATTTTCTTCTTTTCGCCATCATAGTTATCATGAAAATTTTTTAGTCGTTGGAAACCCCGTCTCTTTAGAGCGGGGAGGAAAACGTTTAGCGGCTTTAGCCGCAGTGTCCCCGATGGGGGTGGGGGAAATTGTTGTATCCCCCAAACCTCCAATTCGGTCGTAAAGTTTGCTTCGCCGTCTTGCCTCGCTTTCCAGCTCGAATTCGATTCGAGCTGGGTCGAGGCGCAAAGTTATCGGTCGGTACTTTCCCGGCAGCACTGCCTTACCCCTCGTAAAGCTGTTTAACCACCCGGTTCTAGAGCCTGAGACTAGCACGCATCCCAGGGTAGGTCTTTAACTCTTGCCGATAACGTAGTCAGTTAAGTAGGATGCGTTAGCACACGTCTGGAGAAGTGTTTAAAGCTGACAGCTATGGCGTAACGCATCCTACGGCTGGTCAGCTATCCTATGAGGGAGGCACGAGAGCAACGCCTCTTCAGAGCGGGGTGCTGACATTTAAACACATCTCGGAGTTTAGATTGATTTGAGTCTTCAAAAGGAGACCACAAACCCCCTTCAAACTGCTTCACCTCCGTTTGCATCCACCAGTTGAGATTTTTGTCAATCCCTCCGTCTATAACCTGAGCACATTCTTGGTAAATTTTCAGAGTCCGAACCGCCCCCTCAACATTACCATTACCCTTATCAGGATCCACAAACAAAATCTCTAAATTTTCCACCTGGTTTCCTTGCGCATAAAGACCTGCTGCCCCTAAATGGACAACTGCTTCAGCAAATCTGGCTCCGGTTCCGCCAATGGCGATAATGTAAACTGACATAGTGATAATGGGTATAGGGTATTAGCGAGGCAATAAACCAGCGAAAGGAACCACGTGTTTCATATTGATAGGGGTACTCAAACCAGTACTCACCCAATAACTAGACAACATTCCTAAACACAGCAAAACGGAAAAAACCAGCAAAGAGCCTCCTCCCAAACTGGTTCCGTCTTCATTACCCCACAGGGAAATTGCCGCAATAACGATAATAATGGGGAAGGCGAACAACAAAATCCACCATGATCTGGCTGAAGTGGTATCCTTCGTAGCATCAAACTTAGTCCACCACCTTAGGGCGATGAGGTACCAGACAATGGCAGCGATCGCCGAAACCAGGAAGACAATCACAGCAGCCGGGTTATAATTATCCCTGAGCCAATCTTCTGGTAAGGTATAGGATAAAGGGGCGATACTATAGGCAAACAGCAACCGCTCTATAATCAGTATGATAGCCCCAAATATAATACCGCCAGCAAGTGCGGCAATTTCAAATAGACGATCTTCCCTCTCGTTCATGGTTTTGCACAGTAATAATTACGGTTCTGTAATCCAGATTACCATTTATAGTAGCAGCGCGTAGGATGCGTTACGCTAACCCATTTAATTTAGGATGCTGCTACGTAGGATGCGTTACGCCAACAAAGTTTGTATTGTTGCTACTACTTACGGCTAGTAACGCATCCTACGACTAACGACTTCTTAGCATCCTACGGGTGGGGACTGCCGCGCATTCGTTCAAAATAATTATTGAGAAGCACCCTGACGGATATGTGACCTACCCAAATAGATCCAGAAAATACCAAATCAACTGGTCACTGCTAACTGCTAACTGCTAACTGCTAACTGGTCACTGGTCACTGCTAACTGGTCACTGCTAATTGCTAACTGCTAACTGCTAACTGGTCACTGGTCACTGCTAACTGGTCACTGCTAACTGCTAACTGCTAACTGGTAACTGGTAACTGCTAACTGCTAACTGCTAACTGCTAACTGGTAACTGCTAACTGCTAACTGGTAACTGGTCACTGGTCACTGGTAACTGTTAAAGGCCAAGATTTCGTTTCAACTGCTCTAGTTCAGAGTCTATTTCCAAGCGCTGAAATTCCTGTTCTACATTATTATATCCGGTTTGATATCCAGGAAAGTTATCTGCTTTAGCTAAGACTTGTTGACGTTTATGATAAATTTTAATCAATAATTTTTGAGCTTCCATGAGGCGCTTTTTAGTTTCTTCCATTTGTCGCCAAAGTCGATCGCCCTCTCGTCGTAAAGCTGCTTCTTTGTCCACAGCAGTGCGGGCTGATTCAATTCTTTTAGCAGCTTTTGCGTCCTTAATTCTGATGTTCCAAATTTGAACGTCTCTAGCAATAGCGATAATCTGGTTTTGCAAGCTTTCTTCTTGGCGCTGCAAGTTAGCAATTAACCTTTGCGTATGTTGCTCTTGTGTTTGTAATTGCTTTAAGAGGGAGCGTAATTCTAGATTAGGATTATCAAATAGACCCATGTTGTTTTAAGATTATATATTAAAATTTTCGTCCGACAGAAATAGAGCGTTGGGTGTCATGACCACGGATTTTAACTTTCCGATCAGCGACAGAATCTAAAATCCAACCACTAGCCCCAATCTCTTCTCCAAGATGAATACGTTCTATATTTCCATTAATATCAAACAAAGCGACAGAGCGATCGCCTAATTCTAACAATCCCACTAGGGTATGATTATGGTTGGGTTCAGGAGAGAGGGGGAGAGTTGGAGTTGGGGTAACAGTTGGGGTTGGAGTAACAGTTGGTGTTTCAGTTGGAGTAACAGTGTCAGTTGGGGTTGGAGTTGGAGTTGGAGTTGGAGTTGGAGTTGGGGGATATACGGGGATAGGTATGTAGGTTGTTCTTGTGATTACTTGCGGTTTTTGGACCGGGGTTGGCTCTGGTGTGGGAGAATTAACTGGGGATGGTGGATTGACGGTAGTAGCATTTTCTTCCCTAGCTAACTCTTGACCTTCGATTTCTTTGAGAGATCGCAGCATATAGGCAATAAACTGAGCATTTGCTGCATCTGCTTGGTTATCTGCCGTGGTACCTCGGTCAAACTGTGATTTAAACTTATCTTGATGCAAAAACAAAAATATGGCTGCTACGAGAGAGATACAAGCGACGAGAAAAAGGATTTGGTCAAAATAACGAGGAAAACGGCGCGACCGAATCTTGTCCGATTTTATCCCCTTTTCTTCCTTGACTGTAATTGATGGCCGATGGAGGGGTAAACTATTTTTCCCTTCCAGCACTCTGTCTATGTCAGAAAAGATATCCTCCATCAATTCCTGTGCATCTCCTACCATTGATGGTGGCTTATCGGGCAACTCATTCTGGTTTGACGACTTATTCTGGGTGGGATCAGACATCAATTTCAATTGCTAGCGGGAAATGAACTTGAATTAGTGGGGTCATCGGACAAGCGAGATAAATACTCATCCCCTTACCTCCTGAGGACTGAGGACTGGGTAGCAGCTCAGGCGAAACCCAACCTACAGTTGCTGTAGTCACCTATAATTAGGGTCATCTGTTATTATAATGTACTTGAATGGACTATCAGTGGAATTCTGATAAAGCTGCCGCTAATTTGCATAAACATGGTGTTGACTTTGCGGACGCAGTGTCTGTGTTCTCTGACGACTTTGCCATCACAATTGAGGATGAACGGTTTGAGGAGGAGCGATTCATTATAATTGGTGTAGATGCTTTCCTACGAGTTCTGGTGGTCGTCTATACCTGGCGAGGTGATGAGATTCGTTTGATTTCAGCGAGAAAAGCGACCCGTGGTGAACGTCAACAATACGTGGAGGGATGAAGATGGAAGCTGAGTATGATTTTAGTCAAGGTAAGCGTGGTGCGATGGATCCGATGCCATCTGGTAAGACGCGCATCACGATTCCTTTAGATAACGACGTTCTGGAATGGTTTCGTGAGCAGGTCCACCTAGCTGGTGGAGGCAATTATCAAACCTTGATTAATGAGGTGTTGCACCAGCACATTCAGAAGCAGCGTGAGCCAATAGAAGAGACGTTTCGACGAGTTTTGCGAGAAGAATTGGGACGTGTTGAACGAGACATAATTCAACTATAATTAGTCATTTCTTCCTATAATCGTCCCATTATGTCATCTCACTATAACTCCTTTGCCAGCTCAACTAGATATATAGCAACCGCCTGGGCGATTAAACTTGGTGAGTTGGATCTAGTTGGAGCATTATATTCTAACCCGCTCTCTGACTGCAATTCATTTGCTTTTTTTCCTGGTACGTGCTATAGTAATCCCGATACCACTTGATAAATCGCTCAATTCCCACCTGAATGGTTGTCTTGGGCTTAAACCCTACATCCCTAACCAAATCCTCCACATCCGCATAGGTAACAGGTACGTCACCAGGTTGGATTGGGAGCATCTTTTTTTCTGCTTTCATCCCCAAACAATCCTCGATCGCCTCAATAAAGTCCATTAATTCAACCGGGTTGTTGTTACCTATATTGTAGATTTTATAGGGAGCATTACTAGTTCCTGGGTCTGGTGCATTCCCCGACCATTGAGGATTGGGTTCTGGTATCTTATCTATGACCCGTACCACCCCCTCAACAATATCGTCAATGTAAGTAAAATCTCGTTGCATTTTACCGTAATTAAACACCTCAATGGGTTGTCCGGCTAAAATTGCTTTAGTAAATAGGAACAGAGCCATATCCGGTCGCCCCCAGGGACCATATACGGTAAAAAAGCGCAGTCCAGTGGTGGGGAGACCATATAAATGGCTGTAGGTATGGGCCATGAGTTCGTTGGCCTTTTTCGTAGCTGCATAGAGGCTAACGGGGTGGTCTACGTTGTGGTGAACGGAAAAGGGTATTTTCGTATTAGCACCGTAGACAGAACTAGAAGAAGCAAATACCAGATGCTTTACTTTTCCGTAGCGGCAACCTTCCAGAATGTTGGTAAAACCCACCAGGTTACTATCCACATAAGCATGAGGATTCTTCAGAGAGTAGCGCACCCCTGCTTGAGCTGCTAGGTTAACGACCACGTCGAAGCAATTTTGAGCAAATAACTGGGCTATTCCTGGTTGGTTGGCTAGGTCTAATTTATGAAAGCTGAAACTAGACTTTTGCCGTAATTGAGCTAAACGGTCTTTTTTCAGGGAAACATCATGGTAATCATTCAGGTTATCTAATCCTACCACCTCATCTCCCCTAGTCAGGAGTCGTTGACAGAGATGAAAACCGATAAAACCAGCCGCACCAGTAACTAATACTTTCACTATAATCTATAAACTCCAGTAGGTTAAGTTTGAAGGTAGAGTAATCGGATCTAAAACTGATTTTACATCCATTAATACTCCTTCTGAGCGTAATCAGTGGCTAGTCCTGATTTGCTCTGATACACTATAACGAGAATAACGAATATTTGTTAAAGTACTCACAATCCTGTTAGCTGATGGCATCAAACGAAAAGCAGCGATGGCAAACAGGGATAAAGTGGGCAGCACAGATTGGAGGTTTCCAATACTGCACCGAAAAGGATTAAGACAAAAACTCCCACAACTTGGATTTTTTCTCTCCGGTCTAGTATATCAAGTAGCTTGACAATGAGATTCACTCTGGCGTTCCTCTATTGAGTCTATTACAGTTACGGGGATAATGAGCGTAATCGCGCCACCTCAAGTTTTGCTGCTTCAGCCCGCTGTTGCTGTTCTAAAGCAATTCTTTCAGAAGCCCACAATAACATATTACCTTCACCTTTCAGTTACCAGTGACCAGTAATCACGTACCATGGTAGCAGCTCAACCTTGGGTTTGAGGCCCCCACCAAATAAGTGGTGGCAAGCCATTTATTGGTGGAAGGCGTTGGTGCGGGACCAAAGCCCGCACCATACGCCTGGTAACTGGTAACTGGTAACTGGTCACTGTTTTACTATCCCACCACCGCAACCAATGAATGGTGATTTGGTATCTCTTCCCATACCAAACTCCTAAATATAGATCCATTTCTGGAATGAAATATCTTCCTTCCTCGTCTAAGGTTTCTATTTCATACCACCCTGATGAGTTTAACTTACGCACCTCCAGCATTCCATCAGTAGGATCGAAGATTACATAGATAGGTATACGCAAAATCTGCTCGTAGTACCACATTTTACCGTAGGGATAACGGGATCGAACGGAATATTCCCCCATATCTATGTCCGATAAAAATTCCATCCCCACTATTGGTACATCTCCTTCCGTGTGGGGAGTGTAGGAGCGGCTCATCACACCTTTTTCCAAGGGAAAAACCTTCGGTACATAGAACCAATCGGGAGCTTTGACAACGATTTTACCATTTATTTTAGCACAAATTGCCAGATTTGTGGCAATTAATATCTGAGAAGTAATTAAATCGGCTAAACCCAAAGCTTCTGTCAGTGCTGCTGCTAATAAGGGTTGAGCCATACTTTCCACCGGATCGTCAGGTAAAACAAAGTCCTCTGGTAATTTTTCCCAAATTACTTGTGGTTCTTGTTTTACGTATTTGAATGTTTGAGTCATCTTTTTCTCTAGATTCAATTTTCTAACCCAGCTTGCTCTAACAATGAGCGTAACCGCGCCACCTCAAGTTCTGCTGCTTCAGCCCGCTTTTGCTGTTCTTCAGCGCGCTGTCGTTCTAGTGCAATTTTCTCATAACCCCACAACAAAATATTACCTTCACTATCCCACCACCGCAACCAGTGAATGGTTTTTTCTACTCTCCTCCCATACCAAACTCCTAAATATAAACCCATTTCAGAAATGAAATATCTTCCTTCCTCGTCTAAGGTTTCCACTTCATACCGCTCTGATGAGTTTAATTTTCGCACCTCCAGCATTCCATCAGCAGGGTCGAAAATTACGTAGATAGGTATGGGCAAAATTTGCTCATAGTAAAACATTTTCCCATAGGGATAAGTGGATATCATGGAATATTCACCTGTCTCTGTTTTCGACAAAAATTCCATCACCACTGTGGGTAAATCTCCTTCCTTGTGGGGAGTGTAGGAGCGGCTAATCTCCCCATTTTCCTGGGTCAACACCCTCTTTACATAGAACCAATCGGGAGCTTTGATAACAGTTTCATTATTAACTTTGGTACAAATTACCATATTTGAGGCAATTAACATCTGAGCAGTAATTAAACCGGCTAAATCAAAAGCTTCTGTCAGTGCTGCTGCTAATAAAGGTTGAACAATACTTTCCACTGGGACGCCAAGGGCGGTTGCTTCGCAAAGCTTCGCAATCGTCTGGTAAAATGAAGTCTTCTGGTAATTTTTCCCAAATTATTTGTGGTTCTTGTTTGATTTGTCTCGTTGCCGTTTTTATCTCTAGTGTTTGAGTCATCTATACACCTCTTCTTCTCTAGATTTTGACTTTATTTTACCAACCAATTTCGTGGGAGCCCGCAGTACTAGCACTCTAACCCTTCCTTAATTCCTTGTACCACTCTTGCCATCGTTTTCTCCTCAATTTCTGGCCAAATGGGTAAACTCAGCACCTTCCCTGCCAGCAAATTGCTCCTAGGAGTTACCGGATATTGACCTTTATAAACTGGCAACTGGTCTTGAGGCAGGGGATAATAAACCATCGAAGCAATTCCAAAAGATGCCAGATATTCTTTCACTCGGTCTCGCTTCCCATTGGTAAACCGAATCGTATACTGGTGAAACACGTGACCCTCTACTACCTCAGGGGTAATTATCCCCGGCACTCCTGCCAGTAGGCCATTGTAAATTTGAGCGACTTTCCGCCGCGCTCCATTCCAACCATCTATATACTTCAGTTTAACCCGCAAAATCGCTGCTTGAATACTATCTAGCCGAGAATTGTAACCCAGCACTTGGTTGTTATACCTCGTCTTTGTCCCATGTACTCGGAGCATTCTGGCTATCTCAGCCACCCGGTCATTGTCCGTGACAATCATCCCCCCGTCCCCATAGGCACCCAGATTTTTAGAAGGGAAAAAGGAAAAAGCGCCAACATGACCTATGGTTCCTGTATATTTTCCCCCGTAGCGAGCGCCAAAAGACTGGGCGCAGTCCTCAATCACCTTCAGTCCATATTGGTGGGCAATATCCATTATTTGCCCCATTGCTGCTGGACGACCATAGAGGTGAACTGGCATAATCCCCTTAGTCTGGGGTGTTATTTTGGCTTTAATCTCCTCGGGGTCGATGTTGTAACAATTGGGGTCAATATCGGCAAATATGGGTTTTGCCCCCACATTACTAATGGACTCAGCAGTAGCAAAAAAAGAAAAGGGAGTGGTAATCACCTCATCCCCTTCCCCAATACCTGCTGCCCTCAGACCGATCATCAGAGCATCTGTCCCGGAGTTGACCCCAATAGCGTGTTTCACCCCCAGGTAAGCTGCCACCTCTTCTTCCAGAAGCCTCACGTCCGGTCCCAGGATAAACTGACCTGATTCCAAGACCCGGGCGATCGCCTCGGACATCTCTTCTTTGTGCGCTCTATATTGAGGTTTTAAATCTAGAACCGGAATTTTCATACTACTCTACTTACAATGTTAGTTAGTGGATCTCGTAGGGTGGGCATTGCCCACCGCATCCGACCAAAAATCAAGGGGCACGGCAATATGGTAAGATTTATATATCTCCAACAAAATCCAAGATATGATGAGCTAACTCTAACTTAGAACAAGATTCTATTAACTTCTGTCTTCCCCGAGTATCTAATAAAACTGCTTCGTTAGTATCGCTTCCAAAACCAGCATTTGCTTTATCTATGGGGTTAGCGACTATCCCATCTAATTTTTTCCTCTTTAATTTTTCTAAAGCAGGCTTGACAATTTCCCCAGTTTGTGCAGCAAACCCAATTAACTTTTGATGAGGTTGCTTGCGTTCACCCAATTGAGCTAAAATATCCCCTACTGGTTCTAAGGCTAAATGGGAAGGAAGAGATTGTTTGTCAAACTTTTGTGATGCATAATTAGCTGGTTTAACATCCCCCACTGCTGCTGACATTATAATCCAATCTGCTGCTGGGAAACACTTGAACATGGCTTCGGACATCTCTGTCGCGCTTAAAACATTTATTATATTAATACTTTTAAGTATACTTAACAACCCTTGATCCATCGCTCCTGCTACTAGAGTAATCGAACCACCCCGACTAACTGTTGCTCGCGCCAAAGCTACTCCCATCTTACCTGTAGCGGGATTGCCCATAAAGCGCACCGGATCCAGATGTTCTCTCGTTCCCCCCGCACTAATTAAAATCCGCTTCCCTGTTAAATCTCTTTTGCCCTTAGTATATAACAAAGATTGGACTGCGGCGATTATCTCTGTTGGTTCTGCCATTCTCCCCGCACCGACGCGATCGCAAGCCAGCAAACCAGCTCCCGGTCCTATGGTGTGATACCGTGGATCCTGCTGTAACAGTTGCCAATTTCGCTGCACTGCTACTTGTTCCCACATATCCGTATTCATGGCTGGTGCTAAGAGTACAGGACAAACTGATGCCAAAACCGTATTGGTTAACAGATTATCCCCTGCACCAGAGGCTAACTTACTCAAAGTATTCGCCGTTAGGGGAGCAATAACCAGCAGATCAGCCCATTCTCCTAACTGAATATGGAGGGGAGGGGAGTGAGTGGGTGCCCAAAAATCTTGGTCTGTATAAGGGTGATTCCGACTGAGGGTAGACACAGTTAGGGGGGTGATAAATTGCCTAGCCCTTTCCGTGAGGATGACTTTCACCTCCACCCCAGCTTGAAACAGTTGGGAAATAACTTCGCATACCTTATAAGCAGCGATACCCCCCCCGATAGCAATTAAGACTCGTCTTTTACCCATTAGTTAAGATTTGAACCACAGATGAGAAGGATATCCGTATTTATCTGCTCCCGCCAAAGGCGGTTGCTTGCGCTTTGCTTGCGCTTTGCTTCCCAATAATCTGCGTACACAGCGGTTAAGATTCGTCATAAGCTTCCAGATCTAGGAGGTAGAGATAAGGTTCAGCTAAATCACTGCGTTGAAAGGCGATCGCCCGCAGCAAATGCCAATCTTGCAAAGCTTCAAAAGGATTGCTATACTCATCCTGTTCCAAACGCCCTGCTAAATTGGCTACATCATTAACCGTGAAAGTCGAAATCTCTTTTTGCGTCAAATTTAGAGTGTTCATTTCCTCACCAGCGCAACAGCCTGCTTTTATTGTATAGCGTCCGATGGTCTCGCGCTCTACGCCGACGCAAAGGAAAGCGGAGGTTGACACACAGCTCTATCACCCCACCCTGGTTAAGAGGAAAGACTCCATCAATTCTACCACCGACGGTGTAATTTCATGTCCCATATCCAACTCTTGATACTGCACCGGAAATCCTAGGGCTGTCAATTTGTCCCTTGCTTCGATACCAGCTTCTAAGGGAACCACTGAGTCTTGTTTGCCGTGTACAATTAATACAGGGGGCGCTGGGGAATAAGATGGTTCTGGTTGAGAATGTAAATAACCACTCAAACTACACAAACCAGCAAGAGGTAAAGTCAATCCCACATCTAGAGTCATAGCACCACCTTGGGAGAAACCGCTTAAAATAGTATCTGAGAGGGGAACTCCTGTAGTATTCTCTAAGGATAGGAGCCAGTCACGCAAAAGTTGCCTACTCTCTTCTAAACCCTTGTATTCCTTAGTTTCCAAAACATACCAAGCCTTGCCCCCCGGTACTTCAGGATGAGGAAAGGGAGCATTGGGCAAGACAAACTGATAATCGGGAAGATTAAATATGGATGCTAGGGGCGCTAAATCTCTGGCATTTGCTCCCCAGCCATGGAGTAATATTAGTAAGCGTTTGGGTGGTTCCCCGTTGGCTGGAAGAATAGAAATTGGCTCTTCAGTTGCTGCCATAAAAGCTAGTACCCAATTATCGACAAGCCGATGAGCGGATTTGAACCGCCGACCGTTCGATTACGAATCGAATGCTCTACCACTGAGCTACATCGGCACTTATAACAGTTATCAGTTATCAGTTACCAGTTACCAGTTACCAGTGAATCTTAATTCACGTACCATGCTAATTTATTCAGTCCCTTGAGCGCCCATTACTATAGTTTATAGTATAACACAAATTTGATTGAGAATATTGATGACAGAATTCCCCACTGGGAAAAAACAACTAGACCAAAAATATGCCCGTCTCAAAGCAGAAGCAGTAGCACCATATAGAGGGTTGAGAAAATTCATCTATCTAGCCTTCGGCGCTTCCGGTTTCATTGGCGCGGTCATTTTTTTTGCCCAAATAGCTGCTGGGAGAGATGTTACCACTGCTTTGCCCAATTTCGCCCTCCAAATTGGTGTCGTCGCCTTCATGGTCTTTCTTTTTCGCGCCGACAAGAAACAATAACAAGTAAATATCAATGCTATATTTTAAACTAATCTGTACTTATCTGCTCCCGCCTTGGGCGGTTGCTTGCGCTTTGCGCAAGCAAAGCTTCGCAATTATCTGCGGTTCAAAAATTAGGAAGTAAAAATTAATGGCAAGAGCAACAAAGGTCGTGCTGGCATATTCTGGGGGAGTGGATACCTCCGTTTGCATTCCCTACCTGAAAGAAGAATGGGGTGTCCAGGAGGTAATTGCCCTGGCAGCAGACTTAGGTCAAGGGGAGGATCTCGGTCCCATTAAAGCAAAAGCACTGAAAGCTGGGGCTGCTATATGCTTAGTAGAAGATGGTAAAGAAAGCTTTGTTCAAGACTATGCTTTCCCAGCCATTCAAGCCAATGCTCTCTATGAAAATCGCTATCCCCTCTCCACAGCCCTAGCTCGTCCCTTAATTGCGAAAATGCTAGTAGAAGCAGCAGTTAAATACGGCGCCGACGCTGTAGCTCACGGTTGTACAGGTAAAGGGAACGACCAAGTGCGCTTCGACGTGAGTATTATGGCCCTGGACCCCCACCTGAAGGTTCTGGCACCAGCCCGGGAATGGGGGATGAGTCGGGAAGAAACTATTGCTTACGGGGAAAAGTTCGGTATTACTGCCCCAGTGAAAAAGTCCTCTCCTTACAGCATCGATTGCAACTTACTGGGACGGAGCATCGAAGCAGGCCCCCTGGAAGATCCCATGACAGAACCTCCCGAAGAAGTATATGCCATGACTAGGGCCATTTCCGCCACCCCAGAGGAACCAGAATATGTGGAAATTGGCTTTGAGAGAGGAATTCCCGTTACCATCAATGGAGAAGCACTGGATCCCGTAACCCTGATTTCCCGGTTGAACGAGTTAGGGGGAAAACACGGTGTGGGGCGAATTGATATGCTGGAAAACCGGGTAGTAGGGATTAAATCCAGAGAAATATACGAAACCCCCGCCTTATCACTCCTGATCCAAGCTCACCGAGACTTAGAAAGCCTCACCCTCACCGCCGACGTAACCAGCTACAAGCGGGGGATAGAAGATACCTACAGCAACTTAGTCTATCGCGGTTTGTGGTACAGTCCTTTAAAACAGGCTCTGGAAGCATTTATTGCCCAAACCCAAGAGCGAGTTTCTGGTACAGTGCGGATAAAATTATTTAAAGGTAACGGGGCGATCGTGGGCAGGAAGTCCCCTAATTCTCTTTATGCTCCTGATTTAGCAACCTATGGAGTAGATGATAAATTCGACCATAAAGCAGCAGAAGGCTTTATCTATATTTGGGGACTACCCACCAAGGTTTGGTCTCAAATTCGGGTTTGAGTCTCGCGCAGAGGCGCAGAGGCGCAAAGGGTCAAGGGGTTCGGTCACGGAAAATTTTCGTTCCCAAGCGGATCGCTGTGGCTCCAGCTTTTACGGCTAGCAAATAATCCCCGGACATTCCCATAGATAGCTGTTCCATTTGAATATGAGACCAGTTTTGCCCCCGGATTTTCTCTGCTAGGTGGCGAGTGGCCTCAAACGCTGCTAAAGTTTCCTTTGTAGACAATCCAAAGGGCAAAATTGTCATCAAACCTTTAATTTGCAGCCCGCGACACTGGTCTAATTCTGGCAAACACGACCGCATGTCGGGAACACTCCAGCCGTATTTATTGGGATCCGGCAGCATTTTCACTTGGAGACAGACTTGGGGCTGACAGCATAACTCCTCAGCCAAGCGATTCAGACGCACTGCCAGTTTTAGACTGTCAACAGAGTGAATCCATTGAAAGTGTTCCAAGGCTTTTTTAGCTTTATTACCTTGCAAATGACCGATAAAATGCCAGGTAATGTCTGGTAAGTCTTTTAGTTGCTCTTGTTTGGGTAAAGCCTCAGTAAGGCGGTTTTCGCCAAAATCCCTCACTCCCGCCTCATAAGCCTCTCGAAGTTCGGGTACCGACACTTTTTTGCTCACAGCAATCAGACGGACATGAGAAGGTAGTGAAGTGCGAATTTCTTGAATCCGTTGGGTAATACCAGTCATTTGAATATACGCTGATAAATAGCAGCAAGCTGTTGGTAGTCTTCAGATAACCTGGTGCGACGCAACTTGCGTAAGCGAGCCTCCACCATTAACCTAGCATCTGAGCGATTGATGGGTTCCAAGGTGAGCCTTTCTGACCCGACTTTCACTAGAAAGAATAACCTTTGAGCATAAAGAGTTGTATATAATTCTTGCTTTTCTTCTACCTGGCATACTTGAAAGAGTAACCCAAAATTGGGGTGATTCAAATACTTTTCCGTGTCCATTATTTTCTAGATTTATTCTTGTTCAATAAAATCAATTATTTGCCTATGAATGACTTCTTTTTCAGACCTACCATCTACTGTTAGTAACAAATCTTCGTATTGTTCAAAAATATGATGATAAGCTTTTCTCACTCTTAAAAGTTGAGATTCCGTTTCGTAGACTTCCTTCAGAGAACGTTTCCTCAATCGCTTATCAGATACTTCAATGGGTATATCAATATATATTACCAGATCGGGATTGGGAAATCGTTGATTTAATTGCTTGACTAACTCAAATACACCTGGTTTATGACCATTATAAGCTAAAGAAGAAAAGTAGTATCTAGTGATAAGAACATAAAAACCATCGGCAATTAATTTAAAAACTCCATCAATTTCATTATACAAATGGTCATAACGGTCAGCTGCAAATAAATAAGCCATTTGCTCGTTAAACTTTTGGCTATCCCTATTAAAGATAACTCGATTTTTGAGAGTGGAGCGAATTAAATTACCCACCGGACCACTAGAAGGTTCCGGACTGAGTACTGCTTGTTCTCCTAGAGAGGTAAAATAATCTCTCAACATATTAGCTTGGGTAGTTTTTCCCGCACCGTCAATCCCTTCAAAAACGATAAACTTTATTTTGTCCAATTTCGTCGCCAAATAAATAAATTTTCCCAACAGTTTGGCCAAAAAACAGGTTGTTTCCGTTGGGGATCGCCCTGCCAAACCTTAGACCTGGTTTGTGGTATTATCTGAGATAAGGTAAGATAGGGAAAAGATCCAAGTTGATCCAACTTAATCTTATGCCTCATGGCTAGAGCGATCGCCCCGATTAATTCAGCAGCTTCTGCCCCCACAATATAAGCACCCAAAATTTCCCCTCCGTCACGAATGACAAATTGACAAAACCCAGTGGTCTCTCCCAACACCTGAGCATAGGGAATATGTTTGAAATACTCTCGCACCACCTCCACTTCCTCCCCATAGTAGCATATTGCTTGAGCTGCTGTCATTCCCACCCGCGCCACTTGGGGCACAGTAAAAATTGCCCAGGGAATACTATTATAGTCTACCTTAAAGAAAGGCAAAAATAAAGCATTTTTCACCGCAATCTCCGCTTCATAACAAGCAAGGTGAGACAGAGCATAGCCCCCCACAACGTCCCCACAAGCATAAATCATGGGGTTAGTAGTTTGCAATTTCTCATTAATCAAAATACAACCTGACCCCCGTGCCCCTACCCCCACCCCTTCTAAATTTAACCCCTCAACATTGGCTCGTCGCACCCCAGCAATAACTATTTCCTCCGATTCTATGGCTCTGTTCCCCACTTGCACCCACTTTTTCCCTTCAATTTCTTTGACCTGAGTCAGTGGTGCTCCCGTAATAATATTGATTCCGTCTGCTTCTATAGAGCACTGAATTAAAAGAGAGAATTCAGGGTCTTCTTGGGGTAAAATGCGGTTATGGTGTACTACCAGAGTGACATTCCTCCCCGTCCGTGCCAAACTTTGAGCCAGTTCCAAAGCGCTGGGAGATCCCCCCAGAACAACCAAATTCTGAGGTAAGTAGCTCAAATTATCCCAAAGAGAAAGGGGAGTGAGATAGCCAACCTCCTCTAGTCCCAAACCATGAGGGATTCTCGGTACGGAACCGGTAGCAATAAGATAAGCTCTGGCTCTTAGTCGTCTGTGTTTGGTGATGAAAGTTAGATTCGGCTGTGAGCAAAACTCCCCCTTTTCGGGAATTACATCTACTCCCCTGTCAGCTAAAATTGCTGGGGAATATTCTTCGGCTATGGTAGATAGGATTAGTGACCTGCGGTGTTTTACCTCCTCAGGGTGGTCTAAATGAGCAAAGTTGCCGAGAATGCGGTTACCAAGGTGGGGATTTTCCACGTAAGGCTGCTCTACTAAAGCCACCCGCCCATTGAAAGAGGTGGCCGTCAGAGCGGCATAAATTCCTTCTGGACTTGCTCCTATGACGATTAAGTCGTACTCTACTGTCATACCATTATGTTAATATAATTTTAAGAGCATTGAGAAGGCGCTGATTATCCTCCCCAGAAAGAACCGCCACGCGAAAATAGCTATCCCCCAATTCCGGAAAGCTAAGACAATCGCGGATTAAAATGCGGTGTTGCTGTAGTAGTTTTGCTTGCAATTCAGAAGCGGAACATTCTGTCTTCACTAAGATAAAGTTAGCATAACTAAGTAAAGGAAATAAACCAGGCAAGGACTTCAAACCATAAAATAGTTTTTCCCTGGTGGGGGGCAACCAATTCCAGGTTTGCTCCTGAAACTGGCCATCGGCGATAGCAGCTTCCCCAGCAGCAGCTGCCAGAGCATTAACAGGCCAGGGATCCCGCCATTTTTGCCAGCGAGCCAGTCGATCTGGGTGGGCGATGGCGTAACCCAGACGCAGTCCGGGAAGGCTATAAAACTTAGTCAGAGAACGGAGAATGACCAGATGGGGATAATCCTGCACTAAGGGAATTAAACTTTGCTCGACCCTCGGGGGTAAAAAGTCCATAAATGCCTCGTCTACCACAGAGAGAGCAAATTGCTTTAAATAGGGTTCAATCTCCCCCACCGGTAGCAGTTTCCCCGTGGGATTATGAGGATTATTTAACAGCAGTCCCGATTTGGGCAATACCTTCTGGCAATTTATCCCGACCTGTGCAGGACAGGGTTGAATAGAAGCTCCATTTGCTGCCAGGGCACGCCAGTAGTCCCCAAAAGCCGGGGTTAACAAATAAGTCTGAGAACACTCAGCTAATTCCCTACTGGCCCAAGTTAAGAGTTCTGCCGAGCCATTCCCTGGCAAAATCCACTCTGGGGAGAGCTGGTGGAACTGCCCCAGAGCAGAACGCAGCCCGGAGTAATGGGGGTCCGGATAAGACCGGAGTACTTCCATCGACCCAATAAT
The DNA here is from genome assembly GCA_965198675.1 of Prochloron sp. Taxonomy (GTDB): domain Bacteria; phylum Cyanobacteriota; class Cyanobacteriia; order Cyanobacteriales; family Prochloraceae; genus Prochloron. Next base: position 3,433,040 of record OZ240666.1, on the reverse strand, counting down.
TGCCGCCATCACCTTCGAGGGCGGTCCCAAGGGGTTGATACTGGCAGAAAAATCCACAATCAGTTCCGGTGGACAGCTGGCGACCCTTGCTGCCCAGGCTAAATTTCCTCCGTGAACTGGTCTCTTCAAGCTGCCCGACGCTACGCACGGGGGATATTATTCGTCCTCAGGAGCAACCATCTTAGGAGCAACCATCTCTTTAAAGAGCTTCCCAGCAGAAAAAGCAGGGACTTTAGTGGCTGGGATTTCCATCTTTTCTCCAGTCTTGGGATTGCGACCTTCCCGAGCCTTACGGTCCCGAGACTCAAAGGAGCCGAAACCCACCAAAGTCACTTTATTTCCTGCTGAAACCGCTGCCATGATGGTTTCAATGGCAGCAGTAATAACTGCGTCTGCTTGTTTTTTGGTCACAGTTGCTTTCTCAGCGACTTGATCTACTAATTGGCCTTTATTCATCTTGTGCTTCTCTTTTTTGGGGTATTTGCCTTATTTTTCCTCTTCAGCTCTCATTACCAGAGCACCGGAGGCGAACCAACAATCGGTTATTTTCGCGCAGCAATCGCTGAAATACCTATAGGCTCGAAGTTTCACTGCAATATTCTAAGCTCTTTTAGAGGATTTGCGGCGATAAACTAAATATTCTCCTTGATGGAACCCCGCTTTTTCGGCAAACCGCCAGTCCGTAGGGTGGGCATTGCCCACCAACAAGTAACATTGCATACCTTATTATTAGTGGCTCCCCAAGGCGACCCGCAAAGCGGAGCCCGGCAAAGCCTGGGTCGCGCCCCCAAAAACAAGGATGAAAAACAGCCTGCATCCTTTTGATTGTAAGTCTTTTAGGTATCTGGAGCATGATTTAAGTTTCTGGATTATTAGTTATAGCAGTCAGAGAAGCGAGTTAGAGCGCCGCTCAAGGCGGTTGCTTGCGCTTTGCTTGCGCTTTGCTTCGCAATCGGGGTTCGGGGAAGAGTTTGTAGGGTGGGCAATTGGGAAAACGTTTGGTACCCTAGCAAGAGAGTAAATTGCTTATTGCCCACCAACGTCCGTAGGGGTTGACACACAGTGGCGGATTTGTTATAATGGATTATAAAATAGTCTAAAATGCACCGCGATGACTTATGTACCGAGCAGAATCGCCTCCAAAGAGTTGGGAATCTGTGCCACCACTCTTAGAAAATACGCAGGTCAAGGAAAAATCAAATTTATTCGCAATGAGGCTAGACAGAGACTTTACGATATTGACTCATACAGTCGAGAAAGGCGTGAAATGCAAACACTCTTGTACTGTAGAGTCTCTAGCTCAAAACAAAAGCCAGACCTCTACAGACAAGCTGAATATCTCCAAGAACGATATCCAGGAGCAGAAATCATCAAAGATATTGGCTCAGGACTCAACTACAAAAGAAAAGGACTTAAAGCCATATTGGAACGATGTCTGCGAGGCCATAAGCTCCAAGTTGTGGTTGCCCACAGGGATAGACTTTGCAGATTTGGATTTGAACTCATCAAATTTATCGTTGAGCAATCCGGTGGCGAAGTCGTGGTTCTCAACAATAAAAATCAGTCCCCGGAATCCGAACTTATGGAAGATCTACTCTCCATTCTCCACGTCTTCATCTAGAAAATATCGGTACGGGACGCTTGTTTCTCCGTCCGAGACGCAAAGAAGAAAACTAAGAGCAGTTCTCCATCTTTTGTTAAGTTTCGGTCTCGCCGAGATAGAGTCCAGTCTGTGTTTATTCCTTCTACAGCTATCAGTCCAAAGGGGGTGTACCACACGATTCTGGGCGAACTAAAGCTCTCTCAACCACTTCCTGGAGTGATAAAAGATTCCAGACTAATTCTTCATCGTGGTCGTTTCTTTCTCTGCGTTTCCACAGTCGTTTCGGTATCTGCCAGTGAGAACCAAACTGGCTATATCTGTTCGTTAGATCCAGGAGTGAGAACTTTCCTTTCTTTCTACTCCCCGGAATGTGCTGGAAAGCTTGGAGATAAAGACTTTGGCCGGATTCACAGGCTATGTTTTTACCTTGATGGTTTGGTTTCAAAAATAGCCCTCACAAAAGGTGGCATAAAAAGGCGATTGAAAAAAGCTGCTGAGAGGATGAGAAATAGAATCTCAAATTTAGTCAAGGAGATACACCATCAGGCTGCCAACTGGTTAACCAAGAATTTCCAAGTTATTCTGCTCCCCACTTTTGAGACTTCTCAAATGGCTTCACGGTCGGGTCGAAAACTCCGTTCCAAGACTGTCAGAGCAATGCTTACATGGTGCCACTACCAATTTCAGCAATTTCTTCTGCACAAGGCACGGGAACGTGGAAAGACCGTTCTGCTGGTAACTGAAGAGTACACCAGTAAGACAGTGAATTGGACTGGAGAGATAGACCAGAAGCTAGGTGGAAAGAAGAAAATCCGGTCTAAAATTACTGGCACCTGGATGGATCGGGATATTAATGGAGCCTTGGGGATTTTCCTCAAGGCGTTGGGAGATACCCCCTGTCTTGACTTTGTCAAGACTGCATTAGCGGGGTGATTACTAGCTTTTGCAAGTATTTACTAGCTAAAATGTATCGGTAGATTTTAAATATTTGGGCTATTGCTCCACTTAGTAGAGGGGGTAGAAAACGAAAAAATAGGCAATTCTGGACCTTGCCCACTTTCCCTTCTTGTCCGACAAAATTGTGAAAGAACTGATTACAGATTCCCGCCCAGGAGCTTACCTTTAGCCGCCGTCAAGGTTTGACAAAAAAACAATTTTCTGTTAGTCTAAAATCAGAAAAGTAAGCACCAAATTGAGATTCAATCTCAGTGGAGTAGGGGCACCGCCTTGCCGTGCCCCTACTGGGTGCTTTGACTGCGCCTTTGAGAGTCCAAATTTGGACGACTTAAGAATCCCACGGTTTGAGCGTAGCCCAAGACATTTTCGCTAAGTTCGGGGTCGAAGGAGTGGTCGCCCCTGGATCGCCCTTAATTCCCTCTTCCCCCTTTATGGATTATATTGTACATAGACAGCGATCGCCTGTCATACGAGTCCTAGAGGAATAAATGTAAAGTTTTATTATTAGAGTCGAGGGAGGTGTTACCACCTCGCCCCTCTCCTACGAACTGTACGTGAGACTTTCACCTCATACAGCTCAGGTATCTCTATGCCTTTACGGCGCGCTTTACGAGTCCGTCTTTAATTCTCTTCCGATGAATCGTCTGAGCTTGGTGACATTCCCTATGAAGAGCAACTAGATTTTTCATATCCCAGTTGTTGTGGTCCCCGTCTTTGTGGTGCAACTCCACCGGACCATCTATCTCCATGAACAATCGGTTGCAATGCGTACATTTCCCTTTCTGTCGCTTAATAGCTTTAGCGGTTGGTCCCTCATAAAGTTCAGAGTTCCGACCAACCCAATAGGCTATATTCCCATTGAAGGGTGAGGCACTACCTTTGACCATTACGTGACTATTCACTTCCCAGGAAACTTTAGGAAATGCTTTATCCACCTGCTCTTTCGTGAGCTGGCGCTTTGCTGCTCCCTTCTTCGCCTTCTTACCTTCAATGGCTTGACGACGCGCTTTTTCGGCCTCCTTTTGGTCTTGCCTGCGTTTATCTGCCCTTAGTTTGCGCCATAACCATTGGCGCAGTGACCATAGAGCGTGTTTTGACATATCGCAGAATTTATGGTAATTCCTCCAGCCACGGACCTGTGTTCCTATTTTCTTTAGCCGAGCTTCTGTGCTCAACTCTTTGTTCTTCCAGGTTGCTTTAACTTTGGCCTTTATTTCCGCATAATTCTTTTGGCTCGGTGCGGATTTAAATGTTCCTCGTGAGTTGACGCGAAAACGCCATCCCAGAAAGTCAAATCCATCCGTAGCTCTCCTCATCTCAGTCTTATCTTCGTTTATTCTTAGCCCTCTGGACTTGAGAAATTCGTCTATATCTCGCCTCAGCTTTTTGGTATCAGCTTTTGATTTACAGATAAAGACCGCGTCATCCGCGTAACGTATACCCCTTATACTTTCAGATTTTGTAAACCCATTCTTTTTACCTTTGTGGTATTTTTGGGTTCTCGTAATTTGGTCTGACCCTAGGTTCTCGAATCCATCTAGGGCTATATTTGCCAGTAATGGGGATATCACTCCACCTTGCGGCGTGCCCTTCACACTAGAGGGGTATTCACCACGGACACCAGCTTTAACCGCAATTTTCAAACCTAGTTTGGCTTCAGTTGGTAAGATAACGCCTTTGAGTATGACTTTGTGGTCAATCTCGTCGAAGCATTTACTGATATCCGTCTCCAGAACCAGCTTATCCTTACCCTTAGCCTTGCTTTTTAGGTTGTCAAATATTAGCTTCTGTGCGTCCGCAGTACAGCGACCGGGTCTGAAGCCGTAGCTTCTTTCCCCGGCTATAGCTTCGTAAGCTGGCTCTGCTGCTAATTTAAGCAGCGCTTGCCATGCTCTGTCTGCTATTGTTGGTATGCCTAATCCTCGTGTTTTGCCGTTAGGCTTGGGGATGTTTACCCTTCTTAGTTGTTGGTGTCTCCAGTGGTACCAGTGCTTATTTAGCCTCTGACACAACACCAGACGCTCTCGTGTAGAGAGTGCAGTTTTTCCATCAACTCCGGGGGTCTTCTTCCCTTGATTCAGCTGTGTTACTTGTTTGACGGCCAAAGCTTGAGCTGCACGACTTCTCAATAGAAGCCGTTGTAAGAGTTTGACCTTAACTTTCTGATTGTATGCAAGCGCTTTGAAGATACTCCTCTGTAATCGAAAGACCTGACCCCGGAATCGCTTCCACGGCAAATCTTTCCAGACATCGTCAGCCTTCAGACTTATCTTTCTACCCCGCAGGAATACTGCAAGGTGAAGTTTTAAATCCTCTATGCTGCGGTATTCGATTGGGGCTACCTTAGTGCTTTGCACAGCTTAAGCTCCTTAATTCGCTCTGATAATTACATTGTGTGTCTTCTCTTTAGAAACCCTCGGGCAGTTACGCCCTCTCTTACCCTCGCTCTTCCGTTAGGCTGTTAATCAAGCAGCCCCACCACCTCACATGTTGGGCTTGGAATCCCCTGTTTTAGTCGAAGTCGAGCGAGTTTTTACTCGTTCCGAATGAACTATTGTTACGAACCCTTGGGGACTCACCCTTTGACCCACTACCAACTCAGGAATGTAAGTGGCAAACACTTACCCTTACGAGTCTTTATTCGGTGTCTCTTCTGTCGTATATAACGGCCTTCCGACAGTGTCGGAACTTAGGTCTTTTCTCAGATGATTCACGTTAAGTTATCCCTGTGTTCTCCCTATTAGCGGAAGTATCTCTACCTAACCGTTCGGTCGCACTTTACCGCCCTGTTGCCAGCTTCAGCCTGGTGATTAACCTCACTGTGGCCAGATAAGGATTCACGCGATTCCCACGCGGGAGAGACTTGGTTTCACGATTCCTGACCGTGTCCTCACTCTCATAATTCATTCAGTTGTCATGGTTCGGTAATCACTGCCTTAGAGTTTCGGAGTTCCACTTTAGTTCTCCTAATTTCCCTCGCATTTCCCTTGCGGGTCTAGCGCTCAGGTAGTGACTCAGAGTTCTGTTTTTCAGCCCCTTTCGGTGGCTTAGATTAACAGTCCCGATGTCCCAAAACCAAGCCCCTGCTTATGTTTGGCTTACGCCTCAGCTTTCACAGGGAACGAGCCGCACACATTTATTTCCTTATACATAGTTTCTCAATTTTGTCAACTTTTTTGTTAAGAAATATGTTTATAAAGGATAGATAGCGGATCCGCGAAGCTATGGGCCTAGGGGAGCCACTAAGAATTTGGTTGGCAATGTTACTTGTTGGTGGGCGATGCCCACCCTACAAACTGTCAAGGTAACTGTTTCACCGGGGAGCACCAGGAACTTCAATTCCTTGCTCCCGCAGTAATTGACTTGCCTCTCGCCCAGGAGCATAATTATAGCCAAACCCAGAACCCTCGGAGTCATCAATGATTTGCGGTGTCACCAGCACGATGACTTCATTGCGAAGATTGTTTCGATTAGTACTTCTAAACAAAGCACCCAGCAGGGGAATATCTCCCAAAATCGGCACTTTAGATATCGTTGTCCTGTCACTTTCCTGAATGATGCCCGAAAGGATCAGAGTCTGACTATCTCGGAGGCGAATTAGCCCAGAACTCAGTTCCCGAATGTTGAGTAAATTCAGTAAATTCTCTCCAAAGCCAGAATCAAAATCGACGGTATTTCCCACAGCACTAATCAAGGGACTGATAGTAAAATTAATAAAGCCATTGTCGTCAATTTTTTCGATGTTGACCCTCAGATTTAAACCAGCTTCCCTAAGGACTGGCGTCACTGTTCTCACCCCATTTTCAATGTCTATATCGGTTTCAATACTGCTAATTATCTCTTGCACTAGCTTGACAGTAGCTTCTTGACCCTCTTGCACTACCAGGGTGGGGTCAGTGAGAATCTTAGCATTGCCACTCTTTATCTGAGCCTCTAAACTAGCCAGGAACTTAGTGGGAAACTGGAAGAGAGTGGGTGCTTCAAAAGTAATTATCGTCTCAGATTCCTCGTCGATCTGCTCACTCACAATTACAGGATTACCGTTTTCGTTTAACACAGGCCTGCCTTTCTCGTCTAGTTGTATTATTCGTCTTTCTGTTGTTTTTATTTTTCCTGGTTGTATCTTTACAACTCCTGGTTGAAATGGATTCTTATGGGTGCCGAAGGAAGGACGAAGAAAAGGACTGGTTTGAATAGACTCGATTTGATTTTGACTGTTTCTAAACTCGATTTTCCCTGAATTTATATCTCCAAAAGGGGCATTTTGACTGTCCAAAAAAACCTTCACAGGATCACGTTTTCCTGTTGGATTAAAACCTATCACTGGTGGTCCAAATAGACTGGCAACAGCCTGCGCCTGTCTGGGGGGATTAATGCCCCCGAAGTTAAAGAATGTGTTCCCACCATCGCTGACAAAAAATCCATCCCCAGCACCAAAGGAAAAGCTAGCGTTGAAGTCATCCGTGTTGGATAGGACTACATCGATCACCTTCACATTTACTGCCACCTGACGGCGACGAGCATCCATTTGCACCAAGAAAGAGGTGGCAATTTGAATTTGGCGGGGGGATCCTATCATAGTGAGAGAATTATTCCGATCATCCGTTGCCACCGTCAATCCCCTAAGTAATAAAGGAGCTGTGGAATCTTTTGGCTGCTTGACAGTAATGGGTCTTAGTTCTACTGGTAGTTCTTGTTTCTGAATAACTCTATTAGTTTCCGGATCCACAATTTCTTTAATTGGGGTCACCAATTGTTGCACTGCTGCTCCTTGAGTAGCAAGGAAACTAGACACAGCAGAAGCACTAGCTTGATTGAGACGGAAGGTGCGGGTAATTAAATTGCGAGCTGATTGGGGCAACTTAGCCCCCACAAATAGAGTCCTTCCCCGGCGATTTGCTTGCAAACCGGTAACTTGCAGTACATCATTAAATAGGTTTTGAACCGACTCGTTTGCCGAATCTAGGGATACAGTTGTATTTTCGGATTCACCCTCATCACTAAAAATCAGGTTGAGATGAGCGTAACGAGCCAGAATGGCCAGTACTTCCCGCACGGGAGCTTCTCGCAACACCAGACGAGATACTCTTGCTCGGGTTCCCAGATCCAGAATGTCAGGAGTTGAATTGATGTTAGAAACCGATATATCTCCCACTGGTGGAGCAACAGCTCTGGGTAAATAAGGCGGAGTTGTTTCTACTGCTGGTTGGGGATTGTCTTGGGCAGCAAATCTGGGATTATCTTCAATAATAATTTCCGGCTCAGGAATTAAGGAAATTGGGAGTTCTGAAGTCTGAGCAATTTGCAGCGGCTGATCCACTTCCCCCACTTGAGTACTCTGAGCAATCACTGGTTCTACTGTTAGGAGCATTAGTGCTGCCCCAGCCAAAATTCTTCGTCGTAATTGTGACAGTGAGTCACAATCATGGCCATATTTTTTCATCCTTTACTCCTCAATTTTGCTATGTGATTCCATTTTAGTCCAAAGGTAAGATTGCTTCCACTGTCAATTTAGTTGTCAATTGAGTTTCCCCTTGAGAAATAACTTTTTTCCCATCGAACAATAAATTTGGTTTTTCCGTCACTTTAGAGTCAAAGTCTTTAACCATCAACAAAGATTGCAAGCGCTCCATATTGCGCAGAATCGACTGAGTCTGTTCAAAAGTACCATCTATTTCCAACTTATACTGCTGACGTTTTAGCTTCCCGTTTACTCCTGTGCCGAGAGAATCATCTGTAATGACTTCCTCCTTATCTTCCGGGGTAAAGCTGAGTAATTTTGCTTTTCTTCCCTCAATGAAACCGTTCAGATCTATTAACAAAGTGTCTGAGTTTTGGCTACCGTCAGCAAAAACTCCTAATATTTTCGGTTTTAGGCTTTGCGCTTCTTTCAGTTCTTCCTCAAGTCTGACCTTCTTTTTGTCGAGTCTGATACTCTCTTGTTGTTTTACTTGATTCTCTTGTTGTTCTTTTGTGGTTTTTAAATTTTGATAATTTTCCTGAGCGGGTATTACCAAGTTCATGAAGATATATAAACCGCCCAACAAACCGATAATTGCTAAAGTTATCCCGCTTACTACCGGGGTAAAAGTAATGCCAAAAGCTGTAGTATAATTAGAACCTGCCCCTAGTTCCTCTCCTTCTGAAGAGATAAAATCGTCTGCGAATGTCATTGTAACAATCCTTTCTCCTTAAGAATTTGAATCCGATTTACCAAGCCCACCGCCCCCTTTTGCTCTAGCTCTGGCAGTAGATCAGAGGCTGGTATTTGACTCAGTTCTGCTTCAATTTTGTACTCCACTACTTGGGGAAGTTCGACAACAAGAGTGATTCCTTCTTCGGACTGAGTATAGTCTAATTGACTGGAGTTGGAAGTCAACCTAGCACTTTTCACTTCGATGTTCGTGGCTTGAAAAAATTTTGACTCTTTTAAAGTCAGGACGAAATCCGTTACATCCTCGTATGAAGCTGCCATTCCGTCGATTTGCAGCAAACCTGATCCATCCTCTGCGATGGAGTCAATTTGGACTCTGACAGGAGTTCGATCACTAATGTCTTGTAATATTGCCGACCAAGACTTTATGTGGTCAAAGACCGAAACAAGCGCTCTGGATTCTTGTTTAAGTGTGTTTAGTCTTGCTTCGAGATCTTTTACCCTAGCTCTTTTAGCTTCTAAACCTTGAATTTCTCGCTCAATATTCTCAATCTCCTCCTGGGTTTGAGCTGTTAGATCTTTCAGAGCTAATGACCAGCTAAATGCAAGAACGGGTAACAGAACCATTACTACCGCTCCAGCAATCAGGGGAACCATTTCCCCAATTTCTATGTTTAGTTTCTTGGTTGGGAGTGTACCCTGACTGGAACTGCTACCCAAATCGCGATCTTTGAGAAAATTTACATCTAGATTATACATTGATTACACCTCCCGCAGTCCTAAACCCAATACCGTTGCCAATCCCGGTCTTTGAGCGAGGGGAATTTCTTCATCTACTTCTAAAGAAAGAGAAGTTATCGGATCTATTTGCATCGTTGGCAGAGCTAATCGCCTCGTTATGAACTCATCGAGCTGTTCAATTCCCCCTCCTGGCCCTGCTAGGAATAACTGTGCTATTTCTATATTATCGCTCTGATTCAGATAAAAATCAATGGAACGACGCAGTTCGTCGGCAAGATCTCCTAATACTCTCAATAAAGCGGCCATTCCTGGATTAATGGATGTTCCACGAGGACCTGCACTTTGAGAAGGCTGATCTGGGATTATCATTCCTTGTAGCAGTTCGATATTTCTCGAGGGCGGTAAATTCATTGCTTGCGACAGAGCGGTTTGCAATTGGTATGTCCCAGTGGGGATAGTACGGGAAAATTGCGGCACCCCTTCTACAATGATAGCAATTTCCGTGCTGTCGAATTCCAGATCCACTAGCACTACTGCTTCTGTAGAGTCAAATTGACGCAATTGCTCTCTGATTGTTCTAATTAGAGCAAAGCTGTTGAGCTCCAAAACATCTATCTCTAACCCAGCCTGAAGGAAAGTTTCGATATACAGATCGGTAATTTCCCTTTTTGTGGCCACCAGCAGTACGTTTACTTTTTCAATCCCATCCTCATCTTCAAAGTAACCGAGCTTTTGGTAATTCAAATCTACTTCTTCGCGAGGATAGGGTAAGTATAGGGCCGCCTCAGTATTCAGGACCGCATCGTGCAATTCTTGATCGTCTAGTTCTGCTGGAATGGGTACGATCCGCATGATTGCTTCTCGCATCGGCACTGCGGTAGCCACTCTTGTTGACTTAATATTATTCCTAGCCAAGGTATCTTGAATCAGTTCTGCTAAAACTGACCCATCAGCAATTTTTCCCTTTTTAAATATTCCTTCTGTCAATTTAGCATAACAATTTGCTACCAGTTTGTATTGCTGTTTGTATTTTCGCAGTTGGACGATATTGATCCGTTCTGGAGCAAGTTCGATTCCGATACCATTGGCATTTCTTCTCAATAAACTGGTTAAACGACCTAACATAATTTTTACCCTGAGCAAAAACAATGACCAATTAGCTAATAATATCTAATGGGAGCTTCTAATATTATAGTATACGTCCCTGTTACCAGCACCTCAATCAGTGACCAATTACCAGTTACCAGTGACCGGGAGCTGGCTCGCTGGGGAGATGGGGTGATGGGGAGCTGGCTCGCTGGGGAGATGGGGTGATAGGGTGATGAGGTAGAAATATCTAAATCTAAATACAATAGTTGTCTTTACTTCACTTGCTACTGCCTCCCTCCTGGGAGGGGAGCTACGGGGGGGGGTGGGTACAACCCCGCACCAGACGCCTGCCTGAGCAGGACTGGTAACTGTCATGGTACGAGGTCACTGTTTGAGAGCGATCCCAAATTAAATCTTAAGAATAGAATAAAGTCAGGGAAAATACGGAACAGACCGCTTGACTGGGGTCGAGTTACTGGGCAAGACTGTTTAAAATCATAGACGTTCTATGGAACTCGTGCTATAGTGTCCGTGCTATTGGCGCAAAACTGAATTAGCTACTGTTAATTAAACATTTCTAAGCTATAGTGGTCCTCAAAATTATTGTTTTAGGATAACTGATGACTGCTAGGAATTTTTAGTGGTGAAGAAATGCGATACTGCGCCGCTTCGCGGATCCCTGCGGGATAGTAGGTTTAAGGATAAGCTCGGCAAAATTCTCTTGACTGACAAGATAATTTCGCTTAAATTGCGATTGAATTCCATTGCAATCTGAGAGATATATCCTATTTATTAATGAATGGAGTTGTGAAGGAAATTGCACTATGAACTCAATCTTGGGGAAGCTAAAAGATTTCGTAGGTTTCAATGAAGCTGAAGAATACGAAGAATATGAATATGAGGAAATGGATGGGAATGACCCCCAAAATTCTTATCAGCAAGAGCATTCCCCGGTAGCTAGGGAAGAAGAGTATCGAGGTAGCCGACGTCATCAAGGAAGGTCAAACTTAACAGAGGAAGCAACAATGGAATCAAATACAAGAAGTAATGTGATTGGAATGCCTGGAGTTAATAACGGTATTTCAGAAGTGGTAGTGTTCGAGCCTCGTTCTTTTGAGGAAATGCCTCAAGTGATTCAAGCACTGCGAGAGCGCCGTTCTGTGGTTCTCAATTTAAACGTGATGGACCCGGATGAGGCGCAAAGGGCCGTAGACTTTGTTGCTGGCGGCACTTACGCCATCGACGGTCATCAGGAGCGCATTGGCGAGAGCATTTTCCTGTTTACCCCAAGCTGCGTTCAAGTCAGCACCCAGTCGGGAGTATTACAGGTCGCTCCTAAACCTACTCAAAAGAGTCCCGCCCATCAGACAGCGCCTACTGCTTGGGCTCCTGAAGCAAGTCGGATAGCTCAGTAAACCAGGACCTGAACATGACTATCAAGTTAGGTATCATTGGCGGCGGGGTCATGGGAGAAGCAATCCTATCCCGCCTTCTTACTAAAGAGATTTACCCTGCCAAGAAGGTGTTGGTGAGCGAACCGGAAAAATCACGGCGGTATTTTTTGCACCAGCAATACCGGGTTAGAGTGACAGAGGATAACAGGGAAGCAGCAGCAGCGACAGATGTTTTGTTATTGGCGATTAAACCCCAGGTATTCGATCTAGTTGTAGCGGGTTTAGAACTTAGGAACCCTTCCATAAATAAACCTTTAGTAATTTCAATTTTAGCAGGAGTTCCTTTAAGTCGCCTGGAAGCAGCTTTTCCCCAATATCCAGTTATTAGGGCAATGCCCAATACCCCGGCAACTGTAGGTGCGGCAATGACGGCGCTTGCCTCACATAACCAGGTTCAAAAGCGTCATCTTGCCCAAGCCAAGTCAATCTTTGCGGCAGTAGGGCAAGTAGTAGAGGTGCCGGAGTCCCTGATGGATGCGGTGACAGGGCTTTCAGGCTCCGGCCCCGCTTATGTTGCGATCGCGATAGAAGCCTTAGCAGATGGGGGTGTAGCAGCCGGATTGCCTCGAGCTGTGGCTTCTCAATTAGCCCTCCAAACTGTATTAGGAACAGCACGGCTGATCCAAGAGAAGGGGCTGCATCCGGCTGAACTAAAAGACCGGGTAACCAGTCCGGGAGGAACCACCATTGCTGGAGTAGCTCAGTTGGAGAAATACGGTTTGCGATCGGCAATAATTGAAGCGGTACTGGCAGCTTATCGTCGTTCTCAGGAATTGCAGTCCTACCGTGATGAATCGAAGTTTCAACGGAAAGCAGACACAAAACGGCGCATTAGCTAAGCGGATTCAATCATGCAACTTGTGTCCTATCTGAGGTTCAGTTCCTGCAAGCATTCGGCCAATATTGCTGCGGTGACGCCAGATAACGTATCCCCCAGCCCCAGCAGCAAACAAGATATAAGCCAAAGGCTGTTGCAGTCCAATCATCAGTACATTTACCGCGATCGCCCCACTAATAGAACTCAAGGAAACAATACGGGAAAATGCCAATACCAAGAGAAATACCCCCAAGGTTCCCAAACCGACGAAAGGGTTCATCACCAATAACACCCCCAAACTCGTCGCTACCGATTTGCCTCCAGTAAAATTAATCCAGATAGATTTGCTGTGACCTAACACTACTGCCATAGCAGCGATCGTGACGAGCCAAGGTTGCCAACTTTGGGGTATTCCCGCAGCCTTGACCGTAATTACCCCATCAACCAGGGCAACAGCTCCAGCTCCCTTAAGCAAATCTACGGACAAAACAGCGATTGCCGCCCCCTTACCCAGGGTGCGCAAAACATTAGTTGCGCCAATGGAGCCAGAACCATGGTCGCGAATATCTATTTCCTGGAGATATCGTCCAAGTAAATAACCAGTAGGAATTGAGCCTAATAAATAGGCAACGATGGGGAGCAATCCACAAACGATAAACTGGATCATAGCAGGAATTAAAACATATAGCTAGACGTTTGTTGGGGATCGGAAGCAAAAGCCAACCACAGAGGAAATTGTAACAGGGAAAGACTAACCCTATCTTCGGTTTCATCAATAACCACTAAAGGTAAGCGCGAATCCGCCAGCAAGCGTTCGGCTTTTTGTACCAAAGCATCATCTGCTTCAAAGAGAACGATACCCCGTTCGGGACCAAAATCGCTGCGAGAAATTCCCAGGCAGTCCTGCAAACCCCGCCGCCATTCCCCCAATCTTTCTGGAGTATTAGCCAATACCAAAGTAGGTCGGCGCCTGCTCCCGGCCATGATATCGCCTTCTAGACTGTGCAAAATCGAAATTACCGACGAAGCGAGCAGAATATTCTGTAAGCGGCTGCCCATGGTCGGTATTGCACCTCTTCCCCCTTGGGAGAAAAACCAACCTTCCACTCTTTCGGCGTGAATTGGTTCAAAAGTGCGGCGCAGTTGCCAAGGAGGACCGTAATAATCGGGGTGAGTGCGGTATTGGTCGAGAATGCGACGAATTCGTCGTGCCTGTTCTTGAAATCCCGGTTCGACAAATTGAGGTTGAAGCGCTTTTTGACAAGGTTCTGGTTCTGTTTCTGGAGCTCCAGACCATCCCTGGACAGTAGGCAGTTCCAGTTGTTCTGCAGCCGCTGCCAAGTCCTGTAAACTGCCGACCAAATAATCTTTAAAACCCTGTACCCGAATCGCCAGTTCTTGAGATATTCCCGCAAAACTGGTGCGCATTTCCTCTCTAATTCTTTCCCGGCGAAGTTCTAGTTGTTCGATTTCTATTTGAAGAGCTTGCTTGCGTCCCTCTAGCTCCTCAAGTCCTGCTGCTACTATTCGTCCCAAAGTATCAGTAATCTGAGTTTTACTCTGAGTGAGCGCCTCAATTTCAGCCTCTAGGGTATCCTTTTGCCTTTGCAATTCAGCCACTCTTCCTGATAGTTGCTCTACAACATACGCTCCTGGCTCTGTTGCTGTATCGGCTTTATCCGATTTTTGGGCGATGCACTCTGCCTCTTTGGACTCTATTTTATCTGGAGTGAGAGAGTCGGTAGTAAACAAACCTTTTGGTTCTGAATCTTCGCCCCCGAAAGAAAGTTCTTCCGAGAGTGCTTGCGAGCTATTCGATGTTTGAACAGCTAACTCTTGATCTGGGGTTGGAGATTCGTCTGAATTCATTTATTTTAATATTGTAATACAAAGTGAAGTCAATTAGACTATTATCTATATTTATACAGGTATTCATTCAAACACTTTTTTAGCATTTTTGAATCGAATATAATTGGTAAAAGATGAATGCTATTAACTTCTTTGAAATAAAACAAAATAGGTATTGAACTCCATAAAATGCGGGCATCAGTCCAATCAGCATAGGGAAATCTCCTCATTAATTTTTCAGAGCGGTAGATATCTAAAGCAGTTGGCGTAAATTGTAGGCGGATGGTAATAGCTTGGAACATGAGGAACAATCCAAAAAGGGCGGTACCAAGCGAGCAGGCCAGCCCCGCCAAACCAACCCAGGTTTGCAACAGTAGTAGTATCATAGCAGCTATAACTAAAATTACAGGAATTCTATAGCTAGGTGATAATTCAATGGTTTGTGCTGTTAATTGTTTACTAGCGTTCATGATATGTTAGCTCTAGTTATTATTTTATTTTAACAAGTAAACCACAAAAATATTGACTATTTCCTATTCCCTTCACTCTCTAATAATCAACATATTACAAGTTAACGTTCCTTAGCCAATTAAAGCACTGCCAGTGCCTTGAAACATTAACCAAGACAAAAAGAAGTTAACGATAAAAATCGCAAGTATTGCTGTCACAACCGCAGTAGTGGTAGATTGACCGACTCCTTTAGCTCCTCCAGTAGTTGTCAAACCCCAACTACAACCAATGGTCGCAATCAGTCCGCCAAAAACAATCGACTTAATTATAGCTGCTGTCAGATCCCACAAATTGAGGAAATTACGAACGGAATTGAGAAACACCGATTGAGGAATGTCATATAAATTAGTAGCGATCAGCAGTCCTCCAGCCATACCAGTAATTAGGGAGAGAATGGTCAAAATCGGCAACATCAAAGAGCAAGCAAGAACGCGAGGTATGACGAGGTAGTCAATCGGGTCTGTTTTGAGCACATAGAGAGCATCAATCTGTTCTGTGACTCGCATGGTGCCGATTTGGGCAGCCATTGCAGATCCCACTCTACCTGCTAGAACTACTGCTGTAAGAACTGGTGCTAATTCCCGACTCAAAGCGATAGCGAGAACGCCGCCTACAGCCGTTCCTGCTCCAAAGTAAATGAACTCTCGCGCCACTTGAATTGTGAACACCATGCCGACAAAACCAGCAGTAATTAAAGCGATAGTCATTGAATCCGGTCCGACTGTGGCCATTTGGTCGAGGGTATTGCGACGGTGAATTTTCTTTTTTAGCAAGTGAACTGCGACTTGTCCTGCGAGAAAAATGGCGGCTTTGGCGCGAGTTGCCCACAACTCAATGCCACTTTTAGAAGTATTACCCGTCATTACTACTCCTCAGAGGCCTCGACGCGGAAGCGTTCCACTGACGAGAGCAAGTCCCGGGCGATACCGACCAGGTTTTGCAGCGAACCGGCAACTCGTTGGGATTCCTGGGATGTTTCTTGGGCTGCCAACTCTACAGATTGGGTCACTTGAGCCACAGTACGGGAGTTTTCCCGCTGTTCTACCGTGTCTGCAGTAATGGAACGCACCAAAGCATCAATCCGGTTAGATACCTGAATAATATCTTCCAGGGATCGCTTGGCTTGTTCTGCCCGTCTTGTTCCATCAATTACCTGCTGATTACCTTCTTCCATTGCCGTCTGGACCAAGCTAGTTTCGCTCTGGATTTGTGAAACTATTTGTTCGATTTCCTTGAGCGCTTTGGCCGACCGATCAGCAAGTTGTCGCACCTCGTCGGCAACTATGGCAAAGCCTCTCCCAGCTTCTCCTGCTCTTGCTGCTTCAATTGAGGCGTTCAGAGCCAGTAAATTAGTCCGAGAAGCAATAGTAGAAATTACCGCTACGATCTTGGAAATTTCCTGGGCTGATTCTGCCAGACGCTTGACTTTACGATTTGTTTGTGCTACACTATCCCTGATTTTCAAAATACCGGCTACCGTATGTTCTACTGCTTCACCCCCTCTCAAAGCATTAGTGGAAGCAGATCGTGCTACTTCTTCTGCATCAGCCGCATTTTCCGCCACCCGTTGAATAGATTCTGTCATCATCTGTACGGAGTTGAGGGTAACAGCTAACTCTTCAGCCTGACGCCAAGCATCACCAGAAAGATTGCGGGCAAATGCTTCGCTATCGGTAGCATTTTGGTTTACCTGGCGTGCCGCATGCTTTACCTGCTGGACAATTGAGCGCAGATTTTGAATAGTGTTGTTAAAAGCATCAGCTACTGCACCTAAAACGTCTGCAGTTACTTCTGCTTGTACCGTTAAGTCTCCTCTTGCGGCTCCTTCAACGTCATCTAGTAACCGAATCACCTGGCGCTGCAAATCTTCTCTTGCCTGTTCTGTTGCTTCAGCCCGCTCCTGCGCTGACCTTGTGGTGCTTAAGATCGTCTGTGCCATTTGGTTGAATCCCACCGCTAGTTGACCGAATTCGTCTGACGTATAAACCGTTGCTAAAACATTCAAATTTCCCTGAGATACTGCCTCAAACTTATCCTGCAAATCCCTAGTAGAACGGTTAATTTGCTCCCTTGTTATTTTGCCTAAAAAGAGAGTAGTGCCTCCTGACGCCAAACCAGTGACCAAAGCCGTCAAAAGACTAGGACGCAGAGTGTTCCTTTCTGACCCCCAGTTCGAAGAAATATAGCCTACCCAGACAGCACCGATTAAGGATATCGTCCCTGCGATCGCCGCAGTCAACCATTGTTTTTTACTAAAAGGGGCATATTTAAACCAGGATAGGAGTCCAAGTTCGATGTCCTCACCCGCAGGAGAGCTTCTCCCTTGGGTAAAACTAGTCAAGTTACCGCTCCTGCTAGTGCTATAATCGCTACTACTAACGATTGTTGTCCGACCACCAGTTTTAGCGCTTTCCGAGCTGCTGCTTTGGTCAGGGATCAAATCTTCTTTTTGGGGATTGAACAATTCTTCGTCGTTCAAAACATCAAATTCTTCTAAGAAACCTCCCCTTGTCTGACTAGCAGATATTTCCTCTGATGCAATGTCCAATTTGGAATGCGCCATCGGCGCACGGCCGTGCGCCGGTACAGATGTGATGCTGATATCTATATCATTGAGTGAAAAGTTGTCCGCAATTTGAACATTCGTATTACCATACATCTCATCACATTCTGTGAGTTTTTCTTCGTCGGAGCCAGGTTGCGATTTGTTGGGCGGATAACTAGTTGGGACAGTATCTTGCTGACTATCGTCTATGAAAGTATCCTGCTGACTATCGTCTATGAAAGTATCAGAGTCCGATTCCGAGTCTATGAAGGTATCTAGTTCAGAATCTATTAGTTCTGGATCTAACCCTGTATTTTCTCTTTCTTTTCTAAACTGTTCCCAATCCATAGAGGTTTCGTCAGGTTCTCCCTCAAAAGGATTGACATAATCGTTACTATCGGCAAGCGCCATCGGCGCATGGTCGTGCGCCCGTACACCAGCATTACTATTGTTGTCATAACCAGAAAGCAAAGGCTCGACATGGGTTTCCTCTTCGCCCTTTGGTTCAGCCTTAGCCTTTTGGTTCTGTAATTGTCTAGCTTGTTCCAGTCCGTTATTAGCGTAATTGATATACTCTATATCTTGAGTCAGTCGCAAAACGGACTCGTATTGTTTTTGAGCAAACTCGTACTGCTGAAGTCCATAGCAATAGATATGACCTCGCAGCAACAGAATCGTCGGCTCATCTGGGAAATCTTCAGCCATGCGATCAATAATCGTAGCTGCCTCCTGATAATTACCAAGATAGTATGCTTTTTCTGCATCAGTGTATTTTTCTTCGTATTCTTTTGTGTAATCGGATCTGTCGTACATTTGCTTCCCTTCAAGCGAAACATCTAATATTGATTGGACTCGTTGTACTTAATTTCAGCATGTGGATCTCATTTTTAGGTACCAACCATCCCACGACCACCGCAAAATTGCATCAGTGTCTAGCAATCGCAGAAACTTTTTAGACTCTGAGTCTAACACCCATTCTCCTTCTACGAAAGGAGCCATTGTTTCTGGGATATTAGTTCCAAACCTGAGCTGTTTGCGATCGACAAATGTCGGCACTGCTGGATCGCGCCAATCCATTTCTGAGAGACGCTCAATGGCTAACCCTAAAATTTTTTCGTTTTCTTCGATTGCGATCACCGGTATTTCGGTTCTTTCTGTCTTGAGTGGGGCTGGATATCCTAAAAATTGACCGAGATCTACCACCCAAATTACCTGTCCTCGTAAGTTTATCGTTCCCAACAATAAAGGAGAAGCGTTGGGAATAGACGTAATTCGATCTGGCGACTGTTGCATCACCTCTCTGATCCCTGTAGCCGGAAGTGCAAATTCATCCCCGGAGGGCAGGTAAAAGCGAAGGTGAGGTTCCCCTACGGGGCTTTCTAGCTGCTCAATCTCTGACGAGCTTTCTGGACTTGCTTCTGTTAAAAAATCTGGTTGACTAACCATGACATGCAGTTTCCTAAATTTACTTTTTGGAATTGGGTTATCCTAGCTTGTCCCCAACGCGGGCTGTTCCCGACCGGCGTCAAATGATACTCTGATAGGGTTTGATGGCGGCGCAGGCGCTGGAAATGCGACGACCTTTTCTTTCGCGATTGCTCTCAGGACGCGAGCGGGTGGATACATAGGACATGAAAGATTGTATCCCTATCCTCTCAGTAGTTGTTTTACAGTTCCAATCAACTCTATTGGTTCAAAAGGTTTAGCAATATACCCATCAGCCCCCTGTTTCATGCCCCAGTAGCGATCGAATTCTTCTCCTTTAGAAGAACACATCACCACTGGCACATTTTTGGTTTTAGGGTCATTTTTGAGACGGCGGCAAACCTCATAACCATTCATTCGAGGCATAACAATATCCAAAATTACTAGATCAGGGCTAGTTTGCTGAATATGCTCTAATGCTTCAACCCCATCAGCTGCAGAAGTTACGTCTAACCCACTATCTTTGAGTAGGTCTAAGATTATCTGCAGTTGTGTGAGGCTGTCTTCTACAACCAAAACTGTGCTCATAACTCACTACCTGATTTGCCGATCGGTGATGCTTTCCAGGGCAAGCGCAAGAAAAATTGTGCCAAAATGTGGTATATAGCCACATTAATTCTCAATAGTCTCACCCTATTATCAATAATGTCGGGAAGATTATCATTATTATTGAGAATTAGCCTCCTTATTGATTCTTGCGCTCACCCTGGGGACTAAGGGGGGGGGTTGGCGCTGATTAGCAACCTTGCGCCTTACCTTGCTAATTTGACTTTGGGTTTTGCGCCATCTACGAGAAACTTTAGTCTTTCTTTTCTCTGGACGACGTTTTCTTCTTAGTTGCTTAGAAAGCTGTTTGACTTTCTCCGCAGCTTTAGCTTGGAATTTTGGAGATTCTATAAATTCCCCATTACTAGTTGCTATAGCTACTTTGCACCCAAAATCTGGCCTTTGCGGAACACAATTAACGGTGATAGATGCGTACCACTTGTTATTACTCCAAATTATAGTGCAAATTGTAGGTTTTCTCCCCATAGGAATAGACAGCTTTAAGTCCCTCAATTCAAGGTTACCGTTAACACCCATATTAGTCTGAACTTCCCATCCTGATAATTCAGAATATGTCCATCCTCTATAGCGTCGTTTTGCTTTGAATTTAGGATATTTGGCTATTGCGTAGCTTTGCGTAAGCAAAGCGCAAGCAATCGCCCTTGGCGGGACGCCCTTGGCGTCCCGCAAGCGTCCCCTTTGAAACAGCGCTGATAGCCAAAGTCTACTCGTTTTCTGCGCCAAATGTAATTTGCGAACAGCGTAAGCACTTAGATACAGTCGGTAGGTTATTCGACGGGTTGGCATCTAGCACACCTAGATTTGATATATTTATATTAACATTGTGAGTACAGATTGTCAAGATGAAGCCAAGAAAAGGCTTTCACAGTGTTTTTACTGTGCGGTAGTTGGGGCGCTATCCATCCCCACCTCCGGACGCGATAGGGTAGTGTCCGCGCGTAGGATGCGTTACGCTAACCCATTTAATTTAGGATGCTGCTACGTACGATGCGTTACGCCAACAAAGTTTGTATTGTTGCTACTACTTACGGCTAGTAACGCATCCTACAGTGGCTAGTAACGCATCCTACGACTTCTTAGCATCCTACGGGTGGGGACTTCCGCGCCATCGTTAAGCGAGGATAGGAATTGGTGGCAAGTGTTTCCTCTAAAGATGTGGCTCAATCTGCTGGGTGACGAGATAGTAACATTACGGGAGCATCCACAGGAAGGTAGTAAGCCAAACGGAGCACATTACCCCAAGCGAGGGAATTCATGGCGATTAAAGTTGGCGTTGTCCGTTCCTGTTCAATTATAGCCTCCATTTGATGGAACATCCAGCGGGGACGAAGGGTGAAATCGCTGATACTAACACTTAAATATAAGAACAATAAAATTGCTGCTGCTGGTTTTTGCCATTTTCCTGCTGCCTCGAAGACAAGCCAGATGCAGAATGAAAATCATCGACCTTTCCCAACCGAAACCGACGGTAAACTTACCCCCCACTACATCGGTCAGCAACCCTAAAAACAGGGGAAAAATGCCTAAGACCAAAGCTATGGTTAAAAGTCGGCGCTGTTTTTGTTGGCCATTGCGTTCAGACTGCAAGCTACTAACAGGACTAATGCTACTACACCAGCAATGGTAGCGCTCTCACCCGAAATACTGCTAATCCAATCTCCTAATAGTAAATGAATACCCAAGGTTTGCAGCACATCTTTTAGGTGCAACCAGGTTGTCTCGAAAAAACCAGTGGTGGAGGAAAAGCGACCGAAGTCGGCATTGCGCAGTTGCTGTCTGGTTCCCCATATTACCCAGGGAATGGTTATTAAGACTCCTGCAAACAAACGCAATCCCTGTTGCCACCAGTGTTTTCGATCTAAGATAAGTACTAAAACCCCTAAAGCGACTAAATAATAGGCAAAAATGTAAAAGGTCATCAGCCCTCCTGTTACTGAACCTATGAGCAAAATTGTCCACCGGATTTGGGGGCGGAAACTTCGAGTGGCGCTTACGCGATCGCCAGTATTTGCCCCTATAATCTCTAATAATGCCCAAGCACTCAGAATTGTCCAAAAAACTAGAGGTCCGTACATGCGCACATTCAAAGAGTGAAAGAGATAGAAAGCATTTGTTCCCAGAAGAGCGCTAAAGAGCAAACCCCCGCGATGTCCCAGTAAATGACGACCTAAACCGTAGGCACTGAAAATTGCCCCTAAACTATATAAAGCTCCAATACTGCGCATTGCTGCTTCCCCGTTGCCAAAAAGTCGCAGCCACAGATGCTGTCCGAGGGGCAGGGTGGAGTTCGACGACCAAACCCTTGAGCAGTTTTTCCAGGGTACTAGCAATGTCTGTTATGTCATTCTCTACTGGCAAACTCAGCAAAGGTGTATAATCAGATAAAAGTACTGGCCTGGGGGAGATTTATAGGCAACTTTTTGACCTGTAGACAGAAGTAATGATAAAACTTCGTCGTACCAAAATTCTCGGCTGCCTAAGTTGATGATTCTTAAAAAAATGGCCAGAGCGATGGCAGTAAATAGTAATTATTCCCAATAAAAGCTTTTTTATAAAAAAAGTTATTAATAACAAAGTTATTTGTATATATTTTATTATGTCAACAGGAGTTATCTTTCCTATTCTATGTTAAAAGTAGCATTTTTATCCTCGTTATTAGCGGGTGTGGGGTGTAGAGAATGATTTAATTAGAAGCAGTAAATTGAGAACTAAGCCAATTATAGCCCAACTCAATATCTGCGCTTTGCGCAGCGCGCCAAAATCATACCAAAGACAAATTCAAACAACCGGGAAGGAAATAAAGCTTCCCGCAGTAAAGTATCAGTTATTCTTTGGTCTAAAGTAAGAGCAACGATAATGGTACGATAAATTAAAGAGATGAAAAGGGAGCTAACCAGCTCTCGAAGCATTGCCTGCAATTTGAGCAATTGTTTGATACCCTTGACTGTATCCCCAGAGATGGTAAATTACTACCATCAGAATAGCTAATCCTTTAATTGGAGTTAGCATTTTACTGAGACGGTGATAGTCTTTGGCTAGGGATACATTCGTCATAAGCAGCGTGGAATGATGGTCAAAATTTAGCTAATATAGGTCATCGCTATTTTGACCAATATCACTTTTTACAAAATTTTCCCAGAAATGTAAATTAATTATTTTAAATTAAACAAGAAACTTTTAATTCAGTTGATTCTAGCAAAATCTGAGCCAATGATGATTGTTTAATAGATAGTTGCTTAGCTTGATAAGATAAATTCCCGCTCAAACTAGGCATTTCCTGATGACAGCTACAACAATACCAATAAAGCCCTTTTCCGTTAACATGGCGTAGTAGGGTATCTGAACAACAAGGACAAATATGGCTAGGCATGGGAACTCTCTGCTAAAAAATAAAATTGCTAGCTGATTGAGCTACACTTTTAACTTATGAGACAAATGTGAAGATTCTGTGAAGTTCCCCGGGTAAAGAGCCAAAAGATACAAAAGTATATATTACTTGTTCTATTGTAATCTAATCTACCAGTTTAGAATCTGGCGGATCTGCTCAACTAAATCCATAGCCTCGAAGGGTTTAGTAATTAATCCAGTTACCCCTAGGTCAATAAACCGCTGTTGCTCGCTATTCTGAGCTTTGGCAGTTAGCAAAATAGTGGGGATATTTTTGGTGGTAGCATGGGACTGTAATTGGGCAAAAGTCGCCTCCCCGTCCATTTCAGGCATCATGACATCCAGGATAATAGCATCGGGTTGCTCCGCGATTGCTAGAGTTAAACCCTCTTTACCTGAAGCAGCAGTGAGTACTGTGTAACCACCTGCTACTTCTAAGGAAATTTGGACGATGGCCCGCACTCCTTCATCGTCGTCAATTACCAGGATTCTTTTTTCCCTCATACTTATTCTCCTCTGGGCACCGTAAAGTAAAAAGTGCTACCCAGTCCCAGTTGACTCTCAACCCAAATTTGTCCCCCATGCTGTTGGATAATACTACGGCAAATTGCCAGTCCTAAACCTGTTCCTCCTTTTTGGCGGGAGTCGGAGGCGTCCACTTGGTGAAAACGCTCGAAGATGCTTTGGAGTTTATCAGCAGGAATACCTTGTCCTTGGTCCTGGACTTGAAAGAGAATTTCCCGATCCAATTGGGCTGATAATCTAATTCTAGCTCCTGGAGGAGAAAATTTGATAGCATTGTCTAACAAGTTACTCAGTACCTGGATTATGCGGTCCCCGTCTGCTGAAAACTCCAGTGACCGGGGACTAACTTCTAAGATTACACCGGCTTTATTGGCTATCACTTCGATTTGTGCGATGGCTTGCTCCATTAAGTCAGCTACATTTACCCTTTCGGAGGACAACTTAATCTTCCCGGAGGATAACCGTTCCAGTTTCAGAATGTCATTCACTAGTCACACCAAACGCTGGGCGCTCTTGGCGGCAATTTGAATCACCTGATCCCCCCTTTCCGAGCCAGGATCCACTAAACCTGTAGCCAGGAGATTTAAGGCACCGTGAATTGAAGTTAAGGGAGTGCGCAGTTCGTGACTGACAACAGAGATAAACTCGTCTTTTATCCTTTCCATGGCGTGACGCTCTGTGATATCTTCCCCAATGCTCATGGTACCTATAGCCTCTCCTTCCCCATTGCGCAGTACTGTATGATTCCAAGCAATCAATCTTTTCTGCATCGACCGAGTTAAAATAGGGTATTGGTAGCAAGGAGAACAATCTTGCCGGAGCATTTCCCGGAAGTCTTGCTGTACCTGGGGTTGCTTCTCCTGAGGTACAAATAGTTCAAACCAGTCTTTACCCAATACTTCGGCGACTTCATATCCTACCAATTCCAAAAAGAAGGAATTGAGGTATTCTATTTTACCCTCCCGGTCTAAGGCAACTACAATCAAACGGACATTTTCCAGCAGGGTGCGCCAACGCCGCTCGTTCTCTCTCAAAGTTGCTTCGGCTTGCTTCTTTTCACTAATATCCCTTTGTAAAACGAGAATGTAAGCAATTTCTCCTTCAGCATTGCGCACCAAGGAACAGGAGGAATCGATGGTAATTATCCTTTTATCTTTACAGACAAACTCCCTTTCTTGACGATGGAAGCCTTCTTGGAAGAGAATGGAGAACTCTTGCTGGCAATTTTCTCTGGATCTGGGGGTGAAAAATTCCGTTAAATGATGACCCACTAGTTCACCGTCGGAATAACCTGTATCAGTGATAACCTTGGGGTTAACTTGTTGGATAATTCCCTCTGTATCTAATATGTAAATGAAATCGGGGGCTGATTCAAATAAAGAACGGAATCTTTGTTCGCTTTCCCAGAGTGCGGCGTTTCCTCGTTTTACCTTATTTTCTAGTTCTCGATTCAGTTCTTGTAGAGTTTCTTCAGAGAACAGGATATCTCTAACATTTTCTTGTAGTTGGATCATAACCTTTTCTTTTTCCCTCAGCAATTCTGCTTGAGTGATGGCTATTGCTACTTGATTTGCTAACCTTAGGAGCAAATCTTGTTCTGATTTTTTCCACTGTCGTGGATGACTACATTGATGAACTATGAGTAACCCCCACAATCGATTTCCCTCATTTTTTTCTTCCTGAATAATAGGAACCACTAAATTAGCTCTCACCTGAAACTGAGCTAGAAATTCCCGATAACATTCTCTAATTTTGGCCGTATCAATATCCCCGATGGCGGTAATTCTACCCTGTTCATAGGAAGCGATCCAAGATTCTTGGAAACAAGGATCAGCGATAGTTCTTCCTAAAATTGACCACTGGGATAAGTTTACTGATTCTACAGTTACAACCCCATTCCAATCCGGGTTAAAACGATAAATAATGACCCGATCCGCCTGAAGCAGTTGACGCACTTCCATCACAGTAGCATTGAGAATTTCCTCCAGCTCTAAAAATTGCCGAATGCGCAGAGCTATACTACTTATTAAATCATTTCCATAATCAACTAAAATAGGCCTGATAAAGATGTTCAGTTAAGATTTGTGTTTAATGTGAGACCGTTCTAATCGATTGAGAATTCGAGCAATGAGTTCCGGTCCCACAATTGGTTTCTGGATATAGTCATCAGCCCCCACAGCAAACACTTTTTGCACCGTTGCGGGATCTGTTTGTGCGGAGAGAAAGAGGACCGGCAAATCTTGCCATAGGGGGTCATTCCGCATCACTTGACATAGCTCAAGACCGCTGAAGGAGGGCATTTGAATGTCGAGAATCAAGAGATCCGGACAGGATTGTTGCAAAACCTGCCAGAATTCTTTGGGCTCATCCAGAAGAGTGAGCTGAAATCCCCAGGGAGAGAGCAATTGCCGCAGCCAGTCCAGCATTTGCGGGTCATCGTCCACCATAGTTATTTTTGCCCCATTGGGACGGGATTGTTCCATAACTTGGGCGATGGCTTCCATAACCTTCGACGGAGGGATGGGTTTGTGCAGAAAGCCCCGTCCCCCCAAACGAGCTACTTTCACCCGGTCCGCAAAACTATCCCGCGCTGTAAACACCAATACGGGAATAGGGGGTTTCACAGTATTCAATTCTTTTAATAACTCAAACCCATCTTCCGCTTCCTGGGAAAAAGATAGATCCAGGAGAATAACATCTGGTTTGTTACTGTAG
The DNA here is from genome assembly GCA_965198675.1 of Prochloron sp. Lineage (GTDB taxonomy): Bacteria > Cyanobacteriota > Cyanobacteriia > Cyanobacteriales > Prochloraceae > Prochloron. The sequence goes on along the minus strand of OZ240666.1, from coordinate 3,406,643 downwards.
CACGCCTTTCTTGCAGCTGGGACATTCTCAGCCGTCTCCGGTTCCATTTTCCAGGCGATCGCCTCCTTTGCTAACGCTCTCCTCACGACCGCATCGTCATCCACAATTAATAATCGGAGGGAAGAGTCGGAAGTCCTCACCTGGACTACATTTCCGGTTGTTACCCCCTCCTCTGCTCCCTCTATAGACTCTCGTAGTGCGCCTACAAGTGAGCAGAGTTTTTTAACTTTGCTCCGAGGAAGTTTTTCCTGGGCTACCAATATCTGTTCAATTTCCCGAGATTGCTCGCTCTCTTCCACCAAGCCAAAAATACCGAGAGAACCGGCTAAAGTATGAGCTTCGTTTTCAGCCTCTTCTCGTAATTTGGGGCTACAATTACCTGTGAGCATTGCTTTAACCGCTTCAGACAACACTTCAACTCTACCTAGATACTGGGGTTTTTGTTGCCGCCAAATAGTAACCAGTCTTCCTTCTACAGCATTTTTCTTATCTGACTTGTGCTGTTTTTGTACAGTCTGACTGGTAAACTGCTGGTTTACGTTCTGATTAAACCGATATCCCAACCCGTAGACAGTCTCAATTAAATCCCCAGTGGCACCTGCTTTTTTCAGTTTCTGACGCAAACTTTTGATATGGGTTCTCACGGTACTTTCGGAAGGAACAGCATCAAAAGACCAAAGTGTTTCCAGCAGACAGCTTTGACTAAAGATCCGGTGAGGATTGCGTAAAAATAGTTCCAGGAGACCCATATTCCTTCGCCGTCAGACGTAAAAGTTTCCCCTGGTAACTCACTTTGCAGTTACTGGGTTCCAAACGCAAACTTCCCCACTTCATCACTGGAGGTAGGGATAAATTGCCACGACGCAGCAATGCTCTTATTTTCGCCAACAACTCTTCTAAATCGAAAGGTTTGACCAAATAATCATCTGCTCCCCCATCTAATGCTTTCACCACTAGAGCGGTAGAATCTTGTGCTGTCATCAGTAAAATAGGGGTAGTATCCCCTTCCTGTCGTCGCTGTTGGCAAAATCGAATCCCATCTTTCTCTGGTGGTCCTAAATCTAGTAAAATCAAATCATATTCAAACCATGCGGCTAATTCTAAACCCATTTTACGGTCCGTCGCCATATCCACCAGATAATGCTGACGGGAGAGAGTATCTCTGACTATTTCCGCAATCCCTTGATTGTCTTCTACCAACAGAATTTTCATCGTCTCTATCCTGGATGTATTTCCAGCGACAGTCACAACAATACCATGAAAGTAGGTACTGCTCTGTATAAATTCAAATTTTTGCCTTTTCTGTTGATGCTGCTATAATAGTCACGGATCTTCAGTCAAAGAACTTGTCCTTATTAGGAGCAATCATGCAAAACCTACAAGATCCTCAGTCAGTAGATATCCAAGTCATCAGAGATGTCCTCTTCAAAGATATTCAGCAGCTCACGCCAGAAAGGCTTCAGGTTGTTGCTGATTTTGTTGCTTATCTAGCTGATAGAGAGAGTGAAGAAGCTACCCAGGAATTACTAAATATTGCGGGAGTTATCCAGCGATTAAGAGAGAACCGACAAACACCCAAGATTGAGTACACTAACTGGAGAACGGTACGCTCAGATGTATGAAATCGTTCTTAATCCTGATGTTCTCAAGTTTTACGCTGACACACAAGTAGCTACAGCTAAAAAAATTGCTAGAGCTTTTGAGCAATTAAGCCGAGAGCCACGTAACTATCCTACAATCAAATCTCTCAAGGGTACGCTTGCAGGGTACTACCGCTATCGAATTGGGGATTACAGAATTATCTACCAGATTGACGATCAAGCCCAGAAAGTATTTGTCGATCTCATAGTCCATCGGGGAGTGTCAATCGAGAAAGGAGGCAAAACCATATCAGGTTAAAGATGCTCGGGTGTTTCTCAAGCAATTAGGGGTAGAACCATGAGCAGTTCGTTATCATACAAAGGCTATCAGGCTCCTATTGAGTTGAGCGTGGAAGATGAGTGTTTTGTTGGTCATATAGCAGGAATCAAAGATATCGTAGGTTTCCATGGTGAAACTGTTGCTGAATTAAAGGCAGCTTTTTGCGAAGCAGTTAATGATTACCTAGATACCTGTAATCGGGTAGGTAAATCACCTCAGAAACCCTATTATGGGAAATTAATGCGACCTATACCTCCAGAAATCCATGCAGCGGTTGCAACAGCAGCAGAATTAAGTGGAAAAAGCATTAATCAATGAGGCTCAGAGAACAATTAATCGAGAGGCAAACCTATAACCGATATCCCAATCTGTACACCGTCTCGATTCAATTCCCAGTTATAGTAGGTTGGGTAGAGCGTAAGCTTTACCCAACAAAAATCTCCAGGGCTGTTGGGTTTCGTTGCTCCGACAGTTGCCTGTCGGCCCAACCTACTGATGTTCTCAAGTTTTATTAGATAAATCACCTCAAATCTCCCCATCACCCTATCCCACCATCAATCTTGGACTAATGATTATAGTTAATAATAAAGAAAGAATTGAGGCTATTTTAGAACAGGCAATTAATGGTCACGACTTGTCTCCAACCGAGGGATTAACACTGCTACAGCAAAAAGATCCTGCTATAATAACTGCCATTGGCACCACAGCAGATCGCCTCAGACAGATACAAGTAGGAGATACGGTTACTTACGTTGTTAATCGCAATATTAACTTCACCAACATTTGCGAGCAACACTGTAGCTTCTGTGCTTTTCGCCGTGACGAAGGAGAAAAAGGGGCTTTTTGGTTAGATACAGCTGAAATTATAGCCAAAGCAGCAGATGCAGTCAAGCGAGGAGCGACAGAAATATGTATGCAGGGGGGATTAAATACCCAAGCAAAACTCCAGGTCGCTACCTTACCCTATTATCTCCAACTGGTGCGGAGCATTAAGGAAGAATTTCCCCAGCTCCATATTCACGCTTTTTCCCCCCAGGAAGTGCAGTTTATTGCCCGAGAAGATGATATCAGCTATGAAAGAGTAATAGGTGCTCTCATGGAAGCTGGAGTAGGTTCCATGCCAGGAACAGCAGCGGAAGTATTAGACGATGAAATCAGGGAAATTATTTGTCCGGAAAAAATAAATGCAGCTACTTGGGTAGAAATAGTCAGTACTGCCCACCGTTTGGGAATGCCCACAACAAGTACCATGCTCTCCGGTCATATTGAAACCCCCCAGCAGCAGATCCGACATTTAGAGCAACTGCGATCG